>NZ_JAIUGU010000006.1:0-390535 GCF_020164775.1 Mesorhizobium sp. ES1-6
GCCCCGGCCGCCCCCGCTCCGGCCGCCCCTGGCGGTCAGCAAGCCGCGCCGGCAATCCAGAGCGTCAACGTCATCGACATCAGCGAGCTGCCGAAGGACACCCAGACGCAGGTCAACCAGGTGATCGCCCAGCGTGGCGATGCCGGCCTGCAGAAACTGCGCAGTTCGATCGACGCCACGCCCAAGGTTAAGTCCGCCCTCCAGGCCAAGGGCATGACCTCGG
This sequence comes from Mesorhizobium sp. ES1-6, assembly GCF_020164775.1. Taxonomy (NCBI): domain Bacteria; kingdom Pseudomonadati; phylum Pseudomonadota; class Alphaproteobacteria; order Hyphomicrobiales; family Phyllobacteriaceae; genus Mesorhizobium; species Mesorhizobium sp. ES1-6. The sequence continues at coordinate 224 of NZ_JAIUGU010000006.1, forward strand.
CTCAGGTGGTCGCGGCCAGCATGGAGCCGAACGGCGCGCTGACCCTGATCACCAAGAAAGCCAGCTGACGAACGGGCTCGGCGGGCCGGCATCCGGTCCGCCGCCCGGGTCGCGGAGGGAACCCTGACAGGGCCGGGGGCGTTTCGTTTTCCAGATCTTGAAGCAAACCGCGAAAGCGAACGATGACGATCACCACCCTGCCCGATATGAGATGGCTGCATGCCCTTGCGGCGGCTGCCTTTCTGGTGGCGAGCGCTCCCCATGCGGCGCTGAACGCGCAGGGTCTTGAAAGTCCCGAGACCGTCGACCGCATCGTCGGCTCGCAGGTCAATCAGGAAGAGGCCAAGGCAACCGCGGAAATCGGCAAGGTCAGTTCCGCGATCGACCGCACGCGCGAAAACATCAGCACGGTGCGCAAGACGTCCAAGCTCGACAAGGTCGACATCGTCTTCCTGACCGACGCGGCCCGCAGCGAAGGTGGCCCGCCGCCGGCCATCGAGAACAAGGTTCGGCAGCATCAGGACGATGTCGCCGAACTGCGCAAGGAGATCGAGGCCAACGCGCTGCTTTTCAACGCCATCGATTCGCGGCGTGTGCTTGCCCAGGATGTTCTGGCCGTGGAGTTCGACGATCCCGGAAAGATCGTCATCTACGCGGCCGCCAAGCCCTCGGACTGAGCGACGCGCAGCGCTCGTGCCTGCGCTGAAGCCACTCCTCGCGCGCCACGCAGTAGACGCCCTCACAGCTTGCCCATCACCTTCTGCTGGAATCCGTAGACCTCGCGCTTGCCGCCAAGCGGCACCAGCGTAACGTCCCGCTCCTGCCCCGGCTCGAAGCGCGTGGCGGTGCCGGCGGCGATGTCGAGGCGCATGCCGCGCGCCCGTTCGCGGTCGAATTTCAGCGCCTCATTGGTTTCGAAGAAATGGTAGTGGCTGCCGACCTGGACCGGCCGGTCGCCACTGTTGGCGACTTTCAGGGTGAGGGTAGGCAGACCCTTGTTGAGTTCGATGTCGCCTTGGGCGGGGATGATTTCGCCGGGGATCATGGAGCCTCACACGACGCCGAAGGCGAGGCCGACGCCGATCGCCGCGCAGGCGGCACCGGCGATGCGGGCCACGCGGCGAAACCTCGTGCCGAGGCCAAGCCCGGCGGCGATGCCGACGGCATGGAGCAGCATGGTGGCGATGGCAAAGCCGGCCATATAGTCGAGCCCACCGGCATTTTCGGGCACTTCCGTGCCATGGGCGTGGCCGTGGAACAGCGCGAACAGGCCGAGGATGGCGACACCGGCAGAGACAGGCAGATCGACCGCCAGCGCCACCAGCAGACCGAGCGCCACGACCGAGGCCAAAATGCCCGGTTCGACGAAGGGCACCGGCACATGGGCCATACCAAGGGCCGCGCCGGCGAGCATCACGCCGACAAAGGCCGCCGGCCAGGCCCAGATCGCCTTGCCGCCCTTGAGCGCCGCCCACAGCCCGACCGCGATCATCACGGTCATATGATCAAGGCCGGACAAAGGATGCATGAAGCCGGCGGTGAAGGAGGAGGTCGTGCCGATGCCGACATGGGCGTAGGCAGGCATGGCCGCCGCCACGAGCAGGAGCGCCGAGAGGCACAGGCGTTTGACAGGGATCATTTTACTTGCCTTTCGTTTTGCGATGTCAGGCGGCCTTGGCCGGCCCGCAGCCCTCGGCCTTGAGCACGCGTTTGGTCGAAGCCGGATATTTCTTCAGCATCGCGGCGGGGCGCATCGGCCGGGCCGTAAAATTGCCGCCGCAGTTGGGGCAGACGCCGCCAAGCACGGTTTCGGCACAGCCGGCGCAGAAGGTGCACTCGAAGGTGCAGATCCGCGCATCCCTGGCTTCCGGCGGCAGATCCTTGTCGCAGCATTCACAGTTCGGGCGCAGCTCCAGCATTTTTCTCTCCTCACCGGATCGGTTCGTGCACGGTCACCAGCTTGGTGCCATCGGGGAATGTCGCTTCCACCTGCACGTCATGGATCATCTCGGCGATGCCTTGCATCACCTGCGCGCGGCTGACGACATGGGCACCGGCCTCCATCAGTTCGGCCACGGGGCGGCCGTCGCGGGCGCCTTCGACGACGAAATCGGTGATCAGCGCGATGGCTTCCGGATGGTTGAGCTTGACGCCGCGCTCCAGCCGCTTGCGCGCCACCACCGCCGCCATGGCGATCAGCAGCTTGTCCTTTTCCCTTGGCGTCAGGTTCATGCGGCTTCCTGAAATGATGCGGAGACAGTCACAGTGACCATAATTTGGGCAGCCCGGCCTTTCCGTTGAGCAATCCGACAAGCGGGACCAGCCGCTGGCGCAGCTGGTAGCCGTCCTCGGCGCAGAGCCTCGCAAGAAGCTTGCCAGATGTCTTCACGCTCCAGACGCTGGCGCCGCCCTGGTCGCCGATGATCTCGCGAACCGGGTCGAGCAAGGCTTCCGCCCGCGGCGACACCAGCAACAGCGTCGCCACGGCGATCGCGCCGCCTGTTATCGCCGCGCGGGACAGGGTGTCGGCGATGCCAGGTCCGATGCGAAAATCCTCGGCATGGATGAGGGTTCCTTCCCTGCGGACACGCCAGCGGTCGTGAAAAATGCCCTGTGCGGCGCGTTCGCCCATGGCCAGGCGACCGAAGACGGCCGCTTCCAGCACCAGCGCCTCGGCGCCGGCCGCAAGCTCGACATCGAGCGTACGGGCAAAGGCGGCGCGGTCGAAGACGATGGTTTCCTGCGGCAGCCAGGCAACACTGCCGTTCTCGCCGACGCTCAGCTTCACGCTGACTTCGGCATGGTCCGACGCGGCGCGATAGACTTTTTCACAGGCTTGGGTTGTGACCGTGGCGCTGGCATCGGCGCCGACATCGACCTCCCAGCCGAGACGGTCGCCGCCGGTCAGCCCGCCGGCGGTGTTGATCAGGACGGCCTCCAGCGGACCGGCCGAAACGGCCGGCAGCCTTATCTTGGCGGAGCCGTCCTGATAGAGGCGCCGCAGCCGCGTGCAGCCGTCGCTGCTGGCGCAGCCAAGCTGCGCCTTGCCCGCCGCGCGCTGGGCCAACTGACCTGAAAACTTCGTATTCTCGATCGTATCCACGCCGCCAAGTTAAGCACTGTGGCGCTTTTGTCGACATAATAGCTTGTTGCTTGATGGCGTTTCCGTTTCTATAGAGGGAACCACCTTGGTACGGTCAGGCGACGCTTGGCGGAGGTATAAGGCGAAGATCGCGGCCTGATATCGAGGAAAAGAAGGCGCCGTTCAGTTGGCGTCGGGAAACGACACAGTGGGGAAGAAACCGAATGGCTGACCAGCTGGCAACGGACATCATCGAGAAGATCAAGGCCCATGCCGAGCCGGGCGGCGAGGAAATCACCACAACAACCGAACTGACGGCGCTCGGCATCCATTCGCTGGAGCTGACCGAGATCATCTTCGACCTCGAGGAGCAGTATGGCATCGAGATCGAGATGAACACGGTCGATGCCTGGAGCAATCTGAAGAATGTCGGCGACATGGTCGAGGCCGTTCGCGCGCTGATCGCGAAAAAAGCCTGACCGAATGCAAAAACGCGTCGTCATCACCGGCCTTGGCGGGATATGCGGGCTCGGCACCAATATGCCGGCAATCTGGGGCGAGATGCGTGCCGGGCGTTCGGCGATCGGCCCTATCGGCAGCGATTTCCAGAGTGAACTGAAGGTCAAGACCGGCTGCGAGATCAAGGAACTGCCCGACCACGGCATCGAGCGCAAGCAGCTGGTGTCGATGGACCGCTTCAGCCTGCTGGCGGTGATCGCGGCGAAAGAAGCCATGCGGCAGTCCGGATTGGTCCCGCATGCGGACAATACCTATCGGATGGGAACCATCGTCGGCGTTGGCGTCTGCGGCTTCGAGACGGTCGAGGAGAACTATCGCGCCATCCTGATCGAGGGCAAGAATCGCGCCGGTATCTTCACTGTCCCCAGGGTCATGCCGGGCGCCGCCGCCGGCCAGGTCAGCATGCATCTTGGCTTGCGCGGACCGGTGTTCGGCGTCACTTCGGCCTGTTCGTCGGCCAACCATGCCATCGCCTCGGCGGTCGACCAGATCAGGCTCGGCCGTGCCGATGTCATGGTGGCCGGGGGCACCGATGCGCCGCTGGTGTGGGGCGTGCTGAAGGGCTGGGAGGCGCTGCGCGTGCTGGCGCCCGACACGTGCAGGCCGTTCTCGGCCGACCGCCAGGGCCTGGTGCTGGGCGAAGGCGCCGGCATGGCGATTCTGGAAAGCTACGACCATGCGATGGCGCGCGGCGCCACCATCCTCGCCGAAATCGCCGGCGCCGGCCTTTCGGCCGACGCCTCCGATATCGTCGCGCCGACTGTTGAGGGGCCGGAGGCCGCGATGCGCTTCTGCCTCGCCGATGCCGGGCTCAATCCCGAGGATATCGATTACCTCAACGCGCATGGCACCGGCACCAAGGCCAACGACCAGATCGAAACCCTCGCGATCAAGCGCGTCTTCGGCGAGCATGCGCGCGCGCTCTCGGTCTCTTCGACCAAGTCGATGCACGCCCATTGCCTTGGCGCATCGGGCGGACTGGAGATGATCGCCTGCGTCATGGCGATCCGCGAAGGCGTCGTGCCGCCGACGGCGAATTACCGCGAGCCCGATCCCGATTGCGATCTCGACGTGACGCCGAATGTCGCCCGCGAGCGCAAGGTGCGCGCCGCCATCAGCAATGGATTTGCCTTCGGCGGCACCAATGCGGTGCTGGCCTTCAAGGCCATCTGATCCGGGACGGTTGCCATTTGCTCCGGCAGTCACCACCTGCGCCGGCGGTTGCTATCCGCCCAGGCGGTCCGATCGGTTGACTATCCGTGCATGGTTAAAGCGTCGCCGCCATATTGATCCGGCCCGACCGCAGCTCTAATTCTTGGCCGACCCGCCAACACCGCGCCCTTCGCGCGCATCCCCGCCCAGGAGTTCCCGATGGCCGACCTGTCCGCCTTTCCGATCGCAACCCGTTGGCCGGCCCAGCATCCCGACCAGATCCAGCTCTATTCGGCGACGACGCCGAACGGGGTGAAGATATCGATCGCGCTGGAGGAACTGGGCCTGCCCTATGAGCCGCATCTCATCAACATCGGCAAGAACGAGAGCTGGACTCCGGAATTCCTGTCGCTCAACCCCAATGGCAAGATCCCGGCGATCATCGATCCCGACGGCCCGGACGGCAAGCCGATCGGCTTGTTCGAATCCGGCGCCATCCTGCTTTATCTTGCGGAAAAGACCGGCCTGCTGATGCCCGTTGACGCCGCGCGGCGCTACGAAACGATCCAATGGGTCTTCTTCCAGATGGCGGCGGTCGGGCCGATGTTCGGCCAGGTCGGCTTCTTCCACAAATTCGCCGGCCGCGAGATCGCCGACAAGCGGCCGCTGGAGCGCTACCGCGACGAATCGCGACGCCTGCTCGGCGTCCTCGATGTCAGGCTGAAGGGCCGCAAGTGGATCATGGACAATGACTACACCATCGCCGACATCTCGTTGCTGGGCTGGGTGCGCAACCTGATCGGCTTCTACGAGGCGCGCGATCTGGTCGGTTTCGACGATTTCGCCAATCTGGCGAAATGGCTGGAGCGCGGACTGGCGCGGCCGGCGGTGCAGAAGGGCCTGACCATCCCGGCCCGGCCCTAAACCCCGCCAGAACGGGGAAAGGCGGGCTCTACTTCGCTTTCGCCTTGGATCCGCCCCTGCCGACCACGGAGGCGGCAAGGGACGCCACGCCTCGCGCCGTGGCCACGACCGCTCCGGCGGCGACATTGGCTGCCGTGCGAACCTTGGAGTCGGCGCCCGCCGCCGGTTTGCTCGCCCGGGGGGTCTTCGCCGCCGATTTAGGCGCGGCCGCTTTCGCCGTGCTGCCCGACACGACTTTTTTAGGCGCCGCCTTGCCGAAGGCCTTCGCATCCTTGGAGCGCTGGGCGATCGCGGGGCCGGCCCCAGCAGTCGATTGCGGCGCTTTCGGTTGAGCTGACTTGCCCCTGGCGGGCTTTTTTGCCTTGGTTGCCATCGGACGGAATCCCTCTTCCGGCATGATTGCCTGACCGGGATAACGCCTTGTAAGTCTTAAGGTTCCCGTCGAAAAATACTGAAGATTGATCGGGTTAATCTGCGTTACGCGGGTTAATCGGATTAGCCCAGGTTAATCTGGATTAACCGGGTTAACCCATGACCAGGTCGGCCGCCCGGCGCCGGGCCAGCACGCGTTCGATGTTGGGCATGTCGTTGGAGGCGATCCAGGCGCGTGCATCCGCCTCGGAGCGGCCATGCTCGTGCCAGCGTTCCATCAGGCGGCGCTCGAGTTCGTTGCGCGGCACGTCGACGAAAATCGAGAAATCGAACAGCGGCGCCAGCCGCGACCACGGCTCCTCGTCGAGCAGCAGGTAATTGCCTTCCACCAGGATGAACTTGGTCTCGGTGCCGACGATCGCGGCCGCGGCGCGCGACAATTCCATGCTTCGGTCGAAGACGGGAATGGCGATCTCGGCCTCGCCGGCCCGGATGCGCCTCAAAAGTGCCTCGAAGCCGGCAAAGTCGAAGGTTTCCGGCGCGCCTTTTCGCGCGCGCAGTCCGCGCGCGTCGAGCACGATGTCGTCATAGTGGAAGCCGTCCATCGGCACGACTTCCACCACACCCTCCGGCAAGAGGTCATGCAGGCTTGCCGACAGTGTCGACTTGCCGGCACCCGGCGGGCCCGCGATGGCGACGATGAAGCGCTTTGCCTTGCCGGCGCGCTTGAAGATGGTGGCGGCGAGGTGGGCGATTTCGGACATTTGGCTCTTCCCGCACGATTTCGGACGCATCTTGTCGGCAGTTGGCGGAAATTTCAAACCCTGCCGTCAGGCAATTTTCCTTATGCGGCCGCCGGCCGGCCGATGCGCAGGAATTCGCTGTCGAACGGGACCTCCAACGCGGTGGCGCCGACCAACCGCAGGCGGCCATCCGCCGTGGTAACCTCCCGCGGCGGCTTTCCGCCCGGCAGCGGCAAGGCACCGATGACGTGCCGGAACGAGACGGCGCGGCCCTCACCAAGATCGAATGCCGTGGCCACGCCCTCGCGCTTCAGCCAATTGTCGCCGAGCGAGGCGGCGTGGCCGATCGCCGTGCGCCCATCCTCGATGCCGAGCACGCCGAGGTGGCGGCCGCTCCACGGCGCGTAGTCACGCCCGCCATTCGAGAACCACAGCATGGTGACCGGCAGTTCGGCCGGGTTCTTCAGCACCAGCACCAGATCGTCCTCTGCCTGACGGGCCAGCGCGGTCCAGCCCGGCCCGCCATGGTCGGCCTCGACCAAGGTGAGGAAATCCTCGCGCCGATCCTCCATGCGATAGTCCGTGAGATCGAGCGTACCGCCGCCGGCGGCGGGAAAATGCCCGAGGTCCGACGACCGACCGGGATACGCCAGCATGAAGCGGCCGCGCGCGGGGTCCGGCTCCAGCGGATCGGCCGGCGTGGCGGCAAAACGCTTCGGCGAGAAGGCCAGCCTGCCGCCGCCTCTCATCGCCGTCATCGGGTGATGAGCGACCGAGATTGCGCCATGGCCGCCGGAGAAAACATGTTCCTGGTAGAGGAAGGGATGATCGTCGATGAGCGTGAGGATCTTGTCGACGCTGGCGCCCATCACCTTGTGGCGCAGGCGGAAGACCGCGCGCCAGCCTCCCTGCGTGACCCCGCTTTCCACCACATCCCAGGCGCTGTTGGCCGGCCAGCCATGCAGCGGCGCCTCCTCGACGTCGCTGCGCGAGAATGGCGCGCAGAGAAAATCGCCGGAGAGCCGGACGGTGCCTTGCGGCAGGTCTGGAGGCAGCGTCTCGCTTGCGTCCACCCATGGCGCGCGATGCAGCGGCCGTAGCCGGCGCCCGCCGCTTTCGACGGTCATGTCGGCGATATGCCCGACGGTGAGGTCGAGCGAAACCGAAATGCCCTTGGCGTTGATCGTGACCATATCCACCCTGCGATTCTGGAGCCGCCCACCAAACCCGCTTGGCGCACCTTGCGCAAGCGGCGACAGGCATTTCGCATCAAGGCAACGCCGCCGCCCCTCACCCAGCCTCCTCGCCCTGCCAAGGGCGGGGAGAGGAAATCAGGCCGTACCGCTCTCGACAATCCCTGCTCCAACCGCCATTAACCAAATGGACGCATCCGCCGCGTTACGTTAGCTTCGCCTCATCTCAGCAACAGCATCGCCAGAACAGTCCAGCCCTTGTCCTTTCCGCGTCTCTTTCCGCTCCTCCAGAAAATCCTGGCCGCGCTCGCCTTGGTGGCCTTGGTGGCCGGCTGTTCGACCACGGCCCCGCCGGACTCGGTCCTGGCCGTGCCGGCGGCACCGCAGAAATACGCGGCCATCGTCGTTGACGGAAAGAGCGGCAAGCAGCTGTTCGAGGTCAATTCGACGGCGCAGCGCTATCCGGCCTCGCTGACCAAGATGATGACGCTCTATCTGCTGTTCGAGGCGATGGACACCGGCCGCGTCACCAAGGAAACGCAGATCCCGGTTTCCGACCACGCCGCCTCGCAGCCGCCGACCAAGATGCGCTTCCGGCGCGGCGAGACGATCGACGTCGATTCCGCCATCCGCGCCATCGTCGTCAAATCCGCCAACGACGTGGCGGTGGCGGTGGGCGAATATCTCGGCGGCTCGGAGGACCAGTTCGCCGCCATGATGACTTCAAAGGCGCGATCGCTCGGCATGACCAGCACCACTTTCCGCAACGCATCCGGCCTGCCCGACGATGGCCAGATGACGACGGCGCGCGACATGGCGGTGCTCGGCATGTCGCTGCAGCGGCGCTTTCCCCAGCATTTCCACTATTTCTCCGAAAGCGACTTCATGTTTCGCGGGCGGCTGGTGCGCGGCCACAACGACATGCTCGGCCGCGTGCGCGGCGTGAATGGCATCAAGACCGGCTATATCAGGGCGTCCGGCTTCAACATCGTCACCTCCTACGACGCCGACGGCCGCCAGTTGATCGTGGTGGTGATGGGCGCCGACTCGGCCCGCCAGCGCAACGACCATGTCGAAGCGCTGATCCAGCGCAGCCTGTCGCCCACCATGGACGCCACCAAGACGCGGCTGATGTTCGCCGAACAGCAGTAAAGAACTAGCTGGCCTTTGCCGGCGATTGCGCGGAGCCTCCCCCGAATTCGTCATCCACGGGCGGAGCAAGGAGTGTAGCGACGCGGCGCAGACCCGAGTATCCATGCCGGGACTCTGAAGCTGTCGCCACGGTCCAGAATTCCGCACCGTTGCACCCTCCGACAAAGGTCGCGGCATGGATCATCGGGTCTCCGCGACGCCGCTGCCGCTCTTTGCTCCGCCCGTGGATGACGAAGCGCCTGCGGGGGCCGTCGTCGCCAAGAAGCTAACAAAAACCCCGCAGCCGGCTATCGTCTTGCGACTGTCACGCAATCGTGCGGAAGACGTGGCATAGGCTGCGGAACCCGACAGTGGATATGCCCCGCCGCCATGGCGTATCCTAACTTACAGCACGACAGCAGGAGCCCATCATGAGCACCGTTCCCAAGGCATCCGAGCAGACGTCGGCCGACAATGAGAACGACAGCGGCGGCGAGTATTTCGAGGCGTCGACCACGCAAGCGGATTTGCAGGAGGTTTCCGACGAGCATTTCGACACGCCCGAAGTGCCGGATTCCGAACCCGCCGGCCCCGGTGGGTCGCGGATAAAGCCGAAGAAGAAACCGTCGGCGATCTCGGGCCGCAAGTTCCGCAAGCGCGACCTGGTGCGCATCGACACGCTGCGCCCGAGCCTCGCCGACCGCATTCACTCGGACCACCCCGACCTGCCCAAGGGCGCCCGCATCAGCCGCGAGGAGCTTGGCCGCTACCGCATGCGTTACATGGAGGAGCTCCTGCAGCAGGAGCACGGCGAATTCTCCGAGCTCGACCGCCAGGTGGTGGAATCGATCGCCCGGCAGGATACGATTTCGGAAAACAGCGAAGAAGAATTCGAGGAGCACCGGACGTTCGCCGACCGCGTCTCCGACGGCATGGCCGCCTTTGGCGGCAGCTGGTGGTTCCTGATCTCGTTCGGCAGCGTGCTGCTGGTGTGGATCGGCATCAACCTGTTCGAGGGCACGACCGGCGCCTTCGATCCCTATCCCTTCATCCTGCTCAACCTGCTGCTCTCCTGCATCGCCGCCATCCAGGCGCCGATCATCATGATGAGCCAGAAGCGCCAGGAGGTGAAAGACCGCCTGCGCTCCTTCAACGACTACCGCGTCAACCTCAAGGCCGAGCTCGAAGTGCGCCACCTGCACGAAAAACTCGACTATTTGATCTCGCGCCAATGGACGCGGCTGGCCGAAATGCAGCAGATGCAGCTCGATGCCATGCATGAGCTGGCGAGCGCGAAGAAGGCAAAGCGAACGGTGCGCGGGCGGCGGCCGGTGAAGAGCCCGGCGGCGCAGTGAGGCTCAATTTCCTCTCCCTCCGGAGGGGGAGAGGTGGATCGGCGAAGCCGAGACGGAGTGGGGGAACCCCCTATCCGACATACCGCCTATGAAGCGGGCCTCTGCATCCCGCACGTCATCAATTCCCCGTTGAAGCCCGCGCCTGCTTCCGCTAAGAAGCCGTGACTTGCCGGTTCGCCGGCTGGTTCGTTTTCCGGACCCCTTGTCCTGAAAGCACCCGTAGCTCAGCTGGATAGAGCGCTGCCCTCCGAAGGCAGAGGTCACAGGTTCGAATCCTGTCGGGTGCGCCAGTTTCAACATAAATATCAAATAGTTATCCGATCGTACTTTTCGCGAGTGTCCTCGCATTTTTGTTCCGGAAGCACTACGGAAGCACAAGAGACCGTATCAATTTCGACACACCCTCCTGTGGAAACAATGCCATGGAACTCTGCTCGACGATTTTCTACGACGCGAACGACAGCTTTGCGCCGGTGGGTTCAACTGGTCATCGCAACACCTTTCGTAGCCTATCGGCCGGCGTTTCGAAGTCCAGGGTTTTTCGGGGGCGCTGATTGAGACGCAGAGCGATGGCGTCGAGCTGGTCCTGCGAGACTTGGGAGAAGTTGGTTGCCCTGGGGAAGTACTGCCTGAGCAGGCCGTTGGTGTTTTCGTTGCTGCCGCGTTGCCAGGGACTGCGCGGATCGCAGAAGTAGACCTGTAGGTCGGTTGCAACGGTAAAGCTCCTGTGACGAGCCATCTCCTTGCCCTGGTCCCAAGTCAACGAGCGTCGTAACTCTTCGGGCAATGCGCCGATCTTTTGGGCGAGAGCCGCCACGACGGTCGCCGAGTCCCTTCTGGTCAACTTCACAAGCATCGTGAACCGGCTGTGTCGCTCGACGAGGGTGGCGATGTTGGTATCGTTCGCACCGGCGAGCAAATCACCCTCCCAATGGCCTGGTATGGGACGATCCGCCGCCTCGGCGGGGCGCTCGCGGATGGAGACCATATCGAGGATTTGTCCTTGCCCCGTTTGGCTCTGTGCGCCCTTGGCGAGGCGCATCTGTCGTCTGGTGCGCAAGTGCGCCGTCAGTTCCTTCTTGAGCACCCCTCGCGACTGGATGAACAGGCTGCGATAGATCGCTTCATGAGATATCCGCATGATGGGATCGCCCGGGTACTCTCGCCTCAGCCAGCCTGCAATCTGCTCCGGCGACCACTGCAGCGCCAGCTTTTGCGCCACTCGCCACCTTAGCCGTCCAGAGCATGCCAGACGACACTGCTTCGGACGAAGCGCTCGCTCCCAAGCCTGTTTGTCTGCCCGAGTTGCGCGATACGTTTTTGCACCACCATTGCGCGCGATCTCGCGACATATCGTTGATGGGGATCGCCCCAGACTGCGTGCAATAGCGCCGATAGCAAGACCTGCCGCAATCCCCCGAGAGATATCTTCGCGCTCAGCCAGCTCAAGCGCCGAAGCCGCTCTACGCCGTGCTGCCGGAGCAATGCCGCCGTGCAAGGATACGATCCGCTGAACACCGCCCTTGTTCCGGCGGTCCAGTGACCGCGAGATCGACGAAATGCTCTGACCTTGCTTCCATCGTTCCCAAAGCTCGGCCTTCTGCGCTGACGTAAACCAGACCCGTGACGTCACCATGCGACACCTCCTCATCCTCTCAGAGATTAAAGGTGTTGCCACGATCAGTTGAACCCACCGCCCAATGTTGGACGTTCAGGCAAACTTTGCTTACATCTACAAGCGGGACGATCGGTTGCCGCGCAGGGCCTGCTAGTCAGCACCAGTCAATGTTGCCATTCCGAACAAAGAAATGGCTTTTGCAACCGCTCCGACGCCAGATCGATGGCTGGAGTGTAGCCAGGCCGTCGAAGCCATCAGGAGCGGACCATCGCGGGCGAACCTGTGGCAGCATATTGAGCTCGATGGTTTCACGGCAGCCGCAAGGACAGGTCATGGCTGCTCCCCAGAAATCGTCATCTTCGCCGGCAAGATAAACACGCCCCGACATGAGCATGTCGGGAAAGTCTTCGACGCGCTCAAACTGCCAGACAAGGCGACGCCGAAACAATCGGTTGAACGCTATAGGCGCTGCAATCAGCCATAGGCAGACCGCGAGGATGAACGCCCAGATCTGTCTCACGGCGACACCAGGCTGAGCGCGGGCATGTTCAAAAGCGGCGTCGTGTCGCCCCTGCCGGCATATTTGTTGAACATGCCCGATGCCTCACCTTCGGCGGTTCGCATCACCTCCGAGCCGACGAAGTTGACACGAATAATGGACGACGACGCATTTTCGTCCAGGCGGTAAGGATGGAGCCGCGCCAAGAACTCGTTCACGGCCATACTGGCGATCTGCATGTTCACGCTGATGACAGCGGGCCGGTCTTCCGGAACGCCGCGTAGGTAACCTCGCGCCACCTGATCACGATAGGCAGCGAGGTCGGTCCGCTTCATACCTTCGGCCATCAACTGCTGCTGGGTATAAACCTTACGGTCCATCAGCGTGTCACCATCTGGCCGAAGGTAGTGGATGGCGGCCACTGCCTCGTTGATGCCCCCGGCGCCATCGGCCTCAAGTTTCACGCCGAGATCGAAGTACGGAATCATGTAGAAGGACGCGATGCGGTTCAGCAGCGCGCGACCCTCAACCCCGTCCATACAGCCAAAAACGACATCGCACTGCGCCACCGCCTCGACGCAGCGCGCCTTGGCAAGATCATCGCGCAGAATTTCAAGTTCGGTCCCGAAGCCCATAGCGGCGATGGCGCGCGCCATCACCTCGACCTTCGGACGGCCAAGATAGCTGTCCTCGCGTGAGCTATTGAGTATCCGGTTCAGATTTTTCTCTTCGACGATATCCGGGTCGACCAGAACCAGTCGGCCAATACCTAGGCGCGCGAGTTGCTCGACCAGGGGGCTACCGGTCCCTGAGCAGCCGATGATCGCAGCCGACATCGTCCGCAGACGATTGACCGTTCCGGCTCCGAACATCTGAGCGTGGCGCCTAGCGAACCCGGGCGCCGCCCCAGTACCGCCGCCGTCCCATATCTGTATGTCATCGCCGACGACAGTGGTCGCATCCAATGGGCGCATCTGTCCGTCAGGCAGGATCGCGCGGCCGAAGAGTTCGCCGTCCGGGAGCATGACTGCGCTCGCGTGCGGGAACGCGCTGTCGGTCCAGCCGAAGACGGAGTTGAAAAGGTCGGCGTCAGACTCGTCGTCGATGGAGGAAAAAGCTCGGTATCCTCCCGGATGGCTGTGAATCTTAAGAATGCCGAGGTCGTATTTGGCGGCGCGCTCAAGGAGCGGGACGAGCCGCTTCGTCGACCAGGTCACGCGGTCGGCGCGCCGGACGCTGCACTCATCATGCGGTATCGGGACGAGATCGAGGATGCTGAGGGCGTGGACCGCATCGCCACGACGGCGCCCACACAGAGCGACGGCGACGGCTTCGAGGCCGTCACCGGGCAGCAGATGGGCCTTTGCCACATCGTGCTGCTTCTTGGTGAGCCGGAGTTTGATCGCCCTCATTTGTTCAGCTCCCGCTGCAGCCAAGTGTCGACCTGCAGAAGGTGAGTGCAGACATTGTCCATGCCAGGCCGCCACGGATTGGCTGCGGTGCGGTGTCGCGACCACTGTTGATATTGCTTGCCGTCGAGGGTAGTCATCGACAGGTTGGCAATCACCCGGCCAGTCTTTAACGCTACCGGCGGATCGAAGTAGACCATGTCGATCTGCTCGTCAGGATACTTGGGCGGGATCTTGAGCGCTGCTGTCGCCACGCGGGCGTTGTAGCCGTCCGGGATACGGTGGCCGGGAAGGATCAGCCAGTTGGCGTCCCCTTCCCGGATGGCTTCCCACGAGCGCCCGGCCTGCGCCAAGCACTCTTCGTCCTCTTCGGAAAGCTGAAAAGCCCTGCGCATATCAGCCCTCCGACGGATCGAGCGCGAGGGTCTGGAAACGTTCCACGCGGTCCCTGTGGAAGACGACGATCTGGGTCGGAGCGACGGGCTGGAAGCCGGCGCCTTGGACTTTCATAGACAGAAGGTACTTGTCGGGGGTCTTGTCGACGAGCGCGAGGATCTGAGTGCCGTTCATCTCGTGGACCTCGACCACCTTCTTCTCTTTGTCGATGCGCAGGCGGTACTTTTTGGCCTTCTTCGGATCCTTGCCGGCCTTGGCCCGCTCTTCGAGATCGATGATCTCGTCGAGCACCTCGACCTCATGCTCGAGCACAGCCACTTCCTGCTTCAGGTCGGCGATCTCGCGGCGATCATGTTCATTCTCACTCATTTTTTTGGGTCCTTGTTTGGCTTGGTCCTGCACCGCCGCACGAGGTGCACCGGCGTCGGAAGGTCGCTTTTCGACCGTGAGCAGCTTATAGCACGAAGTTTACAATTTTGCAAGTCAGGTTTACATTTACGATTTTCATGTTGACAAAATATCGAAATTAGGTGACACTTCCCAATATGGAAATCGACACAAAAACCCTCGTTTCGCTGCTCCAGGCCGCCATGTCGGCCGACTACACGCAAGTGCGGAGGGCGGCGAACATCCTCTCAAAGCGGCTGCTCGACGCCAAAGACGTGGATAGCGCGAAGGCTATTCAGGCGGTGGTGCGCAAGAAGGGCGTGCCCCTTCAGGCATCCGGGTATGTGGAAAGGCTGCCCGTCGATGCGGGCACCCGACTGCCGCTGCTTGAGGAAGGAAGTGCGCCGACGACGCCGCTGATTCTCGACGAAAGCGCCGGGCACGTCGTCGCGCAGTTTATCGAGGACGCCACGCATCACGATCAGTTGGAGCAGGCTGGTGTAGATGCGCCGATCCGACTTCTGATGTTCGGAGATCCGGGCACCGGCAAGTCCCTGCTCGCCTCGCACATTGCCGCACAGCTTGGCCGGCCGCTTTACATCGCGCGCCTTGATGCGCTGATCTCGTCGCGCCTGGGCGAGACCGCCAAGAACGTTCGCGGCATTTTCGATTTCATCCCAGTCCGAAATGCCGTTTTATTTCTGGATGAATTGGACGCGATCGCAAAGCTGCGCGATGACAGGCAGGAACTGGGCGAGCTCAAGCGCGTGGTTAACGCGGTAATCCAGGGACTTGATACGCTGACCAATGACGTGATCGTCATCGGTGCGACCAATCATCCGCACCTGCTCGATCCAGCGATATTCAGAAGGTTCCCCTACAAGCTTGAGCTCGGGCCACCTTCGGAAGGCACGCGTGCAGAGATGTGGCGGACATTCCTGCGGCTGCATGCCCACGACATGCCGGACGCTGAGACGCTCGCACGGCTCTCTGAAGGGCTGACGGGAGCGGACATCCAGAATATTTCACTGAGCGCGCGTCGCCGGGCAGTCCTGGATAAGACGGATCTGAACCTGCCGAACATTCTGCTTGCATTACTGTCGTCCCGCAGAGGCAGCCCTTCTCTCCTCGACTCGCGGAAGCTCACGTCTGACGACAAGCGACAGCTGGCTGTCACGCTGCATGATCGCGCCAAGCTCCCAGTGACCGATATCGCACGGCTGGTCGGCGTAAGTCGGCAGATGGCCCACCGTTACCTCAAAGGCGAGGACGGAGAGATAGATGGCTGATGAACAATCCCGCCGCCCGATCCTCAATCCGGTCCTGCGTTTTACGAAGGACCCGAGGCCAGAAGGCATTACCGGACGAGGCAAGAATCGGACGGGGATCAGGTTCGAGCGACTAGACGATCAGCGGAGCGTCCTCAGTGATGCGTTCGCCGGCCTCAATCGGAGGCAGGAGCAGCTCGCGACGGCTGCCGGCCGTACGATGATCTATGCTTCGATGTTTAGCGACTCACGCGCGACAACGTGGACGCCTACGGACATTTTCAACGCGGATCGTGGCGCCTCGATCGTCGCGCCCTACCGCTCCGGATATCTCGTCGAAATCGAAACCAGCCGCCTTGGTTTTTATTCGAGCCTCATGATCGCGGCCGATGTCGATCGCGACATGGTCGATATTTCGCGCGTCGAAGACGTGCGCGCGTACGATTCGAATGACGTCGCGCACGGAATCGGGATCGACCGGCTTTGGGAGCTCGCGCCTGAGATAGGAGCAGGTCGGGCCTTCACACTCTGGTTCATGCCCTACCGTGACAACGCAAGCGCCGAAGTGGTGCTGCAGGAAATTGGCCGCCTTCGCGACGAGGAGGTGCTAGGAAGTCTGCCGACCGCGCCGTTGCTTCAGCTGCCGGCACTGCCAGTCGCACCCGGTGAAGAGACCGGTCAACGCTTGCGCCTCGTCTCAAGCCTAACCGACCGAATCTCTTTCGCGCTGCGGGACTATCGCGCGCGTCACCGGGCAAAGACCGGGGTCATTATCCGGGACAGGGAGCGGTTGGCGTCGATACTTGGCTCTGCCGCCGTTTTCCGGCTCGATCCGATGCCTGTCATTGCCTCGACGTCGCCCGGCGAAGGGACAGAGCCACAACGCCCCTTACCGGCGTCACTTGCCTCGATGCCGATCGTAGGCGTCGTCGATGGCGGCCTGACGGCCTCCTCCTATCAACCGGCCGAAGCATGGCGAGCGCAGCCCCTCGTCCCGACCGGCTTTGCTGATGCCAGACATGGAAACAAGGTCACGTCCCTGATTGTTCAGGGGCACGACTGGAACAACCGCCTGCAACTCCCCTCGCTCTATTGCCGCGCAGGCATCGTGCAAGTAGTGCCGCGAGAAGGCTCGGGATACTTCCTGGATCCGGATTCGCTCACGCCTTATCTTGATGTGGTGATGGCAGCCCATCCAGAAACGAAGGTCTGGAATCTGTCGCTGAATCAGCGAACGGATTGTGACCTTAATCAGGTCAGCGCCCTCGGCCACGACCTCGCCGTTCTCGCACGCAAGCACGGCGTTCTATTGGTGATTTCGACTGGCAACCAGCCAAGTGGGCGAATGCAGCCGCCGGCTGACTGCGAAGCGGCTCTGACGGTCGGTGGCCGGCTTCACCTGTCGGATGGCGCGCCTGGAGGTAAGTGCCCGGTGTCCCTGACCGGTCCAGGCCCGGCAAGCATGCTCAAGCCGGAAACCGTGCACTTCTCTCACGTGCGGACCATCGGTGGGGTCGTATCGGCGGGGTCGAGCTTCTCTGCTGCCCTTACTTCTCCCCTTGCCGCGCACACGATGGCCGCTCTGCGGGAGCCATCGCCAGATCTGGTAAAGGCGCTGATCCTCCACAACGCCGACAATCCGGTCTACGATATCGCGCTCGGATACGGGTCGCCTGGCGAGTCCATGCCATGGAACAGCCCGCCCGGAGCGGTGACGCTGCAGTGGACGGCGTCTCTGAAAGCCGGCGCAGCGTATTATTGGGAACTGCCGATTCCGGCTGCTTTGCGCGCGAGTGGGAAGCTTCGTGGGTACGGCACACTGACTGCGATTCTCGACCCCCATCCTCTCGTAAGCGAAATCGCGGGCCCGAACTATTTCTCGGCGCGACTGGAGACGGCGGTTCAGTTTGAGCGCGATGGGAAAACGCACAACCTTCTTGGATCGCTCGACACGAAGAAAATCACCGAGCAAGAAGCGCGCGAGCTCGATCACAAGTGGAGTCCGCTTCGCCACCATCACAAGAAATTCAAAGGCATTTCCTTCGACGGTGACAATCTCCGGGTCTATGCGCGCATCTTCACCCGCGACCTTTACCTCTACGGCTATGATCATCCGGACGAGAGCCCCGAAATGACGGTCAACTTCGTGCTGACGATTGGAACAGGATGGGAGAACGATGCCATCTTCAATCAGATGCATGCATCGCTTGGGGCTTTCGTCGAGAATTCAACCCTCGACACTTCGGTTGAGGTCGAGACCTGAAGTCGTGCCTTAGCCCTCGGCCTTCGGTCCGCTTTTGGCGCAAAGCCAACATCGCGTCGCGAAAACAAATGGCAGCTCTCGGCAATCTGCAGGTCACCTTGAATGGCGGAATTGCAGCCGTGATCTGAAGGTCCTCTGTGGATGGCTCCCGCGATGCAAGAGGTAATTCGACATTATGGCGCGTTGGTCGGGTGCAGTCTTCTGTCCGGCCTGTTGATGCAGCCATTCGAGGCTGCTGGCCCTGATGGGGTCGGCGAACTGGGTCCCAATCTGCTTATCAGGCTATGATGCCTCGGACATTCGACGGGTTGTCCCTGTTCCCGGCCTGACCGGTCTCGCCATCACATCGCGTCGCTCTCACAACCTCATGGAGCCGATCGATCGGCTCGAACTGTTCTCTGTCCTTAAAATTTCATCTTCTTCGACCTTACGCCGCAAGGCTCGCGGCATGGCGAGCTTGATAGGTTTCGCCGCGCGCCATGATCGCCCAGACCACGCGGGCCATCTTGTTTGCCATGGCTACGCTTGCCACGCGCGCTGGCTTCCTGGCGAGCAACGCGAGGAGGCGCGGATCCGCAGCCTCGGGCTTATGCCTTGCCCGTCGGATCAGAGAGGTCGCGCCGATCACCAGGAGCTTTCTCAGATACCGGTCGCCCATCTTGGTGATGTGCCCGAGACGGTCCTTTCCGCCGCTCGAGTTTTGCGAAGGTGTCAGCCCAAGCCAGGCGGCGAACTCTCGACCCGAGCGGAACTGTCCCGGATCGGCAACGGATGCAGCCAACGCTGTAGCCCCTACCGGACCGATACCGGGGATCGTCGACAAGCGTCGTGCGACGTCGTCGGTTCGTTGGAGGGCACTGATCGAACGGTCGATCGCCTGGAGACGAACATGGGTGTCGAGCACCTGCCCGCACAGGAGACCGAGAACCTGCGTTGCCATTGCCGGCACTTCCGGCGTCGCTTCCTTCGCGGCGATCTGGTGCGCCAGCCTGAGCGCCCGCTCCAAACCTTGAGGAATGTCGATGCCGAACTCAGCCAACAAGCCGCGGATCATGTTCACGAGTTGCGTGCGCTGCTTGACCAGAAGATTGCGTGTGCGGTGAAGCGACAGGGCCGCCTGTTGCTCGGCCGACTTCATCGCCACGAAGCGCATGGTCGGGCGTGTCACCGCTTCGCAGATCGCTTCCGCGTCCACCGCATCATTCTTGCCGCGCTTCACATAAGGCTTCACGTAGCTCGGCGGCATCAAGCGGACCTCATGGCCGAGCTCCGTCAGTTCTCGAGCCCAGTGATGTGACGTCCCGCAGGCCTCGATCCCGATCAGGCAGCGCGGTAGCTTGGCGAAGAACGGCAGAACTTGCGATCGGCGCAGTGCCTTGCGCACAACAACGTCTCCAGACGCGTCGACGGCGTGAACTTGAAAAATGCGCTTGGCCAGATCGAGGCCCACGGTGGTAATCTGCATGGCGGATGGCTCCTTTGCTCGGGTTGCCTGACAGCAAACCCACTGTGGCACTCAGATGCCGGGAGCGGGAGCCATCCACCTCATCTGCTTTCGTCTGGCTAGAACTCCTAAGCGGAGACAGCTACCGGTCGCGAACAGATCGATGATCATTTCTGCCTTCGAGGGCGAAGAATCTCATGTCTGCGGCACCGCTTGGTGGCAAGCGAGTTATCGGCTTTTGACGTCCTAGCGTTTGATGAGACGCACCGCGAACCGCGATGTTGCGGGTTAGTTCCAGTAATCCTGTACGACCTACGTGAGACTGCCGAACAGTGTCATGAACTCTGGCTTATACGTCGCCCACTCCAGGTTTGCGTATAACCCACTCAATTTCTCCCTGACTAACTCGTCTGTGCCCTGAGTGCGTGTCTTCAAATAGTCCATCAGTTCATTGATGCTCTTTTTCGCTGCCTGCCTTTTCGCAGGGCCCGTCAGAGACGTGTTGTATTTCCCAACGATGCTCCGAACCTGCAACTGGTTGTCGCCCCACCTTTCCCGAACCTTTTGCTCAAAGCCCATCGCGTTGCTGGCTGCATAATCCATTAAGCCAACTTCTGGGGTGAAGGGGAGAAACGCGATATATCCTTTCAACTCCTGATGCCTCGCCAATTTGGCGTGATTTTTCGCATTCTGCCACTGGGCCAGGGTCTCGGTCGCCACGTCCGCATCGAGAACGGCCTTTTGCCTCACCGATGCAGGTAGGACCGAGCGATTTCGGTCTAGAAATCCAACAACCTCGTTAAAGCCACCCACCGGAACAATTTTGGCTGAGGGACGAAGCGTGGGGTCGCCGTATTTTTCGTCGACAAACAGTTCGAAGAACGCATTCAAGAAATCTCTCGCGAAAAGGTCTTCTACGTACAGCATGATGTCGGGAAGTGTCTCTTCCTCGGCGGCGATATTACCAATGGCGTAGGTTGGGAAACAGCCGACAACGGGGTTGATTGTTCCGTCATCCTGCCTCTCCAGGTAAATGATGCGATTGTGATTTATAGTCTTAAGGAGAGTGACTGAGTGAGTAGAAAAGATCACGGTAAGCGATTTGTCTTTGGCTTGTTTTTCCAAATAGCGGAGCAACTCGACTTGGGCTCTCGGATGTAAGGCCATCTCGAGTTCATCAACGATAATCATGCTGTTGTTCGCGACATCTTTAAGTAGGCGCAGAAGCTTTAGAACGCACAGTTCTCCCAAGCTGAAGTGCTTTTCAGAATGGTAAGTTTGAGGCGTGGTGCCCAAGGCCAGCACGAAAGCATTGTTACCGATGCCCCGAGTCAAATTGATTGACCGCAAATTCGTGAACTTGTCTGTTTGAAAGATTTGGTTAGCCGCGACCAAAATCTGCCTATCAACGGTTTTGACGTGACGGGTATCAAAGTCTTCAGGCCTGGGAGTTATGCGGTCTGCAGTGGCCCCAACGTAGGTGACTGACGCGTAGCCAAAATTCCGGAATAGATGTGAGGCACTTCGGGGCCGTGGCGTCCAGCGTGCACCACGATAGGCGTATGCTACGTATGTGCCATTAATCTCGTAAGTCACAGTCCCGGTAGCATGATTGTCGAGACGCTCCGAGCGCAATGATGAGGGAAAGTGTACGGGAAAAGCGTTAGCACTACCAAGCCGTCGAAGGCAGGCAAGCAGAGATGTCTTGCCGGCGCCATTAGCGCCTGTGAGCAGCCAAACTCCACGATCCGGGATTGAGAACTTGAGGCGTCGGATGTTACGCAGATTGCAAATTTCTATCGAGCCAGGCATTTGCCCCCCAAGATTCAGCTCAAACTAAATTACACGTAGTGTTTATCCGGAGTCCTCGCGGAAATGCTAGTGGCGGCCCCACCTGCTAGCCGCATTGCAACGAAAGGGTTCACGGCATTCCGAACCCGCAAATGGCGCGCTACGAATATGTATTACGCTTTGACTGCGGCACGACCTCAGCGGGAAGCACGCACAACGCAACGCTGATTTCTCCGGCCCTCATCGTCAGCTCTCTGGGTCCCGTGTCCACGATGCCGGCTATCCAATCTGGCTAGATGAACTTTGAACGATGCCTTTCTTCCGGGGCCACCCAGTTCTCTATGAAATCCAGCGGATCCGCGTTTCCCATCATTGCCTTCGCGAGCGCCAGACGCTCCTCCAGGCGCTGCCGCCCCCCGTCGTTCGTACACTTCAGGCGCTCTTCAGCATCCGCGAAAAAGCGCTCTACCGTCATAGCCTTTCCCCACCTCTCGATAATTTCCGCAAGCTGCTGCTGGCTATCGGCAAGAGCTTGAGCTGTCTTGCGGGCATCTTCTTGCCTTAGGTAGCGCTCCCACTCCTCCTCTCGCTCTTTTTTCCTCTTCGCCGCCGCCACATCCTCGGCGTCCATAAGGCGTTGCACATTGTCCTTAGCCGCTTTCAAGGTCTCGACGATTTTTGGGATCAGCGTGCCAAGCGCCTCCTGCTCGGTCTCCTGCCAACTGACAGACCAGTCGACGCCCTTTTTCGGGGAATAGGCAATCACCCGAAAACGTCCGCAGGGCATATCCTGCTCTGTTGTCCAGGAGTGCGTCAGTTGCCAAGACTTGGCTGATCGTATGAATCTGCTGTCCTCGCGATGGTAGTCACCATTGAGGTATCGCATTGTCACTCTCTCGGTCATCTCGGTGAGAGCGAGCCCTATTGGCACCGTATCCACGTAGAAGACGGTCGGTCGGTCCGGAGCCCAGATGCTTCCGGAGTGATAGCATCCGTATTTGCGATCCTTTCGCTCCACCTCCTGTTCCTTGACGTGAATGCGATGAAGGTCACCGCCAGCCTGAGCGATGTGGACGCGGTAACCTTGTTCGTCCAGCGCGAGGTAGAGGTCATTGGCGATCGCCAGTGCGCGATGCAGTGCAGTTTCCGATGAAATTAGATCTGGCAGGATCCTCTTGTAGGGCCTGAGGAACTCGCCTTCTTTTACCTCCCGCGTTTTTCGCAAATGTTCTTCGACACCAAACAGCAGCGGATGACGTGCCGGACGATGGGGTTTTGCTGCGCGCCTGGTCTTCCGCGCGGAGCCTTCTTCCGGTGCTCTTTTTGATCTTGGTTTCTGGGTCGACGGCGTGATCTCAATGATCTCGTCAGGTGCCTCTGGCAGCGCTGGCAGCTCCGCCGGGAGCCCGAGAGAGATGCGGGTCCAGTACCCCGATCCGGGGTAAGGTACCTGATACCCTTTGCAGATGGCGGCTAGCGCCGTGCCGGAAATTCCGAGTTCCGGGGCGACTTTACTGAGCGGCCTGTTGCACACCTGTTGATAGAGCTCAAAACGTGTCAGCTGCATTGGCGAAAAGGTCTCAATTCAATTGCGGCCGATATCGCACTGCCGGGATACACCGGGCAATATGTCTCTCCGGTCGTCACTGATTTGTCGGCGGATAATTTTTAACGTAACTTGGTACGACGGATCCCCTCGACTAGCTTGAAGGCAGGCAAGCGCTTGAGGGAGCGCGGCCCTCCTGTCCAGCAATCCGTGGCCGCGTCAGCACCGCCCGGCCGGCCGCTTGATTAGCCCGAAGCGAAAGCGCTCTACGGCGGTGATGGCAGCAACGCGCGGGGATAGGCACGGTTGACAAGTTCCAAGGACGAGAGGCGCCCATCGTGATCTATTCCATCACGACCTCCAGTCATGCCGACGCCCCCCAGGGAATGGAGTTCCTCTACACCGCGAACCACCTCAACGTGGCCAACTCGCGCGCTAAGGCACTGTGCATTCTATCGTGGCCAATCCGGACGTGTTCGAGCCGGAATGTCGGACGCCGCGCCAAATGTATCTCGCCAACGGCTTCTGCCGCTACCTGGAAGGCTGATGTGGTCAATCCACAGCCGTTTCGCAGGGGCGGAGCCGTGGCCGTTGAATGGTGGCGGCGAGGAAGGTTGTCCTGCGCTCGACGCCACACATATCAAGGCCGCCAAGATGGCGATTATGGCCGAGACGTTGCGCACCCTGCCATCGTCGAGACGGATAGAATGGGGCGGGGCTGACGCGCTAGGCTGTCGTGGCGCCCCAGCTCCGCACTGGCCAGGAACCCTTGCTTTCCTCCTCCACGACGAAATAGAAATTATTGAGCCGCCGGGCTTCGATGCGTGGCAGCATGTCCGAAAACTGCGCCCTGGTGACTTGGAGGGAGAGGCTTAGCGACGGCAGGCGATCGGCCGGGAAGAGTTTGCCAGCATCGGGGAACTCCGTCTTCATGGGCGTGGGCGCCATGATCATGACGACGCCCGGCCACCGGAATGCCGCATCCGGCATGATGAGCGTGGCGGGGAGAATGATATAGGTGAACTCGACCGACTGGCGGGGCAGGCCTGGCTGGACCACCTGGCCGAAGTTGATGCTGGCCGGGCCTACGATTTCGCCGCGCCACTCGCCGGCCACGATCGGCGGCAACTTAAGACGGTCGCCCTTTTTCCTGACGGTCATTCGGCAGGTGTGGCGCCAGGAAGCGCGGCAATATCGATATCCGCTGCCTCCAGCCTGCGCCTGGCCGCCGCGACGACCTCCGCGCCAAACCGCGGCGCGTGCCGCAGGACGACGGCTTCGCCGGTCAGCTCCGGCATGTTCCGTTCCAGCAGCATGACAAAGCCGTCGGTACTTTTGGCACTCATGGCCCAGTCTTGAAGGGTTTGGACCACTCCGGCCCTTGCGACTTTCTGCCTTGTGCGCGCGAGCCGGGTCGTCTTTCCCCGCTCTTCGGACAGGACATGCTCGAAAGCATGTATCGTCTGCCAGAAGTCATGCTCCACCGTCCCCGGCTTCTCTCTTGGCAGGACCGAAACCAGCTTACGGAAAGCGGCGTCGACGACGCGCGGCTCACCCTTGTCCCGGGCGTTCCTGATCCACGACCTCAGCTTTTCGGGATCGTTGCAGTTCTCGATCAGTCCCAGAACCTTGGCCACGTCGCTCATGCAGTCCTCCTTTGGCCCCTGACCCGGACGCCCTTCTTGCAGACCACAGTTAGGCGGACATTCTGAGTGACCGGGACAACTTGGGTCGACCGCCGCTTTCCATGGCACCTCCGTTTGCTCTACTGTTAGCAGAGGTTGCCCACGTTCGGAGCCTACCATGTGCAACGACTACGAGCAGCATGTCGCTTGGGCTGAATATTGCCGGATGATGGCGTTACTGGCGCTCAAAATCCCCAGCCACCAAACCGAACTCGATCTGCCCCAGGCGGACGACGTACGCATCAATGACCCGGCGCCAATAATGCGGGCCGTTGATGGCACGATCGAACTGGCATCGATGACGTTCGGATTTCCGCCGACCGGACCAAAGGGCGGGCCAGTGTTCAACTTTCGCTCCGAAGGCCGGCAGTTCGGAAACAGTAACCGCTGCCTCGTTCCCGGGTCCGCGTTCTTCGAATTCACAGGCACGAAATATCCAAAGGCGAAACATCGCTTCACGCTCAACGGCTCTTCCTTCATGGCCGTCGCGGGGCTTTGGCGCGAAGCTGTCGGCAACAAGCCGCCCACCTTCACCATGCTGACGACCGATCCCGGGCCGGATGTTGCGCCGTACCACAATCGACAGGTCGTGGTGCTTCAGCCTGAGAATTGGGCGGCTTGGATCAACCTGACGAAGCCCGAGGCTGAGCTGTTGCGGCCGCTTCCAGCCGGCTCCCTCTCGGTGGAGACAGTTCGCCCCGAAAGCCAGTGATTCAGCTGCGCAATATCTCCGGCACGCTGAGAGGGCCAAGATTGACAACCGGAGCGTATTCACCCGTACGACGCCAGGCGCCCCGCACCTTTCCATTCTCTCTATCCCGCCTCGGATCGAACATCAGCCCCTCGAAGTGATTGCGGAACGCCCGTGCAGATGCGGCATCGCCGAAGCAGTGGAGCCGATAGATTTCATATTTGCCATTCGGCCATATCGCCTGCACGTGCCGCGTATGGTGCTTAAGCCCTCGTTCTTGGCAGAACTTCGCGATCATGGTGAAGTTCCGGACGGTGCAGAAGTCATCCGGCAGCGCAACCTGGTGTGGCCAGTCCCGGTCGATGACCGATGGCGTTGGTAAGCTCCTACTGCGTTTGACCACTATTCGAAATGCATGGACTGGCCGCGCATCATTGCCAGAGTCAGCGCGATTGCGGGATTTGCCGGCGGCTTCTCCATATGCAGGGAGCCGTCGAAATCACGCCATGCCGCCATCCGCAATTCATCATCGTCATCGCTGGCTGCCGGGTTGAAAACATGGGCGTCACAGGGATCTCGGTCGACCTCGATTGTCCAGTCCTTGAGTGCCTTGCGGGCCATCTCTTCGACCTGCGCAAGGTCGCTGGTGAAGAAGGGGATACGGTCGCCATCCTCCGAGAGCGGCTCAACCCGGTCCAGCGTCGGCCGCTCGGGAACCCAGCCGAGAACGAAGGCAATATCGAAATCGATCTGGCGATCCGGGCCGGTCGTGATCTCCAGCCGCCTGACGACGTCAGGATAGAGCTGCTTCCGCTCCGGCCAGGTGTCTGGAGTTGCCTCGGCTTGCAACTTTGTGCGGGGAACGTTGATCAGTTCCATGATTTGATGGCGCGGAACTCTTTCCTTCGGCCAGCCCGCACAACACGCTGCCGCCGCAGCCTCGTCGGCCTCCAACCAGATTGTGGCAGCTCGGTCCTCGTCCTCGGTAGGCTTGTCGTCTTCTGGAAAGCCTTTGATATCCCACCCTTCTAATGCAAACAGTCCTTCCGCGCCTTGCAAAGCTGTAATGCCGGCGCGTGCAAACACTGCTTCGGCTGCCGCGATGCCAAGTGCTAGCTCTTGGGGTGTTGCGTCCTCAATGTTCAAGCGAAGTTCCATGGTTCGCCTCCTATGACCTAACCCCCGCTAATGTGAACAAAATAAGAACAAAGAGTCAAGCCCGCCCTTGACGAAAGAGGAATATGTTCCTTATTTCAGCTTGATCTTGAGCAGCAAAGGACCATGGCTCGGCTTCAATCGCGCTGGCCGGCGAAGCTATGGCGAATAAAACAGCGGAAGACAATTTTCGGATCGAGGTCTGGGATCGCGAGGAGCAGGCTTTGTCGGAGACCATTTCGCGTTCTCCCGATTCAACGGTGAGTCAGGCAGCCTGGCAAGCCGCCATCCGGCGCCGCTCCGGCATGTTGCTGATTCACTACAACAGTCGGCATGTAATGGAGAAAATCCTGACACCCGGCGAGGTGAAGATTCCGACACAGACGATCATCGACGGCAGCGTTCACGCCGGCCTCGATGTTGCGCTCGGCGATCTTCGCGAATGGCATGTGCTGCGAGCCTGGTGCAAATCCTGCTCGCACCATGCAACGGTGAAGCCAGCCGGGCTCATCAAACGTTATGGAAAGGACGCTCTGTTCAGTTCGGTCGAGCGAGCGCTTTTTTGCACCAGTTGTGACAGGGGCGGACCAGTCAGGCTGGAAATTCACAAGCTGCCACGCAATTGAGGGGAGTTGAAGAGATGCAGGACCCGATCGATTTCTTCCGGGCCAACTCGGCTCTGGCCTTGGCCAGCCCTATCGCATCGTCGCCGATCAGCGGCCGGACTGTCGAGACCCGGTCCCGCGTCCCGTCCTGCGGCCGGCGCTATGCTGACGCTCCTACGGCTGTCCTGTTTACCGCCTGCGGCGGGCGCAAATTTCCTTCGTCCTACCGCGACAATCGCCCATTGGTGCGGACGCACGCAGGACTGCGGTTTGTACGCCGTTCTTCCTCAGAGCGCCGATGCGCGGAGATCAACGAGACAGGGATGGTATGTAAAGCGGTTGCATTACCGATATGGTGGCGAAACTCTCCTTCGCTGAGCGTGGCAAGGTCGACCGGTTCTCCAACCCAGTTTCCGCTCTGGAATGGCGCGCCCCGCTGACCTTTCCAATGTTGTCTACGAGGTGGTGGCGTGGTTCGACAATCAACACAATGGCGAGAGCAAAACATGACGGTGTTCAAGAATTGCACAATGACAATGTTCACAGCCGAGGGGGAATGGGACTGGGGTGATTCTTGCGAAGTCAGGATTAGCGACGGCTCCATCGCCGTATCATACAGGGATGACGGGCAGTTGGTCGTTTACGAAGGACCAGAACTGGAGCCGGGCCATTTCAAGCTCCAATTTTCAGCTATAAATGGCCGTGCGACGCTGCATCGATTTGCTGGTGCAGACATCCTCGAAGGTCATTGGATCGAGGGTGGTAATCAGGGGATGTGGCGTATTCAGCTTGACGATTAACAGGCTGGACGGGCTGCCCGAGGCGGCCTCGCGAGCAGTCGACCGAAAGTTCCGACTTTCAAGATAAGTAATCTTCGATTGCGCGTAGGATACTCGAAAACCCACGACCTTGAGCATAGAGCAACGGACGGTTTGCGCGGTGTTCGCGAATAAAGTCGGTCGCTGCGTGTTTTGCAGAAAGCCATGTCATAACGAAGAGATCGGCATTCTCGGCCAACGCCCTTAAGCGGGCTGTACCGCCATGATCTGCATTGCAGTCGACGATTGCCGTTGGTGCGATCTCTTCGATCGCGGCCTTAGCCTGGCGACTCGCTGCCTCGGTCAATGAGTAAATGGCAATGCGCAGACCTTGGATTCGACTGGAGAAGTCGTCGGGTTCACCTATGCCGGCACTGATCCCTAAAGATTGGGGCGTCCAGCCTAGTTCATGCGCCAGACGCCCCATGGCAGCACGTTGCAAGCTGGTCAATCGCGCGTAAATCGGAGCAATGTGCGCGAGGACGCCGTGCAGGAAAGACTCTCTCGCGTCAACGTCCGGCGCGCTAGCTCGCATGAATTCCTCGGTGATCTCCAGCACCCAATAAACCATGTCGACACCGAAACCGTCGCCAGCCAACTCCTCGATGTCCGCAATCAGGGCTTTATATGCCTTGACATCTAGACCTGCGGTCAACAGCGCGCTTACTAGGATTTGACTGGACTCATAGGTGCCCCTCCCGCGCGCTGGACCGAGGGCAAACAGGGTCAGGAGACTTGCGTAGATAGGGGTCATTGCGGATCTCGGAAAGTCCGGATCGCGCTGTAGCCAAGCGACGAGAAATGGGAGTGCCTGTCCAGTCCGCTCGGTGGCAAGTGCGTTGCTCTGCGCATGATCGAGCGCTGAGGCAAGTGCCTGGACTGCGACTGGGTCACCGGCTCCAGCCTCAATCGTCCATTCGTCCTTTCCTTTACGGGCAATGTCGAGGGCAGTGGTGAAAGACGGATCGACAGTCTTAGCCAACCACTCAGTCCATGAGGTCGGCAGGTCGATTTCGGCCAACTGGTCTGTGACCTGCAACGTCGATCGAAACGGTTCGGCTCCGCGGAGGCGCGCGAGTTCTTCCGAAGTCAACTTCGCCAGCGCCGCCAGCGCTGCTGCCACCGCGTCGACGCTCTCGACGGCATCAACCTGAACAAGCGCGCCACGGGCGCTGTCGAGTGGGGTAGGTTCGGGGGCTAGCCCCGCTGCGGGCACGGCGGCCGGGAGCCTATGGCTGATCCAACCGAGCACATCTTGTCGATCGACGAGCGCGAGCGCGATGTCGGTTCGGGAAGGCGCTATCCAGCTTTCGAGGCCGTAGATCCGCCAACCGCCCTCTTTCAGCGTCATCGGCGCGGGAAGGCTCAGCATAGGTTGGGCGAAGGGCCTCACTGCGGCCTCATACAGTGTGCGGGTTTCGCTGGCATCGCCCGCGTCAAACGGATCGGCTAAATGGACTCTGTAGAGCGCTTCGAGCAGCAGCGCTGTTATGGCTGGCGATCGGCGCGCGAGGCAAAGATTGGCAAAACCCGGAAGACCGACAATACCTGTCCAATCGCTGAAGGTGGCGAGGAGTTGGACCTCGAGAAATTTCAAATTTAGCGCGTCAAGACGCAGTTCGCTCTTAATGCGTGCGACAATGTCAGTCGCAGCGTCGCGCCGACCGACATTGAGATAATCTTGAAAGCGCGCAAGCAGCCAACTGGTCGGTTCGGGCGCCGCACGTTGCAGATTGGGCGCACGACCCAACATGTCGCGCGCCTGAAGCAACGCGCGGAGTGCCGACAGGCGGTTCTTCGTGGGCAACCGCATCACGCCGGTCGCAGCAGGCTGCGAGTGCATAACGATCTCTACAACGGGATCGCCATGAGATAAAGGTTCGAGCAGTCCATCGAACGAAGTCAGCGTTGGACCGGCAAAGGCCCGGAGCACTGGGCTAAGCCGCCGCCACGCGGTCATGGTTGGAGCGGCGAGAATGAGGCGAAGATCGCCCGTCGCATCAACATTTGGTATGATGGCGCCCGGGAAGCTGGGATCGATGACAGTCTCGATCAGCTTGGTACAAAGTTCGGCTGCAGCGGGCTCAAGCGCCGAGAACTCAAAGGTCGACAAGTCCCTTGCCATCGCCCGTGCGGTCTCGATATCCGCACCGATCATTTGAGGAGACCTTCCCAGCGGGATTCGAGTTCGATCGCCTGTTCGGCAACCGCTGCGGGATCCGTTCGCAGCACTAGATGCTCACCATTCACTGAGATGCCGGTCAACGTAAGATTCATTGAACCGCTGAGGAAATAGTCGGCGCCGAGCAGTCCTTTGGCATGAAAGCTCTTCTCAATCGTCCACTTCACCAGGTCGCCGTGGCGCGCCTTCAACGACTGCAGCTTGGCGATGAAATAGTCGTTGTGACCATGTTCACGGATGATCAGACGAACCTGGACGCCGCGCGAAAGGAGTGCCTGCAGGACCTGCGAAAGCCGGATCGTTGTCGCCGGCCAATCGGGCTCCAGCGCCGCGAACTGGCGTGCCGAATTGTCGAGGATCTCGACGTCGGAGATCCAGGCGAAGAAGAACCAGAGCTTGGGGCTCGGATTGATCAGTTCCGCTACGAACAAGCTCTGGAAAAGATCACGGATGGCGCGCGACTGCGTGGGTCCGTGGAGGTCGCGCGAGGCCGGTGGCACTAGACTTGCTCCCTTAGAGTGAGGCTCACCAGGATTCGGCCGTCGGCACGTTCGACTCGCTCGACGATCGGGAAGAACTGCAGGACGCCAACATCGACAGGCATTGCTATGAGAAGCACGGTTGCTTGGCGGAGCGCCGAGGCCTGGTTAGCACTTGCGGCGAGTCGACAGGCACCTTGACCGGCGAACGCGGCGACGAGTTGGGCATGCCAGTCGAGATCGGCGAGTTCGACTGTCGGCATCAATCGGCCCAACAGCAGATGGCGAACGACGGCGGGATCGGTGCTGCGTCCCTGCCGGTATGGATTATAGGATTGAAGCGCCCGTTGACGCATCTCGTAGGCACGCGGCCACAGCAGGCTGGTCACGGCGGCGATCACGGTCACTTGCCCGATAGCCGCCGCAGGTAACGTCGTTGATAAGAACGTTCGAACCGACGCCGACAAGTTCACGTCTTTGCTGCAGATATAAGCGAATTCGCGGAGGCCGATTGCCAAGCCAAAGCGCCCCTCAAGACTGTCCCAATGCGTGTGAAGGTCGAGCAGAAGCCGGTCGAGCAAGGGCCCAGACCCCGAACGGAGTAGGCGATTGTTGAGCGAAACCGACAACGCGTGGCTGAGATCAATCCCACCGCGCTGTGTCAGTGTGTGCGAAAGGGACTGCCACAAAGTCGCGCGTTCGCCGTGGGAGTTGGTTGCGCGAAGCCGCGCCATGTGATCGGCAATTTCGATATCGTTCAACGCCAGCGCCAAGATTTCGCGTAAGCCCCCGTCGACCAATTCAAGATCGGTCGCTGCTAGCGCGGCCTCGATCGCCGTGAAGAAGACGCGTGGTTCAGAAGCGAAGCGCTCCGCAAAAGCCTGAAGTACGCCCCCGCCACCGAGCGTCGTCTCGGTGATCCATACGCTGGCTGCGCCACTGCTGGGATCGTCATGAATATCCACTAGCAGGGTGTCGACGGTCGCCTGGCGAGGGGCTGCCGCAATGCAGGCTTGCAGTACCGCCTCCCCAAGAGTGTCGAGAATCATTCGCCGAAGCCACCCGGCGAATCTTTCGGGGGCAGTATTACCAAGCTGGTCCGCCACTGCACGCAACCGCTCGCGTACGATGGGCTGGGTCAGTTGAATCCCAAGTGCCTGCTGCAGCCGGCCTGGCCCCGTACGCGTCGTCCCTCCATCCCGAGCGCCGTTTTCCGGCTCTACACCATCCCCGGCGTTGTCATCGTCGATTTCATCACTGTCAGGAAGGTCGGGCGGCGTCGCGCCGAACAGTTCGTCCATCACGCCATGAAATACGCTCTCGATCCGGTTCTCTTGTAGGAGATCGGCGGCTACAGCGTCGATCCTGCGGCCGGTGGTTGCGGCATCGGCCAGCAGCGATGAGAGCAGTATCTGAAAGAGCCAGTCGCGCTGGAACCCGTTAAGATCGGCGGGCAGGTCGGGGTCCGCACGGAAGGCGTCGCGGATGTAACTGAGTCTGCTTGACGCCATCAGCCGTGGCGGTAGCGCGTTGGTCGCAAGCATCTCGGCGCCTGGGAGTGAAAGATCCAGGCGGAAGCCATCTACTTCAAGCTCGAACCCGATCGCGGCTGGGCGATCATCGTCGCTCTTAAAATGCAACGTGACAGGAAAATCATCTTGAAGTGTGCGAATGTTCGCATGAGCGGTCGGCGCGAACCGCCGCACGCTGACGCTCGATCGGAAACGGTGAAGATGGAAATCGATGGCTTGGACATAATCACGCCATTCCGAGCGTAGCGGAATGGGCACGTTCAGGGGCTCCCCGTTGGGGACAATGTCGGTGCGCCACGCGAGTCGCGCGTTGCTGCTAGGGAGCGCTTCGCTGCGCGCGGCCTTTGAAAGGCGCACCGTCCAGGGCCGGAACACGAGCAACGGCTGAGCGTCCACGTCATCATTGAGCCGGCCGATGAAAGTGCCGACAAACTCATGCTCCTCGGCATACTCGCTAATCCGCCGATCCTGCTCCGGAAACGCCGGATCGACCGGTACCCAGTGCGAGAGAGCACCGCGCTCATGCGCAAAACGTCTCGTCACGCGCCCGGGCACAAGATGGTTCAAAGCCTGGAGGATCGGCAGCGTCTCGACGCGCTCCTCATGATTGACGGTTGCGGGCGGCAAGATCACCCGCACCTCCGGCAGGCTAAGATCACTGAAAAGGCTACGCGGTACGAAGTCCGGCAGGGGATGGAAGTTGATCTGAAGGTCTGAAGCACCCGCGATGCCTGGAAAGGCCAATTGCCATTGCCGAAAAAGGCGACGTACAAGGGTTGGCACAGCCTCAAGCAGAAGCGAGCGTGGCGCGTCCCAAAGCAGCGTCTCGGCCGTGATCTCGTCGACTCCGAGCGCCGAGACAAGGTAGTCGCGCAGATCACCGATCGTCGCGGCGTCGCCCTTGAAGAGTTTGGTAAGCTTGGCTTTGGTGAGGTCGATAACCTTGCGGACCGCTTGATTGGGATGTTCCAGTGGTCGGCTCAGCAAATCCCATTGCCATGCCTTCTCATAGCCGGCCGTCCGCGCGGCCAGCCAATCGAATAGGGCGAATACAGCCTGGATCTTCAATACATAGGAGTTTCGGATTGGGAGGTGCTGCGGCTCAAGCGTCGGATCGAATAGATGCTCATAAGCCTGGTAGAAGACGCGATCGCGGCCATAATCGGAAAGGATGGTGACCGTAATCGGCCGCATGGCACGGTCACGCCCGGCGCGGCCCTTGCGCTGCAGGAACGACGCCATTCCACGCGGCGCTTTGTGCTGGATGACCGCGCCGACCAACGGGTCGTTGAAGCCGACCTCAAGCGCTGCGGTGGCAACCACAATATTAGCCGACTGATTGACGCCAGCATCCTGCGATGTAGTGCGGCCGACAATCAACCGTCGATCTAGCGGGTGACCTATATCCTCGCATATACGCCAGCGCTGGCCCGCGATATCGCGCACTGTCGCATCGGGGCCAGCGCGGCGGATATTGGCGAGTGGTTGGCGCTGCGGATCAGGCTGGCCAAAGATCGTGTAGGCCTCGGCATCGCGTAGGTCGTCATAGAGCCGATTGGTGACGTCGAGATCGTCCGTGAACAGGAAGGCGCGGCGGCCGAACGCGCCCGACGCACCGCTCGCCCCCGGTGGATCGAGAACGCGGGGGACCAGCATAGACGTCTGGATGGTGGTCGAGAGCAACGAGGCGCGTGACGCGGGGTCGCCGCGCAGAAGCACCTGATACTCGGCTCCCTGTTCCTCAAGTTCATCAAGGTGCGGTGCTATCTCGACGACGCGATCGGGGTGAACACCGGTCAACTCGGAAAAGAAGCGCGCGGCATCCCCAAGCGTCGCTGACAAGCCGACCCAACTGATCGGTGCAGCCAGAAGATGACGCCAGCGTCGAAGCGTAAGCGCAGCCTGAGCCCCCGTCGCCCCTTCATAAGTGTGCACTTCGTCGAGAAGCGCGAGGAGCGGTTTTTTCGCCTCGGCTGATCCAACGCCAAACAATCCCCGCATCCAATGGTCTGACAGGCGTTGGTTCAGGATCTCGGTGGTCGTGAACAGAATATCGGGTGGTTGCTGTTGCAAGCGGCCTCTGGTGAGGATGATGTGATCTTCCCCCACCGCGCCGGTACAATCGTGGCGGACACAGGTGAGTTGTTCGTTTGCAACCTCGAGATCCGCCTGCCGCCAGAGCAGTTCGTCGCCGCACTTGGGACAACGCATCCAAGGGCAAACGAAATCCTGACCACGCCGGAGCCACTCTCTATCGATCAGTTCCTGGCGACTGGCACGCGTTGGTGTTGCGCGAAACAGCGCACCAATCTTCAATGGGCGCCGACCATGAGCAACGAGCGGTGCATCGATCGTCCGTGCCATGCGGAAGGCTTCGGCGAACTGGTCTTTCAGCAGTTCTATCCGGGGGTAAATCGCTACCGCCTTCACCCAATGGTCGGCCCCTATCGCCTCGCCTATACGAAGCATACCCGGCAGATAGAAGGCGATTGTCTTGCCGCTGCCGGTCCCAGCCGTAACGATCGTGCCGGCGTCCTCGGTGGGTACCGCAAGGCGCACCGCCGCGCGCTCCTGGAACGCGGCAAGCTTAGTGCCTGGACGAGAGGTTAGCGCCTGCCACAGGTCATGCCGCAGTGTGGTCGAAGTGATGATGGTGGCATGCTCGTCCAAAATGGCAGACGGCA
Organism: Mesorhizobium sp. ES1-6; assembly: GCF_020164775.1. NCBI lineage: Bacteria > Pseudomonadati > Pseudomonadota > Alphaproteobacteria > Hyphomicrobiales > Phyllobacteriaceae > Mesorhizobium > Mesorhizobium sp. ES1-6. The sequence continues at coordinate 35,147 of NZ_JAIUGU010000006.1, forward strand.
GACGATCCCGACGTGGGAAACGCCGGGGTCTCCGATCGACTCGAAAGTCGGCCACAAGGTGCGGCGCCCCCTGCCAAGGCTTGTTGGGGAATAACTGCCGATTGTTGGCAAGCAGTCGCATCATCTCGGCGAAGCGCGAGCGTATGCGCACACCACTACCCATGCTTTGCAGTTCGAAGATAAGCTTGGCGTCGATCAGTTCTTCAATGATATCCTCGCCGTCGCCGGCGCTGCGATCCCCTTCGCTTACACGGTTGGCGAGCGCGAGCGCCTCGCCCTCGCCCAACGAACCGTCAGTAAAGCCCCATTCGAGCGATCGCATCTCGATTGATTCGATTAGATCGAGCACCGCCAATGCTTTTCGGGAAACCGTCATTGCGCGTTGCTACCGAAGCCTAATGCGGAAGGAATTGATGAGGTGGCGACTTTCGAGCCATGTTTGCACTTCGTCGGTATAGGCCGTGAGCGGCGCGCCGTCGCTCGCCGCTGCGCGAATAAAGGAGATGACGCTCCGTGGGATATCCTCCGCCGAAATGGTGGCCCAGGCGGTATCGTGTTCCGCGATGAGCGTGTCCAACCGGACGACGGTCGCTTGCGGATCGGTCGGCAGGCTATTGCCGAGTGCCGTAATGTTAGTGCGGCAATGCAGGATCTTGTCGACGCTCGGGCGGAATTGAGGGACCTCTGCGAGCGCGCTCAACACATCGTTGGGCCCAAAGTCGGCCCGCTTGGCGACATAGGCCTTCCAGGCGTCGGTCATCGACTTCTCGGCGGCGGCCGCGATCCCAGTAATCCGATCTGTAAAATCGTACCTGAGATCGAACGGTGGATCTTTGACCGCGGCCGGGTTATCCCGAATGGCCGCGCGAAGCGTTTTCGCTTTGGCCGCTAAGCCCATTCCGTCGCTCGGTACAAAGCTGATGGCCACGCCTGCACTTGCCAACCTCTCTAGCGCGCGGCGCGTGTTCGCGATCCTCTCGGCAACAGTACCGAATTGGTCGGCGCGCGTATGGAACTGTTGGGCTTCGTCTGCCGTACCTTTCAGCTTCTGATACTGGCTGATTTTCTCAGCAAGCCCGGACGCGCGTTCAAGCAGCATCGAAGGCCTCCTCGCCCTTAGCGCTCACGCTGGTGAGGTCCGTTTCGATTGCCCGCAGCGAAGCGTCGATTCGCGATAGGCTATGCGCTAGAGCGCCATGCGTGGCAGTATGGCTATGGCCATAGGTTTCGAGATTCTGATCCACCGCGTCAAGAAACGCTTTCGCGCTCGTTACGAGCGCAGTGCCTGCCTCGACCGCGTTCTGTCGTCCACGCCCGAAATGCGCCAGCGCCGCAAGTGCGTCGTCCTGTTTGACGAGGGCGCGCGCAGCCAAGATTGAGTCATCAAAGTTCGTCCCGCGAAGGCGTTCGAGTGCATCGAGCAGCGCTTTTGACGTATTGCTCGAACCGATGCCGGCATCGAGTGCCGCCTGACGTGCGCCCTCAAGCGTTGCGGCGATGGTCGAGCGGATAGCGTCCGGGCCAAATGCGGCTTCCATCTCGCTCAGCCATTTCTGGCGGACCGCCATCTCGGCCGTAGCCGCGGACGCGAGGTCAGCCCTGGTCTCGCGATAAAGTTTGGCAACATCGCTCCGGTCGTCCTCGGGTGGCTCCAGGCCAAGGCGCCATTTGGATTGGCGTATGTCGCGGATAGCACCGACGATGCGCCCCGGATTCAACATCGCGCCGACTTGGCCGCCCTTCATGCTCGATAGTTGAGCCCGCGCCGCGCTGACGATCTTGTCACGGCCGCGCACCAGCCTGTGGTATGTCGTGCGCATATCGTTGGCTGTACTGGCGCACTCAGAAGGCCAGGAGCTGAAAGCGCCGTCGATCATCTCGGCGATGCTCGCATCCGGCCTGATCTTACCACCGATTGCCGCGCCGACGCAGAGGAGTTCAAGAGCAGCTTTCGCTTGGTTCCAGGCGGGTGTCGGCGCACAAACCTTGCGCAACTGGTCTTCAACGCTTTTCGACCAGACTTCGATACAATCGAGAAAGGCTGCGAGCATCTTTTCGCCATCGTCAAAATTCCAGCGGAACTGTTGCTTGCTCGCGCGGAGCAACCCCTGAAGGGCCGTACCAACGGTCGGTGCCGCCGGCAGATCACCCGGTACCCGGATCTTGACCTGAAGATGCTCCTGTATCTGCGTCATCTGCCTGTCGAAACTGATGCTGTTGGTTTGGAACGCCCGTCCAGTCGTACCGACAAAGCTCGTTTTTTCGAGCCCCAGCATATCCCAGTCGATCGCATCGGCGATGGCCGTGAAGATTAGCGGCCTAAGTTGCGAGGCCACCGTCTGGTCGAGCCCCTTGCCATTAATCCACGCCTCGATTGCCTGATCCTCACGACTGGCCACCGCCGGCATTAGTCTTTCGGAAAAGCCGTCGTCTTCACCTTGTTTGATGACTGGCGCTACGGCTGCGTCCGGTATTTCGGGTACCCCGAAAGCCTCACGGAGAGGTGCCTCGAGGTTCTTGATCTCGCCAGAGCCGTCGTAGAGTTCTAGAAACGCCTCCCAGCGTTGAAAGACCTGTGGATTGCGGTTTTGGAGCAAAACCTGCGCTGTGAGAGGAAGCATCTTCACGCCGCCGAGCTTCTCTAGAAGCCTGTAGGGAGGGAAATTGCCTGTCGTGATGGTCTCCCCATAGTTGTCGAGCACCTGCACGAGCAGGTCGTTCTGGAGGATACGTGGGTTCAGGCTTTCCGGCATCGAACTGTCGGCACGCGAGGCGGAGTTCCACAACGCGCGCGGGGTGAAGGGATAGAGACCATACCCATCAATTGCTCCGAAGGTCGCATGACATTCCCCCCGGTGGGGGCAGTTGGCACAGCGCGACGGTGGATTATCGCCTGGTCCGGCGCTCTCATTCCAGCGTTCGATTTCGGCTCGCCCGAGCCGAACGGCATTCAGATAGCGCGACGCGAAATAACCGAGTGAAGACATCGTCACGCTCCGTCCTTCGGCTCGGCCAGCGGATCGATCCATGTCAACGATGTGAGTGGTCCGCATATACGCCGTTTCAGCGACGCTCTTGAAGAAGCCAGTGGTTACTGCGATGGCAGAGCGCATTTTGCATTGTCGATCATCCCCATGTGAGGTGATGGCTTGAAGCAGGGCCCGATCAATTCCCTGAAGACGAGCAAATTCCTCTACCAGTAGGACCAGTTCTTTACCTTGGCTCTTCAAGTGGGTGCGCAACCGCGCCATCAGCTCCTCAACCCGGTCCCCGGAGAAGCTCAGTGTGCGTGCCACGGCGCGGTCGAGATTTCGATTTATGATCTTAATTGCGAGTGGAAGGTAGGCGGCAGGGTCCAGTTCGATAATATGCATTGCATCGCGCGCTTGCTTGGATGCGTTGGCGAAGTCCATGCCGCCGAGCGGAAGGTCGGTATCCACAAAGCTTCGCCGCTTATCCGGCCGGTCCTGGGCGTTCGATGGTGCGAAGATGTGGTCGATGATCTCTGCTACTATGGTGCTGTCTGCCAGAAAGTGCGTCGCACGCATGTGCGGATCTTGGAACAGATGCGGCAGATGCCTGACGAGTTCCTGCTCGATCTCGTCCGCATCGGCGGCCAGCACCTCCTCTCGGATAACCTGAGCGAGGTCATTTAGAAGCTGTTGCTTCTGGTCGCTCCGGTTTTGGGTGCCGTCACCGGCAGACTGCAGCGTGTCAAGAAAGCTTTGCTGTTCCGCCTTTGGTAGCTTCTCGATGATCATCTTTACGATGGCCCGCAAGCTCGTGCCGGACTTGGGCACCACAAGCAGTAGGTGCTTCTCGTCCGGCCTTATGTTGAGCCGCATCCAATGAACGAGGTGAGACTTGCCCGACCCCGTTTCACCGAGTATGGCGGCGAGCGCATGCGGGCGCTCTTCGCGCAGGAAGTCCGCGAGGAATTCGCTCGGCGTCAATTCGCGCCATGCCGCGTCGCTGATCTCCTGGAAGGATTTTCCGACAGGTGGGCTTACGTTGAGGTTCCAATCGCTGTGGACTGCACGGAAGAGACTGTCAGGCATATGCTCGGCGAAAGGGTTGATGACCTGGCGGACGGCATTGGGTTCCCAGCAAAGATAGTTACGCATCGAGCGAACCCCGGGTAGCGATATGGCTGACCCGGCTCTCACGCGCACCGAAAACAAGAACACGTGCCGGCGCGTCGGCTACGCTGTTGAGTACAATCCTTTGTCGGTCGGACAGACGCTGAAGAGCGATGCTCGTTGCGATTGACAAGCGATATGCAGCATCAGTCGATGAGATCGGCCTCATCGCGTCATAACTCTGACGGACGCTGCCCGTCTCAAAGACTGGATAGACTGCGGCTAGGCGGGACAGGAATTGCTGGATAGGCAGTTCAACGTCGCCCCCAAAAACCACAGGCAAAACGGCGTCGATTGCCCGCGCGGGATCAGGGATGGCACGGCGAGAGTTGGAATTGCCAACGATGGTAGCGAAACCGAGGTATCTCGCCCAATAGAGGAAACTTTGGTAGTTAAGGAGTGTAGTGCATTCCGTCTTTCTGGCGTTTTCGCCAATTTCGGCCTTAATTGCGAAGCTAGGATCTTCTGAAAAGCTCATGGGCGTCAGCGGATTGGCGCTGAGAAACCACGCGAGTGCGAGCATAAAGCCGGCCTGTTGGGCGTCGTTGGCGCGTGATGGGTCGAATAGGGTGTGGTTAAGATAATTGCGGAAGAAAACTTCGCTGCTCTGCCCCTTCTTGCCATTCCCCCGCGCATCGGCTGTGAGCCGCAGCTTACCATCTGCTTCCTCGACGAGACCAAGCTTGCGAGCCTCCAGCAGTGAATTGACAAACAGTTTGGTGGTTGGACCGCCTCCCTCGTCCGAACCGCTTTTGCTCAAGGACAGAGGCGTCGCCCAGGATTCTATGCGGTCTTTGGGTTCGCCATTTTCGCTGTCAAAGAGCGTCGCGTAGATCGCGAACAGGCGACTCGGAACGGCTTCGACAGTGGTGATGATACTCATTGAATAACCCTTTCAAAGAATTCATCAAGCGTCAGTGTGCGGCCCCCAAAAACGTCGCGCAAGCGTCTGCCGTCCACTGCCATCTGGTCCTGTGGAGTGATGAAGATTCGTGGTGTTTTGGGACGGGTGACGAGATTCTGCTCCTCCAACACCTGACCCTCGCCCACCATCACCACCTCCGGACCCCTTGGTAGCCGCGAAAGCGCTAGAGACGAAACTTCACTCACGAAAAATGGGACCTTCTCTGCGAATTTGAGAATCTTTGGCATGTCGAAAAGTTGCGCGCCCAAAAGCAGCAGCTTGGCGAACTGGGCTTGCTGTAGGCGATGAAGGCACTCCCCAAGCCGCCGGGACGCAGCGCGCGGTAGGCTCTCGGCTTCGTAGGTCACGAGCAGGCGCAGGTTGCTGTCGAGAAGCCGAAGAGTAGTTGGATGCAATGGTTCAATCCAAGGCGCGCGCGGTTCACCAACCGGCACAGTACGGTGCCGGTTGGTGGGGTCGGTCCGGCAGTTGCTGCACCGGCTGCACGCGCGTCCAAGGCGATCGCTACTATATAGCTCCTCAAGTACCTCAGCGGGACAACGCGCGTCACCAAGGAATTCGCGCATAAGGTCGAGGTTGCGCTTGCTAGCCATCCAGCCCTCGCGCCGCACAGGTTCCACACGCAAGGCCCAGACCGCCTTGTCTAGGTGGTGATCGTCCACAATCTCTACCTGGAGCCAATCGCCCGCCTCTTTCACACGCGGGTAGGGAGTTCCCAAAAGCCGGACGAGACCGGCGCGCGCCATGAGCGCCAGAGTCCGCAGATTCCAATCTGTATTGGTCTCGCCGAACATATCGATATCGTGCTCGTCGGCTCCTGGCCGGCCGTCAATGCGGACCACAAAACGGCCCTCGGCCAGTTGCAATTTTCGCGCGAACATCGTCGACCAACGCTTGAGACCGCGATCAATACTAATGACTTGTTGGGCATTGATAGCCGCGGCGGTGGCGAAGTCCTTGTTCGTCGGGACGATCAACGACAGGGAGGCCTTGCCGTCGCGACCGCCGCGACCGACCTCTTGGTAGAAGCGGTCAAGCGTCTCGGGGACGCAGGCATGGACGATACTGCGAGCATGAGGATAGTCGATGCCAAGGCCGAAGGCCGAGGTACCGACAACGATGTCGAGCAATCCGTCGCGCCACTCAGCGACAATCAACTCGCGTTCCGCGCGGCTAGTCTTACCGTGGAGCTTGCGCACGCGGCCAAAACCGGCGGCAATCAACCGATTGTGCCACTTATCAGCTTGGTCAACCTCAGTCACATACAGCACTGCTGGGCGTGGCAGGTGGTGAAGAGCCTCGCTGACTTGATCGATCCGCGTTTGCTCTCCCGTAACCGGCGCGATCCAGTAATCGGGCTCTGGCCTAAGCTGGACAGCTGCAATGCTCTCGAAATCGCCCTGGATGCCGAACAAGGCGCGCAGTGTTTCGAGCGAGGAATCGGTCAAGGTCGCGGATAAGAGCAAAGTCCGCATTCGCTGCGCAGGCGGGGCTGCGGCAATGAGTTCGCGCCTCAAGCCGCTCAGTTCCTGAAATTCCGTCCGAAAGCCGGTGCCCCATTGGTCAACCAGATGCGCCTCGTCGACGACCAATGCACGCAGATGACCCGCCTCGGCAGCGCGACGTAGGGGATCGCGCAGGCGTCCGCAGGCCGCCTCGGGCGAAGCGAAGCAAAGGCCCTGCGAGCCCTCGGTGATACGCTCCGCGATGATCCCGTTTTGGACGTCGTTGCCGCCCTGGAAGGCGAGCGGCTTGGAAAGTCTGCAGACGTCAACCGCCTCCTGCTCATGGTTGATCCCAAGCGCGACGGTCGGGACAATAACGAGCGTGACGCCTCGCCTTTCAGCATGGCTTGTTCCAACAAAGCCAACGCTTTGCGCGAGTTGGAAGATCATGCTTTTCCCCTCGCCCGTGGGAAGTGCAACGACGAGCGTTCCGCCTGCGGGTGTCGACAGGGCGGCACGTACCGCAGCACGTTGGCCGCGGCTGCGATAGGATGTCCGTCCGACTGAGGCGAGGAACGGGTCGCCTTCGCTGCCCTTGGCATTGAACTCGCGGCAGACCATCTCGGAAGCTGCGAAGCCGTCGACGCCATGATCGTCATTTTGAACGAGCCAGCTTGGCTGCCAGGCTAGCGCCGTCACGTAGCGACCATGTGCTGACGGCGTAGTACGCAACCCCACACGCTCCCATTGATCGAAGGCGCCGAAACGTGGGTGGGCGACCAATACGGTCGGAGAGACGGCGTAGCTGCGCCTGGCATGCTCGTAACGCATCGCCTGCCGGAGGAGGACCGCGAGATCCAGCGGACTAGCATGCTGCGACGCGTCGCTAAGAGCGAGGCGGAGTCGATCGATGGATGGAGAAAATGCGCGCCAAGTCTCACCGTCATCAGAGTTGCCAAGCAACCGGGTTAACGCCGCGAAGGCGTCATTGCCGTCAAGCTTGATCATGGGCGCCTCCTTTTGGCCGACGCTGTGCGACTATGAAACATCCCATGGCGTCCAACCTGATCGACGGATCACGGATGCTCGGCAAAGTCCCTTCGATGAGATCGAGATCAGCGCATGCCATCGCGTCACCGGCGGATTGGCGGCGGAGTAAACGATTTCGATGGCGTTCGAGGTCGGCTTCGGCCATACGCACCCCAGTGGCGATCTGCTCGATGATGTTGGGTTGCGCCGCGAGCCAGCCACGCGCGCTGTCACGTACCGCACGGCAAATCCGTTGGAAGGCGGATGGATCGATGATCTCAGCGAGCAGTTGCGGCCGACTACCGAGATTAATGTCGGGCGGATACGCGCTGTGACGCTCGTTGCAGTAGGGGCGCTCAAGGATCGCGATCAGGCTTTTGTTGCTGACCGCCTCACCGTTGACGTCGATATAGAGCGTATGCCCCCGTGGCGCCAAGTAGCGTTGGGCGCGTCTCGATGCGGCAAGCTCAGCGCGGGTGGGAGCAAGAAGATCAGAGAGCTCAACGCGCGGTTCGACGACGAAGTAGAGCTTAAACCCGATCCAGAGATCGTTCGGCCAGTCGGGCGCCGTTCGGTAGGTGACAAATGCAGTTCCGCGATCATCCCACCGGGTGAAACGCTCAGCGACATCGATTAGCGGGACTCCAGGTCGAAGAAGGATGACGTCGGGGCGCTTAGTCGCGATCCGCCTTTTCCAACTGAGTGGCTGGCTATCATTGACGTCTAACTCGGATTGCCAGGGCAGACGCGGAATCAGTGTGTTGTTGGTGACTCCAAGTTTGAATGGGTCGTCTTCGGGCCAGGCAAACGGCCGCTTTCTCAGTTGCAGCGTGCCGACTAGCCACCGATCGACGCCGCGTTCGAGTGTGCCTTCGTCTTCCTCGGCGTCCTCTATTCCCTTGATGAAAGTCTCGACAGGTTCTTCCGCGAGCGCGATGCGATCGAGCGCATATTGCTCATCCTGCGAGCTTCGCTCCTCGTTGATGCGAGCGCGGATGTCAGCCGCTAAGGCCAGAACGCCCACTGGCCCGCTGTGGAGCAATGTTTGGAAGGCTTGATCCTCAAAGCCTTCCAGTCGGAATTGAATGTCGCTAATCGAACGGTTGAAAACGAGGAACCCGTTGGCTAGCAGTTCGAACCAAGCCGACCAGGGGCTCATGTCATCATCAGACGGGAGTAGGACGCGGTGACGGATAATGCCTTGCCGACGGCCAAACCTATCAAGGCGGCCGATCCGCTGTTCGATTCGAGCCGCCGACAAAGGTAGATCTAGATGGACGATTGCATCAGCGCAGCTCAGATTGAGGCCCTCTTCGCCCGAGCGGTCCGTCACAAGGATCGTGCTTTTACGCGGTTCCTTGAATGCGTCGAGGGTCTCGACACCATCATCTAAGCTGCTGGTCAACAGATAGGCGACCGTACCATCGCCAGCCTCCTGGTACTGCTTGTGGAAGACCGTCGCGGTTTGGCCCGATGAGGCAAAAACGACGATCTTTGGATGCGAGGTTTCGGCTTTCAGAGTCCTGATAAGCCGAGTGGTACTGGCGATCATTGTTTCGATGCGATTCTTCTCTTCGCATTCTTCCGCGATCGATCGCAGCGCATCTAGAATCTCGTCCTCGCCCTCAAATGTTGGCGTGGCCATCTTGAGCCAGCCACGCAGGGCATCGGGGCCAACGCCGACCGCGTCTAAGAGGTCGCGATATCGAAGGGCCGCTCGCGCCTTCGCAGGTTCATCGCCGCTCGCGGCTTCCGTAGCGGAGAAGCGCCAATCCTCGATCGCTCTGAATAGGAGTTGATCAGACTCGCTGGGATTGGCTTCGCTTCGGACATGCGACAGGTTGGGTTCGGCATCGACGGCGGGACCGCGGGGCATAAATTCCCATCCCTTCGCATCGGCACGCCGTGCACGGATAAGGCGCTGATGTATTCGATAGCTGTCGGCAATATGCTCTCTGAGCGTCAAGCATAGACCGGCAACATCGTCCTGCCCGCCTCGTGTTGCTTCGACCAAGCGAGGCGCGAACTCTTGCACAAACGGATCGGTTGGAAACAGCCGCTGAAGTTCGGATCCGCGCTGCCGCAAAACGAGCCCCGGCGCGTCGGGATTGAGACTCAAAAGCAACCGCCCGACGTCGCGGCGATGTTCCAGCTTGGCTCGGAAGCCATCGAGATCCTCGAGCGGATGAGTGACCGGATCGAGAAGGTTCAAAAGCGCCAGAAATTTCGCCTCTTCGCCGAGCGGCGGCGTCGCCGAGAGCAATAGTAGCACTGGGGCATCTCGCGAGAGAACGCACAAACGTTCAGCAGCACTGACGAGTGCCCCGGATTCTTGGCCAACAAGATGATGCGCTTCATCGATAACCAGAATATCTGGAGCGCGTGAAACGCGAGCAAGGTCGGCATGCGCACAACACTCGTAGCGCTGACCAAACTGGTCCAGTCGAAGCTTGTCGATCAACTCGCGGCGCCATTGTCCGACCAAATGCTGGGGCGTTGCGATTAGAATCTCCGTGTCCGGATTGTCGATCAGATGTTGGCGAATGATGAGACCAGCTTCAATCGTCTTGCCTAGGCCGACCTCGTCGGCGAGCAAGTAACGCTGGATAGGGTCGCTAAGCACGCGTCTAACGGCGGCGACTTGATGCGGAACAAGGTCGATACCTGCCGACACGAGAGAGGTCAGCCCCTGTGCGGCGCTCCTAAGGTTCAGCAGTTGCATTACCGCGCCTTGCCGGCGGTCATGGAGGAACTGGCTTTCGGCACCTCCCGCGGCAAGGATGTCTGCCGGGTCGTCAGGTACGCTCCATGGACGAACAAACAGATCAAGTTCGCTGCAATCCTGCTGTCCGCCATTCGGGAGCCGGACCTCGTACTCAACGAGACCGTTCTCCTGCAACATATAGTTGGTGACTCGTCCGATGCGGACGCGGTCGCGTACTCTTATATAAACTCTCGTTTGAGGGCTCAGATAGGCGCGCTTAATCTCGCTGATTTTCAGGTCAAGTTTTTCAATCCGCCGCATGGAGTGGAACACTGAAACCAAGCAGCGTCCATCCGATGCGGACTCTAGCTTTCCCACACCTTTGCGGTCAGGCAACTCTATAAGCATGCCTTGAAACAGCACGTGCCCCCCCCTCACGAGTGATTCGTTCTCGCTCGCCCCAGGTCAACATACCGGTTACTTCTCAAGCGCCAAATAGAAATGGTGTTTGTGCGGTGGTCGAGTTCTCACTTGATCCGAGTTCTCAACGATGACTTTCAGGGAATTCGCGCGCACGAGAAACTGCGGCGAGCAGCGCAGTCACCGGGCAAGACGACAGACCGGGAGTTTAAGCCATGCTATATCCGGGTGAATCGGCTGAGAGGGTACCATGAGTGAGCATCACAATGCAGAAAGCGGGCGGCGAGCTAAGAAGATAGAAACCGATGCGGAGATGGGCTGGTTTGACGCCATCGCCTGCTCATTTTTCAACAAAAGTATCGACTTCTACCCACGCTTGGGCACCCAAAAAATTGAGAGTGTACCGTCGAGTGCGATCATCGCAGAGATGGTCGAGGCGACAAAGCATTGGAATGAGTTCGAATCTACTGATGCGAATTTGGACAAAGCGATCGAACTCGCCCGGGCGTCACTAAACGAGGCGAAACAGCAGACCGAATATCAGGACCAGAAGGCGACTCGTTTGCTCACGGTTACAACATTTTTAACCGCACTGGCCGGAGCCTTCTTCACGACCTTCACCGGAGAGTACCCTTTGCAGACGATTGGTGCCGTTCCAGTCGGGTGGAGTTTACTCCTAGCGGGCACGTATTTGAGCTTCGTTCTGTTCGTGTTGTCGGCGTTGACAGGTGCCCTCGTCACATTCCACGGTACCCGAACCACATTCAAGTATCCGGCTGAGGCGACAGTCGTTGGGCAAGCTGGACCGACTCGATCATACCTCTTTTTTCGAGAGATGATTGGTGTGTCGCCGACCGGTTGGGTCAATTCTTTTGTCACGGCCATAGAAAAAGATGGAAAAACCATTGCCGTCCTAAAACCAGACCTCAAGGTTAAATACCTCGAAAATTACGTCAGCGAGGCGTATTTAGTTGCCACGAAAACTGCGGATAAGCTTCGATACCTACAGCCAGCTCAAATTCTGCTCGCCTCTGCCCTTCGCTTTCTTCTCGTCTATGTGGTTCTCCTGGTGATTGTCAAAGCCACCATCAACCCGACGAAGCCAGCGCCAGACTCTTGCGGAATTGAACTGAGTCTTTCGCTGGGGCCAATGGTCAACAATTTGGTCTCGGGGACTGCAGCCCCAGGGCCGTGTAAAGGACCGTAAGCTATGACTCGCGATCCTGACAGGGCGGCGGTGTTCGTCGATGCCGATAACACGTTGTGGGACACGGACGCAGTATTCGCCGGCGCACAAGTTGCTCTTCTTGGAGCTGTAGAATCAAGGATTGGCATTGCAACGGCGCAAACGGATCGCCTTCTGTTCGTGCGTGCGATCGATCAGGCACTCGCGGAGCGTCATCACGCCGGTTTGCGTTATCCGCCACGGTTGCTTGTGCGTGCCACCGAACTGGCGCTCAGGGGTGCAAAAGCCAACGAGGCTGCCCGGGCAGCATGGAATGGCGGCGAGGACTATCTTTTGCCGGACGGCGATCTCACCACGATCGAGGAAGGTTTTTTGGTTGATCTGGCAAAGGCGCCCCGAATTCGCAACGGGGTGGCAGAGGGACTGCATACGCTTAAAGATTTGGGCGCCCTGCTTCTGATTGTGACCGAAGGAGCAAAGGTCAAGGTTCAGCGGAATGCCGACCTACTTGAACTTACCAGTTTCTTTGATCGCATAATAGAAGGCCGAAAGACATCGGACCTCTATAAGCGGATACTCTCGTTGATAGGCCCGCGCGCCCGGGCCTTCATGATTGGCGACCAACTCGACCGGGACATCGCCCCTGCCGCTGCTGCCGGGCTTGAAACCATCTACTTCCCAGGAGGATTTCGGCCGCGGTGGACACCTGATGAGGCCTCTGTTCAGCCAGATCATCTAATTTCCAGCTTCGACCAAGTCCCTGCCATCGTCTTTGACGCAGCATCCGGTACGGCCGGAGCGCGAGTCCGAGATATCTAGAGCCAGTGCGACTCGCCTAAATGGTCATAGGCGTCGCGAAACCGACAACAAAGTGACAGGGCCGACCGACGCGGACGCCGTAGAGATGCATTCCTAACGGCTGGTCAAGATGAAGGCTTCCCTATTCTTGGCGATCCCGGGTTGCATCCTCTACACAGCGGCTTTTTGGCTTTTTGGTAGCCCATCAACCTCAGATTTTCAGATTCAAGCCGGCATAAGGCCAAGCCGACGATCGCGCGCGCGCAGCAATGCCAAGAACGGAAGGGCGACCAACACCATCCACGCCTTACCCACGACCTGTCCCGCCAAAAATTCAACGGAGCCGAACGCGAGGCCGAGAAACACGATGCTGTCGATGATAAGCCCCACAATGCTGCTTGCGACGGCGGCGCGGATGAATCCGCGGCGCTGCAGCGGAGTGTAGACCGCTAAGTCAGCAATTTCCGACAACAGAAAAGCGACAGTGGAAGCGACAACCAGTGCAGGCGGCGCAAAACTCGCGGACAACACGGCGCCGATCGCAATTGCGGCAGCCGCCCAAATTATTCCAAGTCGCCGCTGCACAAGGTCGCGCAGCACCAAGGCGAGGCCGACCGCCAACACCCCGCTAGGAGCTTCAAGTCCGGGCGCCACAGGAATCAGACATGGACCGTTCGGTACGCAGGTTGTCCCAACATTTCCGATTAACCAGTTCGCTAGCGGGATACATCCAGCAAAGCACAAAGCGAACACGATTCCTTCCGTCTTACGGAGGCGTTCGATCTCAGCCATGGGCTAGTTCCTGCGTCAGCGGTAGCATTGCTGATCGCGCGGCGAACTGCCGATATCCCTTCGCGCGCAACTCGCATGCCGGGCACACGCCGCAGCCTCGGCCCCACTCATGAACGTTCCCCACGTCCCCATCGTAGCATGTCAGAGTGCTAGTGCGGATCAAGTTTACCAGGGCGCGCCCACCGAGTTCTTCGGCAAGGGCCCACGTCTGTGCCTTGTCTATCCACATAAGCGGAGTTTCAAGCACGAAACGACTCTCCATACCTAGGTTGAGAGCGACTTGAAGCGCCTTCACCGTATCGTCACGGCAATCCGGATATCCGGAAAAGTCTGTTTCGCAAACGCCAGTCACTACGTGCTTGAGACCTCGACGATAGCCGACAGCAGCCGCAAACGTGAGGAAGATAATGTTCCGCCCAGGCACGAAAGTGTTCGGCAACCCGGATTCGGTTGCCGCTATCTCAACGTCGCGTGTCAACGCAGTCTCACTTATCTCGCCAAGCACAGATAGATCGAGCACCCGATCCTCACCGAGTTTGGCAGCCCATTTCGGAAAATGACTTTCCAAGCCCGCCCGGAATTCACCTCGAGCGTCGAGTTCGGCTCGATGCCGCTGCCGATAGTCGAACCCAATCGTCTCCACGTGGTCGAACCGATTGAGAGCCCAAGCCAAACATGTAGCGGAATCTTGGCCGCCAGAAAAAAGTACGAGCGCGCTTGAATTGGACATTATTGAGAGTCCGTACCGTAGAAACTACAGGCTCCCGTGTCGCTATCGCGTCTTACGGTCACTCGCCATAAGTTCGGACAGATGGGCGCGACTTTCCGCCATATCCACGACGAAAGGTTTTCCATTGTCGCGGGTCCAAGGTCATTAATCTCGTCCAGAAAGCGGTGGTCGAGACCATCGCGAGCCTCTTCGAGGGCCTGGTCGAGCAATCCTAGATCGATTACCATGCCACTCTCCGGATTAGGACGGCCGCGAACGACTACTTCTGCGCGGTAGGAATGGCCATGAATCCTGCGGCTCGGCTCGACCTCAATCTGACGTTGGAGCGTGTGCGCCGCGTCGAAGCGAAACTCCTTGCTCAGTTCGTACATTATCGGATCCCCATGAATTTGTGAGTTTGGAGAGATAGGCGCCAGTGCGGATGCTGCAGGCAATAGGCTATCGCCGCCGCCGTATTTATTTCGACCATAGGACCGTCGAGAGGCTGCAGAAGGAAATGGTCAAATGCGAGATTCTCAAAGATCGCAGGATCCAGGCCGACTTGCGGAAACACCAGTTTCAGTTCATTTCCCGTTGTTTGCGCCAAGGTTGTCGCACCCTTGGGGCTAACGGTTATCCAATCAATCTTATTGGGGGCCGCGAGGGTTCCATTGGTCTCTAAGGCAATTTCGAACCCGTGGTCGTGGAGTGCCGACACAAGCTCATCCCCAACCTGCAGAAGCGGTTCGCCGCCGGTGAGAACGACAAATCGTTCGGACGTTCCAGCGCCCCACATATTCTCGATTGCGGCTGCCAAAGAAGATGCATCATGGAACCGGCCCCCGCCAATGCCGTCGACGCCGACGAAATCGGTGTCACAAAAATTGCAGGCGGCTTTCGCTCGGTCGCGCTCCCGCCCGCTCCATAGATTACAACCGGCAAATCGGCAGAAAACGGCCGGCCGCCCAGTGTGGCGACCTTCACCCTGCAACGAATAGAACATCTCTTTGATTGCGTAACTCATAGTTTTTCACGCTGCCCGTGCGGATTCGGCCAGGCGCCTCTTGAGGACCTGGACTAGGTGAAGTGATAATTGGCGGACATCGGAGGGAACGTTCTGAAGCCCGTTCCAACGTCGGCGCTCGGCGCCGAACTCCCACTCGCCCTCGCTCCAAGCGGTCTTTCCTTTTAGCAACCGTAAGCCGTTTGCGAATTCGTCGCGTGTGGCAGCGCCGGTAACGCTGTTGAGAAAGTCCATGACATACCCGAGCGCGACAATGCCCGTGCCATGAATCAACCGAGAGGTCTTGGGCGTCTTGTCGGCCCAATCGTCTGCGAAGACGTGTTGCACTGCATGATAGAACTCGCTCATCATCGTGACGCCTTGATCTAGCAGAAGCTCATCCTCGCCGGCATAGAGACGCAGCGCGCCGTCACTCAACGAATTCATGATAACTCTCTGGAGCACAGTGTCCCGGATCACCCCCTTTGGATTGGTTTGCTGCTTGATCAAACCTCTCAGCGACGACCCCTTGCGATAATTGAGCGCCTCAGTAGCAAGTGCCGCTTGTGATCGACTCGACATGCGGTGCGGCAGGTCTCCCACTTTGGGAAGGAGCTCGTAAACCAGGGCCTTTGGTAGCGGGCGGGTGTTGTTCACGAGGATGAACTGCTTTTGCAACTCCTCCTCGGTCTCACAGATGAATCCCGATACGAGCACTTCAAAATCACGGCTTTGAAGTTCCAACAAGGCTGTAAACCGCTGTTGCCCATCAACGATCCAACCGGGTGGGCCGTTGGACGTGTCAATCACCAGTTGGCAGAGTCGGCTTTCTGGGCTCGCTGCCGGCTCTAACCAAGCGTGCCCCATGAAGGCGACCACGATGGGATTGGGCAAAATTGAATTCGGCTTTTCGAGATAATCACGGATTTCGCGAATGTGCCCCGCGATCTGCGGTCGCTGAAAACCTTGCAGGGTGCCGCCATCATCGCGGCCCGCCCGCTCGATTCGAGCAATCCGTGCAACTTCCCCAGCATTCGCAATGAAGGTGAAGACCGTGAGTTTCTCGCTCTGAACCGGCGCCAGTGCATCAAATCGAAGAAAACGTTGCTTGTTCATATGCTTTCTCGCCGGAATTCGCTCAAATGGGTGTGAAAGACGTGGAGGTTGTGGATGCCGCGTCGCTTGTTGCGATTTGAGGTGCGGAAGATCACGGCCTCCACGCCGCTCTCCCGACAAACTCGGCAACTACATCGCTCCCAGGGACGATCTCCAAGGGTGTGGGCGTAGACCTTGCGCTGTCGGGTTGCGGCGTCAGCACGGCGGCTTGGTGACGCTTCGTCGTGCCAATTCAGGGCAGCCCAATAGTCCATCACGGCATCAAGGCTTTGGTCCAGGGTCGCACCACCCTCGGCGTAAGCGCGCACGCCGCGAAGCGCGGCGTCTTCAAGACGCCTCGCGTCTTCCTGGTTGAGGCTGCCTTCCAGCGCCTTATGCTTGAGCTTGTTGTTCTGGGTGGCCTGCGGAATACGAATTGCGGTGTAGTACGAGAGGTCGCCGTTGGGCGTCCGCACCCAGTAATTTTTCCGGGCATCCTTGAAGGCGCGCAAGAGCGGTGACGTCGTATCGAAACTGGTTACGCGGTACTGCTCCAGTACGGCCAGTTCCTCGATTTTCCCGAAACCGAGAAGATGCAGTCGAACCCGGTCGGGGAGAGCATCACGCAGAGCTTGTAAGACTCGGCGAATCTGATCGATCCTCAACGGCACGGTGCCGCCGATCGCCAAATAGTCGTATCCCATGCTGGCCAGGTTGCGGGCAGCTTGCGCCATACTCTCAGCCGACCAACCCTGTATGACCCCCATCGGCGTGAAGCCTGGGCCAATGCTCTTGGCAGATTTGTAGAACTCAGTCGCGTTCTGCAGCGTGATCTCGTAGCGACGGCGCACATCATCTGGCACGTCGTCCAGGACCCGCGTTACCCCAAGATCGTCAAAGTCGAAGATGAGGTGATCGGGCGAACATCCATGCGTGAAACCGGCATCAGCATAGAATTCCGCTGTGTCGTCGGCCTTGTATGGCGGTTCCGGCAGGTTCCGATAGGTGAAGGCGCCGCAGTCGCCTATCAACAAGCTTCCCGGAAATCGATCGATCGGATAGCGCAGAAAGCGTCGAGCACCCTCGCGACGAAAGCGCATCAATTGAGCTTCTGAATATTTTCCAGGCTGACGAGCGTCGCCAACGATGCCGCGGGAAACGAGGATCCCGTCATAAGGTGCTTGCTCTAGGAACTCGTGGGGATACTGGTCATCGCGGTGAACCGATCGACCCGCGCCGTTGCGATCGGCAACAAAGTCGTACTCTGGATCGATCGTATCGACGCTGTCAGCGAAAACGAATTGCATCATGCGACCTTTGCAAAGGCGTGCATGTGATCAAGCCGTGCCAAATGGCCCGACAAGAGTTTGATGTCGCGTCCGACGTTTTGAATTTCATTCCAATCACGTTGCAACTCCGCCCATCTGCCGCTGGTCCAGCGACAGTACGGAGCGATGCGCGTCAGCGACTCGGTCGCGTGGAGCAGCAAGTCCGTACCAGGCGCTGCACGAGACATCATGCGGTCCATCAAGAGGCTCATCGCCTCGATGCCTGCCGAATGCATAAGCCGGCTTTCGGTTGGTGGACGCCCCCATGCCTCCGGAAAGACGCGCCGCACAGCAGTCCAGTAAGCGACAAGAGTGCGGTACATCGCATCAACATCGGCGGGATATTGGGGAGTCGCCTTGTAAGGAGAGAGAGCGCCAAGAGCGCTGTTGATGCTGCTGCGAATCGCCTTGATCAATGCTGAGTCCGTGACCACCGCGATCCCGGAATCTTCAGAAAGCCTTTTGATCAGGCCTTGGAAAGGAGAATCCACAGAGGTTTGAAGGAGATTGACGAGTTCGCTCGGGATTTTCCGAGACGACAAGTCACGCGGAAAGGTTGTGTCCACTTCTGGGAGCAGTTCGTTGATTAGCCGGGGATCGAGCGGCTTGGCCTTGTTGACCAGGATGAACTGCTCGCGGTGGACGGACAGTTCCTCAGACACAAAGGCGACGACAGGAACCGGAAAGCTCTTATTCTGAGCTTGAGAAAGGGCGATCGAACGCTGTTGGCCATCGACGATCCAAGCCGCCTTTGGGCCATCGTTTGGAAGCGGGATCCGCAATGTTCCGGCTTCACACGCCCTTACGTCGCCGCCAGGCTTTTCGCCACGGGTTTGGGTGAAGCGCGCGCGGGGCGAAAGTGCGAGAATGATGGCGTTGGGAAATAGCACAGGCCCTCGATCAAGAAACTCAGTGATCGCGTGAACGTGGCTTTTGATGCCTTTGCGCTGAAATCCCTGTAATGAGCCCTCGCTGTCGCGGTGAACGCGGCTGATCTCTGCAAACTTGAGAAGATCGGCGCCGGCGACAAAGAACGCATAGACGGCTTTGTCGGCTTGTTCGGTCCGGACGGCGCGAACAGCCAGCATTGCTTCCTTGTTCCTTCGCGGACGGGTCATGCTGTTTCCCTTTGCGCCACGGCAGTCCGGTATAGGCGACTGAACCGCGATTGCTCGCACGCGACCCCCTCTTCATCCCGGAGCGAGCGGAGGATTCGTGCAATACCCGATTGCGAATGAAGTCGTGCCAAAATTAGCTGGAGGATCTCCGCGTCATTGCGGCGCGGCCGGCGCGCACGTTCCGGGGGCGTCACCGAACTCATAGCCGCCTCCACGGCTGCATAGTCGGCATTCCGGTCGTATGAGTCGCCGTTGATCGCTACCAACCGAGCAAAGTGGAGCAAGGCTCGTTGAGAAAAGTCGGCTCGAGTACCTGGTAGGATCGTATCCAACCGATCGTCATACGGGGCAAGCGATGGGCGAAGCGCAGCCGGCAAGGCTGGCGCAAGAGACGCGCCGAAGATTCGCAATCGCGCCAAAGCTTGAGGTTCCAGTTCACTGAGGCTCTTGCCCACCATCTCAGCATAAGGACGGGTGAGTGCTATCAGCACCCGCCCCGAACCTTCGCGAAACACATCGACCCACTGAACCGAATGCGGACCTGGCAGGAGGCCACAAAACCAAGTGCCTACATCGAAATCACCTGAGACCCGGGCGTCGACAGAATCTCCGTATCCGCTGGAGACGGTGAGTCCATAGGAGGGGACTTGCCGGTCAGCGGCGACTAAGCCCAATCCGGCAGAAATTATATAAAGCTTGGCGTCGGCGATCTCTGCTGCCTGACTCGCCAGTCCAAACCCTCGACCCGCATAAAGTGCGCCTGCAAGGATTTCGGGCTGTAGCGTGCGTAGCCTTTCTAGCCAAGCGTTTTGGATGGCATCTTGTGGACCAATTGGCAAAGAAACTGGGGTTGCGGCGAAAGGCGGCTGCTTTTTCTTTCGAAGGGTGCAGATTGTGATGACCGCAACGGCAACTGCGCTCCCGACATCGCCAGCCGACGTGAAATTCATCGTCAATTTCATCGACAACTGCGCCTCAAATGGCGTTGGTTGAGCTCGCTTAACCAGGGCTTTCCCTGCATCTAGTGTGCCCAACGCGGTTGATACACACCATGCAGACTGTATCATAACTGAAGTCAAACAGCTACAGGGAAATTGCCTGGTTTCCGTCTGAGGGGTGAATAACTGTTGGCCTTATGACGGTTTGTTTTTGAGGCCTGCAGTTATTGGGGCATTGATGCAAAATTTCGACGGCCGAAATGTCAAACCAACGGTCTGTGTGTCGTTCCCCGAGCGCCGCGCAATGGTCAATTTGCCTGCGAGCAATTCGCTCTCTCTTGTGCGGCACAAGTTGCGTCTTGATCGTCCCTCCGCCAAACGAAACTGCAGCCACGGCGTCGGACGGCACTGTTTTGATAGGGGAGAGATGGTCTTGGCCATCTCTCCCCCGCGAATGCCGCCTGCGCAGAGCGGAGCCGCCCGCTCGCAGGGCGGCGCTGACTAGTCATCCGCCGAACTGATCTGATCCGCCCCGCTCGACGCGCAGCCCAGCTCCGCTCGCCGGCATTCGCCCCCCTCTCTGCCGCGCGCTCACGCGCCCCCGGAAGGCATGCCGAGGGGCATGCCTTCGGCATGTAACGGGAAAGGACCAGAACCATGACCATCCATGCAAAGAGTGCGGAAACCACGACAGCCGGCGAGAGCGGCACCGAGGTTTTCATTCCGCTGAACAAACTGAAGAAGTCGCCCCGCAATGCGCGCAAGACGCCGCATAGCGAGGCGACCATCGAAGCCTATGCGGCAAGCATCGCCGCCAAAGGTATCCTGCAAAATCTTGTGGTCGAGCCCGAGCGTGACGGCGAGGGCGATGAAACCGGCTTCTATTTCGTCACCATCGGCGAAGGCCGCAGGCTGGCGCAGCTTTTGCGCGTGAAGCGCAAGCAGATCAAGAAGGCCGAACCGATCCGCTGCGTCATCGACACCAGGAATGATCCGCACGAGATCAGCCTGGACGAGAATGTCACGCGCGAGAACATGTCGCCTGCCGATCAGTTCGAAGCGTTCCGGCGGCTCAGCGAGGAACGTGGCTGGGGTGCGGAAGAAATCGCCGCCCGCTTTGGCATCACCGCCCATGTCGTGCGCCAGCGCCTGCGGCTTGGTGCTGTCAGCCCCAAGCTGATGCAGGTCTATCGCGACGGCGGTCTGACGCTCGACCAACTGATGGCGTTCGCCATCACCGACGATGCCGCCCGGCAGGAGCAGGTTTTCGACAACCTTACCTACAACCGCGAGCCCTACATTATCCGCCGCGAACTGACACGGACCCATGTCGCGGCCGGCGATCGCCGTGCCATCTTGATCGGCGCGGAAGCCTATATCGACGCGGGCGGCATGATCATCCGCGATCTTTTCACCGATGATCGCGGCGGCTTCTACGATGATGCGGCTTTGCTCGACCGCATGGTGATCGAGAAACTGCAAGGCATCGCCGAAACCGTCAGGCAAGCCGAGGGCTGGAAATGGGCCGATGTCCACATCGACTATCCGCATGCGCACGGCCTGCGCCGCACCTACCCGCAGCCGGTGGCTTTGTCGGAAGAAGACGAAACGGCCTATCAGACGGCACTCGGCACGTTCACCCAACTGACGGAAGAATGGAGGAGCGCTGAGGAATTGCCCGACGATGTCGATCAGCGTTTCGGCGAGCTTGAAACCGAGATCGAGCGCATCGACGCACTGCGCCACGCCTACGACCCGGAGGTCGTCGAGCGCGGCGGCGTGTTCGTTGTGCTCTCCCATGACGGAACGGCGCGCATCGAACGCGGCTTCATTCGCGCCGAAGACGAATTGCCGGTACAGGAAGCAGGCGGCGAAGGCTACACCATCAATGGTGATGGCGAGATCATCGAGGCGGATGCCAGTTCGGACCCCGATCATGGAAACGATGAAGACGCGGAGGAGGATGGCAAGCCGCTTTCCGATCTTCTCGTCCGCGACCTGACTGCCCACCGGACGCTCGGCCTTCGCCTTGCGCTCGGCGAACAGCCGGAGATTGCGCTCATCGCTGTGACGCATACGCTCGCCGCACAGGCCTTCTATCAAGGCATGGAAGCCTATTGTTTGGAAATACGGCCGACGAGCACGTATCTCGGCGGCCACGCCGATGGCATCGAAGACACGGCAGCGGCCAAGGCGCTGGCGGATCGTCATGCCGGCTGGGCAGCGGACATGCCGGCCAATGTCGCGGACCTGTGGAGCTTCATCGTCGCGCTCGATCCTGCCAGCGTCATGGCGCTGTTTGCGCATTGCGCCTCGCTGACCGTCAATGCTGTCAAGCAGCCTTGGGAGCGCAAGCCCCGCGCCCACGAGACGGCGGACAGGCTGGCGGAAGCGCTTGGGCTCGACATGACGGCACATTGGACACCGACCGTGCGCACCTATCTCGGGCGGATCACCAAGGCGAACATCCTCGCGGCAGTTGGCGAAGCTGTCGGCGGTGAAGCGGCGGAGAGGCTTGCGGCGTTGAAAAAGCAGCCGATGGCCGAGGCCGCCGAACAGTTGCTGGCCGGGACCGGTTGGGTACCCGCGCTGCTTCGGACCATGAAGCCCGCGACGGTTGCGGGTCAGCCCTATGTCGAGGCCGGGGACGCTGTGGCGGACGAGGCTTCCGCTGCCGACCAAGTATCCTTGAGCGACACACATGCGGCCTATTCCGAGGGCGACGGTGCGAGCAAGGCAGCAGGTGAGGGCTTCGACGTCGCCGCCGAATGAAGGGCAGTACCCGGGCCGTTAGGGCGGCTCCGGGTACTGCTAGAATTTTCCGGCCACGCTGTTCAGCGTGGCCGGTGACCTCGACCGCACGACATTGGGACAAAGGCAACGCGGCGGCGGCTCCTCTCATGGCGATGCCCCGTCCGCCACATGTCTGTTTCTGCTTGAGGCGAATGGCACGACAGTCCATCGGTCCAGCTTGACGCATATTCGCCGTGTTGCTGATCTCGACCATGCCCGCATTGCGTCATCCGGATGAACCATTGGAGAGGTTCGAAGTGTGATCGTCTGGCCCTTAGGCATGTGTCTGCATCCGTGCCGCTACCGACGAGGTACCTGCCAGCGCGAGTGTCTTGCCTTGATTTCCATTCTCCAAGGGCGACGGCAATCGCGGCCTTGCCGACAAAGATGAGCTGGATTCAGATCGGCCCAGGAGCGTTTGCAGTCCCGATGAGAAGCACGACCACGTAGCCATTGTGGTGGTTCCTTCTGTCTGGCTGGCCGGCCACGCCCACTGCGTCCTCGAATGGATTGGTCTGACCGAAGACCGGCTTCGCCTCGATCGTCTTCCTGCAACGCCCAGCACTGGCCTTTTTCCGCCGCCGGCCCAGAAGGCCGGCTTTGCATCGCGAAACAAAAAAACCATCGCTGGCCGCCTTCCACTTCGTTCCAGCCCTGTGGGTGCAGACCGATCGTCCCCGGTCTCAAGACCTCCATCGAGGTCGCGATGGGCGCGGCCCGATCCAACAGAAGGAACCACCACAATGGCCACCATCGGCATGTTCACCAGCACCGCAAAGGGCTTCAAGGGCTCGGTCAAGACCCTCAACCTCAACGTCAAGGCCGTCGATTTCGTCCCCGCCGAAGGCGACAATGAAAAGGGTCCGGACTACCGCATCTTCGCCGGCGCCACCGAGTTCGGTGCGGCTTGGAAGAAGACCTCGCGAGAGGGCCGCGACTACCACTCCGTCAAGCTCGACGATCCGAGCTTCCCGGCTCCGATCTACGCGAGCCTGGTCGAGACCGAAACGCAGGGCGAATTCTCCCTCATCTGGTCCCGCCGCGCCGCCGAGTGAAATCGGCACCAAGCAGAACGAAGCCCCGTCCGCTGACGGGGCTTCGCCATGTTCAGATCCGCCACGCCCACAGGATATTCAGTTCGATGGAGCAGGCTAGGCCTTGGCAGCAGTTTTGCGCGGTTTCTTGGCCGGCGACTTCGCGGCCACCGTCGTGGTCGCCGCCGCGGCGGCGCGAGGTGTACGTTTTGATTTGGGCGTCGGTACAGGCTCTGCAGGCTTGCGGCCAAGCCCGATCGCCTTTGCCAGCACCGACCGAGCGGCAGCATAGTTCGGCGCGACCATAGGATAATCGGAAGGCAGGCTCCACTTCGCCCGGTATTCGTCAGGGCTGAGATCGTAGTGCGTGCTGATGTGCCGTTTGAGGGATTTGAACTTCTTTCCATCCTCCAGGCAGATGATGTAGTCCGGGGTCACCGATTTGCGGATCGATACGGCAGGCTCCAGTTTCACCACAGGCTCGGCCGCAGGCGCGCCGATCCCCTGCAACGCAGCATGAACGTCGCTGATCAGCTTTGGCAGTTCCGCGACCGGCACCGGGTTGTTCGCCACGTAAGCGGCGACGATATCAGCAGCGATGGATACGAAATCAGCTTTTTCCTGCTGCTCGTTTGAAATGGTCATGGATCTTTTCCTATGGTCATCGGATCGGTAAACGTGTCGGCGAAAAGTTTCTATTTCGGCAAACAAGAAAACAATTCGTTAGTCTCCCAACACTGCTCGCGGCATTGTGAAATTTCAAGGCGGCAAGCTTCGCTTCGGTTTTTTTGGAACAGCAGCGGACGAACTTTGCGCAGAGCCTTCAGGGAAGCGAAGGGACTTTCCCTCGCTTCCCTGCCATTGCCGTCTGTTGCAGAGCAGGGCCGCCGGCTCGCAAAGCGTCCGACTGATCCAACTCTCGAAATCTAATTCACGTCCGCTTCGCTCGACCGCGCAGCCCGGCTCCGCGCGACCGCATTGGCCCCTATCACTCCCGCGCGCTCACGCGCCCCCGGAAGGCATGCCGGGGGACATGCCTTCGGCTTTGACGGAAAAGGAGTGAGAACAATGAACATGATCACGAATACCAACGGCACCAATAGCAGCCCGCAGCAGCCTGTTTCCGGCGGCTTTCGCGTGGACATTTCGCGCGGCGAGCGCGTCGGTCGCGTGTCGTCGGAATGGTTTTCGCGACCCGACGATGAGCGCTATCTGTCGCTGACCGAGCTTTACCACGCCGTGCGCGCCCGTGCGGACCGAGCCACCGCCCGCACTGTGGAAAGCCGGGCAGTGAAGGTTGAGGCAAGTCGCGACAATGCGGAAAGGCTAGCGCTCATTGTGCCCGGACAGGACCAACCGATAGCCCCCACGCATTGGAGCTTCGGCCAGTTGTGCAGCCTTGTTGGCGCGCCCGCCACCTACATGCGCCAGCTTCCGGCGCCGCTGGCAGGCATCAACCTGCAGCATGGTCTGCTTTCCCATCGTGCCGAGCTTGTGAAAACCTTGGAGACGGAGGACGGACGCGTCGAGCTTCGCGCCGTCACCGGCCCGGATTACGGCCGCATCTGGGACCGTGAGCTTGTCGCGGCGGTCATGAAGATCGCTGGCAACGGCACCGGCGACACCATGTGGAAAGTGCCAGGCGTTCTGGATTGGGCGACCATGATGCATAATCCCTTTGTAGACATCACCAAGGATACCACCACGCTTTACGCCAGCGACCGCGACGTCTTCCTGTTTCTGGTGGACGACACCCATCCGATCGAGGCCGGGCGGCTGCCTAACGGAGAGCCGGATTTGTATTTCCGTGGCTTCTACTGCTGGAATTCGGAAGTCGGATCAAAGACGCTCGGCATTGCCTCATTCTATCTCCGCGCGGTCTGCATGAACCGTAACCTTTGGGGTGTTGAAGGCTTTGAAGAAATCAGCATCCGGCATTCGAAATTTGCAGCGCAGCGTTTTGCCCACGAAGCAGCGCCGGCCTTGACCAGTTTCGCGAACTCTTCGCCCGCGCCGTTCATCGCCGGCATCAAGGCGGCTCGCGAGAAGATCGTTGCCAGCAGCGATGACGACCGCGAAAACTTCCTGCGCAAGCGTGGTTTCTCGAAAGGTGAAACCGGCAAGATCGTCGAGTCCGTCTTGCAAGAGGAAGGCAGGCCGCCTGAAAGCATCTTTGATTTCGTGCAGGGGATGACGGCGCACGCCCGTACCAAATCCCATCAGGACAGCCGGCTTGAGCTTGAAGGAAAGGCAAAGGCACTGCTGGAAAAGGCGACCTGACCGTCCGACACATTGCGCGGCCGAAATTCGGCCGCGCAGCTTCATGCCGGAATTTTCAACCCATCCGCCATCCGGTTCGACGGCGGCGGCCGCGCTTGGTGGGCGGCCGCCGCTCGCCGTGCTCCGCCCGGCTCGCGATGCGACTGCAGGTCATGATGGCTGTCGAACGCATTTTTTGGGATTATGCACCGTCCCGTCAGTCGCAACGATCCGCTAAGAACTACCCAGTGTCGACTTACCGGTTTGATACTCTGATGAGCTCGCATGGGTCCACGTTAAGCGCAGTCGCGATTCTGCCGAGAACACTGACGCTCGCCGAAACTCGAGCACGCTCGATCGAACCGACGTAACGCATGCTCAACGCTGAGCGGGCCGCCAGTTCCTCCTGCGTCATATCCTGATCATGGCGCAAACGACGCAAATTGATCGCCATGATCTCCTTGAGATCCATGACGACTACGGACCAGAAGAGGAACTATCGTTCTAGGAATGATCGTTCCTATTCGTTATAGTCAGAGCCCGATCTGAAGAATGGTTCTGTTGAAATGGACAGTTCACACTGTGCTTAAACCTCTGCTCGATCCCGGTGTCGCAGACATTGCGCCGGACGCCTCCATCCTGACCGGCTACGACGAGGAGCGTCTTCTCACCTACATTCGGCTTCTCGATGCCGCAGCCGAGGATGCTGATTGGCGCGAGGTGGCTAAGATCGTACTGCACATCGATCCTGAGAAGGAGCCCGATCGCGCGTTCAAGGCTTGGGAAACACATCTCGCTCGTGCTCGATGGATGAAGACTAACGGCTACCGGTATCTCCTGGCCGGCGGTGCACCACACTAGGCCTGTCGAACCTGGAGCTGTGCTGAATCAGCAAAGCGGTTTGCCGACTCTCTGACTACCCAAGCGGACTGTCGCCTCGGAAGCTCATTGCGAAGCTCGCGATCGAATGCGGGTCTCCGACGAGGACCGTTGCCATGTCGCGAAGCGATTGGGCCGATCCGGGGGCATACGAACACATGTGCGGCTACGAAGCCGACAAGTTTGCCGCCGAATATCTGATCCGGAACGCTGATTTCGCCGCTGAATGCAGCCGGCAGGCATCACGTTCGCTGAAAGGAGAAGTCGTCGGTTCGCCGGACTTCGCCGACCGTTGGGGCGCGCGATTTCACAATTGTCGACGGGCCTCTATCCTCAGAACACATCATCTGGACGGAACAGGCTTCGCCACGGGTTCTTCGCGCAACGAGGTCGACAACTGCCTCGCCGCCGGCCCTTCGACATACTCAACTCACCAAGAGTCATAGGTGGACCGATGCTGAACAGGTTCATGTTCTCTGGCCGTCGCCATCGGGGCATCATATCGTCTCCGGCGAACCAGAAGGCTTGCTCGACTTCAACGCCGTTGTCCTGCCGCTCGATGGGAATTTCGAAACGAGGCTCGACGCTGCGCGCAGGTTCTGGCGGGAACTGAATGGCCGTCCGCTTGGCACCCTGTACGGTTCCCTACCTCAACAAACCAAGCTGAGGCACGTTCTCAATCTACGCGCCTTTGACGGAAGGCTCGCGCAGGCTCCCTATCGCCGGCTAGCGGCGGAACTGCTGTCGCGCGAGCCCATTGCACCGCGGGATTGGCGCGATCATCACCTTCGCCACAAGGTGCGGGCAATCCTGCGACGGGCCGACCGCCTGGTCGCCGGGGGCTATCGCGACCTTCTCATCTATCCTCAAAGCCGCCGTCGCAACGCCGTCTATGAAACCAGGCTCTGAGCGAAAATAGCCTTCGCCAAGAACGCGGTGAAGCAGTCCAACGCCTGTCGATGGAGGGGATTGCGCGGTGTCCAAGCCAGAAAATCTTCAACTGAAATCCATTCTTTGGGCACGGGAGCACAGCCGTAGTGGATGAACTCGATACATACGTGGAGCGCTTCGCGATCAAAGGCGATTTGCCATTTTCCAGCTTTATCTTCGGCGAGACGGCACGTGACGAGTGGCATGACGTTCCTCCTTTGCCGGTAAGAGCCCATAGAAAGGATCCGAGGTCGATCATCAGATCTTGGTATTGATCGTAGATTTGCCGATAGCCCCCACGACATGTGGCGCCGGTTCACCTGATCGAGCGTGCGAGCGGTAATCCGACGGTAGGGTGCAAAAACGCTCCTCTTATTTTTGCCCTCCCTCCCACTTTCTCACTTCGGCCATCGTCCGTTTCGCGCGTCCCGGCAGGCCAGGACGACAGCTGAACCGAATGGAGATCGTGCGATGTCGAAGGGTCCCGCAGACGCGCCCCCAAAATACCTACGGACGAAGGAGGCCGCGCCCGTCGTCGGTCTCTGCGCCCGCACACTGGAAAAGCACCGGACCTACGGCACCGGTCCCAAATATCGAAAGGTTGGTGGCCGCGTCCTCTATGACATCGACGACCTCCACGCCTGGATCGAACTCGGGGCGCGCACGTCCACCAGCGACACCAACGCGACCTACGTTCCGCCGGCCAAGCCACATGCGGCTCGCGCTCCGGCCTATGTCGGCAAGACGCGCTGAGAGGTCTAGGTGCGGGATACCAACATGCATCTTTCGCCAACAGCCCAGGAACCGATGGCGCTGTTTCATGCGCGCCCCGGCAAGATGGCGTTGCGCGATGCGCAGGACCTGATGGCCTGGCCGTTCTTCTCGCTGGCCAAATCGCGCCGCATCACGCCGATCGATTTCCGCATGGGCGAAATCGCCATCCGGGTCGAGGCGACCGTCGAGCATGGCATGGCGACGATCTGGGACGCGGACATCCTGATCTGGGCCGCCTCGCAGATTGTCGATACGCGTGACAACCGGCTGCGAACCTCGCGCATGATGGCAGCGACGCCACACGAGATCCTGACTTTCATCGGTCGCGGCACGTCCGCCCGTGAGTACCTACTGTTGAAGGCGGCGCTCGACCGTCTCCAGTCGACCACCGTCGCCACCTCCATCCGCCAGCCCACTGAGCGGCGTATGCACCGCTTCTCCTGGATCAACGAATGGAAGGAGCGGGCCGACCATCGCGGGCGACCGCTCGGCATCGAACTCGTCCTGCCCGACTGGTTCTACGCAGGCATCATGGTCGACGCCTTCGTGCTCACCATCGACCATGCCTACTTCGACCTGACCGGGGGAATCGAGCGCTGGCTCTATCGCCTTGTGCGCAAGCACGGCGGACGACAGGCGCACGGCTGGTCGTTCGATCTGCGCCATCTTCATGTCAAATCAGGCGCGCTCTCGGCCTACAAGCGCTTTGCCTTTGAGGTTCGCGGCATCGTTCGCCGGCAATCGCTGCCGGGCTACCAGCTTGAACTCGGCGTAACTCAAGCCGGCGAGCCGTTGCTCACCTTCAGAGCCTGCCACCGAGATCCGTTCAACCGTTTCGGGAAGACCAGGACAGTGGAGGACAGCCTGTGAATCAACACGTCATTTCAGGAACCCTCGGACACGGGATTTCGGGAACCCATTCCTCGTCATTTCAGGAACCCAAATCGCAATCAACCCATGAAAGCGAAAGACGAATTCGCGCCTCTAACTTATCTAACTTCGAATCCTTCGGATTCTTTCTAACGGAAGGCCCGGTTCCGGGGGATTGTGAACGGCCTCTGCAGTGTGGCCGTCGGCTTGCGTTGGCGAGATCGAAATCCGCCTACATGCCGGCAAGGCAGGAACTCGTTCGACCACCTCTTACGCCAATGCGGTCGTCAGTTTCTCGCAGCGGGGGACGACATGAGTGACCTCACCTATGTCGAATTGCTTTGGCTGAAGAAGCGAATTGAAAACTACATCCGCTTCGGCAAAACCGTCGAGAACAGGATCATCGACAAAAGCCGCCGCGTCGTCGCTTTTGGGGCTGACAGCGTCTTCGCCTTCGTCCGCTGGACCGCGAACGACTTCGGCACCATCGCCTCGCGCATCGACATTCTGCGCGCTGTCTGCGCTAGCACGCGCTGCTCGACAGTCGCCTATGTGCGGCCTGGCGCCAATATCCTGCTGACCGTCATCGGATGGCCGAACGTCGAGCGAGTGCTGCAGGTCATCGACGCCATCGAGGCAATCAACATCGACGCGATAGATGTCTCGCCGGAATACTGGCGACACGTCCATGGCCGGCTCGCCGTGCGCGAAAGCCCTCGGCCATACACACGGCAGCGACATGAAGCGTGGCTTTTGCGTCGGCGGATCGAGCCATGAACGCACGCGGCAAGATAGTCGGTGCGATGCTCGCCGGCACGGCGTTGATCGCTCTCCCAGCTACGATCGGATATGCTCCGAGGTTCATCTGGAACGCATCGGCAAGCGTGCCGCTCGGGCTCTATCGCGTCGAGCCTGGTCGCAGGATCGATGTCGGCGATCTTGCCGTTGTCATGCCACCCGAACCATCGGCGGGCTTGCTCGCTGAGCGCGGATATTTGCCACGCGGTGTGCGGCTTCTGAAGCACGTCCTGGCGCTCGGCGGCGCAACGGTCTGCCGTCGTGGGGCGGCCATTATCACTGATGGCAAGGTCTATGGATATGCGCGCGAGCGCGACAGAAAAGGCCGTTGGCTGCCTGTCTGGCAGGGCTGCCGTGTGCTTGCCGACGGCGAAGTGTTCCTCATGAACCGGGATGTCGCTGACAGTTTCGACAGCCGGTATTTCGGGCCACTTCCAGTCACCGCCATCGTCGGCCGCGCGGTCCCCGTCTGGACCCGAGACCGCACATCTCCGGCACCGCATGGCTCCGGCGAACCGGCTTCCCAGGGTTCCTAACAGCTCACTTACATTGCAACGAGAGGACAAGCGCGTGAATCAAATCGGCATCTTCACCCGCAACGATGACGGCTTCTTCGGCAACATCTCCACGCTGACGATCGGCGCCAAGCTTTCCATCCTGCCTGCAGAGAAATCGGACGCCGAACACGCGCCGGAACATCGCATCTACTGCGATGGCGTCGAAATCGGTGCGGCGTGGGACCGCACCGGCGAAAAGGCTGGCGCCTATCTCTCAGTGCTCATCGACGATCCGGCTTTTACGCAGGCGATCCGCGCCAACCTGTTCCAGGCTACTGCCGAAAAGGATGTCTGGAACCTGCACTGGAGCCGGCCTTCGAAGCGCGAAGACCGAGCCTGAAGTCCAATGCTTCGATCGCGTTCACGCGGCCCTGCCCGCTCAAACCCTTTGATCGATCCAGCGCCGGTCAAACCCTTCGACCCGATCGCCTGCTCGGCGGCCGCCGCGCGCACCGGAGGTCAAGGGCGGCCGGCCGCTTCTCCATCGATCCATGCGCTGCTTGCGCTGCTACCTATGGGAAGTAGGTCCGGCCGGCGAAGCCTTGCCCTTGACCGAAGCGAGCACGGTGGCAAGCTGTCGGTGTGTCGGGACGGTGGTGCGCGCATCACCGTTCGGCGATGCATTGCGATGCTCTCAGTATGCACGTTGCTTATGCTTGGCTCTACCGTCGACGCAGCGGAATTACCGCCGCGAGCGATGCTAAAACCTTGCGCCTGGGCAGCGATCGTGATGAACGGCGACTGGTCCGGTTACGTCGGCGAGGCTGCCAAACGTTTTGACCTTCCCGAGCGCTTGATCCGCGCCGTAATGCATGTCGAGAGCGGCGGGGATGTTCGCGCCGTCTCGTCCGAAGGCGCAATGGGCTTGATGCAGGTCATGCCCACCACGTGGGAAGAGCTGCGCATCAAACACAATCTCGGCAAAGATCCATTCGCACCCCGTGACAACATCCTGGCCGGAGCGGCCTATCTCCGCGAGATGCTTGATCGGTTCGGTTCGAAGGGGTTTCTCGCCGCCTATAATGCCGGCCCACAACGCTTTGAGGAGCATCTTTCCAAGGGGCGGCCGCTACCCCGGGAGACGATCGACTACGTCGCGAAGATTATGCCGCTGATCAACGGAGCGGCTGAGATTCCGCACCACTCGCGAGGGTTAGGAAGCAGGTCGAGCGCAGATCGGCCGCAGCTTTTTGAGCGCGGCGCTACTGCGATAGATGACGCGGTTTCGCGCGGTAGCGGAGGCGTCGATCGCATTGACCAGACTGTATTCACGGAGATTCGTTCAGCCGACATGCCGTCTCGGATCGACACTGCGGTGAACGATCTGACGGCGCTTGAACCGACTCCGGCCACTGCGTCCGAGGGTGCTTATCCCATGCCAAAGCCGGCTGCGAACAACCTCTTCATCCCCCGACCTCTCGGCGCATCGCGATGATCACCGGATTTGTCGCAAATCGCACGCTGGCCTGTTCCGTCGCGGGTTTGGCGGCGGGAGGGCAGGTAACCGGGGAAGTCGTGGAGGGATGGCGAGATAAAAGGCCGCGAGGTGCGGCTGATGGCGGACGTGGTTTTTCAGCGGCTTACAAGCCGATTGCGCGATGTGCGCAGCATCCGCGCACATCGCGGCTTCGAGGCCTCGCCAATGATCTCTATAGCTTGATGCGATGTGCGGCGGTGCTGCGATGAAAAACGGGGACGATTTCCGTATTCGGCCTGGCCGCATCCGCTCGACCGGCGCGCAGCAGTCCAGGCCCTTCATCGCCCAGGCGCTCGCCGCGGCCCAGAAGGCTGGCGGCCACGTCTCACGATCCGGCAGGATCACATCGGGCAACCGCTCGCGCTTCGGCCGCGGCATTCGCGCGACCATTCAGGCCAACCGCCTGCTTACGGGACGCTCCCGCATCACAGTCATCAAGACGCGCGTGGTTCGGAACCTGGCGCGTTCGGCGCCGCTGTCCGCCCACCTCAGCTATCTCAGGCGCGAGGGCGTCACCCGGGACGGGGAGAAGGCGCGACTATTCGGGCCAGAGACTGACAATGCTGGTTTCAAAGATTTCGCGGAGCGCTGCGAGTATGACCGCCATCACTTCCGCTTCATCGTCTCGCCCGAGGACGCGGTGGAAATGGCAGACCTCAAGACATTCGCTCGCGAGCTGATGGGCCAGGTGGAGAAGGACCTCGGCACCAAGCTTGACTGGGTCGGCGTCGATCACTGGAACACCGACAACCCGCATGTCCATATCATCTTGCGCGGGCGAACCGACGACGGCCAGGACCTCGTCATCTCTCGCGACTATATCAGTCAAGGAATGCGCGATCGGGCGCAGGATCTCATCACGCAGGAGTTGGGGCCACGCACCGATCATGAGATCCGTCGTAATCTCGAACGGCAGATCGAAGCGGAACGCTGGACCACTCTCGACCGCCAGCTTGCCCGCGACGGTTATCGCGCCGGTGTCATCGACATGGCGCCGCTTCCCGACCGCCAGCCAGACCAATCCCATGCGATGAAAGTCGGGCGGCTTCACAAACTCGAAGCCCTCGGTCTCGCCGATCAGGTCGGCCCCAGCCAATGGGTCATGTCGGAGAACGCCGAAGCGACGCTGCGCGAACTCGGTGAGCGCGGCGATATCGTCAAACGCATCCATCGCGGCCTGACTGAGTACGGGATCGAGCGTGGGGCATCCAGTTATGTGCTGGCAGCCGAAAGTCTCGATGATCCCGTTATCGGCCGCCTGGTCGACCGTGGTCTCGACGATGAGTTGAAGGGTACGGCCTATGCCATGGTCGACGGCACGGACGGACGCACCCATCACATCAAGCTGCCCGACCTCGACTCCGCCGGAGACAGTGCCCCGGGCTCGATTGTCGAGCTGCGCAAATTCGACGATGCGCAGGGTCGCCGCCGGGTGGCACTTGCCATCCGCTCCGACCTCGACATCGAACGGCAGGTCACCGCGACCGGGGCCACCTGGCTCGACCGTCAGGCGATCGCGCGCGAGCCGGTGGCCCTCGGCGGTGGCGGCTTCGGCGCCGAGGTGCGCGCCGCCATGGACCGCCGCGCCGAGTACCTGATCGAACAAGGTTTTGCCGAACGGCAGGGCGGCCGCCTGATTTTCACCCGAAACCTGATCGACAGCCTGCGCAAACGCGAAATCGAGGCGCTGGGCGAAAAGCTCGCCGGCGAGACCGGACGACCCTTCAACCGATACGCGAGCGGCGACTATGTTGCCGGCACTTACCGCCAGCGTTTCGCGCTCGCCTCCGGTCGCTTCGCCATGATCGACGACGGGCTCGGCTTTAAGCTGGTGCCTTGGTCGCCGTCGCTGGAAAAGCAGCTCGGCCAGCATGTCTCCGGCGTAACGCGCGGCGATGGCGGCATCGACTGGAGTTTTGGCCGCAAACGCGGGCTCGGCTTGTGATCCCGTCCTCGTCTTGAAGAAAGGAGCGCGGCCATGTCCGCCACCAAAATCCTTTGGGGCCAGATCTGCATTGTCGTCTTCATCGTGCTCACTACGACCTGGGCAGCGACGCAGTATGTGGCCTGGCAGCTCGCATTTCAGCCGCAGCTCGGACCGCCATGGTTCCGGATCTTAGGGATGCCGGTCTACTTGCCTCCAGCTTTCTTCGCGTGGTGGTTTTCCTACGACGCCTATGCACCGGAGATCTTCACCAGGGGCGCTTTCATCGCGGCATCAGGCGGCTTCATCTCGATCGCGGTCGCTATTGGCATGTCGGTCTGGCGAGCTCGTGAAACCAAAAGTGCTGAGACCTATGGCTCTGCGCGCTGGGCCGAAAAAGGCGAGGCCGACTCGGCAGGACTGCTCGGTCCCGAAGGTGTCGTGCTCGGCAAGCTGGAGCGCGATTATCTTCGCCACGACGGGCCAGAGCATGTTCTGTGCTTCGCGCCGACACGATCCGGCAAGGGCGTCGGCCTCGTCGTGCCTTCGCTTCTGACGTGGCCGGGTTCCGCGATCGTGCATGACATCAAGGGCGAGAACTGGCAGCTCACCGCCGGCTTCCGGGCCCAGCATGGCCGCGTCCTGCTGTTCGATCCAACCAATGCGAAATCCTGCGCCTACAACCCACTGCTGGAGGTGCGCCGCGGCGATTGGGAGGTGCGCGATGTCCAAAACATTGCCGACATTCTGGTTGACCCCGAGGGCTCGCTTGAGAGACGCAACCACTGGGAGAAGACCAGTCACGCCCTCTTAGTCGGAGCGATTCTACATGTCCTCTATGCCGAGACCGACAAGACGCTTGCCGGGGTCGCCGCCTTCCTATCCGATCCGAAGCGGCCGATCGAGTCGACGCTCGCGGCGATGATGAAGACGTCCCACCTTGGGCAGAATGGCCCACATCCGGTCATCGCCTCGGCGGCGCGGGAGCTTCTCAACAAGTCCGACAATGAGCGCTCCGGAGTGCTGTCGACCGCCATGTCGTTCCTTGGCCTTTACCGCGACCCTGTTATTGCCGAGGTGACACGCCGCTGCGACTGGCGCATTGGCGACATCGTCGGCGGCAGTCGTCCGGCGACGCTTTACCTCGTCGTGCCGCCATCGGACATCAGTCGGACCAAGCCGCTGATCCGCCTGATCCTCAACCAGATCGGCCGCCGGCTCACCGAGGATCTCAATGCGAAGTCGCACCGCCACCGCCTGCTGCTGATGCTGGATGAATTTCCGGCCCTGGGAAGGTTGGATTTCTTCGAGAGCGCGCTTGCCTTCATGGCCGGATACGGCCTGAAGGCGTTCCTGATCGCGCAATCGCTGAACCAGATCGAGAAAGCCTACGGCCCGAACAACTCGATCCTGGACAACTGCCATGTGCGCGTCAGTTTCGCGACCAACGATGAGCGTACGGCCAGGCGGGTGTCGGATGCGCTGGGCACCGCCACCGAGATGAGGGCCATGAAAAACTATGCAGGGCATCGCCTGTCGCCCTGGCTCGGCCACCTGATGGTGTCGCGATCCGAGACTGCGCGGCCGCTGCTCACACCCGGCGAGATCATGCAGCTCCCGCCTTCCGATGAGATCGTCATGGTGGCAGGCACGCCACCGATCCGCGCGAAGAAGGCGCGCTACTATGAGGATATCCGATTTCAGGAGCGGATATTGCCGCCGCCGCTTTTGGCAAAACCAGAGACTGCGCAGACGGACGACTGGAGTGTGCTGCCGCTCCCGGTCCGGCCGCAGACCGAGGCAACTGGTTTCGACAATGGGCGTGCCGGTGACGAGGATCCGACGCAATCGGAGCGCCGGCATCAGCCGGAGTTGAGCAAGGCCCAGACTGTCGAAACGAAGAAACCGATCGACAATGAGTTCGCGCTCGATGCAAGCGACGACGTGGAGGAGGATGCCGTGCGCAACAGCCGGCTGAAGCGCATGATGCAGGGCGTCGCCCGGCAGGTTTCGCTCGATCCCGATGACGGCATGGAGCTGTGATCGTAATGCTGAAGAAGCCTCCCAAGAAACAGCGCCTGTCCGTCTATCTAGACCCGGACGTCATGAAGGCGCTGGCCGCTTACGCGGCACGCCGCGACCAATCCCGGTCGCTGATCGCCGAAGCTGCAATCGCTTCCTTCCTGTCGCCGGATGCCGCCGAGCGGCAGGAGGCGGCAACCATCAAACGCCTCGACCAGCTCGACCGCCGGATGACTCGCATCGAACGCGATCTCGGCATCTCGGTCGAGACGCTGGCGGTCTTCGTGCGCTTCTGGCTGACCACCAATCCACCGTTGCCGGAACCAGCGCAGGCGGCGGCGCGAGCCAAGGGCGCGGAACGGTACGATGCATTTGTCACAGCCCTCGGACGGCGTCTCGCCAAAGGACCGAAATTGAGACAGGAAATCTCGGAGGACATCTTGCCCGAGGATGGGGGGAATTAGATCGGGGGGCTGCTTGGACGTGGTCGCCCGCTCGGCAGATAGGAGTAGCCGTCTCATCGATCCTGCCGGCGTCGCCTGCTGACGCGGATGATTCTTCAGCGGATAGCGAGCCGGGTCAGCCAGTGAGGGCGCCTGCACCGCATTTCGCAAGTCGCTTCACGTCCATGCGCGATCGCCGGTTTTGCTTGTTGCAAGGTCCGTGTTCCTGCCCCTTCTAATCATCCCCGATCGCGGCAGCGAGGAAACGGGGATTAGCGTGGCATCCAATAATCATGCTGGCAGGGAAGCGGCCGCGCGCGGCGCCCGCATGCTGCGGACGGCGCTCGGTCCAGCGATTGCCGTCTATCTCGAAGACCCCGCCATAGTCGAGGTGATGCTGAATCCCGACGGGCGCCTGTGGGTCGACCGGCTGAGAGAGGGGCTGTCCGCTACCGACGACATCCTGACCCCAGCTGATGGGGAGCGCATCGTGCGCCTGGTCGCCCACCATGTCGGCGCGGAAGTTCATTCTGGTGCGCCTCGCGTGTCGGCTGAGCTCCCAGAGACGGGAGAGCGGTTTGAGGGGCTACTTCCGCCAGTCGTGGCGGCACCGACCTTCGCCATCCGCAAGCCTGCCGTGGCCGTGTTCACGCTTCAGAACTACGTCGCATCCGGCGTCGTGACCGAGAGCCAGGCCGACCTGCTGCAACTCGCCGTCGCAAGGCGCAAGAACATCCTAGTTGCCGGCGGGACGTCTACCGGGAAGACCACCCTGGTCAACGCGCTGCTGGCCGAAGTCGCGAAATCCTCGGACCGCATCGTCCTGATCGAAGATACGCGCGAGCTGCAATGTGCAGCCCCCAATCTGGTGGCGCTTCGCACCAAGGATGGCGTCGCATCGCTCTCCGATCTGGTGAAGTCGTCACTGCGGCTTCGCCCCGATCGCATCCCCATCGGCGAAGTGCGTGGCGCGGAAGCGCTCGATCTCTTGAAGGCGTGGGGCACGGGACATCCGGGCGGCATTGGGACTATCCACGCCAGCTCTGGACTTGGGGCGTTGCGTCGCCTTGAACAGCTCGTTCAGGAGGCCGTCGTCACCGTTCCGCGCGCGCTGATCGCCGAGACGATCGACATCGTCGCCGTGCTTGCCGGCCGCGGTTCGTCCCGCCGCCTCGTCGAGATCGCTCTCGTCGAGGGGCTCGATCCTGCCACCGGCGACTACCGCATCCTCGAAGCCCAAGTCGAGGCCGACCCAAACCCGAATTCACAGTCCTCTGGAGCCTCAGAATGAGTCCGATAGCCTTCATTGCATCGTCTGCCCGTAGAATTGGTGCGGTCCTTCCGCCGGCCGCCGCGACCACTGCTGCCGCGGCCATCATGACCGCACCTGCCTATGCCGCCGGTTCCTCCATGCCATGGGAACAACCGCTTCAGCAGATCCTGGAATCGATCGAGGGACCTGTGGCCAAGATCGTGGCGGTGATCATCATCATCGTCACCGGCCTGTCGCTCGCCTTCGGCGACACCTCGGGCGGATTCCGCCGGCTGATCCAGATCGTATTTGGGCTATCGATCGCCTTCGCGGCGAGTTCTTTCTTCCTGTCGTTCTTCTCGTTCGGCGGTGGAGCGCTGATCTGATGGAGGACGATGTCCGCGGCTTCTTCGCGCCGGTCCACCGCGCGCTTACCGAACCGATCCTGCTTGGCGGTGCGCCTCGCGCGGTCGCTATCGCCAACGGAACGCTGGCCGGTGCGGTTGGGCTCGGCCTCAGGCTCTGGCTCGTCGGCATTGCGATCTGGGCGATCGGGCATTTCGCCGCCGTGCTCGCGGCGAAGCGTGATGCGCAATTCGTCGACGTGGTGCGCCGGCACCTTCGCTATCCCGCACATTTCGGCTGCTGACAGGCTTTCCCAATGATGAACCTTGCCGAGTACCGCAAGCGCTCGCAAACCCTCGCGGACTATCTGCCCTGGGCCACATTGGTGGCACCTGGAGTCGTCCTCAACAAGGACGGCTCTTTCCAGCGCACCGCAAGCTTCCGCGGCCCCGATCTCGACAGTGCCACGCCGGCCGAATTGGTCGGCACGACAGGACGTCTCAACAATGCGCTGCGCCGCCTTGGCTCCGGCTGGGCCATCTTCGTCGAAGCTGCTCGGCTTGCTGCGCAACATTATCCGGAAGGTCTTTTCCCCGACAGTGCTTCGGCGTTGGTGGATCTCGAGCGTCGTGAACAGTTCGAGGGCGAGGCTAACCAGGGACCGCCCCAATGGGGCGATCGACAGACGCACGGTGAACTGTTCGAGAGCAGCTATTTTCTCACCTTCGTCTGGTTGCCGCCAGCCGAGGAAGCATCTCGCATGGAGAGCTGGCTCTATGAGGGTCGGGAAAAAAGCGGCGTCGACTCGTGGGAGCTATTGAAGGGTTTCGTGGATCGCACCGACCGCGTGCTGAACCTGATCGAAGGCTTCGTTCCGGAGGTCGACTGGCTCGACGATAGTCAGACGCTGACCTACCTGCACTCGACGGTCTCGACCAAGCGCCATCGCGTGCGTGTTCCCCAAACGCCGATGCATCTCGACGCGCTGCTGGTCGACCAGCCGCTGGCCGGCGGGCTGGAACCGCGGCTCGGCGAGTTCCATCTGCGCACGCTGAGCGTCATCGGATTCCCGACCACGACTTTTCCCGGCATCCTCGATGAGCTCAACCGACTTGCCTTTCCCTACCGCTGGTCGACCCGGGCAATCATGCTCGACAAGACCGACGCGACCCGCCTGCTGACCAAAATCCGCCGGCAGTGGTTCGCCAAACGAAAATCCGTCGCGGCGATCCTCAAGGAGGTGATGACCAATGAGGCGTCGGTCCTGGTCGACACGGACGCTGCCAACAAGGCCGCCGACGCCGATGCGGCGCTGCAGGAACTCGGCTCAGACCAGATCGGCGAGGCATACGTCACCGCGACGGTGACGGTGTGGGATGTCGATGCAGGAATAGCCGACGAGAAGCTCCGCCTGGTGGATAAAATCATCCAGTCCCGCGATTTCACTGCCATCGTGGAGCGTGTCAACGCCGTCGAGGCCTGGCTAGGCAGTGTCCCCGGTCATGTCTATGCCAATGTCCGCCAACCCCCGCTTTCCACACTCAATCTCGCCCACATGATCCCGCTCTCGGCGATCTGGGCAGGACCGGCAACCGACGAGCATTTTCGAGCACCGCCACTGTTCTTCGCCAGGACGGAAGGTACGACACCGTTCCGGTTCAGCCTGCATGTCGGCGACGTCGGCCATACACTTGTCATCGGTCCGACCGGCGCCGGCAAGTCGGTTCTGCTCGCGCTGATGGCGCTGCAGTTTCGCCGCTATCCAAACAATCAGATCTTTGCTTTCGATTTCGGCGGATCGATCCGGGCCGCGGTACTTGGCATGGGCGGAGATTGGCAGAATCTCGGCAGCAATCCGTCGAGCGGGCAGAGCCCGGATGATCCGCTGGCGCTGCTCACATTGGCTGACCTGTCCGACGACACCGGCGACGTTTCGCTGCAACCCCTGGCCGGCATTCACCACACGCCCGAAAGGGCTTGGGCAGCCGACTGGCTCGTCGACATTCTCCTGCGCGAAGGCGTGCCCGTCACGCCGGAGGTGAGGGAATATCTTTGGTCGGCGCTCACCTCCCTGGCTTCGGCGCCCGTTCCGGAACGGACACTGACCGGACTGTCGGTGCTGCTGCAGTCATCGCCATTGAAGCAAGCGTTGCGACCCTACTGTATCGGCGGGCCTTACGGCCGGTTGCTCGACGCAGAACTTGAGCGTCTCGGCGAAGCATCCGTTCAGGCCTTTGAGACCGAGGGTCTGATCGGCACGGGCGCGGCGCCGGCCGTGCTCGCCTACCTCTTCCATCGCATCGAGCAGAGAATGAATGGGCGGCCAACGCTGCTGATTATCGATGAGGGCTGGCTGGCGCTGGACGATGGCGGCTTCGCCGACCAGCTTCGCGAGTG
The DNA here is from genome assembly GCF_020164775.1 of Mesorhizobium sp. ES1-6. Taxonomy (NCBI): domain Bacteria; kingdom Pseudomonadati; phylum Pseudomonadota; class Alphaproteobacteria; order Hyphomicrobiales; family Phyllobacteriaceae; genus Mesorhizobium; species Mesorhizobium sp. ES1-6. Next base: position 75,530 of record NZ_JAIUGU010000006.1, read on the forward strand.
GCTGAAAACCCTGCGCAAGAAGAATGCTTCCGTCATCTTCGCCACGCAATCGCTTTCCGACATCGATGGCAGCAAAATTGCACCGGCAATCGTCGAGGGCTGTCCGACGCGGCTGTTCCTTCCAAACGAGCGCGCCATCGAGCCGCAGATCACCGATATCTATCGGCGCTTTGGATTGAACGACCGCCAGATCGAGATCGTCGCCCGGGCGACCCCGAAGCGCGATTATTACTGCCAGTCGCGGCGCGGCAATCGGCTGTTCGAACTCGGCCTCGGTCCGATCGCGCTCGCTCTTTGCGCCACCTCCTCAAAGACCGATCAGGCGGCGATCGACCGGATCTTGGCCGAGAGCGGTCGCGAACATTTCCTCGAGGCCTGGCTCTCCGATCGCGGTCACTCCTGGGCCGCCGACCTTATTCCTCACCTAACCAATATCACCGAGCAATCTGCGAAGGAGGTTTCATCATGAATTCCGTCCGTAACCGTCTCCGTATCCGGCATTTGGCTGCCGCGAGCGTTGTCGCCGTCGGCATTGCTCTATCATTGACGCCCGCATCGGCATTGATCGTCTTCGACCCCCGAAACTATGCGGAGAACGTGCTGTCGGCTGCCCGCGCGCTGGAGCAAATTCAGAACCAGATCACCTCGCTCCAGAACGAAGCGCAGATGCTGATCAACCAGGCGAAGAACCTGACCTCACTGCCGACGTCGCTGCTTGGCCAGATCGAAGGCAATTTCTCTGAGATGAAGAGCCTGCTCGGCGAGGCCGACAGGCTCGCCTACAGCGTCCAGGACATCGACAGCCAGTTCAAGCCGACCTACCAGAATTTCGGTTCGGATTTGTCCAGTCAGCAGCTCGTCAAGGGCGCCCGCGAACGCTGGCGGACTTCTGTGTCCTCCTTCGAACATGCGTTGAAGGCTGGAGCTGTCGCGGTCGACAATATCGAAGGGACGCGGGAGCAGACGAGTTCGGCGGTCAATGCCAGCCAGTCGGCGGTCGGTATCCTGCAGGCGACCCAGGCCGGCAATCAACTTCTCGCTGTTCAGGCAAGGCAGGTCGCCGACCTCACCGCAATGATGGCCGCGCAAGGGAGGGCTGCGGCGCTGGAGAGCGCCAGGCAGGCTGCGGCGCAGCAACAGGCGCAAGAACAGTTCAGCCGCTTCATGAAGGGCAGCAGCTACAGCCCGTCCTCGGTTCGCATGTTCCACGACTGAGGCTTCTCTCAAATGATTCTCAAGATCGCCGCCCGGATGACAGTCGTTCTTGGCCTTTGCGCTGCCATGGCCGCCACCCTCATGGCATTGCGCGGCAACGGCTTGCAGGACGCGTCCTCCCCGCGGTCCGCACATCCGGGCGGCGAGCCGGCCACCCTCGAGTTGGCGCGATGCCGGGCCATCGGTGTTGCTGCGGCAATCGATCCTGCGTGCCACAGAGCGTGGGCAGAAAACCGCCGCCGCTTCTTCGGCATCGATTCGCCGCCTATGCCGATGCCGGAGCGGTTTGGTCCGTCAACAAACCGCCCGGTGTCGCCATGAACGACACCGGCGTAATCGATCGCTTTCTCGAAACCTTCACCCGCTACATCGACAGCGGCTTTGGGCTGCTCGGCGGCGAGGTCGCCTTCCTTACCTCGACCCTGATCGCCATCGACATCACGCTCGCGGGGATATTCTGGGCCTGGGGCGCCGACGAGGACGTGCTGCACCGGCTGGTGAGGAAGACGCTCTATATCGGCTTTTTCGCCTTCATCATCGGCAACTTTAATCGGCTCGCCGGCATAGTCTTCGAGAGCTTTTCCGGACTTGGCCTGAAGGCCGGAGGATCATCGCTTTCCGGTTCCGCACTGCTGCAGCCGGGCCGCGTCGCGCAGGTCGGCATCGACGCCGGTAATCCCATCCTTGAAGCCGCCAGCCAGTTGATGGGCTACGTCTCCTTCTTCGAGAATTTTGTCCAGATCGTCGTCCTGATGGTGGCCTGGGCCATCGTGCTGATCGCCTTCTTTATCCTGGCCGTGCAGATCTTCGTCACGCTGATCGAGTTCAAGCTGACGACGCTTGCCGGCTTCGTGCTGATCCCGTTCGCGCTGTTCAACAGGACGGCTTTCCTTGCAGAGAAAGTGCTCGGCAACATCTTTGCCTCGGGCGTGAAGATTCTCGTGCTCGCCGTCATCGTCGGGATTGGGTCTGGCCTCTTTGGCGAGTTCACTAATGGCTTCGCGGAACAACCCACGATCACCGATGCACTGTCGCTAGTGCTTGGCGCGTTGTCGCTGATGGGTCTTTCGATCTTCGGTCCCGGTATCGCGACGGGACTGGTCTCCGGCGCCCCGCAACTGGGCGCGGGTGCCGCCGTCGGCACCAGCCTTGCAGCAGGTGGCCTAGGTGCTGCCGGCTACATGGGAGCGCGTGCCGGGTTGAGCGGTGCGGCGACTATGATCGGTGCCGGAGGCCGCATGTCGGCCGCCGCGGCGCGTGGAGGTGTGCATCTGGCGGGAATTGCATCGGCCGCCTACGGGCTTGCCGCCGCAACGTCAGGACAGAGGGGCGCGGGCGCCGTTGCAGCCGGTCTCGGTGGTGTCACGCGAGCTGGCGTCGGCTCTGCAGCCCAGCCCGTCAGGCAGGCCATGTCGCGTGCTGCGTCAGCGTTAAGCAGCAGTCATCAATCGGGTCGCTCCTCCGCATGGACCGCTACCGGCGGACAATCAACCGGCAGCATGGGCGAAGCCGTAAAAGATTCCTCTTTTGCAAGCCCGTCCTCCGCGGCCACTCCCAGCTCATCTGCCGGGACGCCGCCGGCCTGGGCCGCTCGGATCAAGCGCGGCCAGGCCATGAGCCATGGCGCCAGCACGGCCGCGCATTCCGTGCGTTCCGGCGATCATGGCGGTGGCTCGATGAATGTTTCTCTCCATCAGGATGATCACCGATGAACCCCTTCAGACGACCTTCAGTTCGTTATGGCACCACGCCCCAGCCCGAGACGCCGTATCAGCGTGCAGCACAGGCCTGGGATGAGCGCATAGGCTCGGCCCGGGTGCAGGCAAGAAACTGGCGGCTGATGGCCTTCGGTTCGCTCGTGCTCGCCGGTGGCTTCGCGGCGGCACTGGTCTGGCAGTCGGTGCGCGGCTCCGTCGTCCCCTGGGTCGTCCAAGTCGACAAGTTTGGCGAGGCGCAGGTGGTCGCCTCGGCCATAGCCGACTTCAAGCCGACCGATCCGCAAATCGCATGGCATCTCGCCCGCTTCATCGAACAGGTGAGGAGCATTGCGGACGATCCGGTCGTAGTGCGCCAGAACTGGTTGCGCGCCTACGACTACACGACTGATCGCGGCGCCATCACGCTCAACGATTATGCCCGCCTGAACGACCCTTTCGCCAAGGTTGGCAAGATCCAGGTCGCAATCGAGGTATCGAGCGTCATCCGTGCCTCGCCGGATTCGTTTCGGGTCGCCTGGGCCGAGCGCCGGTACGAAAACGGCAATCTGGCCAGCACCGAACGTTGGACCGCCATCCTCACCATCGTGATCCAGCAACCCCGCGATGCCGAGCGGCTGAAAGCCAATCCGCTCGGCGTCTACGTCAACGCCATAAACTGGTCGAAGGAGCTTTCATGATGCGTGCGGCATCGACACGGAAACCGGCGAGACTAACCGCGCGCAGCACGACGATGACGCGCATGCTTGCAGCAGCGTTGTTGTCCGCCACGGCGCTTGCCGGTTGCGCCTCGAAAAAATACATTCCGCCCGAGATCGCCTACGACGATGCCGCGCCTGCCGTCCGCAAAGCCGATCCGCCCGGTCCGGTGAAGGTTGTGGAGGTCCCAAAACCGCTACCACTGCCCGGCCAGTTGAAGCCAGTCGGGATCAGCAAGGCGAAGACTGAGCCGGCCGATCCCAAACAGCGGATCAGCCAGGCCAATGAGGCCGCGCGCATGCAGCCCGTCCGCGATGGCTTCATCAACGCAATCCAGCTCTATCCCTGGAGCGAGGGTGCGCTCTACCAGGTCTATGCCGCGCCTGGCCAGGTCACCGATATAGCTTTGCAGCCGGGTGAGCAGCTTGTCGGCTCCGGACCTGTCGCCGCCGGCGACACGGTGCGCTGGATCATCGGCGATACGCAAAGTGGGGCAGGGGAACTGCTTCAGGTTCACATTCTCGTAAAGCCGACCCGCCCCGATCTACAAACCAACCTTGTCATCAACAGCGACCGTCGTACCTATCATCTCGAGCTGCGCTCGACCGAGAAAACCTACATGGCCTCGGTTTCCTGGCAATATCCGCAGGACCAGCTGATCGCGTTGAGGCGACAGAACGCCCAAGCTTCCGCCGCCCGGCCGGTCGCTTCCGGCGTCGACATCCAGAAGCTCAATTTCCGCTATCGCATCGAGGGTGATGCGGCCCCCTGGAAGCCGCTGCGCGCTTTCGACGACGGCGCAAAGGTCTACATCGAATTCCCATCCGGGATCGGCCAGGGTGAAATGCCGCCGCTGTTTGTCATCGGCCCGTCAGGCGGCTCGGAACTGGTCAACTACCGCGCCCGCCAGAATTACTATGTCGTTGACCGCCTGTTTCCCGCGGCCGAACTGAGGCTGGGCGACAAGACGAGCGAGAAACGCGTCCGCATCGTGCGCACGGATGGAAGAAAGCCACAGCGCAGCGTGGGGCTGTTTCGATGAGCGACACCGCCACTTCGTCGAACCCGGATGTCAGCGCGGAACTGCGGCTGCGGCCAGAACCGGCCAGGGTGACGCGACTGTCGCGCAAGGTCCTCATCGGTCTCGGCGGCGTCGCCAGCGTTGCCATCCTCGGAACGCTCATCTGGGCGCTAGACACCAGACGTGTCCACGAGCAAGCATCCGAACTTTTCACGACGGAAAACCGCACCACCGCTGACGGGCTCCAGACACTGCCGATGGACTATGCTGGTGTTCCCAAGCTCGGGCCCGCATTGCCTGGCGATCTCGGACGTCCGATCCTGCGCGCGCAAGAGCGCGGACAGCCGGCGGTAAGGGGCATCCACACACCACGCGTCGATCCAGAAGAACAACGCCGCCTGGCTGAGATCGAGGCCGCCCGCGTGGCAAAATTGTTCACCGGCGCCAAGGCCTCGGCAAATCCCGCGAGACATGGCGCTGGTCCTGGAGACACCGTCGTCGACACCATGTTCGGCATGGCGCTGCCGACGGAACCGCCAGCGCTCGATCCAGGCACCGATCCAAACCTGCAGGACCACAAAACTGCCTTCATCAACGCAGCACCGGACCGCCGCACGACAAGTGCCGACCACCTCATGGAAAAAGCCTCGCCTTATGTCGTTCAGGCGGGCACGGTTATTCCAGCGGCCCTGATCACCGGCATCCGCTCCGACCTGCCTGGTCAAGTGACTGCTCAGGTCACCGAGAATGTCTATGACAGCCCGATCGGGACCTACCTGCTGATACCGCAAGGTTCGAGGCTGATTGGGCAGTATGACAGCCAGGTTGCTTTCGGTCAGTCACGAGTGATGCTGGTCTGGACTCGGCTCATCCTGCCCGATGGCAGCTCCATTGTTATGGAGCGCCAGCAGGGAGCGGACTCTTCTGGGTTTGCCGGCCTTGAAGGCGATGTAGACCATCACTGGGGCCAGATGTTTCGGGCCGCAGCACTCTCGACCCTCCTCGGTATTGGGACGTCGCTTGGCTCAAGCGACAACGAAAGCGACATCGCCAAGGCCATTCGTGAAAGCGCTCAGGATTCGGCAACGAACATCGGTCAGCAGATCGTGCGCCATCAGCTTGACGTCCAGCCGACGCTCACCGTGCGACCTGGTTTCCCAGTTCGCGTCCTCGTCAATCGCGACCTTATGCTGGCGCCGTACGGCGCCGAGAAGGGGCCTGCATGACCAAGCTGAAGCTCTCCGCCATTGCCGATGACCGGCCAGTCAAAGTGACGGTCGAACTGCCGGCGTCCGTTCACCGGGATCTTGTCGCCTATGCAGAGGTGCTTGGCCGCCAAACGGGGCAGGCCGTTGCCGACCCGGCCAAACTCATCGCGCCGATGCTTGAACGGTTCATGCTGACGGACAGGGCATTCAGTCGAGCCCGGCGCGACAGCAAGTCAGCGTGACTGTTCAGGGCCACGCTTTGCCTTCACCAAACGGAGCTCGACGTCCGGGCGCTCCCGAATAAAGTCGACAACCACGTCCAGGAACTCGGTTACCTGCATCAGGGCGTCGGGTCCGGAAGTCAGGTTTCCGACAGCTTGTGCCTTTCTGTTTGGCTGCGCTATTGCGAGCGTGTCGTCGAGGTCTGAAAGGACACGACTGAGATTGCGCAGGAGTTTCGCCCCGAGCCTGGTCGGACGAACACCAGTCGCATGGCGTTCGAAAAGTATTACCCCAAGCGAGTCCTCAAGGTCACGGATGCGTCGACTGAGCGCGGAATGGTGGATTCTTATTCGTCGAGAGGCGCCGAGGAAGCTGCCTTCCTCGGCGACCACAAGGGCACAGTCGAGCGTAACGAGTTGGATCCGCCGGCGCAGTGCGCTTCTGTGGCTTAGTGACAAATCACGGCTCTATGGCTGAGCAACGAGGAGCGGTACTTCCTTATCGGCAGGAGCAGTAAGCCGCATTGTGCGAGCGCCATCGCCTATACCGAGAGCGCACTCGCCTTGCGGGTCTCATGCAATCGTCTTAGCGTCCGCTCATCAAACCGCGCGGTCACTGCAACCGTCTCTTCGCCCCCGATAAATTGAGGGACCCCGAGCGGCGTTACCCTGAAATGCAGTTGCACAAGCCGCAGCAGCCAGAGCGGATTCATCTCGATGATGATTGTGTCGACCCCACTGCGAAGGCCCCACTCGACGATGCCGCACAGAAGCGCGTTAGCGACCGGACTGAGCATTCTGCCGCGCTCGCGATACCCGGCCGCGACGCAGTAGCGCGTCCATTCCCAGATATTGGATCCAGCAGGCGGCTCGCCTTCACACAGATTCCGCAGAACGTCCGTGAGAAGGTGTGGCCTGGTCGATGGGAGCATCCGCTGGTAGCCGATAACCCGGCCATCCGCGATGAAAAGCATGTGGACAGCGTGCTCATCGTCAAAGCGGTCCCTTTCGCGACCGTCTTGTCGCGCTAGTTCGATCCAGTTTTTCTCTTCTACGAAAACCTGGTGGCGGAGCTGGAAAGCTTGATCCAACTCCGCGCGATAGAGCTCGGCATTCTGATTTGTCACGATATGCAGCATCAGGGTTGTCCTCCGTTTTGAGTCCAACCCAAGCTGCGCTTTTCAAAAGTGGCGGCGTATCACGCGATCCCGTGAGCTGCTCAACTGATCACGCCGAGGCGCAAGGCTTCCGCCACGGCGTGAATAGTGCTCGAAACCCTCAGCCGCTCCCGGACAGCGCGCAGATGGCTGTCCGCTGTGTTGCTGCTGATGTTCAAGCGTTGAGCGATCTCATCGACAGTCAGGCCTTCCGACGCCCACCGAAGAACGTCACGCTGCCTCGGCGAAAGGTGCACAGATTTACGATACTTCCCTTCACCGACGAGCGCTGAGGCGCAACCAAATGCGTAGGCCATAACGAACTGGAGAGCCAACCTGTCACAAGGGTCGGAATTCAATTTCTCCCCGGCAATCGAAAATCCAACTGGATTTCGCTCGAGTGTCGAGAAAGGTATGGTGAGTCCCTGACCCAGGCGAAACTCCTTAGCCTCATCCATGATACGGCGGCCAGCCGGGCAGACCTTGCATAGTTCCCCGACCTCGCTCCAGTGAAACGGCGCGCTGGCCTGTCTGACAAGCTGGATCGTTGGGTCTCGGGCAAGATAGCCATTCGAGAAATAGCGGGCAGTCCATTCCTCGGGCCAGGCCGCCAACACCACATGCGCTAGCTGTTCACGTCCAGACACGAAAGGTGGTGGAATTACGCCAGCCAGCAGGTTCGTGGCGCCAAACCGTCCAATGTAACCCAACAATAAATTGCAGATGCCTTGGGGACTGCTGCATTTGCGCATCTCATCAAGTGCTACGGAGGTTTCGCTCAGTCTTCGGCGCCAGCTGCCAGAAACTATTACCGATGTTGATGAACCAGCTTTTTTGGGCACTGCTTTTCACACGGGGTATAATCGGGCTCAGCAGTCCATCACGGTTCCGGTGCAGGGCAAATCGACAGTCCCAAGCGCGAGGTCAGCCATCGGCACTTGGGGCTGGTAGGTCAGCTTGCCTGTTCCGGAGGCCTCTGGCCTGGGCCTCAAGACCAAGGATGAGGGTTTCGATCAGGAAGTTGTAGCCTTCGGCAAGGGGCGCGACATCGCCGCTTTTCCACCGCATCACAAACGATCGGTTGTACATTTGCGGCAGATGTCGCTTGACCAGCGGAAAGCGCGTTTCCTCGAGCGCATCCAGACCCATATCAAAGGCCTCGACCCATTCTGAACCTTCGGTGGCGCCGTCGGCGGCGAGTTCCATCGTGATGTAGCCTTCGAGTGCACCGACCACAGAGTTGAAGGCGTTGATCAGAGCATGGTCTTGAAACCCGGCCTGCGTCAACGCCTTGAGGATGATCTCAACCCAAGGCGCATTGGGGGCACCGTTTGAGCGAATATGCGGACCGAGCAGCGGCGCGGCGCGAGGATGCTCGTGGACGCGCGCACGAAAGCGCTGGAACAGAAGTCGGATCGTATCGCGCCAGTCACTTGGGAGGTCGGTCGGCTTCATGAGGGTGGCAATCAGCGCACCCGAGATTTCGGCGAGCAAATCCGACTTGGCCCCGCCAATATGCCAGTACAGCGCGGCCGGATAGACGTTGATGCGACGGGCGAGGGCACGAACCGAAAAACCCGCTATGCCTTCATCGTCGATCAGCGCAATTGCTGCCTCGATCACGCGCTCCCGGGTCAGGCCAATGGCTGCCGCACGCCCCACGGAGCGCTTTTCCGACACAGCCTTTTTCGTCAATGCACCCACCGTTTTCCCCTAGGCAAGCGCCAGGGTGCGAGCAAGCTCTTGCGCAAATCTCTCATTGTCCTCTGCTTTTCCGACACTGACCCTGAGGTGGTCGGTGTAGCCCGTCTCCATCCATGGTTTGACGATTATGCCCTTTTGGAGCAAGGCGCCAGCCACGCGCGCAGCATCTGTTTCCAGATCGAGGAACAGGAAGTTCGCCTGGGAAGGAACAACCCGAATGCCAAGACCGCGTAGACGGTCGGCAAGACTGGCGCGACTGCGGCGCATCTTTGCAGTGGTCTCTTGCATCCAGTCCCTATCCTGGAGCGCGGCAGCGGCAGCAATCTGCGCCGCGGCGTTGACGTTGAAGGGCGTCAGACACGCGCGCATGGCCCGGGCGATGCAACAATGCGATGAAACCCCGTAACCCACGCGCAAACCCGCAAGGCCGTACGCCTTCGAGAATGTGCGCAGCACTACCCAGGCCACCCCCTGCCGCTCATTCAGAAACTTCAGACCGTCGGGATAACCCGGGTCGACCATTTCGAAGTAAGCTTCGTCCAGCACGAACAACGTCCCGGGCGGGACGGCGTCAACCAGGGGGGCGAGTTCCTGCCGCGAAAGCGCCGCTCCGACCGGATTGGAGGGCGAGGAGATGAAAAGGATTTTTGGTCCCAGTGCCAATTTCTGCGCCAATGCGTCGACGTCATAATCAAACTCTTTGGTCATTGGCACCTTGACCAACTGAGCGCCCGCCGCCATCGCCTCGATCTCGTGCAAGCCAAAGCAGGGCGAAATGGTCAGAACGATGTCCCCATTTCGCAGATAAGCCCGGCAAAGTGCCGAAATCAAATCCTCCGATCCATTGCCGCAGACGATCCGGTCGGGGACAATTCCGAGCTTCTCCGAAAGCGCTTGCCGCAGTGCGCTGCACGCCGGGTCGCTGTAGCGGGATGGCACCAGGGACCCCAGTGCCTCGCTGACCCGCGGCGACGCACCATAGGGATTTTCGTTGCTGGCTAGTGCCGCGATGTCGTTCCGGCCACTGATCCGCCTCGCGGCAGCAAAGGTGATTCCAGCATTGTATGCCGGCAGTGCCGCCACTTCCTCACGCGGCGCGGGGGCGTTCTCGTGATCTGTCTGCATTGTCCCACCTTTCATGATCTCGGCCAAACCTCGGGAACTTCGGCCGCCGCGATGCTGCGCCCACGGCGGGCGAAAAAGCACCATTGACACCGGAAAAGTATATACATAATGTTTTTATTGTCCACCGAACAATAAACCACGCAACGGCGGACAAGGGTCCTCCAGGCCGCAGTCGGCTCAGGATCACCTGGAGTGAGGAGCTCCGGCAAAAAAGGGAACAGTTCACATGATGATGAAAAAGATTGCCTCTCGTCCCCGGCACTGGCTCACAAGCACGGCTCTGTCGGTGCTGCTCATCAATGCCGTGCCGGCGTTTGCGGTCACGCCCGCCGACACGCTGGTCGAAGGCTTCGCAATCGACGACATAATCACCATGGACCCGGCGGAAGCGTTCGAGCTGTCGACCGGCGAGGTAAGCGCGAACATTTACGACCTTCTGGTGCGGTTCGACCGTACCGACACCTCGAAGGTCAAAGGGGATCTTGCCGCGAGCTGGAGCATCTCGGAGGACGGTCTAACCTACACATTCAAGTTGAGGCCCGGCCTGAAATTCGCCTCGGGGCACCCACTCACCGCCCATGACGTCGCTTGGTCGTTTGAGCGCCTCATCAAGCTCGACAAGAGCCCTGCCTTCATCATTGGCCAGCTGGGCTTGACCGGCGATAATGTGCCCGAGAAGGCGAAAGCCCTGGACGATACCACCTTCCAGTTCACCGTCGACAAAGCCTACGCGCCGAGCTTCGTGCTGAACTGCCTGTCGACGACCGAGGCCGCGGTGGTGGACAGGGAACTGGTGCTGGAGCACGCCAAGGCCGTAACGCCTTCCAATGAATATAAATACGACAATGACTTCGGCAATGACTGGCTGAAGATGCATACGGCCGGATCGGGACCGTTCAAGCTACGCGAATGGCGCGCAAACGAAGCCGTCGTCCTGGATCGCAACGACAATTATAACGGCGAAAAGGGCAAGCTTGCGCGCGTCATCTACCGCCACATGAGGGAAAGTTCCGCCCAGCGCCTCGCGTTGGAGGCAGGCGACATCGACGTGGCTCGTAACCTCGAGCCGAACGACCTTCAGGCCGTTGCCAAGAACCCCGCCATCAAAGTCACCAGCGCCGGCAAGAACACGATCTACTACATCAGTCTCAATCAGAGGAACGGGAACCTGGCCAAGCCCGAGGTTCGCCAAGCCGTCAAATATCTCATTGACTACGATGCCATTGGGGCAACCCTGATCAAGGGCATAGGGCAGATCCACCAGACCTTCCTGCCCAAGGGAATGCTGGGCGAGCTCGATGAGAGCCCTTTCAAGCTGGATGTCGCCAAGGCCAAGGAGCTTCTCGAGAGGGCAGGGCTGAAGGACGGCTTCAGTGTGACCATGGATGTCCGCAACAGCCAGCCGGTGACGGGCATCGCCGAATCCATTCAGCAGACCGCGGCGGAGGCCGGCATCAAGATCGAGATCATTCCTGGCGACGACAAGCAAACGGTGACCAAGTACCGCGCCCGCAACCACGATATTTATATCGGCGAGTGGGGCGGGGATTATTTCGATCCCAACTCCAACGCCCAGACATTCGCGTCCAACACCGACAATTCGGACGAGGGCAAAAACAAGACACTCGCCTGGCGCAACGCATGGGATGTTCCTGAACTCACCAAGCAGACGGAAGCCGCTCTGCTTGAGAAGGACACTGCCAGGCGCGCGCAAATGTACCGGCATCTCCAGCAGGAGGTTCTCGACGCCGGTCCTTTCGCCATCATCTACCAAAAGACCGAAGTGGCGGGACTGCGCGACAGCGTCAAAGGCTTCGAACTCGGGCCAAGCTTCGACACCAATTTCTTGAGCACCATCACAAAGGAATAGCCGGTGGAACCGTCGAGCTTGAGCGCTGCTGGAAGACCGGCCGCGATGGGCCGCGGTGCAGAAAGTGCCATTGCGCTTCTCGCATCCGTCGCCTCTTTCGTCGCCATCGCGGCAATCACCTATCTCGGTCTACTCGCTGTGACGTTTTTTATTGGCCGGGTCATACCCATCGATCCGGTGCTGGCCGTGCTTGGCGATCGGGCACCAGCCAGTGTCGTCGAACGTACCCGGCGCGAGATGGGTCTCGACCTGCCGTTGCTGGAACAGTTCTACCTCTACATCAAGGGAGTCCTCAGTGGTGATTTCGGCAGATCGGTGCTGACCACAAACCCGGTGATGGTCGACATCCGCCGCGTCTTCCCGGCTACCGTCGAACTGGCAACCGTGGGTACCCTGATCGGTTCGTTCATCGGCGTGCCGCTCGGCGTGTTGGCGGCTGTCCGGCGTGGCAGCCTTGTCGATCAGATCGTTCGCGCCATAGCTTTGGTCGGCTATTCGGTCCCCATCTTCTGGCTGGCGCTTCTTTGCCTGCTGCTGTTTTACGCGGAACTGCACTGGGTGGCATTCCCCGGCCGCATCGACATCACATACGAGTACAGCTTCGAGCCCCTTACCGGCTTTTACCTGATCGATGCGGCTTGGCAGGGACAGTGGGATGTTTTCCGGGACGTCTTTCGCCACCTCATCCTTCCGGCAGCGTTGCTCGGTTACTTTTCCCTCGCCTACATCAGCGCCATGACGCGCTCTTTCATGCTGAACGAGCTGTCCCGAGAGTATGTGATCGCGGCGCGGGCGAAGGGCCTCTCGGAAACACGCATCATATGGAGGCACGCGCTGCGCAACGCCGCCGTGCCGATGGTCACCGTCGTCGCGCTTTCCTACGCCGGGCTGCTTGAGGGCTCGGTGCTGACGGAGACTGTGTTCTCGTGGCCAGGTATCGGCCTCTACATCACCAACTCGCTGCAGAATGCGGACATGAACGCAGTGCTTGGCGGCACCGTCATCATCGGCTCGGTGTTCATCGCGATCAACTTGTTTGCGGACCTGCTCTATCGGGTCCTCGATCCAAGGACGAAACCGCAATGACCTGGCTGTCTGCCTTCGCGCCAGGCAGCTGCCTCGCGCCGGCCTGTGAGAGGCTCCTAAACGGCATTCCTTGGAACGATCGCTCATGAGCTCGTTAGAACAAACAACTCTGTCATATCGCCGCTGGCTGCTTTCGGAGCACCCTTCGTCACGCTCGCAGGCCCGCCTCGGTCGCGCCTATACGATGTGGCGACGTCTCGTTGCAAACAGGCTGGCAATGGTCGGGGCCTTCATTGTCGTGGCCCTCCTGTTCACCGCCGTCTTCTCCGACCAGCTCGCGCCCTACTCGCCGCTCGTCGGTGACTTGAAAAACGCCCGGCTGCTGACGCCGAACGCCGAGCATTGGTTTGGCACCGACGATCTGGGTCGCGACATATATTCCCGCATCATCCATGGTTCGCGGCTGACGCTTTTCGTGGTTGTGCTGGTCGCCATTATTGCAGCACCGATAGGCCTCGTGGTTGGCACGACGGCCGGTTATGCTGGCGGCTGGGTCGATGCGGTGCTGATGCGCATTACTGATATCTTTCTTGCGTTCCCAAAATTGATCCTGGCGCTGGCCTTCGTCGCCGCCCTCGGCCCCGGCATCGAAAACGCGGTGCTGGCCATCGCCATCACCTCCTGGCCGCCTTATGCTCGCATTGCGCGCGCCGAGACACTGACCGTGCGCAACTCAGACTACATCAAAGCCGTCCAACTCATGGGCGCCTCGCCCCTGCGGATCGTGCTGCGACATATCATGCCGCTGTGCACCTCATCGCTAATCGTCCGGGTGACACTCGACATGGCTGGCATCATTCTGACTGCGGCCGGCCTGGGCTTCGTTGGCTTGGGTGCGCAACCGCCGCTGCCGGAATGGGGCGCGATGATTGCCTCTGGCCGCCGCTTCATCCTCGACCAATGGTGGGTCGCTGCCGCGCCAGGCGTTGCCATACTGATTGTCAGCCTCGGCTTCAACCTTCTCGGTGAGGGGCTTCGCGATGCACTCGATCCGCACGGTAACGAGCAATGAACATGAGGCCCGCCAACATGAGTGCAGCGAGCAGTGATCTGCTCCAAGTAAAGGATCTGCGCGTCACCTTTCCGACCCGCACCGGCATGATCGAGGCGGTACGCGGCGTCTCCTTTTCGCTCGGCCGCGAGCGCCTGGGCATCGTCGGCGAGAGCGGCTCGGGAAAATCGCAGACCGGCCGCGCCCTCATGGGGCTGACGCCGCCCGAGGCGCAGGTGTCGGCCACAACACTAACCTTCGACGGGCTCGATCTGCTCACGCTGCCGCCGCGCAAGCGGCGGAGCTTGCGAGGAAAGCGCCTCGCCATGATCCCGCAGGATCCGAAATATTCGCTCGATCCGGTGATGAGCATCGGCCGCCAGATCGTCGAGACGCTGCGCACCCACGAAAAGGTCGGCAAGGCCGAGGCGCGCGAGCGCGCGCTGGCCATGCTCGAGGCGGTGCAGATCCGCGATCCCAAACGCGTCTTCGACCTGCATCCCCACGAAGTCTCCGGCGGCATGAGCCAGCGCGCCATGATCGCCATGATGCTGATCGCCGGACCGGAAATGATGATCGCTGACGAGCCGACCTCGGCGCTCGACGTCACGGTGCAGCTCGACGTGCTCGGCATTCTCGACAGGCTGGTCAGCGAGCGCGGCATGGGGCTGATCTTCATTTCGCACGATCTGCGCCTGGTATCCTCCTTCTGCGACCGCGTCATCGTCATGTATGCCGGCAAAGTCGTCGAGCAGCTCAAGGCGTCGGAATTGAGTCAGGCCCAGCATCCCTACACGCGCGGGCTGCTCAACTGCATGCCAAAAATCGGCGCCGACCGTCACCCGCTGCCGGTGCTCGACCGCAAGCCGGAGTGGGCGCAATGACCGCAGCCATCGCCATTTCCGGCCTGGAGGTCACCTTCAACAGGTTTCGCGCGCTAAAGGGCGTAAGCCTTGTCGTGCAGCCCGGCGGATCATTCGGGCTTGTCGGCGAATCTGGCTCTGGCAAGTCGACGCTGCTGAGGGCTATCGCTGGGCTGGCGCCGATCACATCCGGGACTGCGCTGGTCCAAGGCCGGCCGCTTGGCCACCACCGCGACATGGAATTTTATCGCCAGGTGCAGATGGTCTTCCAGGACCCGTACGGTTCGCTGCATCCGCGCCAGACAGTCGATCGGCTGCTGCAGGAGCCTCTCGCGATCCATGGCATCGGCGATGGCGAGAAGCGGATCCGGCGAGCGCTCGACGAGGTCGGGCTGGGCTCTGGCTTTCGCTTCCGCTACGCGCATCAGCTGTCCGGCGGCCAACGCCAGCGCTTGGCAATAGCGCGCGCCCTTATCCTCGAACCATCAATCCTGCTGCTCGACGAGCCGACCTCGGCACTCGACGCTTCCGTGCAGGCCGAAGTGCTGAATCTCCTGCAGGACCTGCGGCAGCAGCGCAAGCTCACTTTCCTGATGGTCAGCCATGATCTCGGTGTGATCCACCACATGTGTGAACGGCTGATGGTGATGCAGAACGGCGAGAGTGTCGAAGAAGTCACAGCTGAAGACCTCGTGGCCGGCCACGTGCGCGAAGAATACACCCTCAATCTGCTTCGGGCCAGCAAAGGCTTCGAGCGCAGCGAAAGGCCTTTTGGACTGAGCGCCGCGAGCCGAAATAGATCAATTCCATAACCAATAAGGTGGGAGATGATGAGACAGGGCCAGATCCTTGAAGGCCAAATTCTTGGCTGGATGAGTGCTGTACTGTTCGAAGTGCCGCTCGTTCACGCGACCGACGCCGTATCCCTCAGGGATTACGATCCTTCTCGAAATGTAAGTATTTGTATTGCAATGGGGGAGGGGTTTGTCCAGCTCCCGCAAAGCCCCACCTGCATAAGGATCGGCGGATCCGTCGAGTACGAAATCACAGCCGGCGCCGACCCTTCCTCTGGTGAGCGCCGAAAAACCTGGGGCCAATCCACCAGCGCAACCCTGTACGGTGATGTCCGGACCCAAACTGAACAGGGGATGCTGCGCGCATATTTCGAATTGGAATCCAACATCGTTGACGGCGTCAATGAAGGCGTCACCTTTTCCGAGGGGGTTATTGGCCTGGGTGGTATCCAGGTCGGCGCCTCCAGCTCGCAATTCGATAGCTGGCTGGATTCGGCCGGCAATGTTCTAAACGACGATGTCATCCCCTACGCCGGCAGCAACACAAATCAGCTGAATTACACGGCCAGCCTCGGGGGTGGCATTTCCGCGATGCTTGGCGCCGAGCAAGGGGACGAAGGCGACGATGAAAAGGGCGATGAAGGGCATGCAATCGACAGCTATATGCCTCACCTCGTCGGCGGCCTGAAACTCGAACGAAACTGGGGGGCGATTGGGGCGGTCATCGGCTACGACTCAGTGGCCGAAGAAGTCGCGGCAAAGGCGCGGCTGGACCTCAAGCTTGGCGACACTTTCTCAGTCTTCGTCATGGGTGGGTATCAATCAAACCCTGGAATCCCAAATTATTTTGGAGCATGGAACGGGAGCTGCGCGGCGTGGGGCGGCGTTTCTGTGTTCCTGTTGCCAAAGCTCACCCTCAATGGCCAGACGGGCTATGAAGATGCCGGCATGTACGCCTTGGCGTTCAACTTTGACTACGAGATTGCTCCAGGGTTCACGGTAACGCCCGAACTCAATTACACCGTCTTCGGCAGCGACCCCTCGAAACCGGGCGACGCGCTGGGCGGCATGATCAGCATTCAGCGTGATTTCTGACGGGAGCATGTCGCCAAGCGATTGCTCGAGTGACGCCCACTGGTGCGCGGACCAGTCCATCAGAAAATTCAATCTGCCAGACACTTCAAGACAAGGAGAATGATCATGACCTCAACCCGGCGTTCGCTGCTTAAGATGGGACTGGCCGGCTTGCTTGTGCCACAGGCGACGGTTGTTCTGGCGGATAAAAAGCCAAACCAGACCTTCGAGACCTGGCGCCGCAACTTCGAAGCCGGAGTTCCGGCACGCATGGCGGCGGCCAAGGTTCCAGGAGCCGCCGTGGGCATAATTTCGAAAAACGGTTCAACCGGCTATTCGGCCGGCTTTGGTTTTGCCGACATTCAACAACAACGAAAATTCACTGCAGACACCCCAACGCATCTGGCCTCCGTCAGCAAGCTGTTTACGGCCTCCGCCCTTGTCCAGCTGTTTGAGCGCAAGGGTCTCGACCTGCATCGAGACGTGAACGAGTTCATCGACCTTACCGTTACAAATCCCTACCATCCCAACATACCGATCACGCCGCATCAACTCATCACCCACACGTCCAGCATCTCGGATGACCGATATGGGGACTACTCCGTCGTGGGAGATCCGACGCAAAGCCTGTCTGGCTTCCTTCGCGACTATCTTGTGAAGGGTGGGCACACCTATTCGCCCAGGAAATCGTACTACAAAGCAAAACCTGGCAAGAGGTGGTCGTATTCCAACGTAGCCGTTGCCCTGGCAGGTTATGTCGTTGAGTGTCTCAGCAAACAGGGCTTCTCCTCTTATGTGGAGAAGCAAATATTCGAACCCCTCGGCATCGGCAACGCGCATTGGTATCTGAAGCAATTTGCGCCGGACGTGATTTCGAGACCCTACAGGTTTGAAAAGGGGGCTTTCGTTCCACTGCCTCAGGAAGGTTATCCGGATGTCCCTGCAGGCATGTTGCGCTGTTCGGTCGACGACCTTGCAAAGATGTTACGTGCAATGCTCGGGGGTGAAACCGCCAGTCAGGAAATCCTATCGCCAGCCGCCGTCACCGCCATGCTGCGCGACCAGATCGACCCAGCGATCGTTCACTATCAGGGGCTCGGCTGGATCGAGGAGGAAATCAACGGGACACCCTTTGTTGGTCACTCCGGCAGCGATTTCGGTGCTTCCAATATGGTTGTCCTGACAAAGGACCATGGCCACGCAGTCGCTGTGCTGATGAACATCGACGGGACGGGAAAGACCGACACGTTCAGGAGTTCGATGGTTGAAGATCTCCTAGTCGGCGCAAAACTTTCGGCGTGAAGCAATCCCGGAAGCGAGCCCACTCCGAATATATAGCGGATTCATTCCGCGATTGCTCCTTAAGAGGACGAGCAAATGACGCATTGTGTTTTGACCGCCGAATTCACCCACGAAACGAACACCTTCAACGTGATCAAGACGGACTATGAAGCCTTTCGGAGCAGCCGTATCCAGGTAGGCGAGGAGGCCATTTCGGCTCGAGGGGATGCCAATACCGAACTTGCCGGATTTCTGGATGTTGCGCGCAAATATGAATGGGACCTGGTGCATGCGATAAGTGCCGATGCCGAACCTGCCGGACCGGTAACGCGTGACGCGTTTGACCGCATCTCGCATGAGATCTTGGCCAAGACGGCGGCTTTGGGCGACAAGCTTGACGGCATTTTGCTTGGCTTGCATGGCGCAATGGTGACCGATTTCTCTTCAGATGGCGAAGGTGAATTGCTTGAGCGTCTACGTCGAGTGCTGAAACGCCGGATACCGATCGCCGTCACACTGGACCCGCATGCCAACGTTACCGCCAGCATGTGTGAAAACGCGGACGTCCTGATCTCTTTCAAAACCTATCCGCATGTCGATATGCGCGAAACCGCTCGCCATGCGGCCGAGTTGCTGCACAAGGCAGTTCAAGGTTCCATCAGACCCAAGACTCTATTGGTGCGAAGGCCAATGCTGGAGGAGGCAAATGCCGGCCGCACCGATATCGGGCCCATGGTCGATTGGATAGAAGAAGCAAGGGAGCATGAAAAGAGCGCCGGTGCCCTCGCGGTCAGCATCAACGGGGCCTTTCCAGGTGCCGATGTCAAAGAAGTCGGCCCCACTGTGGTGGTGAGCTATGACGGCGATCCCGACAGACACATAGCTTTTGCGGAGCGCATCGCCGACAAAATCTGGAACAATCGCGAGAATGTCCTCAACAAGTTCTACACGCCTAAAGAGTCCGCCGAGATTGCTCGCTGCTACAGGGGTGAACGGCCGCTAATCATCGCTGACTACGCCGATAATCCGGGTGCCGGCGCGTATGGCGACGCCACCGCGCTTCTCGATGCGCTCTTGAAGGCGCGCGTCCAGAATGCGTGTTTTGGCCCGATGGTTGATGCCGGGACAGTTAACCAGCTATCCAATGCGAAGATCGGAGATACCGTTTCCGTTTCCCTGGGCGGCAAGATGGACCCGCGCTTTGGCGGAGCACCGTTGCAGGTTGAGGCTAAGCTTTTCCGTCTAAGCGACGGAAAGCTTGTAGGCACCGGGCCGCAGTTGGGCGGGCTCCAATTCAGTTTCGGTCCCACGGCGGTCATCTCAGTCGGTGGAGTGAAGGTGCTCGTCGTCACTGAGCGCTCGCAGTTGCTGGATCAGGAGCAATTCCGAGCCTTCGGCATAGAGCCGACTGCACACGACGTGATTGTTGTAAAATCCCAGCAGCATTTCCGCGCGGACTTTGAACCCATCGCTGGAGAGATCATCGTCTGCGATTGCGGTGCCCTGTCGACGATGGACTACGCCAAAATGCCGTTCAGGAACGTGCCACGGCCGATTTACCCACTCGACAAGTTCTAGCTTGGCCCGAGAGGACGATCCCGAGCGCCGCTGCTACGTTAGGCGTGCTCGCGTCGTGCGCGGCGTAGCCACTAGAAGGCTGGTTTCGCTGCCGGTTATGCCGCCAATCAGGCGGATGCGGCGC
Source organism: Mesorhizobium sp. ES1-6 (assembly GCF_020164775.1). Taxonomy (NCBI): domain Bacteria; kingdom Pseudomonadati; phylum Pseudomonadota; class Alphaproteobacteria; order Hyphomicrobiales; family Phyllobacteriaceae; genus Mesorhizobium; species Mesorhizobium sp. ES1-6. The sequence goes on from NZ_JAIUGU010000006.1 coordinate 95,256, forward strand.
AGTACCCAATCGAAATCAGTCAGCGAGGCGGTTCCAAGTTCGACAACCAAATCCCAGCGGCCGTTGGTGGTATGGATGGTCGAGGCTTCAGGGAAGCCGCCAAGCGCCCGGATCACCCGATCGGCGGCATGGCCTTCGATCTCGATCATCATGATCCCACGGATGCGCTGATCGACCGCGTCGGCACGCAGCACCACAGTGTAGCCAATGATCTGGCCGGACCGTTCCAGCCGCACCATTCGCGCGCCCTGACGGTGGCGCGCGAGACGTCAACATCGACGGCCAGATCTGACACGCTACGGCGCGCATCCTGCCCTGAGTATTCCGTGAATGTCTTTGGAACATTCTGGCAATCACGGCCGCTATAGATGTCGACCGTGTCCCCTCCCGTCAGTTTGAGTGTCCCTACTCGCTCCAACCATAAGCTGCCAGGCTGATTCCGGCCCCGTCTCCACCCCGAACCGGGACAGCGCGATTGCGACGACGCAACAAAAGCCGCCCAGCTTGGCTGTGCCCCTAAACAACCACGACAATCCCAAGCTACAGCACCTTCGCAACCCATCACCATTTACCAGAATAAATTTGCTCTCTTGCGAGCCTGCACTTCTCGAAGGGTAGGCGTTACGCCCTTTACAAATCAGAACGTGCCAAGCTTTGTCACCTGGCCGATACCTCTGAACCAACGGGCGTGCCTGCGATAGGCATCTCGTCCCTTTTGGCTGTGTGTTTATGTCTCTGATATCGCTACCCCGGTGATTGCCTTGCGAGCCCGCTGCTGGGAACTGTGCTTTCCATGGACCCCACCTGGTCGACCTTTGAGACCGGCTGCGCCGGTTCCCGTAAACGCACATAATCGATGAGAATGTTGCGATCGACGCTAAATTGCCATCTCCTTTTCCATTTCCTTCATGTCCTGAAAACGGTCCGCAATCCGCGGATGGATCCGGCCGCCGTCGGCCGCGCCAATGGCCACGACGATTTCGTCGGCGCCCGGGCCGTCGGCGATCTGAAAGTTGGCGGTGATGAAATGCGAGCGGCGGCCGTTCTCGCTCTTGTGCATCATCGGCAATGACAGAAGCGCGCCCGGCGCATTGCGGGTGTTGCAGAATTCCAGATAGGTCGTACCGCCAACGGCGTCGCGGAACACGTTGCCGAAGCGCAGCGTATGGATCATTGCCGAGGCGTGTTCGATCTCGCCTGCGACCCCGACAGCAGCGGCCTTGCCGTAGCTCTCGATGCGCTCCGCAGGCATAAGTCCGAGCAAGCGATGCGTGAGTTCATACCCCAGCCGGGGCGCGATGGCCACGATCTCCGGCCGCAAGTTCTCGACGAAACCGCGCCCGGCCCACGGATTGCGCAGGACGGCGGCGACGACGATCGATGTTACCGGCTTGGCAGCCGCCTTGCCCCCTTCGATGCGCACTTCCTCGATGAAGGTGCAGACTTTTCGCAATTCCATGATTTTGGGCCCTGTTGGTGGAAGCCCAGCCTAGTAAGGCCCAATGGACAGGTATTCCTCCGGTTCGTAGGAAGAATCGGCGTGCACCTCGCTTGGAAGCGGTGTAGCGTTCGTAGATCGCGACGGCTTAAATTGGCCCTTGCGAGGCGGAAGACCGGGCGTGGACCACGAGTCGCAAATTCTCTCTTTGCGGGACGCCGCCAGCCTCATCAATTCGGGTGGCGATCTCCAGTCAGTGCTGCGCGACCTCGTGTTGGCAGCCTGCCGCCATGCCAAATGGACCCTGGGCTCGATCATGAGCATCGATGCGCCGCATGGCCACGCATATGTCATCGTCCGTCACGACCCGACGCTCATCCAACGCATGCTTCCGGACCGTTGGGAACTCGCGACCAGTCCTTCGATCGTGGCGCTCAACCGCAACGAACCCGTCTACATCAGGGATGCGCGGGTGTCCGAAGAGTTTCCGGGCTATCGACGCGAGGCGTTCGAGCGCGACTACCGCAGCGTCCTGGTGATGCCGATGAACTGCGTCGATGAAGACGGCCGGCCAATGGTGCTGACCGTCGTCTCGCGCGAGATCACCGAAGTGAGCGCCGAGGATATCGCCTTCATCGGCATGATCGTGCATCTGGGCGAGATCGCGGTGGAGAAGCAGCATCGCCTGCGCCAGGAGAAGCAAGCCGGCGAGCGCCTGCAGCGCGCTTTGCTGGCGCACACCACGCTTCTTCAGCAGGCCCTGTCGGAAGGATCGGTGGTCTCGCTCGCCGAGAAAGTCGGCGAGTTGTTGCCCAATCCGGTCGTGGTCATCGATTTCCACGCCAACCTAGTCGTGGCTGGCCGCTCGCCGAGCGAAGCGCATTTTGATGCAGCGACCTGGCAACAAGCCGTCAGCGGCGTGCTCAACCGGCAGGTATTCAAGGTCGCGCGCGGCGCGTCCGAGACGCGCCAGAGCGAGACGCTGTTCGTCGACGGCGGCACGCACCGGCTCAAGCTTTCGGTGCGCATCGAGCCGCTCACAATCGATGACGAAGTGGTTGGCGCGCTGATGATTTTTCCGACGCCACAGCAATCCGGCCAACTCGACCAGATGCTTCTCGACAGCGCCAAATTCGCGCTCAGCGTGCAGATGATGCGTAGCTTCGTCCGCTTCCGCTTCGAGACCAGATCGCTGACCGAGCTTTTCCTGGAAGTCGTCGAGCGCCGCTGGCGCGACGAGGCCGATATCGTCAATCACGCGCGCCGCTTAGGGGTCAACCTGACGACGCCGCAGAGAATGATTGTGGTCGACTACGCCGACGAGGCCGGGAACGGCGGCAGTGGTCTTGCTGATCCGCATCATGCCCTTGTCCGGCTTCTGGAACAGGCAGGCATGGCAGGCATCGTTATCGCCAATGAAGGCGGCCTCGTCTGTCTCGTTGCAGACGATGCCGGTCAGGACAGCGTCCGTCTCGCGAAATTGCCGAACAGAATCGCCGCGGAGCTTGGCCGCTATTTCGAACGTGAGCCGGCGGTCCTCGTTTCCGAAATATGCGCCGCGCTGGCCGATTACCCGACGGCGTGGGAGCGTTGCCGCCGCATGATCCGCATCGGCCGCTCCTTCGGGCGCACCGGCGTCTTCGCCGGCCAGGATTTTGGCCCGCTGCCGATGCTGGTCGCCGCCGCCGATGTGCCCGACGTGCGCAACTTCGTCGACAAAAGCGTCGGCGCGCTGGCCGCACATGACCGCGAGCACGGCACGCCTTATCTGGACACGCTGTTTGCCTATCTACGCGAAGGCTGCCGCAGCCAAGCCTGCGCCGACGCCCTCGGCCTGCATGTCACCACCTTGCGCTATCGCTTGTCGCGCATGGAGGAGTTGTTCGGCATCCGGCTCGACACGCCCGAACAGCGCTTCGCGGTCGAGCTGGCGATCCGACTCAGCGGCATCATCGACAGCCCCGTGCCGACGGTCCGCTAGAACCGGGCCATCCCAACATTCCGCCGACATATGGTGCGTCGCGCTCGCGCTTGCTCGGGATGGCAGCAGACTGTCGCGAAGTCTTTCCTACAGATCGGAGGAAGAAGCCGTGCCGGCTCCTGCCTAGGTTCCATACCGCAATGTGGAGGAAAGCGATGGCGGACGCGGTGGCACAAAGGACGATCGACCCGATCGCTTTGCGTCGCGCCTTCGGCACCTTCGTCACCGGAGTCACCGTGATCACCACGCGCGACAGCGACGGCAATCCACGCGGCATGACGGCCAATTCCTTCACTTCCGTCTCGCTCGATCCGCCGCTGCTACTGGTCTGTGTCGGCAAATCGGCGGCGAGCTTTCCAGCCTTCAGTGAAAGCCAATCCTTCGCAGTCAATTTCCTGCATGAGGGGCAGGTCGATGTTTCATCGGTGTTCGCATCGAAGGCTGCGGACAAGTTCCAGTCGGTGAACCACGATCGCGCCCACACCGGCGCGCCGGTCCTCACCGACAGCCTGACCTGGTTCGATTGCACCGTTCACAATCGCGTCGAGGCCGGCGACCACATCATCCTGATCGGTCAGGTGCAGGCCTTCGGAACCAGCCCGTCAGCGCCGCTCGGGTTTTGCCGCGGCCGCTACGCCAGCGTGAAGGATCCGCTGCCGGCCGGTTGGCTGGCCTCGCAAGACATGATCATCGGCTATCTGGTCGAGGCTGGCGATCGCATCCTCTTGCGCAACGACGGTAAAGGCGGCTGGATGTTGCCGACGGCAAGGCGCCGCAAGGCGGATAGCAACCTGATCCTAGATGGCGGCGAGGCGCTGAGCCTCGTTCCCGAAAACACCTTCCTCTATTCGGTTTTCGATGTCGCCGACAGCGATCCCGGCTACCTGATCTACCGTGCCGAGCTGAGCCGCGAGGGTGCTGAAGCCGCCCTGCCGGATGGCCACGCCTTCTTTCCAGTCGACATGCTGCCCTACGAGCGGATCGCCACGCACGAGCTGCGCGCCATGCTGCGTCGCTATGCGCGCGAGCGGCAGGACAAGCGCTTCGGCATCTACATGGATACCGGCGACGGCGGCCGCGTCGCAATGATCGACGGCCAGTCGCAATCGTGGACGCAGGCCGCGTCCGAATGATGATCCACGCAGGGCAGACAGCATGAAAACGACGGTCGCATCGCTCGAAGGCTCACGCCAGAACCTTTTCATCAACGGCGCGTTCGTGGCGCCGAGGAGCGGGCAATATATCGACAGTTTCGACCCGACCACGGGCAGGCCCTGGTACCAGTTCGCCGAGGCCGACGCCGAGGATGTCGGCGCGGCGGTCGAGGCGGCTCGCGAGGCCTTCGCCAATCCGGCCTGGCGACGTATGACCCAGACCGACCGCGGCAGGCTGGTGCGCCGCCTGGCGGAACTGGTCCTCGACAATGCCGACGAGCTGGCGCTGATCGAGACACGCGACAATGGCAAGCTGCTCAAGGAAATGCGGGCGCAGATGCGCGCCATGCCCGACAGCTACACCTACTTCGCCGGCATGGCCGACAAGCTGCTCGGTGACACGATTCCCGTCAACAAGCTCGACATGCTCAACTTCAACCTGCGCGAGCCGATCGGCGTCGTCGGCATGATCACGCCGTGGAATTCGCCGCTGATGCTGCTCACCGGCACGCTGGCGCCCTGCCTTGCGCTCGGCAACACAGTGGTCGTCAAGCCGTCCGAGCATGCTTCGGCCTCGACACTCGCTCTGGCGGAGTTGATCATGGAAGCCGGTTATCCCGCCGGGGTCGTCAACGTCGTGACTGGCACGGGAGCTGTCGCGGGCTACGCGCTGACCAGGCATCCAGGCATCGCCAAATTCGTCTTTACCGGTTCGACCGCAACCGGGCGGCGCATTGCCGCCAATGCGGCGCAGAACCTCATCCCCTGCTCGATGGAGCTTGGCGGCAAGTCCCCTCACGTCGTCTTCGGCGACGTCGACATCGATCATGCCGTGAACGGCGTTGTGTCCGGTGTCTTCGCGGCCGCGGGCCAGACCTGCGTCGCCGGCTCGCGCTGTTTCGTAGAGGCGAGCGTCTATGACCGCTTCGTCGAGGCGCTGGTCGAACGCACAAGGCGGGTGCGGGTCGGGCTGCCGATGCTGGAGGACACCGATATCGGCCCCCTCGCGCTGTCGGCACAGCTTGCCAAAGTGGAAGGCTATGTCGCTTCCGGTGTGCGCCAAGGCGCGCGGATCGCGGCCGGCGGCGAGCGTCCGCAGGCGGACGAGCTTGCCGGCGGCTGGTATTTCGAGCCGACGGTGATGACCGAGGCCGAGAACGGCATGGAGTTCATGCAGGAGGAGCTGTTCGGCCCTGTCGTCGGCGTCATCCCGTTCTCGTCGGAAGACGAGATGATCCGGCTCGCCAACGACACGCGCTACGGGCTCGCCTCCGGCATCTGGACACGCGACATCAACCGCGCACTGCGCTTCGCCAGGGACGTCGAGGCCGGCACGGTCTGGATCAACACCTATCGCGCCTCCTCCTTCATGTCCGCCAATGGCGGCTTCAAGGAGAGCGGCTACGGGCGGCGGGGCGGCTTCGACGCCATGGAGGAGTTCTCGCGCCTGAAGAACGTCGTCATCGACTATTCGGGCGCCATGCAGGACCCGTTCGTTATCCGCCTTCGCTGACCAAGACCCGACGCAACGACCGGGAGACCGACATGCAATTCGCCGTATCGCTGACCATGGAGCGCTTCTCGCCCGATATCCCGATGGCAAGGGTGAAGAGCAATCTCCTGGACCTCGCGCGCATGGCTGACGAGGGCGGTTTCGAAACGCTGTGGACGGCGGAGCATCATACGATCGAATGCACGATCTCGCCCAACCCGCTGATGACGCTGACCTGGCTTGCCCAGCACACCGAACAGATCCGGCTCGGCACCTCGACGCTGGTCGCGCCCTACTGGAGCCCGATCCGGCTGGCGGGGGAGGCCGCGCTTTGCGACCACCTGACCGGCGGGCGGCTGGAATTCGGCATCGCGCGCGGCTCCTATCAGTATGAATTCGACCGCATGGCCGGCGGCATGCCGCAGCAGGAAGGCGTCGCCTATCTCAAGGAGTTGGTGCCGGCGGTGAAGAGGCTGTGGGCCGATGACTATGCCCATGACGGTCACTACTGGAAGTTCCCCTCGGCCGCCGGCGTGCCGAAGCCGCTGCAGAAGCCGCACCCGCCGATCTGGGTGGCCGCTCGAGACCCGGGCACATTCGACTGGGCGGTCGGCATCGGCGCCTCGATCCTGTCGACGCCGCTCTCGGCGCCGGCGGCGGAGATCGCCGTGCTCGGCGAGAAATTCCGCAAGGCCGTGGCCGATCATCCGGAGGTGCCGCGGCCGCGCCTGATGATGCAGCGTCGCACCTGCGTCTACGAACGGGCGCAGGACTGGGAGGTCGCGGTCGGGCATGCCATCGACTATGGCCGCGCGTTCGAGAACCTGTTCCAGAACATCGGCACGGTGCGCAGCGGCTTTCCCGAAGCCGTGCCCTACGACAGCGTCAAGGGCAAGAACAACTACAATCCCGAAAACATCCGCCGCAACCTCATGTTCGGTACGCCGGACGAGGTGATCGAGAAGCTGCTCGACTATGAAGCGGCCGGCGTCGACCAATATTGCCTCGGCCTGACGTTCAACCTGCCGTTCGAGCTGCAGAAGAAGACGATCAAGCTTTGGGTCGACGAGGTGATGCCGGTCTTTGCAGCGCGCGAGCGAGACAAGGCGCGTCAGGCGGCGAGGGCGTGAGAGTGGCGCGTTCCGGCCAGCTCGATGTCGAAGGCGTGCTGCTCAATTGGCGCCTCGAAGGCGAAGGCGGCGTGCCGCTGGTCTGCATCCATGGCGTCGGCTCCTATCTCGAAGCCTGGAATGGCGTGGCCGAGCGGCTGAAAGATCGCTTCGCGGTCCTTACCTTCGATTTGCGCGGCCACGGCCGCTCAAGCCGGGTCAAGGGCCGCTACGAGATCGATGCTTTCGTCGGCGAGACGCTGGCCCTGGCCGATCATCTGGGGTTTTCCACCTTCAATCTGGCAGGGTTTTCCTTGGGCGGTCTGATCGCGCAGCGCCTCGCGCTGACGCATGCCGAACGCCTGCAAAAACTGGTGCTGCTGTCGACGGTCGCAGGCCGGACGCCGGAGGAGCGGCATGCGGTGCGCGGCCGGCTGGCGGCGCTGATGGCGAGCGATGCATCGGCGCATCACGCCGCCTCGCTGTCGCGTTGGCTGACGGAGGATTTTCAGAACAGGAACCCTGAGATCATCGCGGAACTGCGCCGGCGCGACGCCGAGAACGACCGTGACTGCTATGCCGCAGCCTACCGGGTTCTCGCCGAAACCGATTTCGGCGGCATCCTTGACCGCATTACCTGCCCGACGCTGATCGTGACCGGCGAGCACGACCAGGGATCCAGTCCGCGCATGGCGCGGCTGATGCACGAACAGGTTCAAGGTTCGCAAATCGCCATCCTGCCCAGGCTTCGCCACTCGATCCTGATCGAGGCGCCGGCTCTCGTCGCCGACACGATGGCCGACTTCCTGCTGGGCGTCGATCACGCGAGAGGGGCCGTCGCCCATGGTTAGCGATCTTCGCGGAGCAGGTGAGGGTGTTTTGTTCAAAGCACCGGGCGGCACTTCGCTGGCAAGAGGCCAAAGCTTTCCCCGTGAGCGAGGGAATGATTGCTGCAGACATCCGCAGCGGAAGACCTGCTCGGCGCGGGCGTCGCTAAATCCGCGGGCCATCCGGAGGATGTCGATCTCGTCGGCAAGGGATCGCGAAGTCATGACCGGCTGAACGGCCATGAGCGCATGGGACTGAACAAACAACAGGGGAATACGCACATGACATTCTGGAACAGACGACAAATGGCGATGGCCGCGCTGGCGCTTGCACTCGGCGCATATCCTGCCCACGCCGGCGCGGTTCTCGACCGCGTGACCGCGGCAGGCACGCTCAAGGTTGCGACGGACGCCAACTGGGCGCCACAATCCTTCGTGAACGCCAACAATGAACTCGACGGCTTCGACGTCGACGTGGCCAAGGCGATCGGCAAGCATCTCGGCGTCAGGGTCGAGTTCGTCACGCCTGGCTGGGACATCATCACCGCCGGCAACTGGGCGGGGCGCTGGGACATGCATGTCGGCTCGATGACGCCAACCAAGAAGCGCGCCGAAATCTTCGATTTCCCGGCGGTGTACTACTACACGCCGGCCGCGGTCGCCGTGCACAAGGACAGCAAGGCCAAGACCCTGGCCGACCTCGACGGCAAGGTGGTTGGCGCCACCAGCACGTCCACCTTCGAAGCCTATGCGAAGAAGGATCTGACGCTCGACGCCGCCGGCGCGCCGGCCTTCGAGTACAAGCTCAACCCGAAGGAAGTCCACTCTTACGAGAACTCGACGACGGCCTTCGACGACCTTCGCCTCGGGGATGGCGTGCGCCTGGACGCGGTGGTGTCGTCGTTGCCGTCGATCCTCGATGCCGTGAAGGCCGGCTATCCGATCAAGCAGATCGGCGATCCGGTGTTCTACGAGCCGCTGGCGATCGCCATCGAGCATGGCGATCCGGAACTGTCGGCCAAGATCGCCGACGCCGTGAAGGCGATGAAGGCGGATGGCACGCTGAGCAAGCTCTCGGAAAAATGGTACGGCCAGGATTATTCGAAGACGAACTAGCCCTTCAAAGGCGGCCTGCCCTGGCAGGCCGCCGAACCGCCGGTGCTCAAAGATGCTCTATCCGGATACCGTCGAGGCCGAAGTCCTCGTTCACAAGCCCTGGTTCGTGGCGACGATCTTCGGCATCGTTCTGCTCGTCTTCATGGCTTTCAACATGTCGGGCACCAGCTTTGCCGAACTCATGCGTCCGATAATCGGCGAACCGTCGACGAGCGGCCTCTACGGGCGCTTTGCCATCGGCTTCGCCATAGCGGTGATCTTCACGCTGAACGTCGTGCTGATCGGCTTCGCGCCGCTCAAGCTGCAGATCGGCATCGTCTGGCTGGAGCTGCTGCTCCTGTTCATCGGCTTCTTCGAAACGTTCCATCTCAGCCTGCCTTTCATCCGCGAGAAACTGCCGTTCCTGATCAGCCAGGGCGTCGTCACCACGCTCTACGTCTCGGCGATTTCCATCGTCATCGCTTCGGTCATCGCGGTGGCGGGCGCCGTCGCCAAGCTCTCCAACAATGGCTTCGCCTACGCGATCGCCAGCTTCTACACCTCCTTCTTCCGCGGCCTGCCGCTGCTGATGCAGGTCTACTTGATCTATCTTGGACTGCCGCAGTTCGGCTTCGTCATCAATGCGGTCCCAGCCGGCATCCTGGCGCTGTCACTCTGCTACGGCGCCTACATGACCGAGATCTTCCGCTCCGGTATCCAGAGTATCGATCGCGGCCAGTGGGAGGCTTCGCGCTCCATGGGGTTCGGTTTCGCCTTGACCATGCGCCGCATCATCCTGCCGCAGGCATTGCCGGTCATCATTCCGCCGACGGGCAACCAGTTCATCTCGATGCTGAAAGATTCCTCGCTGGTATCCGTCATCGGCGTTTGGGAATTGATGTTCCTGGCGCGCACGCTCGGCCAGAAGACCTTCCAGCACATGGAAATGCTGATCTCGGCCGCCATGATCTATTGGATGCTGTCTATCTGCCTCGAACTTGTCCAGTCCCGGATCGAGCGTCACTATGCCAGGAGCAAGGTGCGATGACCGCCCAAGCCATCATTGAAGCCAGGGCCGTGTCCAAATGGTACGGCCAGTTCCACGCGCTGAAGGACATCAACCTGACCGTCCACAAGGGTGAACGCATCGTCATCTGCGGGCCTTCAGGCTCCGGCAAGTCGACATTGATCCGCTGCTTCAACCGCCTTGAGGCGCATCAGGCCGGCGAGATCGTCGTGAACGGCGTTGCCCTGCATGGCAAGATGAGCAACGTCGCCGCAATACGTTCCAACGTCGGCATGGTCTTCCAGCACTTCAACCTGTTTCCGCACATGACGGTGCTGATGAACTGCATGGCCGGGCCGATGTGGGTCAAAGGTGCCTCCGCCACGGAAGCGCGCAAGACCGCGCTCCAGTTCCTGGAACGTGTGCGCATTCCCGAGCAGGCGAACAAGTTCCCCGTCCAGCTTTCCGGCGGCCAGCAGCAGCGCGTGGCGATCGCTCGCAGCCTGTGCATGAAACCCGATGTCATGCTGTTCGACGAACCCACATCCGCCCTCGACCCGGAAATGGTCTCCGAGGTGCTGGAGACGATGACTGGACTGGCGCGCGACGGCATGACGATGGTGTGCGTCACACATGAGATGGGCTTCGCCCGGGCGGTGGCCGATCGCGTCATCTTCATGGACGCCGGACAGATCGTCGAGGAGGCCACGCCTGACGAGTTTTTCGGCCACCCGCGCCATGATCGAACAAAATTGTTCCTCAGCCAGATCTTGAAGCATTAGCCTTCCGGGAGAAGTCTGCTTTTCGACTCTGCTTCGGAACAGTAATAGTCCGCTTGTGATGCGGTGGACGGCTCTCCTCCCGCGCTGCGGTGTGATCGTGGGGGCCAGAGCTGGAGGAGATCTATGACGGGCAACGTTACGACGAATGGTCTTGATGTTGCGAAGTCAGTGTTTCAAGTCCACGGGTGCTGGCCTTCTTCAAGAGCCTGCCACGTTGCCTGGTCGGTATCGAAGCCTGCAGCTCGTCGCATTATTGGGCGGGAGAACTGACTGCACGTGGCCATGATGTCAGGCTGCTGCCGGCACAGTACGTGAAGCCTTATCTGAAGCGGCAGAAGAATGATGCTGCAGATGCAGAGGCGATCTGCGAGGCGGTCACACGGCCGACCACGCGCTTCGTGCCGGTGAAATCACCCGAGCAGCAAAGTGTGATGATGCTGCGCCGGGTCCGGTTAATGCTCAACCGCCAGCGCACGCAGATATCGAACGCGTTGCGGCACACCTATCATACCGGCTAGGCATCTTCCGGAACGAGCACGCGACTACATTCGCCGAACGGCTTTTCTTGTTGGCGCGCGGATGAGCGGGCATTTGTCTACCGATGCACTTGATCTTGATCACTGCCTTGATCTTGAATTCGAGCCACAGACTACGACGCCTCGAGCAACAGTGGAAAGGCGCCGGAAATTGATCCGAAGCTAATCAGGCGACTTGCTCTGCCCCCGCTCACCGAAACCGACGACGCATTGTTCCGTTAGCGCCTGCGCGCAAACATTAACGTGCCTGAATTTGTGCGACGCAGCCTCTGATTTGCTGCGTGCCAGGGCCAATCGACGTGTAGCACAGGCAGCCTGCATCATCGGAACCGGCAGCCCTGTTCCTCAAGTCGTCAGGCCAACCTATGTCCTCGCTCCAGCCTGGGGACCGCGCGGATCTAGGACATAGTCGAAAGATAAAGTTGCAATTCCTTCGTGACCGGGTAGGCACAACACGCATGCATTCAATCCGATCTGGAGCACATGCAGCACAGGGACGAGTCGATGGGTGAGCACCAGCACGCGAGACAGGCTGAAAGAACGTTGCGGGCGACCGAAACCCCGATCGTGGACGGACTGCCGGACTTTCCGGGAATTCTGACCGCCATGATGATTTCAGCGGATCTGGCGACGCCGCTGAGGTTGCTTGCCGACGCCCTCCTTGTGAAGCCATTTCCAGGCTCGACATTAACCAGGCCCGAACGTGAGCTGATTGCAACGGCAGTATCCGCCGGTAATGACTGCTTCTATTGTATGGACACGCACGCTGCGTTTGCGGACGCGCTGCTGCAGCGAGAAGGGGTTGGCGCGGACCGCTCGCGAGGTCTGGTTGACGAAGTAAAGGATGGCAGACTGACCGGTTTGGCTGAGAGGACGCGGCAGCTCATTCGCATCGCCTTGATAGTCAGAAGTAGTGGTCGAAAGCTTGCCGGGCGTCACATCGCCGCGGCTCGCTCTTCCGGTGCCAGCAATGCCGATGTGCAGCTGACGATTCTGATCGCATCGGCGTTCTGTATGTACAATCGAATTGTTGACGGATTTCGCGCGCGTACGCCGTCAGACCCCACTGCATTCGGGGAGCGCGCCCAGCAGATCGCAAGCTATGGATACGCGGACCCACGTATCACAGCAGTGCCAACTGCCGCGTCATGTGTGCCGGCCATGTCTTATTTAAGCCTCGCCTGATAAAATACTAGGAAGTCAGATCGATCCGTGATTTTATGGTGAGCGAACTCTGCATTATTGTCAGACAGCAAGCAACATCGCGATCGGCCAAGTGAAGAGAGGGCCGGCGCATGCGGTTCCCTTGTGTTTGGGGGTAGGTCGTGCTGCAGGTCAATCTATTGGGATCGTTTGCGATCACGGTGAACGGTCAGCGGGTCCATTCCGACCTCGGTCCTTCCGGGCAGAGGATGGCCGCATTCCTGTTTGCTTTCCCCGGAAGGCTTCACCGTCGGGAACGGATTGCAGATCTCTTCTGGCCGGAGATGAACACCGAGAGGTCGCGGGCCGCATTGAACTCGGCGCTATGGCGCCTCAGAAAGATCCTCGGCCAGGAGCCGGAGAGCAATGGCGGCAGAAATCTGCGGTCGATTGGCGACGATGTGGTGCTGGACCAGGAGTCATGGCTACATGTGGACTCCAGCGCGGTCACCGCGCTGGCAAAAAAGCTGGCTGCCGGATCAGATCCTCGGGAGACGCCATCGCTCGCTGCCATCAGAGCTGCAATCGAATTGTATCAGGGACCGTTCCTCGATGGCGAGGAAAACTCTCTGTTTCTGGAAGAACGCGAGAGAGTTCATACGTGTTTTGTCACGCTCGCCCATAACGCGCTGGCCCGATATGTCGCGCAAAAAGACTATGCCGACGCCATTGCCGTATGCCGCACGGTCCTGTCATTTGATCCGTTCCGCGAGTTTTTCGTGCGAAATATTCTGGGCCTGTTGTGTCTGGATGAGCAGCGCGCCGAGGCAGCTAGGTTTTTCGACCGGTGGCAGAAAGTACTTCGTACGGAAATCGGAGTCGGGCCGATGCCCGAAACGGCCCGACTTTTCCAGCTCGTCCGGGAATGTGACAACTACGACGACATAGAGTCGATCCGGCGGGCACTGTGTCTTGAGAAGGCTGGCGCGCTGACTTCTCACGCTTTGTAGCGAGGGCATGCAAACAGCGTCGAAGCGGACCGGCTGACTTATGTTCGCAGAGCTTCATGGTCGACAGCGCTCGTTTCGTATCTCACGCGGTCCGCCCTGCAGTTGGGCATTCTGAGAGGCAAACCTCCTGATCGGAAATTCTGTCCGGTCGATCAGTGACCGCTCCCGCAAATCATGAACTGACGGAGGGAAAGTGGTGGCGCCCGCTGGGTTTATCGATCAGAATTTCATCTCGGGATAGTGTCGTTGCCATGGAGTATTTCGTGAGGGTTCGGGAATTCTGGCGCGAGGGTTGCAGCCTAGGCTCTGGCCTGCGACGACCTCATCGCTACCGAGCCTGGAACCCGAGATGGCCACTTCAGAACTCTCCCAAACCGCCGAAGTTACAAATTTCAAGCTTGTATTCGGAACCATTGCCGCTCTTAGCCTGATTTTCCAGGTTGGCCATTTCGCGGAGCACGCGTTCCAGTTTGGCGTGTGGGTCCTTGGCGACTGGTCGAACATCTGCGGCCGGGACACGCCGTGGATGTCGCCATGGGTTATGAATCTCGTTGACAAGGTCGGTCTCATCGTCGCACCTGCCGCCGATCCTGCGCGCCGCACGATGCTGGGCATGGAGGTCCTGCATCTGATCGGCAACGGAATTTTTCTGACAGGTCTGGTCTGCCTTTATGTGTGCCTGCCCTCGAAATGGGTGCGCTGGGCCTTGTACATCGAGACTTTCCATCTCTACGAGCACATCATGCTTACCACGAGCGCGTTCTTTGTCGGAAAGCCGATCGGAATGAGCACCCTGTTCGGAGCGGCTGGTGTTATCGGCAGCCGGGATTTCGCAGTAGGATTCAGGGTGACCTGGCATTTTGCCATGAACCTGCTGCCAATGCCCTTCGCAATGATCGGCATCATGGGATATGAGCGCATGCGGAATGCGCTGGCCGAAAGAAACTCTGTCGGCCCCTTTCGTGGGCTGCGACTGGTATCGGCCCGCAATTCACTTGAGGGCGAAGATCCCGGGCCAGGCAGATGAATTTCTGCTGCTTCTGGCGGTGGTTCAGCAAAATTCCGGGCATACCTGCATGGGCGCGCGGCATCTGTCGAATATCGCGAACCCTGCAGGTCGTGAGGCTCTCGTGAGAATCTCCCGAGAGGCCTCACTCTGTTCCCCCACTTCGCCGCGACGTATTGATGAGACTGCGCACACGACCTCACGAAATACTCCACCTATCGAAGGAGCCTGGTCGTGGGACAAAAGAAAGAGTCGGGCCAGCCGGACAGGGTGTTCGTACTCCGCTTCTGGCTGGACCCGGGAGGTGAGGCACGCACCTGGCAGGGAGAGGTCAAGGAGCTTGGTGCAAGCAGGCAGTCTGACCAGCGGTTCAAGGTGTCCGGCGTGTCGGGTGCCTGCGAGGTCATCAATGCGCAACTGAAAAGACCGGCCATGAGGGAATGACATGATCCCCCTTCCGTTCGACCCGTTTGATCCCCCGATGCTGTCGCCTTCAAGAATGCTGTGGGGCCTCCTTCTCCTGTCGCCTTCGGAAGCCAGTTTTGAACGACGCGGTTTCAACTCGCCATCGAAGGAGCGAAGAACCCGGCTCGAAATAATCGGCGAGGCCTTTATCGCGGGCTATAACACGGCTCTGCTTGCCAGGAGCGCCGCAGAGGTACGCGTGGCCACTGCCGACATTGATCCGTTCTTTCGGGGGTTCGCGGTCGAAGGCAGCGCCATGGGGGTGGCGGTCCATGACGCGTTCTCGTTGCGGCGACCGGTTCTTCCCGAATTGCTGGCCGAGTTTGATCCTGATTTCACCTATCTGGCCCACGTTGGGTGCGGATGGGCCATGGCACGATTGCCATGGCGCAGGACACCCATACTGAGAGTTCTCGATCCGGTCCTACGCTGGCTCGCGTTCGACGGAATGGGTTTTCACGACACATACTTCAGGCCACGTCGCGTCCTGTCATTGTGGCGAAGGGTCAGGACTGGCTACGGCGGGCGCGCGTACGACCAGGGTGTAGGTCGCGCACTATGGTTTGTCTGCGGCGGCTCACTCTGGGATGCTGTTCTGGCAATCCGGCGATTTCCTCCATCGCGACAGGGCGATCTCTGGGCCGGGCTCGGTCTCGCCATGGCGTATGCCGGTTGTGGTGACCAGGCAGATTTCAGAATCGGCCTGAAAGAGGCGGCGTCCGACAGGCGGCATTTCGCACAAGGTATAGCATTCGCCTGCGAAGCGCGCGCGCGCGCCGGTGCGCCACCTCAGGTTGCCGACCTTGCGGCGATGACTGTCTGCAACATGTCGGCCCTTAAGCTCTCCCGGCAGGTCACGACAGCTCGGGAGGGTCTTTCCCAGGTCGATCCCGATGTTCCGGACTATGAAGTCTGGCGAGACCGGACATCTTCTTCGCTGGCTGCCGGGCGACTGGAGGCTGCCGAATGAGACGCTTTCTTTTGCGGCACGCAGCAAAAATCGCGACCCTGTCGATAGCCCTGGCGCTCTACCTCGCTGCGTCTCCGGGTCACCTCACGGCGCAAGCCTCTGCCGATCTGGCTGCGCCGCTAAGATTGTCGCCCACCTATCTCCAGCCAGCGGACACGGGACGGCCTTTCAGAACAATCCGCGACGTCAATCCTTCGCTCAGGCGCATCGATGGATGGATCTCGTCGGTAGGTGCCGGAATCGCCCTTGCAGACATTCAGGGTACAGGACTGCCGGCTGACATATGCCTGGTCGATCCGCGCAACGACAGCGTCACCGTGTTGCCGGCTCCGCAGACCGGCGATCGCTTCGCGCCATTTGCTCTGGAGGCTCCCGACAGAGGCTTTGACAGCCGGACAATTGCGCCAATGGGCTGTCTTCCCGCGGATGCCAACGAGGACGGCCGGATGGACCTGGTCGTCTACTACTGGGGCAGAACGCCGGTAATTTTCCTTCGCAACGATCGTCCGGCTCTTGATGCCGCGGGATTTACGCCGATCGAACTGGTTGACGCTGCGGAGATATGGAATACGAATGCGGCCATTCTTGCCGACGTTGATGGCGACGGCCATCCGGATCTCGTCTTCGGGAACTACTTTCGCGATGGCGATCGGGTCCTTGATGCGCTATCGGACAAGCCGGTTGCAATGCAGCACTCCATGTCACGCGCCGAGAACGGCGGCAGGAACGGGCTGTTCCTCTGGCAGTATGCGACCAAGACTTCTGTCGCCTACCGGGACGCAAGCACCGCCTTTACCGACAGTATGGCAGACGGCTGGACATTGGCGCTTGCCGCGCGCGATCTGGATGACGCCTCGCTTTCAGGCGAGATGCAGAAATTTCGCGGCCTGCCGGAGATCTATGTCGCCAATGATTTCGGCAACGACCGGCTTCTTCTGAACCGGTCCAGTCCTGGCAATCCCCACTTCCAACTGGTCGAGGGAACCAGGACTGTTGGCGTTCCGCGTTCCAAGGTGCTGGGTCTGGATTCATTCAAGGGGATGGGCGCCGATTTCGGAGATCTGGTCGGCGATGGCCGGCCCGCCCTTGCCGTAAGCAACATCTCGTCACCTTATGCTCTTCTTGAGAGCAATTTCCTGTTCGTCAACAACGGTGACGACACCGCTTGGCTCAGAGATGTCGCGCCTTACGTCGACCGGAGCACGCAGTACGGGATCTGGACGAGCGGCTGGGGCTGGGACGTTAAGTTTGCGGACCTGCTGAATTCCGGACGACCGGCTATCCTGCAGGCCATCGGGTTCCTGAAGGGGACAACGAACCGATGGCCCGAGCTCCAGGAGCTTGCGATGGGCAACGACGAGCTTCTGAAGTTTCCTGCAGCCTGGCCCCGTTTTTCTCAAGGGGATGAACTTTCCGGGCGGGATCATGATCGCCTGTTCCTTCCGACGGGAGACGGGAAGTATTCCGATGTCTGGAATTTTCTCGGACTGGATTCAGAAACTGTTTCGCGGGGGATTGCTACTGGCGACGTCTATGGCGATGGCCGGCTTTCGGTTGCTATCGCGAGGCAATGGAGTCCCTCACTCTTCCTGAGAAATCGTTCGGAGAACGTCGGAAAATCGATCGTTGTTGATCTGAGAGTGCCAGGAGCAGTGGCGGGTACAAGGCCTGCAATTGGCGCGGAAGCGAGCGTCACTCTTTCCGATGGCCGTGTTGTCACCTCGGTCGTGGACGGAGGGTCCGGTCACGCCGGCAAGCGTGCGCCCGAAATCCATCTCGGTCTGGGCAAGGTGGCCTCCGACGCGCAATTCGATGTGCAGTTCAAATGGCGCAGCGCTTCTGGCCAGCAGACTGTGACGATGAAGCTGACGCCCGGGCGGCACCGGATCGTGCTAGGCGGCGCACTAGCCGCTGCTTCGCAGGATACCACCGGGAAGAGGGGTGGCTGATGTCAATAGAAACAACTGCACCGACTGCTCGAGGCGTTGACCGGTTCGAAGCTGTTGCGGAACGCTGGTATTCAGAGAAACGTCTGGGCGGTCTGTCCCGCTTTGCTTTTGCGATCACTGTGCTCAACGTTATTGGCCACGGCTTTCTGGGGTTCGAGCAGTCGTGGGTCACCCCTTTTGTCGCGGTCGGAACAACCTATTCCGTAGATCTGATCGGCGAGACCCTGGAAGCGCACGCTGCCGGACGCAAACCGCGTTACGCGGGCGAGTTCCTCAATCTGGTGAGGTTTCTGCTGCCGGCTCACATCAGTGGACTGGCGGTCGGCATGCTGTTGTATGCGGCCGATAATCTGGCCGCCGTTGCTTTCGCGGCCAGCGTTGCGATGGGATCAAAATATGTATTTCGGGTAGTTCAGGGGAAAGACAGGGACGGCAAACCGGTTCAGAGACATTTCCTCAACCCGTCGAATTTTGGCATTACGGTAACGCTGCTGCTGTTCCCGACAGTCGGCATTGCACCTCCTTACCAGTTCTCCGAGAACACATGGGGTTTCGTTGACTGGCTTCTGCCGCTTGTCATCGTCGGAACCGGAAGCTACCTCAACAGAAAAGCAACCGGCAGGATTCCGCTGATACTTGCATGGGTCGGGGCGTTCGCTGCGCAGGCGATCATTCGTGCCGCCATCAACGGCACACCTATTACATCCGGCCTTGTGCCGATGACGGGCTTTGCTTTCATACTGTTCACTTTCTACATGATCACCGATCCGGCGACGACCCCTGCCCGAACGCGCAGGCAGGTCGCTTTCGCTGTTGCGGTCGCTCTTGCATACGCAGTCCTCATGGAACTCCACGTGGTTTTCGGGCTGTTCTTTGCGCTCACTGGCGTGACCGCAGGACGGGGAGCATTTATGGCAATGGCAAATGTGGGTCTCAAGGTGCGGTTTGCCGGCCAGAGACGAGGGCCCGCTGCCCTCTCGCCGGGCGAATGATGATGCCGCAAACCAGGATTGCCATCGTCTCGCTGTCCTGCCGGTTTCCTGATGCGGAGAGTCCAACAGCGTTGTGGCAGAATGCAATGGAAGGGCGAAGGTCGTTCCGGTCCATCCCTAGGGAGCGACTGAACCTCGAACAGTATGCAGAATCCCTTCTCGGCGAAGCCGACTCGATCGCGCCGGTGATGGCGGGGCTCCTTACAGGCTGGGAATTTGACCGCGCACGATTTCGCGTCCCCGCGCCAACCTTTCAAGCAACCGACATGGCTCATTGGCTAGCACTTGAACTTGCAGCCGACGCGATCAGCAGGGCGGGCCTCGACAGACTTGATCGCAGCCGGACGGCGGTGATTGTTGCAAATACCCTGACCGGTGAATTCAGCCGGGCCGCGATGCTCAGGCACCGGCTGCCCTTCCTTGACACGATGCTGGCAAATGCCGTCGAGACCGAGGGCATCGAGTCGACTGTCGGAGCGAGGCTTCGGCAGGCTTTTGGTCGGGAGATCCGCCGGAAATTCCCGGCGCCAAACGAGGACAGCCTTGCCGGTGGACTGGCGAACACCATAGCGGGCAGAATTGCTAACCATTTCGATTTGCGAGGCGGCGCATACACTGTCGACGGCGCATGTGCATCTTCGCTGGTTGCGGTGGCTGATGCAGCGAATCTGCTCGCATCTCATCAGGCCGATGCAGTCGTTGTTGGCGGTGTTGATCTCAGCATTGATCCATTCGAGCTGGTTGGATTCTCTCGAAACGGTGCGCTTGCCATAGGTGATATGCGGGTCTTCGATGTCAGCTCGAGAGGCTTCTGGCCGGGAGAAGGAGGAGCGTTCGCCGTAATTGTGCGAGACTGCGACGCAGGCCGTGCCGGTCTCGACCGGCTGGCCGTGCTCCGTGGCTGGGGAATGTCTACGGATGGAGCAGGGGGATTGACCCGGCCATCCAGCACGGGGCAACTTCTTGCATACAGGAGAGCCTACGAAGGCGCCGATGCGGATCCGGCGGATCTGGCCTTCGTCGAAGCCCACGGCACCGGGACTGCTGTAGGCGACCCAACCGAAATACAAGCTCTGGCTTCATTGCGTGGCGCGACATCGAATCCGCTCCTGATTGGATCCATCAAGGCAAACATAGGCCACACGAAAGCTGCGGCCGGTTTCGCGGGCCTGGCAAAGGCGATCGAGGCTTTGCGACAGGGTGTCCTGCCGCCTCATGTCGGGTGTCGTGATCCGCATCCGGCCTTTGCAGAAACAGAAAACAGAATTCAGCCCTCACTCATTCCAAAACGGATTGATGGGACTCTCGCCGGCGTGTCGAGCTTTGGGTTCGGCGGAATTAACGCGCATATCGTCATCGAGCAGGTCGGCAAACCCCGGAGGACGTCGGTATCGCTGCGCGCTCCCGCTGCCTTTGATGCAGAACTTTTCCTCTTCTCGGGCACTCAGCGAGATGAAGTCGCGCGCGATCTGGAAGTCCTGCTGGCAAGGGCATCGTCGATCTCGACCTCAGAACTTTCCGAGGCTGCGGCAGCCGTATGCCGGCGACAGTCCGGCGGGAGCGTCAATGTCGGCATTGTGGCCTCAGACGCCGGAGAACTCATTGATCGGCTATCTCATGCCAGGTCCGCGCTCGAGAACGGGCGGCCAGTATTCTGGCGGGAGCAGGGCGTGTTCGTGGGGGATGGAAGCGCCCCTCCCCGAATAGGCTACATCTTCCCCGGACAGGGGGCGCCATCGCATATGGATGGAGGACTCTGGGCGCCATGCTTTGGCGCTGCCGATGAGTTCCGCCGCCTGCTGCCAAAGGATCAGCAGCACAAAAGCATTGCCACTGAAGTCGCGCAGCCCACAATAGTTGCCGCCAGCATGGCGGGACTTGCAGTTCTCGACAGCATTGGCATTAACGCCGAGACGGCAATTGGCCACAGTCTCGGCGAGATTTCCGCGCTTTCGTGGGGCGGCGCGATAACCAGAAATGATGCGATTGCGCTTTCCGCGATGCGCGGCACGATCATGGCCCGCTATGCTGTGCCTGGCGGCTGCATGCTGCGCGTTGCGCTGTCTTCGCGAGAAGCGGAGGCGATCGCTGCGCCGGTCGGCGATGTTGCGGTGGCATGCGAGAATGGTCGCGCAGAAACCGTTCTGTCTGGGCCATCGCGATCGATTGAGCGCCTTGTTTTGCTCCTTGACCACGCGTCTATCGATTACACGCGGCTTGCGACATCGCATGCGTTCCATAGCGCGGACATAGCGCGGGCCGTTGATCCGTTTCGGCAGGCACTTGAAAGTGTTGCTCTGGGCCAGTGTCACAAACTCGTTCTTTCGACCGTTACAGGCGCCCCGATTGATGAAACTGTTGACCTGCGCACGCTTTTGACAAGCCAGCTTGTCGGTAGGGTGCGCTTTGAGACGGCGCTGGTAAACGCGCGACAGCATGCGGACATTTTTGTAGAAGTGGGCCCGGGTCACGGCCTTGCCAGACTCGCCGAACTGTCAGGGGTGCCGACGTTACCCATTGACGCCTTCGGGGCGTCGGTCGCGCCACTGCTTCTGACCCTTGGAGAGCTTCATGCCAAGGGGCATCATATTGACGCGACGCCGCTCTTTGCCGAGCGCACCATCCGGCGCTTTGATGCCTCGATCCCCTCGTTTCTGACCAGTCCGTGCGGCTCAAGGGACACAGGCAGGACGCAAGCACCATCCCTGCCTCCTGTAGCTTCGAAAGCGAGCAACCATGTCGCGGATGACGCGCCATCGACGGTGATTGCCGAGACGGTGATTGCCGACAGTCTTGGGGCCATTCTGTCATTGATTTCAGCTCAGACAGGCCTTCCCCACGAATCAATCGGCCCCGACGACAGGTTTCTGGATAGTCTGCACCTGAACTCATTGTCCGTGTCACGGATCGTGATTGCTGCGGCCAGAGCGGTCGGCGCCCGATCTCCGAGGGCGCCTACCGAGTTCGCAAATGCGACCCCGCGCATCCTGGCCAGCGCGTTAGACGAACTGCGCGAGTTCAGTCAGGCAAAAGGTGATCTTGATCGTATTGCAGGGGTCCGCCCGTGGGTGGACACATATTCGATGCGCTGGGCAGATGTGATGCCGTCCTCTCTGATCTCCGAAGCGGTGATGTGGTCAACCGTTGCGGTTTCAGAGGAGCAGGACCTGTCTGCGCTGCCCGATACACGCGATGGCTGGCTCCTGCGGCTGCATGGCTCATTCTCCCGGGCAACTGCCGAGTCATTGATTGCTATCGCTGCCGAGGCTGCCCGCCGCGGAGTCCGGAATCTGGGCATCGTTCACAGCGCAGCACCGATATCGGCCTTCGCGCGGTCACTCGCACTGGAGAATGCCTTCCAGACGGTTCGCGTCCTGGGTGTGGTCGAGGGCGACGGAGACGACCAGTCGTTTGAAAATGCGCTTCAGGCGCGGTCGGGACGATACACTGAGTTCCGGTTTGACAAGGAAGGGTCGCTGAAGTCGCCGGTGTTCGTTCCAGTCTCCTCATCAAGCGATGCTTCCGGTTTAGCCATTGGTGCTGGCGACGTCGTAGTGGTGATTGGTGGAGGCCGCGGTATTACGGCCGAATGCGCTCTGGAGCTCGGCAGAAAGGGTGCCGCGCTGATACTTGTCGGGCGGTCGCCCGCAGAGAGCAAAGACGTTTCCGACACTCTGGAACGGGCTTCGAAGCTGGAGGTTCGGTGTGCATATGTCTGTGCCGACGCATGCGATGCTGCGCAGCTGGAAGCCCGACTGGTTCCTGCAATCTGCGCAATAGGGAAACCGACGGTGCTTATTCACGCCGCAGCGGTGAACGAACCGATGCAGATCGCGAAAGTCAACGCGCTCACTGCGCGTCGCTGCCTTGCGACCAAGCTGGATGCGTTCACAAATGCGATCTCATCGTGTGGCCCCTCGTTGCGAAAGGTTCTCACCTTTGGCTCTCTGATAGGTCGCATCGGACTCGAGGGCGAGGCGCACTACGCGCTTGCAAACGAGGCGCTCTCAGATGCTGCCGTGACGTGGGCAAGCGCGGCGCCGGGTCGCTCTGCATTGGCACTGGAATGGTCGATCTGGGGCGGGATCGGCATGGGCGAGCGGCTCGGGACTATCGAGCGCCTTGTGGCCCAGGGGGTCGATCCCATTTCTGTCGACGATGCACTCGCCAAATTCGATCAGCTTGTCCAGGCAGGGGCCGAAGGTACGATCGCCGTGACGAGCCGCTTCGGTCAGCCTCGTGACCTCGATCTGGGTCGAGCAGATCTGCCGTCCTTGCGCTTCGTGGATCGTCCGCTCCTTTACTATCCAAACAAGGAAATCATCCTGGAAACGGATATTTCGAGAGGCCGCGACCGCTACATAGACGATCATGTCATTGCTGGTCAGGCGATACTGCCAGGCGTCATAGCTCTGGAAGCAATGGCGCAAGCCGCGTCGTGCCTATGCAATGGCGATGTCATCACGTCGATAGAGAGTGCGTCTTTTGAGCGTGCAGTCCAGCTGGACATGAGACAGACGCCGCTTCGTCTGGCGGCACTGCGCCGTGAGGGTCGTATCGAGGTAGCCCTTTCTGCAGGCGCAGACGACTTCAGCGCTCCAGCCGCGCGGGCCGTTTTCAGGCATCTATCCAGGCGACCCGACAGTGCAACGGCTAGTCCTCGCCGGGACCTGGACGGACAGGGGTTTGATGCGAAGTCACTCTATGGCCAGTTATTCTTTAATAGAGGCCGTTTCCAGCGGATTAACCGGTTCTTTTCGTTGAGTTCGCGCCACGTCGTCGCAACCCTTCTGCCAGACGTAGGGGGTGGGTGGTTTGGCTCCTACGAAGCAAAGGGACTAGTCTTGGCAGATCCGGGTGCCGCAGACGCCTGCCTGCACGCGTTGCAGGTGACAATCCCGCACAAGCGCGTGGTGCCGGTCTCGGTTGAACGTGTTGACCTGATGAACGGCGGTCCGCCGGCTCTCGTTCGCGCTGTCGAACGCGAGGTGCGATCCGGCTATTATATTTTCGACATCGATGTTGAAGACAGTGAAGGCCGCTGCGTCCAGCGCTGGAGCCGCGCGGCTTTCCGGTCGATCGGCAAAGTGGATATTGCCAGCACGCTCAAGAGCGAATTCTGGCTGAAGGCGCCATTCGTGGAGCGATCCGCCAGGGAAGCGTTCGATGACGACAGTATCAAGGTCGCAATAATTAACGACGACCTGAACACGCGCGAAAAGCGGCGCGTTTCAGCCTTCGCCGTCCTTGGGATCACAGACAGCATAGATCGCCGTTCAGACGGGCGGCCGATCCTGAGGAATGGCGAGGGGTTTATCACTCTCGCACACCGGGAAGGGATGACACTCGCCCTGTCGGCGGACAACCACATAGGCTGCGATCTGGAGACTGGTGACGCAAGCGGCGCACAATACCGGTTTGCAGCGATCGAAGCGTGTCGGAAGGTGGGACGGCAGGCCACAATTCGTCCGACAGAAGAACTTCGCCGCGGGGAACCCTTCCAAGTTGATGGCGTCGACCTTCTGCTCGTGGACCTTCCCGACCAGGAAAGCGGGAAAACGATCGCTCTAAGCTCGATCCGGGGGTTTAAGGCATGAACGAGCAGATTGGCCGAACCGGGCATGTCTCGCTCATCGGGAAGCCATTTATCTATCGACACATCGTCTCGTTCGAGGAAACCAATGTTGTCGGAAACGTCTATTTCGCGCGACACGTTGCCTGGCAAGGACGTTGCCGAGAAATGTTTCTTGCTCAACACGCGCCGTCTGTAATCGATGATATATCGCACGAGCTTAGGCTTGTAACTATCACGGTTAATTGTAATTACTTCGACGAAATATACGCGCTGGACGAAATAGAAATTACGATGCATTTGTCGTACATTCGTCGTCATCGGATAGGTCTCGATTTCGATTACTCGAAGGTGTTAGCAGGTCGAAAGGTGATCGTTGCCCATGGGTTTCAGGAGATTGGCTGCATGCGCAAAGATCGGGATGGCATGTCACCGATCGCCCCTCCAAAATCGCTTGCAGACGCGTTGGACCAATTTGCAGCTAGGAACAGTCAGCAACAGTTGCACTTCCCGGTAGGGGGCTAACGAGGCCGACTTTGTCAGGACCGACCGAACGTTCAGAGAGCTGACCTTGGCGATCTCCTATCGATATTGACGGGGCATTGTAACCGTTCCGGTAGATAAAACGTCCCACCGATCCTTGGCTCGTACCGAGTGAACCATAGAGCCGTCATGCGGCTCGTTCTTCACGAGAACCAACTCGGCACATGCGAATGCGGATTCCAGACGCTATCGAGAACTGGGAACGTTTGGAAAAGCCAGCCCAGAGCCGCCTCTCTGTAAAAGCAAGACCCAAGACGACCTCAGGAATGAGCCAACCAAGACGACCGGGACACCGAGCACCTGATGGGCGTTCTGACACGCAATCCAAATTGCATCGTGAGAGCGTCGCTAGAGCGACGTGCAGATATTCCGATAAGACTTCAACAATCCAGACGGCAACCAATTGCTGACAGGAATATGTCGGTCAATAGGGGCAGGTATACGCTATGAAGTTTAATGTATCAGCCGCAACTGCGGGGCTGTCGGGCTCCCTAAAAACGGCTGCATGGACCGCGCGTTCGCCATTGCTGGCGCGGAGCGCCTGATTCTCATGGATGCGTCTATATCCGATTACGTCGGTTCCCAGGGTTCAAGGACACTCCGCAGCTCCATCTCGCAAGTTACCGATGCCATGCGAGCAAACCCAGCGTCGCGAGCGCGAACCGGGAATATCGCGGCACGTCTGGGCGTGTCTCCCTTTGCATTCATCCGCGCCTTCAAATGCGAAACAGGGTTGTCGCCTCAGCGATTTCAATCCGCAATCCGCATCGAGAGAGCAAAGCAACTTCTGCTGAAGGATGACCGGCCGGTAACCGAGATCAGTCTCGATGTGGGCTACGATTCGCTCGGCTCCTTCATTCAAACCTTTACTGCGTTGACCGGTATATCGCCGGGGCAACTAAGGAGATTAGCTAGGAGCGCTCCTCCCGACGAGCTTTTCACCCCGACCGCCGATTCATACGCACGACCCGCCCCAGCCGAGATGACTATCTCTGCATGCGTTTCTGATGCCCTAGAATCTGAGTTCCTCGTCGCGGGTCTCTTCGAACGCACCTTCCCGGCTGGCATCCCGCTGGACGGATGCTTTATTCGGCCGGACAGTACTTCATTCCACCTCCAATATTTCTCTGCTGGCCGCCGAGCCTCTCTCCTTGTCGCAGCGTTCCGACCGCTCACTTGGCTGGATGCTTGGAGCGGGCACTACGAGGCACTCCGCGTCTGTCGCATCGATCTCCGCCTTGATCGCCGGGAGATTCCGACTGTTAGGCTTCGACCTGTAATGGCTACGGATCCGCCTTTGCTGACACCTTTGCCTTTGCTTCAAATTTTGAGATGGACCGGACCACAAAACTGAAAAGCGCCGATTTATTTCGGTTTATGGGATTTCTGCTGCTTGCGATATCAAGCAGTGTGTCCCTATTGCCCGCGTTGCTTCGCTTTCGCTTTGATCGCGACCGAGCTGCCTGGCAAACAGTGCTCGGAGCGGAACTGGCGCGCTACTGCGAGCGATGCGGGCCGGCAGCTATCAAGGTCGCGCAGTTAGCTTCGTCGCGAGAAGATCTGTTGCCCAAAGCTCTTTCAGGCCAACTGTCTCGGGTTCAAGACAAAGCACGTCCACCGACGCGCCGCTCAATCAGCCGAGCTTTGTCGCGCGCCTATGGTTCGTTGGAATCGGTCCCCTTCACAATGACCTCTTGGGTGCCTGTCGCGGCCGGTAGTATTGCAGTTGTTCTAGAGGCCAGGTTGCCATCTGGTGAGCCCATCGCGGTCAAACTTGTCAGACATGGGGTACGCCAGAAGGTTGCCAGCGACCTGCGCATTATCTATGTGATGATGCGGCTCGTTGAGCAACTCCCCCGTTTTCGGCCATTTCCACTCTCCGAAATCGTCACCGACCTATCCAGATTGATTCACGGCCAATGTGACATGTGCACCGAGGCTTCGATAGCGCGCCGATTTGCTGCGATGGCTGGGGACGATGTGCACATACCTTCACCGCTAATTGAGTTCACGCGCGTCGATGTTCTGCCAATGCTCTATCTACGCGGAACTCCCTGGTCGGCCGAGGAGGCCGCAGGCGAGATCTATAAGAATGCCTGCCGGCGGCTTCTACTTTTGGTCTACCGGATGATTTTTGTGCATGGGCTGGTGCATTGCGATTTGCATCCCGGAAATCTTCAAATCGGCACCGATGGCGTCCCCATCCTTTACGACTATGGATTAGTCGCTGAACTTGATCGCCGTAATCGCCAGATATTCCTCGGATTGTTTGTGGCTATCGCGACCCGCAATGCAGCTCGAGCAGCGTTCGAGGTACTGCGCAGTGCGAGCAAATTGCCTGAGAACCTGGATCGTGCGGCATTCGAGGCGGAAATGGCCCTGATTGTCGAACGTTGGGGCGGCCGCCCGGCAGGAGAGTTCTTGGTCGCAGCGCTGGTTCGCGATTTGTTCGCCTTGCAACATCGACATCAGATACACAGCGCCCCGGGATTTATCTCAGCGGTTTGGTCGTTGGCAACATTTGAGGGTTTAGTCAGGCACCATTATCCGGAATTGGATTTTCAGGGGGAAGCCTTGAATTATATCCTATCAGCCCAGTGTCATGGGCGAGTGCAGACAGTCGACACTCCGATCTGCAATGTAGGAGAAGCGCGTCCATAACGGTTGGGCTAGCGTATATCCGGGAAGCGGCTTCTCAGGATGTGGAGAGAATGATGGCTGATCAGGTTTGGGCCCAGCCGCAATTGTCCAACGTCATCGACAATCCATCGCGGGATGATTCGCTCGTGCCAATTTGGCGGACGGCTAGGGGTTCTCTCGGTGTTTCTTTTGACGGGTTTTCTGCATCTTTCTCGCCGCCGACAAACCGAATATTTGGTCAGATTAATAGCGCAGTTAGATTCGCCCCGGGGGACTTGCTGTTTAATGTTCACCCGGACAACATTTGTTACCATTTCTCCCAGGAGACTCGGAAGTTTAGCTACGTATTTGAGGCAGATTGGGGTCCCGGATCACTTCTTTGGTCTTGCTGCCCTGACGCGTACGGAAATATCTTTGCAACAATGTCAGGCATGCGGACACCGCCACCAATAACGGATGTTGCGTTTGGTAATTGGGGTGGGATCTTCGTAGTATCTCCTCGTAAACATGTCATGCGCACGCTCATCGAGCGGAACCTAGTAGTCGATCCTTATAGTATCCAGATCTTGGCCGACGGGCGCTTGCTTATCTGTGATTTTGGAGGCTTCGAAGGGAGCGGCCGCGTATACACAGTAGAGCCGCTCAATGGCCATCTGCAAGTGGTGGTTGAAGGCGCTAATTTGATCGATCCTACCTCGGCATTTATGGATGGTGATGGGCAGATTTGGATAGCCAACGGCGACCAAAACGATCAGGACGGGGAGGTACTCTGTTTTGATCCGGCTGCAGGAACCCAAAGGGTGGTTTACCCTCGCGAGGGTAACATGAGCGGGGCCCTGTTGGGCGTCTTTCCAGCGCATGACCCAGATTTTCTCCTTGCAACGAAGAATGAGTGGGCCAATCGCGTCAACACTTGCGTCTTACTTATTAACAAGGTTGACGGAACGGCGAGAAAAATACTCAGCGGATCGGAAGATATTCCGAAGTTTTTTTCCACAAAAGGTTGCGTAGTCGGCAGTACTTTGTGGATAGCCGAGTGCGTAAATCGAGAATTGCTTGAGGTAGATTTGCCAAGTGGGAATATAATAAGCCGCACTGATCTTCGTCCAATCATGGGAGGGCATTGCGGTATGCGCAATTCCTTCGACGCCATTTCGGCAATTTATGATGTTCCGGCAAGTAGGAGGTAGCGTATGACGCTTCGGTTTAAGAACTGGATGGACGAGCGGGCCGAATCTCCTGAATTTGGCTTTGATCACGCCGACCTAGTTACGTTCAACAGCAAGGTCGTGGAACTGCCCTCGTTTGACCGACGAAGCGTTGGCGAACTAGACCATGTGGCTCGTCTCGATGCTAGTCCTATGCAGCGTGAACGTGCCATTTGGGAGCTATTCTATAGAGACGCATCGTCTATAGGTTACTCGGTACGAAAATACTTCGATATGGAGCAAGATTCACGAGTAAGAGCAAATTTGCTTTGGCTAGCACGTAAGTGCGCACCGTTTGACGCTATCAGCTTAGTTGAGCACGCAATAAACGACAGCAGCCGAGAAGTTCGCGATTGGGCCAAACTTCACGCATCGGAAATCCGCGACGTTCCCTTCCAGTCGGAATACGATAAAGGCACCTACGTGCGGGGACGTAGCTTCGACCAGACATTGCCGCTGGAAATTGCTGGCTTCGCCGTTATGCCATTTGGCGACGTCGATTTACGCGTCGTTCTATCGCCACTTTGGTTTGCGCATATCCAGGGTAGAGTGATGGCTTGTACCCGTGACGAAACGTTTATGACGCGGCTCACCATTGAAAAGCGTTATGCAGGGTTCCATCCTGACGGTTCGGATCACTATGAGATATATCCGTTCATCGGTAAATCGTGGCGTAGCAGTGAGTTTGACACGGAACATCGCTATCTGACCAACGCGCGTCAGCGATTTTATCTCAGTGGAAGAGTCGAAGAGGATCCATCGGAGACGTGCGACGTGCGAATGGGAGCAGGCCGGGCGGCGCAAACAACCGGGCGGTTGATCGATGTCGAGGAGCGTGAGATAGGCCGGAAGAACTACACGGTGCGCCGAGTAGTCTCGCATGTAAAAGGCCAGTATTTTGGCTGGGCCCATGCGAGCGTAAGGCATTATTTGGAGAGCGGAGATATTCTGCCTGGCACCATCCAACTCATCAATCCAACTGAAACTTCTCTCGCTCCGCTGGTAAATTGTTACATATGTGGAACATTCCGCGGAAAAATAGCCGATCATAACGGCGACGGTCTCCTTGATGTGAATGATATCGTCTGTCACGGCTTGGAGGATGGTCGGCTCGACTACCAAGGGGATATGAGCCTTGCGCCAGACCCCTTCGCTTAGTGGTCAGTTATCGGACCTTGGGCCTCCGTTTTGCCGGCTGAACGTCGGCGATATTGAGCAAGTTTTCGAAGTGATGAGGTCGGCGGCGGGGCCGGGAGTCATACCGCCGGGCTTCAACCTGTCGATTGACGACGCAGCCAAACTATTCAGTCCGCCAGTCCATATAGATCTGGTACCCGCACTCGGGGTTTTCGGTTTGTTCGAAAACGATACTGGACTCGGGGGCTTTATCGCCCTCGCAGAAATCGAAATCGATGACAAGCCATGCTTGGAATTTTATATTTTCTTCAAACCTGGCTCCCGTAGTCCTGGCATAGCATTAGAGGGTGCGAACCGGCTAACACGGTTGGCTCGCTCGAGTGTAAAACATCCAATTTGTACCTTAATCTATTCTGAAAACGAACGCGGCAAGAGGTTCTATTCGAAGGCAGGCTTCTGCTTCGATCGACGAGTTGATCTCGATGGCATGGTTCTTGAGTTATGGATTTGGCATGATCCCATGGAGCGAACATCTCAAATGACTGAATATTTAGGCTAAAACAGATGCCACTCGCAGTTGAGCACAGGACCTTCATCCGATCTACCCCGGAGGATCTTTATGCCCGCTTGACCTCTGGGTCCGGGTGGGAGGGGTGGTTTGCTACCGAAGCATCGATCGGAGATAAAATAGGGAGCCCGGTTTACTTTCGATGGCAGAATTTTGGGGCGGATAGATACTCTGCCGAGGATTACGGGCATGTGGCCACGCTGGATGACGGAAGATCTTTCGCATTTACTTGGCATCCAGGTAGTACTGAAACGTTGGTGTCGTTCACATTTGAGCAATTTGGCAATGGCTGTATGTTGATAGTCAAGGAGACGGGTTACTCTGGCGCAGAAAGAGATATCGCGACCGCACTATCGGTAGCGAGTGGCTGGGGCGAGGCTTTGACTCTGTTCAAGTTTTTCGTCGAGCACAACCTTCTCTACGGCCCAGTTCCGAGTGACCGCAAATGGCACGTTTAAGGCATGGGGAGGTTCCGCCAGTCGGCCCCTCAATACATGTTCAAGACCTCGACCATAGGTTGGGCGCTAGAATCAAGGATGCTAACTTCAAGGCTGAGACACCTGACTATGGTTTTATGTTCGAGGCACTGGTAGGGGATCCTTCTGCACACCTTCCGGCAGGGCCGGATATGGGCCGCAAACTGTTTGCACTTGCGTCTGTGATGACAGCGAACCACAAAACGCAGATCGGCGACGATAGCGAGATCCCTGCAGCCTACACTTACTTTGGCCAATTTATCGATCATGACATTACATTGGAAGAAATTAGCGTCGACGGCGAGAATCTACCCCTGTCGCTGCAGCCGCTTGTCGATCCTACGAGGTATCTAGCCAACGCGCGCACCGCCGCTCTCGACCTCGACTCGGTCTACTCCTCGCCGGCACCTCGCGAAGTGGGAGATGACTCGAAAATGCGCCTTGGGACGGTTGCCACGGCTCCGCCGCGCCCTTCCGGAAAGGATCAGTGGAACGATCTTCCTCGTCAAGGCCGCAGCCACGACATCAGGAATGATCGTGCGGCATTGATCGGTGATCCGCGAAATGATGAAAACCTAATCGTCGCTCAGCTCCATGTTGCTTTCCTCCGCGCCCACAATGCGCTTGTCGATGAGGGCGCGAGCCATGCCGAAGCGCGATTGCGTCTCCAAACGATGTATCAGTCAGCGATCTTCGGTGATTTGCTTCCGCAACTTGTAGACGTCACCGTTCTGGAAGATGTGCTTGATCGTGGGCCGCGCTATTGGCGGCCAAGCCGGTCTGAGCCGTTTGTTCCGTTGGAGTTTGCCGTCGCCGCATTTCGCTTTGGGCATTCCATGGTTAGGCAAGAGTACGACATTAATGAATCGTTCGGACTAGCGGGCCGCCTTGGCAAAGCTCCTCTCGCAGCAATGTTCACGTTCACAGCGATGAGCGGCAGTTTTAGTTCGCTGGCCGGCCAAGACTTCGACACTTTGCCAGAAAACTGGTTAATCGAGTGGCATCGTCTTCTCCAGGTTCCCAGTATGCCACATCCCGTGATGGCACGCCGTATAGACACGACGCTTTCGTCCGGCCTTGATGATCTGCGTGGTTTGGAAGGCGAGCGTCTACCAGAGCCCGTGGCGGTCCGGCTGGCGGCCCGTAATCTCCTTCGAGGCTATCGTCTTGGACTGCCGACCGGGCAGGCGGTGGCACGGATCATGGACAGTAAACCCTTGGCCGGCGTCGAACTTCTCGAAGCGCTCCCAGAAGCGCAGCGTAAATTAGTCGAGGCACTGGGATTTCACGAGATCACTCCTCTGTGGTTCTACATTTTGGCCGAAGCCGGTGACATGCGCGCGGGAAAGCCAAACGGAAAGCGACTCGGTAAGGTTGGCTCAACAATTGTCGTCGAAACACTTTACAATTTGGCTAGGTGGTCTTCTGGTTCTATCTTCAATGAGGATGGCACCAAGCCAAAGTTACATTGGACACTCCTTGATATTTTGCGAAAAGGGGCCGTTGCGTGAGCGTTCTGCCTTTTCAGGTGCGCGTTATATTTATAGGGAGGTGGAATTTATTATTCGATAATATCGCCATTGTTGGCCACGAGGCGAAAACGGCACTTGCCTATGCTGCAAGTGCTTCGACGTCAGCTACGACCTCTGAAAAGAGACGCGAAAGAGCGGCCTCTCTTGCAGGGCGATCGAGGGCGTATGAGGTCCGCGCAAAGTGCACCCCATCAAGAAGTCCGTTGATATAGCCCGCAATCGTATCGGCGGCCATGATCAGTGCGGTATCAACCGTATGGATGTATCGGCTCGTGACTGTGCGACGTGAATGACCGAGCAGAGACGCAACGGTTGCTTCTGTAAAACCGAGGTCGTTGGCGATGCTCGCGAAGCTATGGCGGAGCACGTGAGGCGTTATACCTTCAAGTGTGGTCCCCTTGAGAACCTTCTTCCAGTATTTAGGGAAGCCAACCAGCGGTTTCCCCTCGATCGTGCCCGGAAAAACGAAGGTGCCACGTTCGCCCTGCTCGCCCTCACTTAGATCGTCGGTCATGTTTAGAACCGGCAGCCCGATAGGCCTAACTGAGGCTCCTTCCTTGCTGTCCTCGAGCCGTAGGCAGCTGTTTTCAACATCGACCTCGATCCACTTCAGGCCTACTATTTCGCTTCGCCGGCAGCCCGTGAGAGCAAGGAACCGTATGGCGGCGAGAGAGGTCCCCAAAGCATCATTCTTCCGCGCAATCCGTAGAAGAGCTCCAAGTTCCCGATACTCTCCTTCTGTCAGACGGCGATCCTTGACGCGATCAGCTTGCTTCCGGACGCCGTGAGCTGGGTTTCGCTCGATGATCCCCTGCTCTATCGCGTATGTGAAAATACCGCCGAGCAAGCCGACTGCACGAGCGGCGGTACCCGCGCCGCCACGAACAATGGCGCGACCTCGCATCTTGGTCTTCACATTGGCCTTGGTCCTGCCTGCAGTGACGTCCCGGACGAACCGGCTTACGTCAGACGAAGCGATGTCCTTCACGCGACGGGTGCCGAGAAGAGGGATGATGTGACGGCGGATCCGACTCCTATCGATCGTCAGCGTAGATAGCTTCTTTGGTCGGCGCGCTTTGCCCAGGATCAGACCCTTGTCAGCGTCTTGAAGATATAGATCGCAGAGCTCCTTGACGGTGATAGCTTGATGGTCCAGCCGGCGCTGCTCGGACGGATTTTCGCCCTGGGCGATTCTTCCGAGAAGCACGCGCGCCTCCCGACGGGCAGTCTCGGGCGTCCATACGCCATGAAGTCCTATCGTATAGCGCCTCGTTCTGCCGGCGGCGCGATACTGGACAAGGTAGCTCCTCTTCCCGGACCGAAACACGCGCAGTCCGAAGCCGGGCAACTCATCATCCCAGAGGAAATAATCCGCACCGCGCGCTGCGACAGCGTCCACAATGCGCTTTGTCAGCCTAGCCATATTGGCCTCTTTCTTCGGCTCTCCATCTGCTTCCGCGGAAGCACCACGGAAGCAGATGGCAGAAAATTACGACCTGCCGCAGCCTACGAAATTCGGCGCAGATGTCAAAATAAATATGTTGAATCAATGCGATGGAGAGATACGGCGTGCAAAGAGAAACTCAAGGGAAAGCCGCGAAAATTTCCTCCGAAGGCAGAGGTCACAGGTTCGAATCCTGTCGGGTGCGCCAATTTGCGAAGGTTCACCCGTCTAGCGTAAGGGTCCGGCAGCGCTTATGAAAACAGGGCTTTCTGCGCGCCCAAAAACGCGTCGTTTATTTGTCCGGCCGGGCCGAGCAGCGCAATGGCATCGTTTACGCTCTGATACTTCAGGGTCAGCAGCGGAGCAAGCTTTTCGCGGTCCAGCTCGCCGACGCCGTCGCGAACATATTGCCCCATGACGAAGTCGAGAAACGCTACAAGCTTGGCATCCTGACCGTCGATGATTGCTGAGCGGCGCTCATTGACCCTTTCTTCACGGCTGATTGGAGGTACAGCGAACGCGATGTAGGCCAGGACATCGAAGACATCGCTTTTCTCTGCGGCGATCATCCTAGCGATTTCGGCCAATTGTTCGGGGCCGAACCCGCCCTCACGTAACGCCTCAAGCAGGCTCTTGCGCGTTTCCGGCTCGCTCCAAACCGCCCGCAGTTGGGACTCATCCTTGAAATAGCGCGGCAGTTCACCGAACAGCTTCTCGATCATCTGGTTGGCCGACATAGGCTTGCCGTCAGGCGCCCAGTAGCTCGTCGCCATCATCGACTGGATTGCGCGCTCCTTGCCATCCGCCAGCTTGATACGGATCGTTTTTGGTCCGTCGGCAGGCGCTGGCGGCTCATACAGCACTCCATCCTCGTCCCAGCCTTCCGGCTTTTCCTGCTTGAGCGGCTGTACAGCCGGCTCCAGGGGTTCGCCGTCCCACTCCGGATCGTTAAAGTGCTCGTAAGCCTTCACGAAATCGTAGATGGTGAAATAGTCCTTGCCGTCGAACAGTCGCGTCCCACGCCCGATGATTTGCTTGAACTCGATCATGGTGCCGATCTGACGCATCAGCACAATGTTGCGTACATTGCGCGCATCAATGCCAGTCGACAGCTTCTGCGACGTGGTCAGGATCGTCGGGATGGTCTTTTCATTATCCTGAAAGGTTTCGAGAAATTCGTCGCCACGCGCACCGTCATCGGCCGTCACGCGCACGCAGTAGTTGGGGTCCTTCGATGCTTTCATCTGGTTGATCAGATCGCGCACCAGCGCCGCATGGCCTTGTGTGGCGCAGAAAACCAGCGTCTTCTCGTGCTGGTCAATCTCACCCATGAAAAGCTCGACGCGATAGCGCTCCCGCTCCTCGATTTCGATCGTCCGATTGAACTGTGCTTCGGTGTACCGCCTGCCTTCGACGATCTCGCCGTCAATCAGCCGGTCGTCCGGTGTGTACACATAGTCGTCCAAGGTTGTGGCTATCTGCTTCACCTTGAACGGTGTCAGGAAGCCGTCATTGATGCCGTCCTTCAGTGAATAGATGTAAACCGGTTCGCCAAAATAGGCGTAGGTGTCGACATTGTCCTTGCGCTTCGGCGTAGCCGTGAGGCCCAGCTGCACCGCAGGCGCGAAATATTCCAGAATGCCGCGCCAGCTACTCTCGTCATTGGCGCCGCCGCGATGGCATTCGTCGATGATGATGAAGTCGAAGAAGTCTTGCGGATAGTCGCCGAAATAGGGCGCGTCCTCTCCATCCACCGTCTTGCCGCTCATGAAGGTCTGGAAGATCGTGAAGAAGATCGAGGCATTCTTCGGTACACGCCCCTTCTTTCGGATTTCGTCCGGCTTGATGCGTGCCAGCGCGTCCTCAGGAAACGCTGAGAACGAATTATAGGCCTGATTGGCCAGCGTGTTGCGGTCGGCCAGAAACAGGATGCGTGGCCGCCGATTTGGCTCCCTCGACAGGTTCCAGCGACTCTGGAACAGCGTCCACGCAATCTGGAAGGCGATTGCGGTCTTGCCGGTTCCCGTCGCCAGCGTCAGAAGGATACGCGGCTTGCCGGTCGCGATCGCCTCAAGCCCATTCTCGATGGCATTGTGTTGATAGTAGCGCGTACTCCATTTGCCGCTGGTCTTGAAGGGCACGGCGGCGAAGCGGTCGCGCCAGTCGTTCGGCGTGGCAAACACGGCCGCCCATAGCTCGTCAGGTGTCGGCCAGTGATCCACATAGCCTTCGCGGCCGGTTTTCATATCAATGCAATAAATGCGCCGACCGTTGGTTGAGTAGGCAAAGTGCGCCTGCAGCTTTTGCGCGTACGCCTTGGCCTGCGCAACGCCCTCCGTCTCGCCCTGACCCTCCGCCTTCGCCTCTATTACCGCCAGCTTGTGGTTGCGGAAGGTCAGCGCATAATCGGCGATCTCCTGCTTGCCGCGCCGCCCTGCGCCTTCAATGCGCCCAGGACAGATTGTCTCGCGCCGCACTCGGCTGTCGGCCACAACGCCCCAGCCTGCTTCGCGCAGGGCAGGATCGATCAGCTCGGCGCGGGTCTCAGCCTCGTTCATAGCGGAAGCTGTGCTTGGGCGGGCGGGGGCACGTAGCGCCCAGTTCCCTTTGGGTTGTAGGCCGATTGCCTCACTTGTTGAAGCCCTTCAAAAAAGACTGGTCGGGGGATCTCAAGTTTCTTGATGTGCCAATCTTCTCGAGCTGCCCGTACAATCTCCTCGTCGGTGGGCGTCTTTCCCTCAAGCAGGAGGTTGTTCCAAGCCGCATAGATCGTTGCAAATACCTCTGCCTGCCGTGTGCTCATTGGAACGACCAGATCAATGACTTGTTCGATCTTCTTGCGAATTGTGGGCTCGATGCTGCTTGCCAAGTTCAAGAGTTTCTCGAATTTGGCCATCGGTTGGAATTGGTAGTTCCCAGCTTCAAGCCTTGATACTCTAAAATACTGATTTGCCTCCGCCCATCCTTCCGCAGCACGCATGTGCAGAAAGTCGTTAGGTCCTGCGGCATCCCGAATTGCCTGCCTGCCCAGCGGGTGATCAGCCCCGGCCTCGACCAAATGGAGGATCTTCTGCTGTTTCGTGTGTGCGAAGGTCCTTTCTCGCCGATGAAATTTGTGACGCTGGTAGGCGAGTGCCAACACCATCGCGGTGTCAAGATTGGGATCTGTTGAAGTCCTTGAGGGAAATGGAACGACGGGAGTCGTGGCTTTGGCTGAGAGCCCGCCGGAAAAGGCTTTGTGCAATATCGATTGTTTAAGGGCCTGGATTTCAGATATTCGCGAGGCGTACGCCGTGTCCAAAGTTGCCGTATCATTGGCAACTGCTTCGAGTCTTTGACCAAGCTCGCGTTGCTTCCACACAGGTGGCAAAGATACCCTTACCTTTCTGAGGTCGGCAATATTGATCTGCATTAAGGCCGTGCCATACGTCTTTTCCCGGATTTGATTTTGAATTCCTGGTGCCTTCATCAGATGATAGCCGAATTGCGTGTCGACCAGGCGTTCATCAAACCGAATGGGCACGATGCCACGCGTGACGTTTGCCCCCAACAACTCATGGGGAGCGATTGAAATAGTTCCCGTAGAGCCTCTCACGCATAAGAGCAGTTCACCGCCTTTCAGGCGGGTCCGGTCGTAGGATTTTGCTAACGCCGGATCGATCAATTTAAGCCCATTGCGATCGACCACCGGTCGAGTCAAGTCGACTGGTCGCACGATCGGTAGGCCTCCTGGGAAATCTTCGCCCGGCTGCACAATGCCGTATGAAAGTGTGCAGTCCGCAGCCACAATTTGAGCCAGAGTTGAAGTGACCCAGTCAGCATGTGGCGTGAGGATCGAAGAGGCGAGACTCTGGTTCAACTCCCGCGCATTTTCGAGGTTTCTCTCAGCGTTGGCGGTTGCGATCGCCAGCCCGGCAAAAGCCTCGTCCAGAATGGCGACGACACGTCGTTGTTCGGCTAGCGGGGGAAATGGAACTCGGAACCGTTTTAATGCCTCTCCGGTAAAGTGCTGAATGCCCGATCCGGTGAAATGGCTAGGAAGTGAACCGTCGATGTCGCAGAGATGGAGATAGTACAGGACCCATTTGGCGCGCTCAGGCTCGTTAAATCGAACCCGGTGGATCGCTTTCTGAAAGTAGACCGGTTCTTCATCTGACCAGATCGCGGCTCGGCCTGGATAGCCACCTTCGCAAACGAGGAGATCGCCCTTTCTTGCCGTGTAGCGCTCACGCTCACCTTCTTCGAAGCGCATCTCTAACATGTCGCTCTTGTCGAAGTTGAACCAGCGCACATTCAAGTTACGCAGATATCGCTTTAACACACCACGGTTTTTGTTCTTATCCAACATCTTCCCGAGCGATGCGTGGCCCATCTCTACGAGAGAACGAATCTCCCACCCCTCCCTCACAACATCGCCTCGATGCGCTTCAGGATCGCCGCCGTTTCCCTGTCCATCGCCACCATTTCTGCGATGATCCCTTTCGGGTCGCGCAGTTCGGCTTCGCCGACCTTGTTGGGGTTGTTGACCGACAGATCATAGGTTGCCATGTCGATGTTGTTCACCTCGACCGCCCAAGAATTGTCGCTGTCTTCGAATATCGCTTGTTTGGCAACGAAATCCGCGAGGTCCACGTCATTCAGTGGATTGGTCTTGCCAAGGTTGCGACCGGGCTCGCATTTGTAAAACCACACCTTCCGCGTCGGCGCGCCCTTCTCGAAGAACAGCACGACCGTCTTGACCGCCGCGCCCTGAAACGTCCCGCCCGGCATATCCAGAATGGTGTGGAGATTGCAGTCTTCTAGCAACTGCTTGCGCAGCGCAACACTGGCATTGTCCGTGTTCGACAGGAATGTGTTCTTGATAACGATGGCGGCGCGGCCGCCGCCTTTCAGCATCTTGATGAAATGCTGTAGGAACAAGAATGCCGTTTCGCCGGTCTTGACGGGAAAATTCTGCTGAATTTCCGGCCGCTCCTTGCCTCCAAAAGGCGGGTTGGCCAGCACGACGTCGTAGCGGTCCCTGTCCTGGATATCCCTTATGTTTTCGCCCAGCGTATTGGTGTGCTCGATGTTCGGCGCCTCGATGCCGTGCAAGATCATGTTCATGATACCTATGACATAGGCGAGGCTTTTCTTCTCCTTGCCGTAAAAGGTGCGCGTCTGCAGGATTTCGAGGTCGCGCGTCGACAATTTGTCACGCCGGCGCGTCATATAATCGAAGGCTTCGCACAGGAAGCCGGCCGAACCGACCGCTCCATCATAGACGCGCTCGCCGATCTTCGGAGCGGTGACCTCGATCATGGCGCGGATCAGTGGACGCGGCGTATAATACTCGCCGCCATTGCGGCCGGCGTTGCCCATACGTTTGATCTTGTCTTCGTAAAGCTGCGACAGTTCATGGCGCTGCGCTTGGCTGCCGAATCTCAGTTGATCGATCAGTTCCAGCGCATCGCGCAGCGAATAGCCCGAGCGGAACTTGTTCTCGATCTCACCAAAGATCTCACCGATCTTGTATTCTATCGTGTTCGGCCCTTCAGCCCGGAAGCGAAAGCCCTTGAGGTAGGGAAACAACTCACGATTGACGTAAGCGATCAGGTCGTCACCTGTCAGCGCCCGGTCGTGATCGAAGCTGCCGTCTGCCTTCTTCGGCGCGGCCCATTTCTCCCATCGGTGCTCGGCATTGATGATTTGACGATGCGGTTTCCCCGAAAGCGCCCCCTCGTCCGCACGCGTCCTCTCCAGGTCGTCCAGGTACTTCAGAAACAGCATCCATGAGGTCTGTTCGGTGTAGTCCAACTCGCTCTGGCAGCCGGCCTCCTTCCACAACACGTCGTCGATTGCTTTGAATGTCTGCTGATACAAAGGTGCGCTCCTCGGTTGCGCCGCAACCTATCTCGGTGAATGCCTCATGCCAACGGGCCACACGATGGCGAGCTTCTGCGGGAGGAAACGAAGGTTGTGCCGAGTCTCATCTCGCGCAAGCATGCCACATTCGGATACGCCTCACGCCGAAGCGGCGAACGGCTTCGCCTCATAACGTCTTCCAAGGCACCTTGTTCTCCTGCAAAGGACCGAAGCGTAATCCTTCCATCGGGTTGAACTGTCCCGATCTCACTGAAGGACAAAAAATGCTACGTCGAGTGTCGCCGGTTGCGCCCTTCCACCGCGCCATCGAGCAGCGTAGCAATAAATCCCTCCCAAGGAGCCTGACTTGGCCACAACCACCACCAGGCGCGTCCTGATCACCGGCGCCGGCGCTCCGGACGGCATCGGCTTTGCCATTGCCCGTCAGTTTGGCCTGGCCGGGCACGCGGTTTTCCTCACCGGTGCCAGTGCGCGGGTGCTGGAGCGTGCCGTCGCGCTTCGCGGCGAGGGCATCGATGCCACGGCCGCGGTCGCCGATCTCACCATTGCCGCGGAGGTGGAGCGGTTGCGGGCCGAGGTCGGCGCGGTCGATATCCTGGTCAACAATGCCGGCATGGGATCGCTGGCCTCGCCATCCGTCGACAAGGCTTTCCTGGCGATGAGCGAGGCCGAGTGGGATCGGGGCATCGAGACCAGCCTGAAGAC
Organism: Mesorhizobium sp. ES1-6; assembly: GCF_020164775.1. Taxonomy (NCBI): domain Bacteria; kingdom Pseudomonadati; phylum Pseudomonadota; class Alphaproteobacteria; order Hyphomicrobiales; family Phyllobacteriaceae; genus Mesorhizobium; species Mesorhizobium sp. ES1-6. The sequence goes on from NZ_JAIUGU010000006.1 coordinate 135,901, forward strand.
CGCGTTTCTCGTCACCAGGGCGTTTCTGCCGGCGATGGTCGAAACGGGGTATGGGCGCATCGTCAATGTCGCGTCGGTGACCGGGCCGCTGGTCTCCTACCACGGCACCGCCGCCTATTCCGCGGCGAAGGCCGGGATGGTCGGCCTGACCCGGACATTGGCGCTGGAGGTCGCGCGACACGGCGTCACCGCCAATGCCGTGGCGCCGGGCTGGATCGAGACAGGCGCGTCGAGCGAGGCGGAGCGGATAGCGGCCCTGCATGCGCCGCCGGGCCGCGCCGGCCGGCCCGATGAGGTCGCGGCGGCGGTCGTGTTCCTGGCCTCCGAAAGCGCCAGCTATATCAACGGCGCCTTGCTGGTGGTCGACGGCGGCAACAGCCTTGAAGAACGCAAGGGATAGACCCCTTGGAGTAGCCCTTTGCCTGGGTGGATTTCGACTTTCTGGCGCAGCTCCTTCCACCCGAAATGAACTTGGTCCGTCGGAAGAAATTTCCACGCAGTCAGACTGAACCTGCGAGACGCCTCCAGGCTTGACTCTATCATCAGTCCAGACTAATCATAAGTCATGACTGTTGATAGCGCACAGCTCGCCGCCCTGGGCGATCCGACCCGAAGGCAGATTTTCGAACTTATCGCGGAGCGGCCGCGCTCGGTGGCGGATGTCACGCGGCAAGTCAGTGTCTCGCAGTCCGCGGTGTCGCAGCACCTGAAGGTCCTCAGGGATTCGCGGCTGGTGCGCGCGGAGCCGAAGGGCGCCAGCAACGTCTACCACATCGATCCGCACGGGCTTGGCGAAATGCGCGCCTGGCTCGACCGGTTCTGGAGCAAGACGCTCGCGGCCTACAAGCTGGCCGTCGAGACCCCACCAGAGGAGTGACCATGAACACCCAGATCCCCATCGCCTCCGTAAAACAGTCCGTCGTGGTCGAGGCGCCGATTGAGCGCGCCTTCAAGGTTTTCACCGAGGATTTCGGCAGTTTCAAACCGCCAGAGCACAACCTGCTCAAAACCGAGATCGCCGAGACGGTGTTCGAGCCTCGGGTCGGCGGCCACATCTATGACCGCGGTGTCGACGGCAGCGAGTGCCGCTGGGCGCGTGTGCTGGCCTATGAGCCGCCCAACCGCGTGCTCCTGAGCTGGGACATCAGCCCACAATGGCGCATCGAGACCGACCCGGCCAAAACCAGCGAGTGGGAGGTGCGGTTCACCGCCGAAACGGCTGAGCGTACCCGCGTCGAGATCGAGCATCGCAACCTGGAGCGCCATGGCCAGGGCTGGGAGGGCGTGCGCGACGGCGTCGCCGGCGACCAGGGCTGGCCGCTCTACCTGCAGCGCTATGTCGACCTGATTGCGCGGCAGGCCTGATAGCAGCGTTTAATGGCGCTTCACTGCGGGGCGGTCAGGGTACCACGCCCCTGCACGCCCAAGCGACATTGGCGAACGATCTCGGCCCGTCCGGTCGTCCGGCCTGATAGGCATCGCGGACGGCAGTTTCAGTGCGCTCGCGCTCGGCTGCCTCCAGCGTGGTTATGTATTTGCCGAGCGGGCCTTCGCCCGCTGATATCGGCGTCCAATAATCGGCGAAGTCTTGGTAATCCATGCGGATCATCAGCTCGGTTTCGGTCACGTCGCCCAGTCCCTGCTCGATGAAGGTCCGCTTCATCTCGCCGGGCTGCATCATCGGCTGAAAGCAATAGCGGCTGCGCATCTGGCGCCCGCTTTCGCTGAGCGCCGCCACCGTGTCGATCATCATGCGCATGCCCGCCATGCCGCCGAGATGATCCCACACCACGGCTGCGACCACGCCGCCCCGCCGCGTAACACGGCGCATTTCGGCAACCGCCTTGCCGGTTTCCGGCACGAAATGAAGCACCAGCAGGGCCAGTGCACGGTCGAACGTGCTGTCCGCGAACGGCAAGGCGGTGGCGTCAGCCTGCTGGATCTCGATGCGTGGATCGCTGTTGCGCCGCTTTGCCGCCTCTACGAAAACAGGCGAAAAGTCGATTGCCGCGATCGCCGCGAGTTCGGCGGATTTCGCAAGCTCGAACGTCAGGCTGCCGGTGCCGCAACCGACGTCGAGTATCTTTTCGCCAGGGGCGAGTCCGGCGAAGCCGATGAATTTGGGCGCGAGCTTTCGGCTCCATCGGCCCATGAGTTGCTCATAGCCGGACGCGTCATGAACGGTGAAACTCGATGTCATATGCCCTCCCCCTGCTGCAGGCGCAGGCTAGACCTCTATAGGGATGAAGCCAAGACACGGGGAGTGCGGTCAATGCCTGCATCCGGGACGGGACAAGAGGATCGGTGGTTTATGCGACGCCCTTGAACGTCGCCACACTCTCCCGCTCCACCAGCGGGCACTCCAGCTTGGTGATGGGATAGCGCCCTCGTCCCGCCACCGCCGGCGCTTCCAGTTGCTCGATCGCCCATTGGCCCATGGCCATATGCGGCAGGATCGAGGTGGTCAGTGGCGGGAACAGATGGCGGGCGATTTCCTCGTCGTCGTAGCCGACGACGGAGATATCGGCGGGGATGTGCAGGCCGGCCTCCTTCAGGGCTTCGTAGCAGCCGATGGCGGTGCGGTCGTTCTGGCAGAAGATGGCGGTGGGGCGGTCCTTGAGCGCCAGCAGTTTTACCGTCGCGGCGTAGCCGGCGCTGGCCGACCAGTCGCCCTCGACCACCAATTCGCCGTCGAAAGGGATGTCGGCGGTGGCGAGCGCGCGGCGGTAGCCCTTGAGGCGGTCCTGTGCCGCCTGCATCCAGGGTTCGCCCGTGATGGTGGCGATGCGGCGGTGGCCATGGCTGATCAGATGCCGCGTCGAGCTCTGGCCGCCGGCGATCTCGGAGGGAACCACGGCTGGGAAAGCGTAATCCGACGTGTAGCAGTTGAGCAGGATGACCGGGATGTCGAGGCCATAGAGAAAATCGCGCGCGGTGATCTCGCGGGTGAAGATGGTCATATAGATCAGCGCCGAGATGCCGCGCCGGGTCAGCGCCGAGATGGCGCGCGGCTCCATCACGGCGTCGCCCATGGTCTGCGCCACCAGAAGCACGTTGCCGGCATTCCACGAGGCCTGGCGCGCGCCCTCGATGGCGACCACGGCTTCCGGGCTGGTGGCGAGCTGGTCGACGGCAAAACCGATCACGCCGTCGAGCCCGTCGAGGCCTGGCCCATAAAAACCGGGTCCACCGAAGGCGGCAGGCGGCTTCTCCAGCGCCGAGAAGGCGGGGGCGCTGTAGCCGAGCGCGCGGGCCGCCTCGATCACCCGCTCGCGGGTCTGCTGCGAGAGGCGGATACCCGGCGAATTGTTGAGCACGAAGGAGACCGTCGCCTGCGAGCAGCCGGCAGCGCGCGCGATGTCGGTCATGGTGACGCGGCCCTTGGGCTTCGCCGGCGCCTTGCGGCGCCTGGCGGTCGCGATGGCCGGATCCGTCGTCTCGCTCATGCGGCAGATGTTCCCCAATCCCGGGCCTGTCTAGCGGCGGCCCGCCGGGCCGACAAGATGGCGCGACGCTGCCGATCCCTGAGAACGTCGACTTTGTTTATAGTTATTATCACGCACGCATTCCACCAGTCATGCAGACGCAAAGCACCTTCAAACCCCGGGATTGCAGGTCTTTCGACTCGGCACATAGGGATCGCGGCATCGGCAGAGCCGTGCAGCCATGGCACTTGCCGACCGCGATGCCGATCCTTTGCTAATAGTGTTTACTAATACAAGAATGCGCTGTACCGTCAATCCATCGCATCCGGCCCGGCCGGGTCCGGGGCGCGGTGGAAATGTCCGTGAACGGTCCGATGGCGAGCGGATATTGCCTGCGCGAGCCATGTCTCGGATATGTGATATGTCAGACAAATCGGACTATTTACGAACGAAGAATGGTTGTCTAAAGTCCGTGGTCGTGGCTGCAAACGACGCCATTCTTCAGTGCCGGGAACCCTTGAGGAGGAGGGCGTCCAAACCACGAACGGCAATTCAGGTGAGCAAGGCAATTTTAGTGAGCAAGATGGGTCAGCCCTTCGGCTGGACCAAAACGGGAGGTTGAACATGAAATCCTTGATACGCAATGCATCCGTGGCCGCCGCGGCCCTGGTTGTCGGCCTGACGGCGACGGCTATCGCGCGCGCCGACGACAAGCCGACACTGGCCTTCGTCGTCAACGGCGCTTCCGACTTCTGGAAAGCGGCCGAAGCCGGCGTCAAGAAGGCGCAGGGCGAACTGCCCGACTACACGCTCGAACTCAAATATCCCGAACAATCCTCGGTCGCCATCCAGCAGCGGCTGATGGACGACCTGGTCACCGCCGGCGTCAAGGGCATCATGGTCTCGGCCGTCGATCCCAAGACCTCGACCGACGGGCTGAACAAGATCGCCTCGGAGACGGCGCTGTTCACCACCGACTCGGATGCCCCGCAGACCAAGCGCGTCGCCTATATCGGCTCGTCCAATGTCGATGCCGGCAAGCAGGCCGCCGAAATCGCCAAGAAGGCGATGCCGAACGGCGGCAAATGCCTGGGCTTCGTCGGCTTGCTCGGCGCCGACAACGCCAAGGAGCGCATCCAGGGCATGAAGGATGGCCTCGCCGGCACCAAGATCGAACTCGTCGACGTGCGCGGCGACGACATCGACCAGGCGCGTGCCAAGAAGAATGTCGAGGACGCGCTGGTCGCCAGCCCCGACGTCACCTGCATGGTCGGCTTCTACTCCTACAACACGCCGCGCATCTACGAAGCGCTGCGCGACGCCGGCAAGCTCGGCTCGATCACCGTCGTCGGCTTCGACGACGATCCGATCACGCTGGGCGGCGTCAAGGAAGGCACCATTGCCGCCACCGTTGTGCAGCAGCCCTTCGAATGGGCCTATCAGGGCATGAAGTTGATGGCCGCCTATCTCAAGGGCGACAAGTCGGGCATCCCGGCCGGCAATCTGATCATCATCCCGACCAAGATCATCGGCAAGGACGACGTCGACGCCTATGCCGCCAATCTCAAGGCGATGGCAGGAAACTAAGACCACAGGCAGTTCAGCCGGCTCATCTCACTTGAGCCGGCTGTTCGCATTGACGAACCCTGCCGGGGTCGTCAGTCTGCAGAACGGGCCGTTTTGGCCCACCGGCTGCTGTCAGGCATGATGAACTATTCCGACACCTCCATCGCGGCGACCACTCCGTTCCTCAGTCTCGAGAACGTGCGCAAGACCTATCCGGGCGTCGTGGCGCTGGACGGGTTTTCCATGGAGGTCAGGCCGGGCGAGGTCATCGGCCTGGTCGGCGAGAATGGCGCCGGCAAATCGACGCTGATGAAGATCCTCGGCGGCGTCACCACGCCCGATACCGGCACCATCACGGTCGACGGCACCGCCCATAACAGCCTGAGCGTGGAGGGCAGCCTGGGTTCGGGCATCGCCTTCGTCCACCAGGAACTCAATCTGTTCGAGAACCTCGATGTCGCCGCCAACATCTTCTTTGGCCGCGAGCCGCTGCGCGCCGGGCCGCTGAAGCTGGTCGACCGGGCGAAGCTGCGCGACATGGTGGCGCCGCTGTTGAAGCGCGTCGGCGCCAATTTCTCCGCCGACACGCAGGTCGCGGATCTGTCGCTGGCGCAGCAGCAGATGGTCGAGATCGCCAAGGCGCTGTCGATCAAGGCCAGGCTGGTCATTCTCGACGAGCCTACATCGAGCCTGCCGCTCGCCGAGACCGACAAGCTGCTCGACGTCATCAAGGCGCTGAAGGCCGACGGCATCTCGGTCATCTTCATCTCGCACCGGCTGCACGAGATCGAGCGCGTCGCCGACCGCGTCGTCGTGCTGCGCGACGGCATGCTGGCCGGTACGCTCGGCAAGCGCGACATCAACCACGACCAGATGGTCAAGCTGATGATCGGCCGCATGCTGAAGGAGCGCGAAAAGGCCTCCGAGGCGGCGCGGGCGCCGGGCGCCGTGGCGCTGTCGGCCAAGGCAATCCGCACCCCAACCTATCCCGGCCGGCCGGTCGATCTCGAGGTCAGGCGCGGCGAAATCCTGGGGCTCGCCGGCCTCGTCGGCTCCGGCCGCACCGAATTGGCGCGCGTGTTCTTCGGCATCGACGCCAGCCTTGGCGGCGTGCTGGAGCTCAACGGCAAGCCGCTTACCCTCGGTTCAGCGGCGGACGCCGTCGCGCAAGGCATTTTCCTGGTGCCGGAAGACCGCAAGCTGACCGGCATCCTGCTCGACCTCTCGATCGCGCAGAACATTTCGCTGCCCAACCTGCCGGCGCATGCGAAGCGATCCCTGGTTTCCGCGAGTGCCGAGACCGTGACCGCCGAGAAGCAGAAGAAGGACCTCGGCATCAAGGCGCCTTCGGTGCAGACGCGCACCGGCACGCTGTCGGGCGGCAACCAGCAAAAGGTCGTGCTCGGCAAATGGCTGGCCATGAACCCGAAGGTGATGATCCTCGACGAGCCGACGCGCGGCATCGACATCGGCGCCAAGGCGGAGATCTACGGGCTGATGCGGGCGCTGGCCGATGCCGGCGTCGCCGTGCTGATGATCTCCTCCGACATGGAAGAGGTGATCGGCGTTTCCGACCGCATCGCCGTCATGCATGAGGGCCAGATCTCGGGCATTCTCGACAAGGACCAGTTCAGCCAGGAAAACGTGCTTTTGCTCGCGGTGGGCAAGCAGCCGAAATAATTTGCCTGGGTCGCGCAAGCGCGATCCGTCCAGGTCGGCATTGGGGAGAAGACGATGACAAAGAAAGATCTCGGCCTGCTGATCCTGATCCTGGTGGTCGGAGCGATCGTTGCCATCATCAATCCGCGCTTCCTGTTGCCGATCAATCTCGCCAACACCTCGAACCTGATCGGCCTGTTCGGCATCCTGTCGATCGGCCAGGCTTTCGTCATCATCACCGGCGGCATCGAACTCTCCGTCGGCTCCGTCGTCGCGCTGCTGGGCACGCTGTTCATCGACTTCATCGCCGTGCGCGGCATGGGATGGCCCGTTGCCTTCGTGCTCATCCTGGTGCTCGGCGCCATCATCGGGCTGGCGCATGGCTGGCTGATCACAAGGCTGAAATTGCAGCCCTTCGTGGTGACCTTGTGCGGCCTGTTGATCTATCGCGGCGTCGCGCGCTTCTATACCGCCGACGGCACGGCGGGTTTTGCCTTCGGCCAGAATTTTCCCGATCTCGAATTCCTCACCGCCGGCCGCTCCTGGGGCGTGCCGAACTCCTTCTTCGCGCTGATCGTCATTTCCATCGTCATGTGGGTGGTGCTGCACCGCTCGGTGTTCGGGCGCTATCTCTACGCCATCGGCAAGAACGAGGAGGCGGCGAAATATTCGGGCATCCGCACCGGGCGTGTCGTCATGGCGGCCTATGTCATCTGCGGCGTGCTCACCGCGCTGTCGGCGATCTATTTCGCCATGTATACGCGCTCGATCTCGCCGGCCAGCCATGGCCAGTTCTACGAGCTCTACGCCATCGCGGCGGCGGTGCTCGGCGGCTTCTCGCTGCGCGGCGGCGAGGGCTCGCTGATCGGTGTCCTCCTCGGCACGGTGCTGCTGCAGGAATTGCAGAACCTGGTCAATCTGCTCGGCATCCCCTCCTCGCTCAACTTCGCGGTGATGGGCGGCGTCATCCTCATCGGCGTGCTGGTCGACCAGCAATGGGGCGTGTTCCGGGCACGCCGGCGGATGGTTGATGCCGCCCGCAAGGGCGCGGTCGGCGCGGCGGCGGAATAGTCCCTGTCGCCCGCGTAACTGCTTGTCCCTGCCGGTAGATTATTATAATAGCATAACCGATGCTGGCGGGGAGCTGACGGGACATGCGCTGCGATTTGCGAGGCAAGGTGGCGTTGGTCACGGGAGCCGCCGGGGCCATCGGCGGCTCGATCGCCAAACGCCTGTCGGACAATGGCGCGGCGGTGGTCGTGGCCGACATCAATGGCGCAGGTGCAAAAGAGGTCGCGGCCGGCCTGGGCGATGCGATGGCCTGCGCCACCGATATCCGCGACCCCGCCTCGGTGGGCGCCGCGATCGCCGCGCTCATGCAGCGCTATGGCCGCCTCGATATCCTGATCAACAATGCCGGTGTCAACACGCTGGCGCATCGCGTCACCTTGGAGGAATTCCCGACCGAGGAATGGGACCGCATCACCGGCATCGACCTCGACGGCCTCTACATCATGAGCCGCGCGGCACTGGCCCCGATGCTCGCCGCCGGCAAGGGCGGGCGCATCGTCAACATCGCCTCGGTGGTCGGGCTTGCCGCCATGCGGCTGCAAAGCCCGTTCGTCGCCGCCAAGGCCGGCATCATCCATCTGACGCGCTCGATGGCGATCGAACTCGGCGGCAGGGGCATTCTCACCAACGCCATCGCGCCGGGTTCGGTGATGACGGCGCTGACCGCCAAGCTGTTCTACGGCGAGGACGGCAAGTTCGCCGGACGCACGCAGGAATTCCTCGCCCATGTGCCGCTGGCCCGGCCGGCCCAGCCGGAAGAGATCGCCGAGGCGGTGCTGTTCCTGGCCTCGCCGGCGGCCAGCTATGTCAATGGCCAGGTGCTGGCCGTCGATGGCGGCTGGACGGCGGGATACATGATGTGAGCGGGGCCATGGAAATCGATCTCGCTGGCGCGACGATAGAACTGGAAGGCGCCAGCAATCCGGTTGCCGAAGCCGCACTCGCCGCCTTGCGCGCCAATGGCGGCCGCATCATCGAAGGGGCGCGGGCCGCCGGCGTGCCGCCTCCCGACATCGTTCTGGTGTCATGCCCGTTGCGTCCGGGCACCACGGCGGAAAATCCCGGCACCTTGTATGCGGCCGCGCGCAAAGCGGCGGTGGCCATGACCGAGCGCGGCGGCGGACGCATCGTCTTCCTGCTTTCGGTGACCGCCGGCATGCCGATGCGTCGCCATCCGCGCTTTTCCATGGAGAACGCCTCGATCCTGGCCGGCATGCGCACGCTGGCCATGGAGTTCGGCCCCAAAATCCTGGTCAATGCCGTCGGTGTCGGCTTGGTTGAGGACGAGGCCATGGTTTCGGGCGACAAGGCGATGCTCAGCCACGTCCCGGTCGACCGCGCCGGCAATATCGAGGAAGCGGTTGCGGCCGTGCTGTTCTTCTGCGATCCACTCAACACCTATACGACGGGCCAGATGCTGGGCGTCGACGGTGGATGGATGGCGGGCTATGGGCGTAATTTCTGAACCGCTGACACTGAAGGCCGGCGCGCTCGAGGTCGGGCTTGTGCCTGACATCGGCGGCTCCGTCAGTTCACTGCGCTGGCGCGGCGTCGATGTGATGCGCCGGCTTTCGGAGGATGATCGCAAAGCCGGCAATGTGCTCGGCGTCGCCATGTTTCCGATGACGCCCTATGCCAACCGGATCGCCGGAAATGTCTTCGGTTTCGCCGGGAAACGCTGGCAGGTCGCGCCCAACAACCCGCCGGAGAAGTACAACGTGCATGGCAGCGGCTGGCAGCATGCCTGGACTGTCGTGGAGGCAGGAACGGCCAGCGCGATCCTGACACTGGATATCGCCGCCGGCGCCGACCCCTATTCCTATCGCGCGACGCAAGCTTTCGTCGTTTCCGGCGAAGGGCTTGGTGTGACCATGACACTGACCAACTCCGGGCCGGTTGCCCTGCCGTTCGGCTTCGGCCTGCATCCCTGGTTCGACCGCGATCCGGATGTGACGCTGCAATTCAAGGCCAGGCGTTTCTATCTCGAAGAGCCCGACGGCGTTTCCGGCGATCGCATCAGCCTGCCACCCGAACTCGACTTCGCCGAAGGCAGGCCGTTGCCGGCGGGCTGGCGCAACAATGACCATGGCGGCTGGAACGGCGAGGCATGCATCCGCTTTCCAACGCGCTGCGTCGGGCTGCGGATCACGGCCGATCCGATCTTCAGGCATCTGATGCTCTATGCCGATCCGACCAAGCCATATTTCTGCGTCGAGCCACAGACCAACGCATCCGGGGCCTTCAATCGGGGCCAATGGGATGATCCGGAGGAAGGCGTGATCGTGCTGGGGCCGGGCCAAAGTGCCATCGGCACGGTCTCCTTCGTGCCCTTCGCACTTGAAACCTAAAGCAGCCGCGCCAGCAGGCCGCCATCCACCTGCATGGCGCTGCCGGTGACGAAGGACGCGGCGTCCGAGATCAGGAAGCCGATTGCCGTGGCTATCTCGGAAGGGTTGGCGATGCGGGCGATCCGGTTGGGCTCGAAGGAGAGGCCCAGCGCTTCCGCGCCGCCGGCGGCCTCCAAGCCGTCGAGCGTCATTCTCGTGGCGACCGAGCCGACCAGCACGGCGTTGACGCGGATGCGGTCGACGGCATAGTCGAGCGCCATCTGCCTGGACAGGCCGACGACCGCTGCCTTGGTCGCCGCATAGGCGGGCACACCTGGAACCGTGGCGTCGGCATGCACGGAGGCGATGTTGACGATCGAACCGCCGCCCGCCGCGCGCAGCAGCGGCAGGGTTGCCCGGCAGACCCGGAAGATCGCCGTCAAATTGACGGCGATCGTCCTGTCCCAATCCTCGTCGGAAAGCTCTTCCAGTCGCTTGCCGGTCGGATAGATGCCGGCGCAATTGACGACCGCGTCGAGCCCGCCAAACCGCTCTTGCGCCGCCACCACGGTGGCCTGGACGTCCGCTTCGCGGGTGAGGTCGCTCTCGCGGAAGATCAGCTGGCTTTCGCCGTAGCGGCTTGCGAGTGCCTTGCCGTCATCGCCGTCCAGCCCGGCGCCAAGGACCTTGGCGCCCTCGGCGACAAGATAGTCCGCCGTCGCCCGGCCGATCCCCGTCGCCGCGCCAGTGACGAAAACGCGTTTGCCGGCAAATGTCATGCTGACACCTGTGCCTGGCGCTCGGCCTGGGCCTTGGTCACCGAACGCAAGACGCGGTCCTCGCCGCCTTCGCCACGGCCGAATTCGTCGACGATGCGGCCGTCAGCGACAACCAGGCAGCGGTCGCAGAGGCCGATCAGTTCCTCAAGTTCCGAGGCGACGATCAGCAGCGCGACGCCCTTGTCGGCCAGCTCGACCACCAGCCTATAGATCTCGTGGCGGGTTGCGGCGTCGACGCCCTTGGTCGGCTCGTCGAGCAGCAGCACCTTCGGCGCCCGCATCAACACGCGGGCAAACAGCAGTTTCTGCTGGTTGCCGCCCGACAGATGGGTGACGGCGGCCTGCGGCGACGAGGCCTTGACGTTGAGCGCGCGCATGGCTGTAACGATGGCGCCGCGCTCCAGCCCGCCGCGCACCACGCCGTGCCGCGACAGGGGCGCGAGATTTCCGATGGTGATGTTGGCGCCGACCGGCAGGTTGAACAGCAGGCCGTCGCGCTTGCGATCCTCGGTCAGCAGCGCGATGCCGGCGGCACGGGCATCCCTAGGCGATTTGATCGATACGGCTTGCCCGCCGACATGGATCTCGCCCTCGGCCGGCACCCGGCCGTAGATGCCGTGCAGGATCTCGCTACGTCCGGAGCCGAGCAGACCCGCCAGCCCGACGATCTCGCCGGCCGCGACGGACAGGTCGATATCCTTCGCGCCGTGGACGGCACCGCCATGGCCGGCGACGGTAAGATGGCGAACCTCCAGCGCGGCCGGTGCGCCGACAGGCGCGGCGTGCTCGGGGAACAGCCGCTGCAACCTTTGGCCCGACATCGAGAAGATGAAGGTCTCGGCGTCGAAATCCTCGCGTGCGATGCGCACCGCCACCTGCCCGTCGCGCAGCACGGTGGCGCGGTCGCAGATGGCGAGCACCTCCGGCAGGCGATGGGTAATGTAGATCATCGCCACGCCTTGCGCCTTGAGCCGGCGCAGCACGGAAAACAGCGCATCGACTTCGGTGCCCGAGAGCGAGGCGGTCGGCTCGTCCAGCATCAGCACGCGCGGCTTCAGGACGATGGCACGCGCGATCATCACCAGATGGCGCTGCGCCGAGATCAGCGACGCGACATAGGCCCTGGGGTCGATATCGATGCCAAGATCGGCGAAGATCTCGGCCGCCCGTTGCTCGAGCTTCCGCTGGTGAACCAGCACGCCGTCGCCCAGACCGGTACGGCCGGCAAAGACATTCTCGGCGACGGAGAGCTGTTCGAGCACCTCGATTTCCTGTGGGACGTAACCGACACCGTTCGACCGCGCGTCTGCCGGCGAGGCAAAGCTGACGGGCTGGCCGTCGAGCTGGATGGTGCCGGTGTAGGAACCGGCCGGATGCACGCCGTTGAGAATCTTGACCAGCGTCGACTTGCCGGCGCCGTTCTGGCCGAGCAGAGCGTGAATTTCACCAGGGACCACGTCGAAATCGACACCGCGCAGTGCCTGCACGCCGCCAAAATTCTTGGCGATCGCGGTGGCTGAAAACAGCGGCGCTTGGGTGCTCGACACAATTGTCCCTCGGGATGTTGCCGGGTCCGCGGGATGCGGGCCCGGCGGCAGGTGTTACTGACCGGCGCTGTCCAGCATCTTGTAGTAGGGGTCGAGGTCGGCCGCGGTGATCACCTTGGCCGGCAACGGATTGCTGTAGGGAACCGTCTTGCCCTGGGCGAGGTCGCCGAGCAGCTCGGCAACCTTGGCGCTCTCCTCGTAGAGCGGCTGCGCGACGATGCCGTAGGCGGCGCCCGATTTCACCAGGTCGAGGTTCTGCCTGATGTAGTCCATGCCGATGATGACGACGTCGCGTCCGGCCTTGCGGGCGGCGCCCGACCAGGTCTGGATGCTGTTGCCGGTGGTGCCGAAGGCGGCGGTCACGTCGGGATTGCCCTGCAGGATGGCCACCGCCTTGGCTTCGGCCGCCGAAGGCTCGAAGCCTTCCATCTGCGTGTCGAGCACCTTGATGCCGGGATACTTTGACGCGATGGTCTTGCGGAAGGCGTCCGACATGGCGTTTTCGGTGTCGTTGGAGGCGCCTTGCGTCAGCGCCACCGTGCCCTTGCCGCCAAGCTTGTCGCCGATGGCGATGGCCGCATTGGCGCCGACCTCGGCGATGTCTTCGCCGGTCGCCGCCTTGAGGCCGTTGACGGTGCCTTCCGGCGGCAGGACGTGCCAGGTGACGATCGGGAAGCCCTCCTTGGCCAGTTTGGTGATGTAGGAATAGATCGCCGGGTCCACCCCGTAGACCCCGATGGCGTCATATTTGGTGCGGGCGAGTGCTGCCTCGGCAAGCGGCAAGGTCGCGGGAATGTCCCAGTTGGTGGCGCTCGGGTCGCCGACGACCTCGCAAGTATAGCCGAGTTCCTTGCACTTGTTGAGGAAGCCCGCCTGCATCAGCCTGTGCACGGGGTGATCCTTCATCGCCTGCACCCACAGCAGGTGGACGTCGGCCGCGCGGGCTAGGCCCGCCGAACCCAGTGCGGTGGCGACCGTCGCCGCCAGCAGCGCGGCGCGGATCAAGCTTTTCTTCAAGTGAATTCCCATGCCTTACCTCCCTTGGTTCGCCGGCATTTTTGCCGGCGCAATATCCCGACCGGCTCAGGCGCCGGCAATGAAGTAGCGGCGGCGCACGATGTCCAGGCCAACGGCCATGACCATGATCACGCCGACCGCGATCTGCTGCCAGTTGGAGTTGACGCCGATGACGACGAGGCCGCTCTGCACCACCTTCAGCATCAGGATGCCGACGACACCGCCGGCGACCGTGCCGGCGCCGCCGAACAGGCTGACGCCGCCGACCACGACACCGGCAATGACGGTCAGTTCCCAGCCGCTGCCGATCGAGGTGCCGCCGCTGCCGAGATCGGCCATGACGAACATGCCAGCGATCGCCGACAGCGCGCCGACGGTGATGAAGGCGCCGATCTTGTAGGCACTGGTGTTGATGCCGACGAGATGCGCCACTTCCTTGTTGCCGCCGGTGGCGTACATGTTGCGGCCGAGCACGGTGCGCCGCAGCACGAAATCGGCGACGACGGCGGCGATGATGAAGAAGGCGAAGCTCCAGCCGAGGCCAAAGGCGAGATCGATGCCGCCGATCGTATTGATCGCCTCCGGAAGCGGATAGACGGGATAGCCGCCGGTCACCACCTGGATCAGGCCCTGGCCGATGAACAGCATGCCGAGCGTCTGGATGAAGGCCGGAATGCCGAGTCTGACGACGATCAGGCCGTTTAGAAGGCCGATCAGGCCGCCGACGCCGATGCCGCCCAGGATGCCGACGCCTACCGGTAAAGCGGCCGCGGTCATCAGCTTGGCGGCAACCACCGCCGACAGTCCCGCGACCGAGCCGACCGACAGGTCGAACTCGCCGGCAACCAGCAGAATCGTCTGGCCGATGGCGATGATGCCGACGAACGACACGACGTTGAGAATGGCGCGGATGTTGCGCTCCGACAGGAAGGCAGGTTCGAGCAGCCAGAAGAAGGCGACCAGCAGCGCCATCGCCGCCAAAACGCCAACTTCGCCGACGGCAATGAAGCCGATCAATCGCCGCCGGAACGACTGCGCATCCCGGGGCGGCGAGCTCACCTCAGCCGCACTGTTCATTCCTGACCTCCCTGGCGACGCCTTTCGGCGGCCTCGGGCCGCCGATCGCACCCACGCCGATCCGGCGCGCTCCTCTCCGGCATTAAGATTATAATATTATAACTTGTCAACGGCGAAATGTTCAGGCGGTGCATTAGCCGGGTCGATCGCTGGAAAGCATCGGCGGCAAACGCTATGAATGGACGTTGCAGCGCGATCCCCGGCCCATTGCCATGGTGGATCGTCGGCGCTTTGGAGCCATTCGAGATGACCGATCGGCCAGGGGACGGCCCAGGCGGGAAGAAACCGCCGCGACGCCTCGGTGTGCGCGAGATCGCCAAGCGCGTCGGCGTCGCACCGATGACGGTGTCGCGCGCGCTGTCCAATCCCGACATGGTCTCGCCGGAGACGCGCGCCAAGGTGCTCGAGGCGATCGAACAGGCCGGCTTCGTGCCCAACCGGCTGGCCTCGAGCATGCGCGGCAACGGCCGCATGATCGGCACGGTGGTGCCGCCGCTGATCAATTCGGGCATTGCCGAACAGGTGCAAGGCATGTCCGACGAATGTCACGAGAGCGGCTATTCGATGCTTTTGGTGCAAGGTGAATTCACGCAGGAGGCCGAGGACAAGGCTATCCGGGCTCTGCTCGGCTGGCGTCCGGTCGGCATGATCCTGCAGAGCTTCGTGCAAAGCGAGACCGCGCGGGCCTTGCTGAAGAACAGTGGCGCGCCGGTGGTGGAAATATCAGAGATCAAGGGTCGCAAACCGATCGACATGGTGGTCGGCGTCTCCAATTTCGAGACCGCCTATGCCATGACCATGCATCTGGCGGCCAAGGGCTACAAGCGGATCGGCTTCGTCTCGACGCCGATCCATGGCAATGACCGTCTCCAGCAACGCCGCACCGGCTACCACGCGGCCTTGACCGAACTCGGCTTCAAGAACCATGCCGACCTGGAGGTCGAGGTGCCGATTACCGCGCAGGGCGGTGCGGAGGCGCTGGTGACGCTGACCTCCCGCCACAAGGATATCGACGCGATCTTCTTTTCCAGCGATACGCTGGCCGTCGGCGCCGTGCAGGAATGCCACCGGCGCGGCTGGGCGGTGCCGGGAAAAATCGCCATTGCCGGCTATGGCGACATGGATCTGGCCGCGCAGCTTCATCCGCCGCTGACCACGGTGAAGGTCAACCGCTACGAGATGGGCCGGCGCGCCGTGCGGCAATTGCTGGCAAGGCTCGGCGGCGACACCAAGGTGCCGACCATCACCAGCCTCGGCTTCGAGATCGTCGACCGGGAGAGTGCTTGACGTCTTGATGTTAGCCGAGACGCGCTCTCCAGCTTCGTCATCCTAGGGCGGAGCAACCGCAAAGCGGCGTCGCGGAGACCCTAGGATCCATTCCGTGACCTCAATCGAGGGCGCGGCGGAGCAGAATTCTTCACCGTTTTCAACGCCTTAGCGGTACGGCATGGATCCTATGGTCTGCGCCGCGTCGCTGCGCTCCTTGCTCCGCCATAGGATGACGAAGACAGTGAGGATCGGTCATCTCGAAGACTCGCGATTTGCTTTCCAACGGTCATCACTATCCGAGATACCTAACCACGCATCTCCGTCTCTTCCCGCCGCCCCAACCGCTTCTCCCAACCCTGCGCGTGAACATTGAGATAGGCGTTGGGGTCGTAGGGATGATCCTTGATCGCATCGATGTCGAGGTCGATGCCGAGCCCCGGCGCATCGGGCAGGGACAGGTGGCCATTGTCGGGATTGACGGTCGGATGCCAGCTGACAAGCTCGCGCGTCCAGGGGTCGTTGAAGGCGTCGAAATGCTCCTGGATGAGGAAGTTCGGCACTGCCGCCGCCAGTTGCAGGCAAACCGCCGTCGCCACCGGCCCGCCGCTCTGGTGCGGTGCGATATGGCTGCCATGGGCAAGCGCCAGATTGGCCACCTGCATGGATGGCGCAATGCCGCCGAGCGACATCGGCTCGGGCTGGAAGATGTTGACACCGCCGCCTTCCGCCAGTGTGTAGAACTGACCGACCGTGTCGTACATCTCGCCCGTCGCCACCGGGATCGGCGAGCGGTGCGCCACTTCGTGGACCGTCTCCTGCCGGTCGCGCGAGGTCGGCTCTTCCCACCAGTAGATGTCGAGGTCGGCGAACTTTTGTGCGGCCTGCAGCGCCGCGATTTCGGTGAAGCGGGCGTGCACGTCAATCAGGATCAGCGTGTCCTTCGACAGGTGATCGCGCAATGTCCGGCAGATCGCATAGGAGAGATCCAGTTCCTCGCGCGAAATAAAGCCTTGCGCGGTGCCGAACGGGTCGAGCTTGAACGCCTTGAAGCCCTTGGCCAGCACAGCCTTCGCGGCCTCGAGAAAGGCTTCGGGCGTGCGCTCGCTGCGGTACCAGCCATTGGCATAGCCGAGCACGCTGTCGCGCACCTGGCCGCCGAGCAGTTGGTGGATTGGCACGCCAAGGCTCTTGCCCAGTATATCCCAGCAGGCGACCTCGATGGCCGCGATCACCGTGCGATGGATGTGGCCACCGTCGAGCGAGACGCTGTCCAGCATGCGCTTGGCCAGCGCGTTGATGCGGCGCGGGTCCTGGCCGATGGCGAGGTGCTTGAGCTCGTGCACGCCGGCTTCGGTGGTCTTGATGAAACCGTTCAGCGTGCCTTCACCGATCCCATGGATGCCCTTGTCGGTATGCACTTTGACGAACAGCCAGTTCTTCCAGCCGGCGCCGACGGCAAAGGTCTCGATTTCAGTGATCTTCATTTGGCAGTCCTAATCCAGCGCGGCAATGGTCGCGATGACGGCCTCGGTCGTCAGGCCGTATTTCGCCTGCAAGGTCGGCACCGCGCCGCATTCGATATAGCGGTCCGGCAGGCCGATGCGCGTCACTGTCTTCGCAATGCCGGCGTCGAACAAGGTCTCGACCACAAGGCTGGCAAGGCCGCCGACGACGACATGGTTTTCCACTGTCACGATACGGTCAGCCGATGCGGCGAATTCGGCCACCGCCCCGGTGTCGAATGGCTTTATGGTCGGCACATGCAGCACGCCGGCGGCAATACCCCGTTTTTGTAAGGCATCGGCTGCATCCAATGCCCTTTCGGTCATCAGGCCGGTCGAGATAATGCCGACATCGCTGCCATCGCGCAGGCGGCGTGCCTTGCCGATATCGAAGACATAGCCGGGCTCGAGCACGATGGGCACGCTGCCGCGCAGCAGCCTCATATAGACCGGTCCTCGATGTTGGGCGATGGCCTCGGTCGCGGCATCGATCTCCGTCGCATCGCAGGGATCGATGATGGTGAGACCCGGGATCATGCGCATCAGCGCCAGGTCCTCGATCGCCTGGTGGGTGCCGCCATAGCCGGTCGTCAGACCGGGGAGGCCGGCGACGATCTTGACGTCGAGGTTGGAGTGGGCGAGCGCGATGGCGACGAAATCATAGGCACGCCGGGTCGCGAACACGCCATAGGTGGTGGCGAACGGCACCTTGCCGGTACGCGCCAGACCGGCGGCGACAGCCACCAGATTCTGCTCGGCCATGCCGACATTGAAGAAGCGCTCCGGGAAGGCATCGCGGAACGGCAGGATGTCGGTATATTTGCCGAGATCGGCAGTCAGCCCGACAATGTCGAGGCGGCTCTCGCCGAGCCTTGCCAATGCCCGGCCGAAGGGCGCCTCAACGCTCCGCCGTCCGCCGCCGACGGCCTCGTCCTGGCCCATGGCCAGCGTGCGGCCGGCCTCCATCGCCGCGCCGCTCATCGGTCCGCTCCCACGGTTTTCTCGAATTCGGCGATGATGCCGTCCCATTGCGCCACGTCGATGCGGAAGAAGTGCGACTTCTCTGAGGTTTCGATGCGCGGCACGCCCTTGCCGGGCAGTGTGCGCAGCACGATCGCCTTCGGCTTGCCGTTGCGGTTTCTCGCATCCGTCAGCGCGCCAACCACCGCTGCCATGTCGTTGCCGTCGATCTCCGATGTCTGCCAGCCGAAGGCGCGCCATTTGTCGGCGACCGGCTCCATGTCGAGCACGACAGGCCCATCGGCCTGGATGCCGTTGCAGTCGATCAGCGCCACCAGCCCGTCGAGCTTGAAATGGCTGGCCGACATGGCTGCTTCCCAGGTCGAGCCTTCCTGCATCTCACCATCGGACAGCTCGACGAAAACGCGCGCGTCGGAACGGTCGATACGCAAGCCGAGCGCCTGGCCGACGCCTTGCCCGAGGCCGTGACCGAGCGAGCCGCCGATCATTTCGACGCCGGGCGTGGTGTCGAGCGTCGACATTTCCAGCCGGCTGTCGTCGGCGCCATAGGTGACGAGTTCATCGACCGGAAGGATGCCGGCTTCGGCCAGCGCTGCCCACAGCGCGATGGAATAGTGCCCGGTCGACAAAAGGAAGCGGTCGCGGTCGGGCCACGCCAGATTGGCGGGATCGTAACGCAGTTCGTGAAAGTACAACGCCGCCAGGACATCGGCGATGCCAAGGCCCTGACCGATATAGCCCTGGCCCTGGCCGCGCGCCATGGTCAGCATATGGCGGCGCAGCAGCATTGCCTTGCGTTCGAGCGCGCCGATATCGGCGCTGCCGGGGGGAGAGTTTCGCGGCATCTGGATCAGTCCTTGTCGAGGCCGCCCGACATGTTGAGCCGCTCGGCGGTCATGTATTTTGGCGCGTCGAGGCAGAGCCACACCACGGCCTCGGCCACCTCGGAAATTTCGGCGCGACGCCCGATCGGGATCCTTCGCGTGCGTTCGTCGAGGAAGGCCTGCAGGTCGTTGCGGCCATTGGCACGGGCCAGATCAATTTCGGTCGAGCGCTGCATTTCGGTGTCCATCATGCCTGGCGCCAAGCTGTTGACCAGTACGCCATAGGGCGCGAGCGCGACCGCCGCGGCGCGGGTGATGGAATCGACGCCGGCCTTGCTCGCGGTGTAGGCGGTGTAGTCGGGCAGCGCCATGCGCGAACCCGGCGAGGTGATGTTGACGATGCGCCCCGAGCGCTGCTCGCGCATCACCCGGCCCGCCGCCTTGCAGGCCATGGCAAGCGCAGTGACATTGAGCGCCAGCGTGCGCGTCCAGGCCTTGAAGGTGGCGTCGAGGAAGGGCTCGATGACGCCATAGCCGGCATTATTGACAAGGATGTCGATGCCGCCCCAGCGCGCGACGACTTTTTCGACGGCCGCTTCCGGTGCGCCTTCCCCGGTGAAGTCGCTGACGATGCTTTCGGCTCCCGTGCCGGTGCCGGCAATCTGCCTAGCGGTCTCGGCAAGCCCATCGCTGTTGATATCGGTCACCGCGACGAAACAGCCGCGACGCGCCAGCTGGATCGCCACCTCGCGGCCGAGGCCGCCGGCGGCGCCGGTGACCAGGGCTCGCTTTGACGTCGTGTTTTGATTTTCGGCAGGCAAGCGAACACCCTCCCCGGTGACCATCTTGACGTAATTGATACCGGTACCATAAATGCCTGTCAACGAGGATATGCTATTGTCCTGTCGACCGATCCGGTCCGTTGGAGTGGGGAGAGAAAGATGAAAGTCGTCGCGCTCGAAACGCTGCAGCTGGCGGAATTCCCGTTCCTGTTCTGGTTGCGCGTCCACACCGACGCTGGCTTCGTGGGCACCGGCGAGACCTTTTGGGCGCCAGGTCCGGTCGCCGCCTATATACATGACAATGTCGCGTCCTATCTCCTGGGCAAGGACCCGCGCGACATCGAGCTGCATGACCGTACGCTCGGCAGCGTCTATGTCGGCGCGCGCGATTCCGGCGCCGAGGTGCGCGGAAATTCCGCCGTCAACATCGCGCTGTGGGACATTTATGGCCAGGTGCTTGGCGAGCCGGTCTGGCGGCTGCTTGGCGGGCGCACCCACGGAAGCGTGCCTATCTACAACACTTGCGCCGGCTACAAACATGTCCGCGCCACCAGGAAGAACGCGCTGTTCGAACGCGGCGAGGACTGGTCGCTCAAATCTGGCGATTCGAACGAAGGCCCGTATGAAGACCTGCTCGCCTGGCGCTACAATGCCGGCGATCTCGCCAGGAGCCTGAAGTCGGAAGGCATCGGCGCCATGAAGATCTGGCCGTTCGACATCGCCGCCGAGGCCTCGAACGGCACCCGCATCTCGCTTGCCGACCTCGACAAGGCGCTGGAGCCCTTCCAGAAGATCCGCGACGCCGTCGGCCGCGACATGGAGATCATGGTCGAGCTGCATGGGCTGTGGACCTTGCCGCCTCTGCTGCGCATCGCCGAGGCGCTGAAGCCCTACGACGTCGCCTGGCTGGAGGAGCCGATCCGCTACAACGAACTTGACGCCATGGCCGAACTCGCCCGCCACACCTCCATCCCGATCGCCGCCAGCGAAAGGCTGGCATCGCGGCAGATGTTCAAACAACTGATCGACAAGCGCGCCGCCAGCGTCATCATGATCGACCTCGCCTGGTGCGGCGGCCTCTCCGAGGCGCGCAAGATTGCCAACATAGCCGAAGCCAGCGAACTGCCCGTCACCTTGCACGACTGCACCGGGCCGATCGTCTATGCCGCGAGTTGCGCCTTGTCGGCGACCTTGCCCAACGTCAACTACCAGGAAGCGGTACGCGCCTATTTCACCGGCTGGTACAAGGAAATCGTCGCCGACATCCCGCCGGTCAGCGATGGGCAGGTCGCGCCGCTCGAAGGGCCGGGGCTTGGTCTCAGCCTGCGGCCGGAGCTGTTCCAGCGGCCGGACGCCACCGTGCGGATCACCAGAATCTAGCTTCTTACGCGGCTCGTTCGGACCCAGTAGACATTATGCTATTATAATCTATGATGCGTCGAAGCGGGCGATCAACAAGCCCCCCGCCGGCGCTCTGCCGCCCGGTGCCAGACGCATTCAGGGAGGCTTTGGTGGCAATGTCTGCGGCGCGCGCACGCGAGGATTCCAGGAGTGCGTCAAATCTGCCCGACCGGAAAATCCTGCTCGACCTGTTCGAACGCATGGTGCTGCTGCGCCGCTTCGAAAGCATCGCCCAGATCGCCTGCCGCAAGGGCGAAACGCCCGGTTTCCTGCACCTCTATATAGGCGAGGAGGCGACCGGCGTTGGCGTCTGCGCGCATCTCAGGCCAACCGACTGGGTGACGTCGACCCATCGCGGTCACGGCCATGCACTGGCCAAGGGCGCGGACCCGGGACGGGTCATGGCCGAACTGTTCGGCAAGATCGACGGCATCTGCGGCGGGCGTGGCGGCACCATGCATCTCTACGACCGCTCGGTCGGCCTGTTCGGCACCAACGGCATCGTTGCCGCCGGCATCGGCCATGCCGTCGGCATCGGCATGAGCGCGCGCCAGCAGGGCCGCGACGACATCGGCGTCGCCTTCTTCGGCGACGGCGCCGCCAACCATGGCGGCTTCCACGAGGCGCTCAATTTCGCCGCCGTGCAGCGTGCGCCGGCGGTCTTCGTCTGCGAGAACAATCTCTACGCCACCGCCACGCCGCTCAAATCCGTCACGCTCAATCCCGAGATCGCCAGCAAGGCAGCGTCTTATGGCATGCCCGGCGTGGCGGTCGACGGCAACGACGTGTTCGCCGTCTGGCTGGCGATGAAGGAAGCCACCGAACGCGCCCGCGCCGGCAAGGGCCCGACGCTGATCGAGGCCAAGACCTACCGCACCGTCGGCCACCATGAGGGCGACCCCGTCATCGGCACCTACCGCACGCAGGAGGAACTCGACGCCTGGATCAAGCGCGATCCGATCGACATGTTCCGCAAGAAGCTGATCGAGGATTACGGCATTGCCGACGCCGAAGCCCTCGCCGCCATCGAAGCCCGCATCGAGAAGGTGGTTGAAGAAGCGCTGACCTTCGCGCGCAACTCGCCGGTGCCTGATCCGGCAACGGTGCGCCTGCATGTTTTCGCCGATCCGATCAATCCGCCCGCCGCCCTGCAGCCGCGCGCGGTCGGCGAGACGCGCACGCAAGGCTGGCTCGAAGCCGTGCGCGACGGCATCGCCGAGGAAATGCGTGCCAACAAGGCGATCCTCTATTTCGGCGAGGGCACCGGCGAGCGCGGCGGCAGTTTCGCGCACACCAAGAACCTGTGGCAGGAATTCGGCGCCGAGCGGATGGTCGATACGCCGATCTCCGAACAGGGTTTTACCGCCGCCGCCGTCGGCGCCTCGGCGACCGGCGCGCGAACCGTCTCGGACCTGATGTTCGCCGACTTCGCTTTCGAGACCGCCGGCCAGATTTTCCTGCAGGCCGCCAAGCTGCGCTACATGACCAGCGGCCTGATGAGCGCGCCAATGGTGGTGCGCGTCGGCGCCGGCGCGCTGCGCAGCTCTGGCCCGCATCACAGCGGCATCTACCATCCGGTCTTCGCCCACATGCCCGGCCTCATCGTCTGCGTGCCTTCGACCCCGGCCGATGCCAAGGGGCTGATGAAGACCGCGCTGCGGGCCGGCGATCCCGTCATCATGCTGGAGCCCAAGGCGCTGTTCGCGTCCAAGGGCGAGGTGCCTGTCGGCGAACATTATGTGCCGTTCGGCGTCGCGCGCATCGCCCGGGCCGGCACCGACATCACCATCGTCGCCGCCGGCCAGATGGTGCAGCGAGCGCTGGAGGCCGCGGAAACGCTGGCCGGCGAAGGCGTCGAGGCGGAGGTGATCGACCCGCGCACCATCATGCCGCTCGACATCGACAGCATCGTCGCCAGCGTGCGCAAGACGCATCGCCTGCTCATCGTCGACGAGGCCTGGGCGATGTGCGGCCTTGGCGGCGAGATCGCCCAGGCGATCAACGAACTCGCCTTCGACGAGCTCGACGCGCCACCCGGACGATTGCACACGGCGCCGACCTCGCACCCTTTCGCCCCGGTGCTGGAACGCGCCATGCTGGTCGACACGACCCGGATCTCACAAGGTGCGCGCGACGTCATATCGGGCAAGCCGCCGGTCCCGGATCACTGGTACACGGTCGGTCTGAAGAGTGCTGCGCCGGCTAAGCCAGCCCCCGCCCCCGCCAAGGCGGCGCCACCCGCGCCATCGGCCCAGACGCCTGTCGCCGGCAGCGACGACGAGCCCATAACGATGCCGTTCGGCGACCTCACTGTCAGCGAAGGAACGGTCGTCAAATGGCTGAAGGCGGTGGGTGACTCTGTCAAGGAAGGCGAGCTGATCGCCGAGATCGAAACCGACAAGGCCGTGGTCGAGATCGAAGCGCCGGTCGGCGGAACGCTTGCCGCCATCGATCAGCCGGTCGGTGCTGTCGTGCCGATGGGCGGCCGCATTGGTGGCATCAAGAAATAGATCGTTTTCGACCACGAGATCCGAAGGACTGGCATGAAAATCCTGTGCGCCAACTGGCAAGCCGCCGACGAGGCCGAACTCGAGCGCGAGCATTATCCCCACATCGAGTTCATCCTTGCCCGCTCGACCAATGACAGGGCCGCCGCGCTCGATCCGGCGGCCTGCGAGACGGTCGATGCCGTCATCAACTATTCGCCGACCCATAATGTCGCCGCCGCTCCAACAGCCTTTCCCAAGGCGCGCATCGCGGTGCGCTCAGGCGTCGGCTTCGACAATATCGACACGGCTGGCTGGGGCGCGCGCAAGATCCCGGCCTGCAACGTGCCCGACTATGGCACGACCGAGGTGGCCGACCACGCCATCGGCCTGATGCTGGCACTGACGCGCGGCACGTCAGCCTATGGCGCGGAACTCCGCGGCCATGGCGCCGAAGGCTGGCATTTCTCCAAGGCGCCGCTGGTGCGCCGGCATAAAGGCGCCACCTTTGGCATTGTCGGGCTTGGCCGCATCGGACTCGCCACCGCGCGCCGTGCCGCAGCCTTCGACATGAAGGTGGTGTTCCATGATCCACACCTTCTGTCCGGCGTTGATCTCTCGACCGGCTACGAACGCGTCCATTCGCTGGCCGAGCTGATGGGACGGGCCGATGTGGTGAGTGTCCATGCGCCGCTCAGTGAGGAAACTCGCCAGCTGCTCGGCGCGGCGGCCTTCGCCGCCGCCAAGCCAGGCCTCGTGCTGGTCAACACGGCGCGTGGTCCGATCGTCGACCTCGACGCACTGGAAGCGGCGATGCGCAAGGGCACGGTTGCCGGGGCCGGGCTTGACGTGCTGCCGAACGAACCCGGCGATATAGACCATCCGCTGCTTGTGGCATGGCGCCGGCGCGAGCCGTGGATCGCCGATCGCCTGATCGTCACCCCGCACGCCGCCTTCTACAGCCCGGCATCGATGCGCGATCTCCGGCTGAAGTCGATCGAGGTCGTGCATGCCTATCTCGCCGAGGGCCGGCTCACCAATTGCGTCAACGCAGAGTTCCTGAAATGAACATGGCCGTGGCGCCGACCCGGCGGCTGGCCGTTTCGCCCTATGCGCGGCGTCTGGCGCGTGAGCGTTCGCTGCCGCTCGAAGCGCTCAGCGGCAGCGGCCCCGGCGGGCGCATCCTGGCCGCCGACGTGATGGGCTTTGTCCCGGTCGCCGTAGCGGGCGGTTCTCCCGAACTCGCCCTTCCCCCAGCGACGTCTTCGATTACGGCGCCCCGCATCGCGGCCTTCGCGACTTCCGTCGCGCTGGCCGCGCTGAAGGAGCTTCTGGCGGCGCTCGAGAATTCGGGGCGCGCATTCGATATCGATGATGTCCTGCTACGCGCCGCCGGCCGCGCATTTGCCCAGGTGCCGGACGCCGTGGCTGGCGAGGCGGCGGTGGCCCTTGAACTGGCAGGAAGGCAGGCTGTTTTCTCGATGGTCCCAGAGGTGCCGCTGACATCGCTGCGCGCGATGCGGCTTTCGGCCTTGGGCGACAGTCGTGACGCGGCGGAAAAGCCGGCGGTGCTGTCCCTGCGGATGCTGCCCGCAAGCGACATCCGGCCGGTGATGATGCCGCTTCTGCCGGGCCGGGCCATGCGTCTGGCCGTCTCGATCGGCACGCCAGGCGACCATGCCGAATGCCTGTTGACGGTGGATGCCGCAAGCATTGATGAAGCGACAGCAGCCTTATGGCTTTCGGCGCTGAAATCGACCATCGAACATCCGCTCAGGCTCTTCGTCTGAGACGGTTGACGATCGTCGGCCTTACCTAGCCTCGGGCGACGGAAGCTATTATAAAAGCTTCGACACAGGCGCGACGAGGCACATGGACCATTCCGTTCCCACCATCGAAAGTCTTCCCAAGCGCACGCTCGGCCGCGCCAACGGGCCACTTTACCGGCAGCTCGCCGATATCCTGCGCGAGCCGATCGGCAACGGCACCTTCCCGGTCGGCGGCGAGTTGCCGAAGGAGGCGACCATCGCCGAGCATTTCGGCGTCAGCCTGATCACCGTGCGCCAGGCGCTGCGCGATCTCGAGGCCGACGGCCTGATCAGGAAGCGCTCGGCCAAGCCGGCGGTAGTCGCGGCGCGCAGCCCCTCGGTCAATCTGAGCTGGAAGTTCAAGAATTTCGCCGACATGGCGGCCTTCACCAAGGACGCCAAGCTGGCGGTGAAATCCTACCGCAAGGAAGTTTCGCCCGTGCTCCAGCGCCATTTCGGCATGGGCAAGGACGAGGCCGGCTATTGCCTGCGCAGCGTGCTGTCGATCGGCGAGCAGCGCAAGGCGCAGATCACCACCTATTTTCCTCCCGATGTCGGCGCCCGGTTGAAGCGGGAGGACTTTTCCGACGTGCTGATCTTCCGCTCGGTGCAGAAACATCTTGGCCTGCGGCTCGATGTGGCGCATGTGACGGTGCGCGCCGAGATCGCCGACGAGGCGGTTGCCGCCGACCTCGGTATTTCACTTGGGGCCGCCGTGCTGACGGTGGAGATGCTCTACCAGTCGGCGGACCAGCGCAGCATCGAATTCTCCGTCGCGCGTCACCCCGCCGACATTTTCAGCATCACCTATGATGCGCCCAACGACCTGTCCTGAAGCCCGCCCGAGGCGGTATTTTCTGATGTTGTCCGCATAGACAGGACCATAAAATTATAATAGCATGATAGCTAGGCTGAGATGCCTGCTTCGGGAGGCGTCGCTGGGGAGGAATCCGGCGAAATCTTGCCTGCAGGCGTAGCCTTGGGAGAGCCCCGGTCAAATTGACATCTGTAATTGGTACCGGTATCATGCAAACACCTTCTCAACTGATCAAGATGGCGCAGTCCGTCACCGGCTGGGTAGGAACACAGGGAGGAGACCATGAAATTGAGGAGCTTGAGCGCCTGCTTCGTGGCGTTTGCAGGGTTCGCGGTGTCTATGTCCGCCACGCCTGGCCATAGCGAAGACAAGAAGCCCTACACCATCTATCTCTCGAACAATTTCGTCGGTAACGACTGGCGCCAGCAGATGGAGCGCGTCGCCAATGTCGCGACCACCAAGGGGCCGCTGAAAGGCCGTGTCGACCTCAAGATCGAGAACGCCGAAAACACCGTCCAGGCGCAGATCAATTCGCTGAACAACATCATCCGCCAGAAGCCCGCCGCCATCCTGATCGATGCGTCGTCGGCCGAGGCGCTCAATCCGACCATCAAGAAGGCCTGCGACGCCGGCATCGTCGTCGTCAGCTTCGACCAGACCGTGTCGGCCGAATGCGCCTACAAGCTGCATTCCGATTTCGACATAATGGCCAACAACCAGGCCGAATGGATGGCCTCCATCCTCGGCGGCAAGGGCAAGGTGCTGATGGACCGCGGCCTTGCCGGCGCGCCGATCTCGGAACAGTTCGAGAAGAATTTCGGCGCCGTGCTGAAGAAATACCCCGGCATCGAGATCGTCGGCTATTTCAACGGCAATTACGCCGCCGGCCCCGAACAGGAAGGCGTTGCCAGCCTGCTTGCGGCGCACCCGCAAGTCGACGGCATCTTCTCGCAGGGTTATGGCACCGGCGCCATCAAGGCGCTGCAGAATGCCGACCGGCCGCTGGTGCCGATCGTCGCCGCGGCCTTCAACGGCACTGGCGTCACCTGCGCGCAGACCAAGGGCGCCAAATGCTGGCTCGGCGCCAATCCGCCGTCGCTTTCGGCCGAGGCCATCAAGCTCGCGGTCGACATACTCGACACCGGCAAGAAGCCGGCCGACACCACCGTGCTGTTCAATTCACCCGGCCTGACGACGGATATGGTCGACGCCAAATACGCGCCGAATTCCTCGGCGGTGAAGATCCAATTGGGCAAGACCGTATTTCCCGATCTGGCGCCGGGTCTGTCCTTGCCGGTGTCGCCGAACTGGGTTGAAATCACGCCCAAGGAGGCCTCGGGAACCTGACTTTGCGGATGCAATGCGCCACTGTCCGGCGGCGCTGTTTCGAAAACGGGAGGAGAAAATCATGAGAACGTTGAGCCGTAACATCGGCCTTGCTGCACTTGCCGTCGCCATGACGGCGATCGGCATGCAGGCCGGTCACGCCGAGGACAAGAAACCCTACACCATCTATCTCTCCAACAATTTCGTCGGCAATGACTGGCGCCAGCAGATGGAGCGCGTCGCCACCGTCTCGGTTAGCAAGGGGCCGCTGAAAGGCCGCGTCGACCTCAAGATCGAGAATGTCGAGAACACCGTCCAGGCGCAGATCAATTCGCTGAACAACATCATCCGCCAGAAGCCGGACGCCATCCTGGTCGACGCCGGCTCGGATTCGGCGCTCAACCCGACCATCAAGAAGGCCTGCGACGCCGGCATCATCGTCATCAGCTTCGACCAGGTGGTGACCGAACCCTGCGCCTTCGCCGTCGCTTCCGATTGGGACCGCATTCCCTCCGTGATGGCCGAATGGATGGCCACGCAGCTTGGCGGCAAGGGCAACATCATCCTCGACCGGGGCCTCGCCGGTGCGCCGATCTCGGCGCAGTTGCAGGGCGGCTATGAAAAGGTGCTGGCCAAATATCCCGACATCAAGGTGGTCGGCTATTACAACGGCAACTACGCGCTTGGGCCGGAACAGTCTGGTGTGGCGGCGCTGCTGGCCGCCAACCCGAAGATCGACGGCATCATGACGCAAGGCTACGGCTCGGGCGCCATCCAGGCGCTGAAGGATGCCGGCCGGCCGATCGTCCCGGTCGTCGGCTTCTCCTACAATGTCGCCGCCGTCACCTGTGCGCAGACCCAAGGGGCCAAGTGCATCCTTGGCTCCAATCCGGCCTACCTTTCCTCGGAAGCGATCAAGCTGGCGGTCGAGATCCTCGACACCGGCAAGAAGCCGGCGGAACGCTCTGTCTCGGTCAAGGGTGATTTCGTCACCACCGATCCCTTCGAGTCCAAGCTCTATCCCGGCACCAAGATGATCAAGATCGCGGTCGGCGAAAACGCCTTCCCCGACCAGGCGCCCGGCCTGACGCTGCCGATCACGCCCGACTGGGTCGAGATCACCGCTGCGGAAGCGGCCGGCTCGAAGTAACATCGCGAGACCACGACCCTGTCTCCCGGCATCGCAAGATGTCGGGAGAGCTTTTCGAAGGCGCTTCCATGGACCTCGTTACCGTCACAGGCCTGTCCAAACGCTATGGCGGCATCGTTGCGCTGAGCGATGCGACATTCAGCGCCCGCGCCGGCGAGGTGCATGCGCTGCTCGGCGAGAACGGCGCCGGCAAAAGCACCTTCATCCAGATCCTGTCGGGTGCCGTACAGCACGATGGCGGCTCGATCCTGGTCGACGGGCAGGATTATCGCCCGGTCAATCCCGACGCGGCGCAGGCGCGCGGCATCGCCGCCGTCTTTCAGGAACTGTCGCTGGTCCCCGACCTCAGCGTCGAACAGAACATCTGGTTCCGCCACGAGCCAAGGACGTGGCTTGGCACCGTCAACCGCGCCGAGATGCGCCGCAAGACACTTGCCTTGCTCGAAAAGTACATTTTTCCGGCCCTGCGCCCCGACCAGGAGTTGCGGCGGCTGACGCTGGCCGAACGCCAGATCGTCGAGATCGCCAAGGGGCTGGCCAAGGACCCGCGCATCCTCATCCTCGACGAGGCGACTTCGGCGCTGCCCGCGCGTGAAGCCGAATGGCTGCTGAAGCTCACCCGGCAACTGGCGGCGGAAGGCAGGCTGGTCATCTTCATCTCGCACCGCATGGCCGAGGTGCGCGCCATCGCCGACCGGCTGACCATCTTCCGCAATGGCGCCACAGTCGCCGCGCACGAGGCCAACGCCGTGTCCGACACCGAGATCGTCACCCAGATGATCGGCCGGCATCTCGACCGGCTCTATCCCGAGCGGGTGGCCACGGCAACGGATCGGGTCGCGCTCAGCGTCAAGGGCCTGTCGAGCGGCAGCCGGCTCTCCGGTGTCGACTTTGCCTTGCGGGAGGGCGAGGTGCTCGGCGTCGGCGGCCTGCAGGGCCATGGCCAGCGCGAACTGTTCCAGGCGCTGTTCGGCGCCAGCAGGGCGAGCGGCGCCGTTGAACTCTGGGGCAAGCCGGTCTCGATCAACAATCCACGCCAGGCCTTGACCGGCAGGGATGGTATCGCTCTGGTGCCGGAGGACCGGCGCGGGCAAGGTCTGCTGCTGACCAAGAGCGTGCGCGAGAACCTGACGCTGTCGGTGATCAAGCGCTTCACCGAAAACGGCTTGCTCAGCCGGCAAAAGGAAGCTGCGCTGGTCAAGGAAATGGTCGATTTCCTGCGCATCAAGGCCGACACGCCCGAACAGCTCGCCGGTACCCTGTCGGGCGGTAACCAGCAGAAGGTGATCTTCGGCAAGATGCTGCTGACGCAGGCGCGCGTGCTGTTGCTCTACGACCCGACGCGCGGCGTCGATGTCGGCACCAAGGGCGAGATCTTTCAGCTGATGCGCGACCTCGCCGCGAAGGGTTATGCGATCCTGTTCCATTCCAGCGACATGCCGGAACTCGTCCACGTCGCCGACCGCGTGATGGTGATGCGTGACGGGCGTGTCGCCGCGACGCTGGAAGGCGATCGCATCTCGGAGGCCGGTATCTTGCGCGCCGCCATGCTTGAACGCGAGGCGGCCTGAGGCATGGTGATGGCGAGCGCGGAGCAGACTGGCGAGACGATGCAAAGGCCGGCCGATATGAAATCAACCACGCCGGCCATCGACTGGCGCGGCCGCGCGCTCAACCGTGCGCCGTTCCTGGTTGCCTGCCTGATGCTGGCATTGATTGTCGGTATCTATGGCAGCCTGCAATCCGGCGTCTTCACGCTGGACGAACTCAATCTCGACACCGCGGCGGCGATGACGCTGATGCTGGCGGCGACGGGCCAGACCATCGTGCTTTTGCGCGGCGGCATCGACCTGTCGATCGGCGGCATGATCAGCCTCGGCACGGTGATCGCCGCGACGCGGTTCACCGATGATCCGTCGACCACCGCGCTCTGGGCATTGGCCATCCTTGCGCTCGGTTTTGTCATTGGTGCGCTCAACGGCCTGCTGATCTCGCTGCTCAAGCTGCAGCCCTTTCTCGTCACGCTCGCAACGTGGTCAATCCTCAACGGCGTCGCCATGATCATCCTGCCGACGGACGGCGGCAGCGTGCCTTCCTGGTGGGTTGGCTTTGCCTCCACGCAGCTCTTCGGCCTCACCAGCCCGGTCTGGATGTTGCTGGTCCTGTTGCTGTTCTGGTGGTGGTTCCGCGCCGCTCGGGTCGGCATTTCGATCCAGGCAACCGGATCGAACGAAAAATCGGCCTTCCTGTCGGGTGTCTCCATCACCCGCGTCAATCTCGTCACCTACGGCCTGTCCGGCCTGTTCGCGGCGGGCGCGGCGCTGTTTTTGGTGACACAGACCGGTGCCGGTTCGCCGACCATCGGCAAGGACTACATCCTGCCCTCGGTGGCGGCGGCGGTCATTGGCGGCGTCAGCCTGTTCGGCGGCCGGGGCCATCTCGCCGGCACGCTGATCGGCGCCTTCGTCCTCACCCTCATCGGCAACCTCGTCTTCGTGCTGCATGTGTCGAGCTACTGGCAGCCGGTCGCGTCGGGTATCATCCTGCTGCTCTCGGTGCTCGCCAGTTCCGTCGCCGAAAAGGCCGCAAGGGGCCGCGTCCAATGAGCGCTTTCCTCGCCCGCAACCGGCTCATCGTGCTCGCCTATGCCGGCATGGTCGTGCTGCTCCTGGTCACGGCGCTGTTCTCGCCGGGCTTCCTCTCCGTCTCCAACATGCGCTCCACCGTCGTGCTGGCGGCCTTTGTCGGCATCGTCGCGCTCGGACAAACCTTCGTCATCATCGGCGGTGGCATCGATCTCTCCGTCCCCTGGGTGCTGAATTCGGCGGCGATCATCATGGCGCTGCTGTGCGGCGGGCAGGACCTGCCGCTCACCTGGGTGATGCCGCTGCTGCTTGCCGGCGGCGCCTTCATCGGGCTGGTCAACGGTGTCGGCGTCGCCCGGTTCGGCGTACCGCCGATCATCATGACGCTGGCAACCAACGTCATCCTGCAAGGCCTGATCCTGGTGCTGACCGGCGGTTCGCCGACCCCCTCGGCGCCGGCCCTGATCCAGTTCCTGTCGGTCGGCCGCATCGGCGGCTTTCCGGTCATCGCGCTGATCTGGCTCGCGCTGACGCTGGCGGCGACCGTGCTGCTGTCCAAGGCAGCCTTCGGCCGCCATCTCTATGCGCTCGGCACCAGCGCCACCGTGGCCGAATTCTCAGGCGTCCCGACGGCACGCACCACCATCCTGACCTATGTGATTTCGGGCCTCACCGCCGCCTTCGCCGGCATGCTTTTGACCGGCTATTCCGGCCAGGCCTATCTCGGCATGGGCGACGCCTATCTGTTCACCTCGATCGCCGCGGTCGCCATTGGCGGCGCCTCGATCCTCGGCGGCAGCGGGCATTATCTCGGCACAGTCGCCGGCGCCATGGTGCTGACCATCCTCACCGGTCTTTTGCCGGCGCTCAACCTGTCGAGCGGCGCGCTGCTCATCGTCTATGGCGCGGTGATCCTGCTCACCGTCTCGATCGGCAGCGAGGCCTTTGCCGGCCTCGGCGGCAAGCTACGCAGAAAAGAGGGCTGACCATGGTCGAAATCACCTGTGTCGTCGATGCCGGGGCCGAGCTTGGCGAAGGCACGCTCTGGGATCCCCAAGCCGGCGTGCTGTGGTGGATCGACATCTGGAAGAAGCTGATCCATCGCTACGACCCGTCGACCGGCCAGGACGAGGTCTTCGAGACGCCTGAATATCTCGGCTGCCTCGGTCTGCGCGAAAAGGGCGGCCTGGTGCTGACCATGACCGATGGCTTCCATTTCTTCGACCCGGCGACCGGCCGGTTCGAGGCCATCGTCGATCCGGAATCGCATATGCCGAAGACCCGCTTCAACGACGGCAAGCCGGACCGCCAGGGCCGCTTCTGGTCGGGCTCGATGTTCGAGGTGCCGGGCCAGCCGATCGAATTCATCGGTGCGCTCTACCGGCTCGATGCCGATCTCTCGGTACACAAGATGATCGACGGCATCGGCTGCTCGAACGGGCTGGCCTGGAGCCCGGACTCGAAGACCATGTACTTCTCCGACAGCCATGCCGGCGCGGTCTGGGCCTATGATTTCGATCCCGCCACCGGCGATATCGAAAACCGCCGCACCTTTATCGACATGACGGTGACCGGCGGCGTTGCCGACGGCGCCACCGTCGATGCCGAGGGCTGCTACTGGGTGACCATCCCTGTGACCGGCAAGGTCTGCCGCTACGACCCCCAGGGCAGGCTGATGCAAACCGTGCTGCTGCCAACCGACCTGCCGACCTGCTGCGAATTCGGCGGCAAGGACCTCGACATCCTCTACGTCACCTCGGCCGTGCTGAAGCGCCCGGCCAGCCATTTCACCGGCCAGAAGAATCCGGGCGGATTGTTCGCGCTCGAGGTCGGCGTCAAGGGCCTGACCTTGCCGGCGTTCAAGGGATAGGCAGCTTCGCTCAGACCGCCGACATCACCAGCGACGTCTCGACCTTGCGCGTCATTCCGGTAGCGAAACGACGCTCGAGATAGCCTGCGTAGAGCGACAGCGGCCAGCACAGCGCGAAGTAGATCAGCGACACCGTGCCGAACACCATCACCGGCTGGAAGGTCACCGTGTTGACCTGCGTGGCGGCGCGGGCAAGTTCGGTCAGGCCGATCAGCGAGGCGATGGAGGTCGTCTTGACGATCTGCACCATGAAGCCGGCGGTCGGCGGCAGCATCAGCCGCACCGCCTGCGGGATGATCACCAGCCGCAGCGTCCTGACGAAGCGAAAGCCGAGCGCGGTCGCGGCCTCCCATTGTCCCTTGGGGATGGCCTCTATGGCGCCACGGAATATCTCGCCGAAGAAGGCGCCGCCATTGAGCGAGAAGGTGACGGCCGCAGCCACCCACGGATCTGGCCGGTAGCCAAGGAACGAAGAACCGTAATAGGCCATGAAGAGCTGGAT
Source organism: Mesorhizobium sp. ES1-6 (assembly GCF_020164775.1). Taxonomy (NCBI): domain Bacteria; kingdom Pseudomonadati; phylum Pseudomonadota; class Alphaproteobacteria; order Hyphomicrobiales; family Phyllobacteriaceae; genus Mesorhizobium; species Mesorhizobium sp. ES1-6. The sequence continues at coordinate 169,672 of NZ_JAIUGU010000006.1, forward strand.
CAGGATCGGCGTGCCCATGAAGAACTGGATGTAGCCGGCCGCCAGCCAGCGCAGCGGCCGCGCCGGCGCCACCCGGATCGCCGCCACCACGAGGCCGATCAGGCCGCCCCCTGCAAAGGCGATCAAAGCCAGAAGGATCGTCCAGCGGGTCGCGAGCAGCAGGAACATCAGTTCATTGGGACCGAAATCGCGCAGGCTCATGGTTCAGACCTTCCAGCGGAACATGAGCTTGCCGATGCCGGCAAAGAGCAGGCTGGCAGCCTGCACCAGCACGAAATAGATGACGCCGATGACGATATAGACCTCAAAGCTGCGGAACGTCTGCATGACGAGATTGTTGGCCACCGCCGTCAGTTCCTCCGCGGCGATGGCGCCGACGATTGAGGTGCCCATGATCTGCAGGATGAACTGTGCCGACAGCGACGGGTAGACCGCGCGCGCCGCCGGCACCAGAACGACATGGCGGATGATGCGGTAGCGGCTGAGGCCGAGCGATTTGGCCGCCTCGATCTGGCCTTCGGGGATGGCCTCGATGCCGGCGCGCAGTATCTCGGTGGCGTAGGCGCCGAGATGGATCGACAGCGCCACCACCGCCGCCGTGTTGCTCGACAATTTGAAGCCGAACAGCGGCAGCGAGAAGAAGACGAAATAAAGCTGGATCAAGAGCGGCGTGTTGCGGATCAGCTCGACATAGCAGGCGATCGGCCAGGATAGAAATCTCGGGCCGAAGCTGCGGCCGACGGCCCCGAGCACACCGATGACGGTGCCGAACAGGATCGACAGCGCCGCCAGCTGGATGGTCTTCTCCAGGCCGCGCAGCAACAGGTCGAGATGCACCAGGATGGGGCCGAATTGCAGGGCGGTTTGCATAGGCATTCCGTCACGAGGTCAAGAAAGCTTGCCGCCGCCATGCGCGGCCCGCTCATGGAATGAAACGCTCAGAAGACCGGCAGCACCGGCAGCGGCTGGTTGCGGTACTTCATCGACAGCGCGTCCAGCGTGCCGTCGGTCTTCATGGTGAACAGCCAGGTGTTGATCCACTGCCGTAGATTGTCGTTGCCCTTGGCGACGCCGATGCCGAAATAGAAGGTCTTCAAAACGTATTTCTGCTCGAAGGCGTCCCCATTTCCAGCCTTCTTCAAATAGATCTCGCCGTAGTCGCCGCCGCCCATGGCGTCGATCTGGCCCGAGACCATCGCCTGCAGCAGCGAGGAATAATCGTCGAAGCGCAGGATCTCGATGCCTGGATTGGCTTCGGCGGCCTTGGTCAGCAATCCGTCCTCGCCGGTGCCGCGCGTCAGGCCGACCTTCTTGCCGACGAGGTCGGCGACGCCCTTGATCGCGGTGCTCCTAGGCGCGATCACCACCGCCGACTGGCCGGCATAGGGGATCGAATAGTCGATCTGGATTGCGCGCGCCGGCGTGATCGAGAAGATCGAGATCACCGCGTCGACCTGCTTGGTCAGCAGCGCCGGGATGCGGCCGGGCGAAGTGACGGTGACGAATTCGACGGGCACGCCGAGTGCCTCGCCCATCTTGTTGGCGACCTCGATGTCGAATCCGGTCGGCTTCAGATTGGCGTCGAGAAAGCCGTAGGGCGGTGTGGTGGTGTCGATGGCGACGACCAGCTTGCCACGCGCGATGATGTCCTCGACCGACTGCGCCGAAGCGATCGACGGCAGCAGCGCCGACAGTGCCAGCACGATGCCGGCAAGCATCGCGCCCCTCAGGAAAGTCCGCATGTTTTCCTCCCATGCATTTTCTGGCGCCTCGTGGCGATATCGACGGTGCGGGGCGCGTGTGGCCGCCCGACAATTTGAAACGGCTCGCTCGCCGACACCCTTGCAAACCGGAGAGTCAACGGCTCCTCTGCGAGTTATAATGGTATGCTATTATAATGTTATTTGCCTGTCCATGAGCGTTCGAAACGGGAAGTCGCCGCCCATTATGATACCGGTACCATGATTTTTCATTTTGAAGCTGCCGTCAAGGACTTCGCGGGTAAGCCCACCTATTGGCAAGTGCTACCGACGGGTCTGGCGTGCCGCGCGACGAACGCTTTGCAAAAGGATGGCTAGGCAGCCGACCAGCAGCAGCCCACCGCCAAGCAGTGGCGGCAGTGCCAGGAGCTTCACCCCCGCGCTAACGGCGCCCACCAGGACCAGCGCCAGCAGCGCCAGACTGCCGTCGTCGACGAACATGCCGAGGAATTCCCTGGCGACAAGACGGAGGACGTTCATCGGGCGAGCCCTCCGGCGGCTGTGGGATTGGTGCCGCGCAGCCAGCGCACCATGGCGAAGGATGCCAGCGCGACGATGGCGAAGATGGCGAGCAGAGCAAGATCCTCGCCAGGCCAGTCGGCGCCGATGCCTTCGCCGGTCCAGAAGATGCCGAAGCTGGTCAGCATCAGCCCGACCACGAATTTGAGGGCGTTTTCCGGCACGCGCGCCAGCGGCCGGTGGACAGCGAGGCCAACAAGCATCACCAGGACGAAGGCGGCCAGCGCGCCCATGCCGGCGTAAAATGTCTGTCCATGCGCGGCGCCGACGGCGATGACGATGAACACCACCTCCACACCCTCGAGCAGCACCGCCTTGAACGAGGCCAGCCCGGCGAGGTAGTCGGCGCGGCGGTCGTTGGCCTGCCGGTTCAGGGCGGCGGTTTCCTTGGCGAAGGCCGCCTCTTCGTCATGCAGGGCGATGACGCCGACGCTGCGCAGAATGGCTTTCCGCAGCCAGCGCATGCCGAACAGGATCAGCAGCACCCCGACGACGAACTGCAACGTGGTGATCGGGACAAGCGCCAGCAGCGGCCCGAACGCCAGAACCAAAGCCGCTAGGACCGCCAGCGCCAGCGCGGCGCCCGTCAGTGCCGCACGCCAGCTGCGTGTCACGCCGACCGCGAGCACGATGGTGAAAGCTTCGACGACCTCGACCAGGGAGGCGAGAAATGCCGCCGTGACTGTCGAGAGGATGGGTGTCAGTGTCTGCATGAAACTTCCTGTCTGGCTCGACCTCATTTCGAGGTCGCGGATCGTAATCCAGAATCACCCTGTGCGGCCAGCAGCCCGGAGCGTTTCGAGCGACAGCGCAAGCAGGCGAGTGAAACAGGCCCGGATCAGATCAGGCCAGACATATCGGAGAAGGCCATAGCCTTGCGCAGCACTTCGGCGAAGCGCTCGCCGGCCACCTCGCGCGGGCCGCTGTTGTCGATCGACGTCACGCCAGGACCGGACAAGGTCACATTGGCGCCGCGCGCCAGGCGGGCCAGCACTTCGCCGCGCGACTCGCGGCCGCGCATGGCCAACCGCTCGGCCAGCACCTCGGGCGAGGCGGTGATCTCGACAATCGCCAGATTGGCATAGCGTTCGCGCAAGGTGGGGATGATCGCGCGCGACACGTTGGCGACGGCCACGTGGCCATTGGAAACAGACCAGTCGACATCGGCGGGCAGGCCATAGCGCAGGCCATGCGCTTCCCAGGACACGGCGAAGGCACCGTCGGCCTCGGCCTCGGCGAAGGCGGCGTCGGCCAGCGTGTCGTGGTCCTCGCTCGCCGCGTCGCTCGGCCTGGTGATGACGCGGCGCACGAACTCCAGCTGCGTCTCATCGGCGAAAAGCGCCTTGGCGTAGCCGATCACCGTGTCCTTGCCGGCACCGCTGGGTCCGACGACGGCGACGAAGACGCCGTGACGGATCGGAAAGGTCTCGGCGGACAGTTCGCGTTCGATCAAGGCCGACACCATCATGCCACCCGGCGTCCCTGCCGCCAGACGGTGCGCACGACCGGAACGTGATCGTCGACGCGCACCCGCACCAGATCGGCGCGACGGCCCTGCTCGATGACGCCGCGATCGTCGAGGCCGACGGCTTGCGCCGGGTTCTTCGACACCATGGCGACGGCCTGCGGCAGCGAAATGCCCTCGACCATGTCGCCGAGGAAGAAGGCCGACTGGATCAGGCTGAAGGGGATGTAGTCGGACGACAGGATGTCGAGCAGGCCGTCGCTGGCCAAGGTGCGGGCCGAAACATTGCCGGAATGCGAGGCGCCGCGCATGACATTGGGCGCGCCCATCAGCACGCCGAGCCCGGCGGCCTTCGAGGCCCGCGCCGCTTCCTCGGTGGTGGGGAACTCGGCGACCCGCACGCCCTGCTCGATGGCCTCGTCGACATGAGCCGACGTGGCGTCGTCGTGGCTGGCGAGCACGATGCCGCGCTCCTGGCAGGCGGCGGCGATGAAGACGCGGTTCGGTCCTGAATTGCGTGCCGATTCGCCCATCCGCTTCTCGCAGAATTTCTTGAAATCCTGATCCGAGAGCTTCAGCTTGCGCTGGTAGTAGTAGGCATAGGTTTCAAGATTGACGAACTGGCGCTGGCCCGGCGCATGGTCCATCAGCGACGCCAGTTTCACCCTGCCGTCGGTGTCGAAATTGGCGAAGGCCCTCAGGCAATCCGGTGCCGAGACCTCGCAGCGCAGATGGATGAAATGGTCAGCCCGCAGCCGATCCTGCTGGACACTGTCCTCGATCGCGTCGGCGAGCTTGCGGATGTCGTCCGAAGTGAGGTCGGCGTCCTCGTCCATGCCGACGCGGAGCGCATCGAGCACGGTGGTGATGCCGGCGGTCGCCACCTGGGCGTCATGCGCAAGCACAGCGGCGATCGGATTCCAGCGCACCTTCGGCCGTGGCGCGTAGTGGCCCTCGAGATGGTCGGTGTGGAGCTCGACCAGCCCTGGAATGATGAAGTCGCCACCCATGTCCTCGCCGGCCCGGGAAGCACCGGCATCGATGCCGTCGATAAGGCCGTCACGCAGCACCAGCGACCCTTCGACGATCTCGTCGGGAAGAACGATGCGGGCGTTGGAAAGAACGGTCTCGGCGGTCATTGCGGGTAGTCCCTGGTTGTTGCAGTCGGGTTGGTTCAGGCGATTTTTCGGGCCGGGCGGCGTCCAAGCGCGTGCTGGGAAAGCACCATGAACGGCGCACCGGGTTCCGGTTCGACAAACAATGTCAGCGCATCCACCAGCACGGGCTGCCTCAAGACGTCGGCGAAAAGGCCATCGATCGCCGCGCGCAGACGCGGACTTTCCTGCGGCCCGGCCCGGCCCGAGAGGGTCATGTGGAAGCGGAAGGTCTCGAAGACATAGGGATAGCCCCACTGGCAGAGATTGCGGAACTCGGCCGGCTTCAGCGAATCCGGGCTGCGCCGCTCGATCTCGGCCTCGGACAGCGGCGCGCGAAACCGGTCGAAATCGCGCACGACATCGTCGGCGAAGCGGTTGAGAGGAGGCAGCGGCCCCTCCGGCACCAGCGCGAAGAAGCTGTCGATCTGGCTGACGACCAGGCGCGGGATCGTCACGACAGGCGTCGCCTCGGCAAAATGATCGAGCGCCGCGCGCAGCGAGGTTTCTGTCTCGTTGGCGGCCAGATGGAAGGGCGCTTTCAGCGTCGCGTGGAAGCCGTAGCGGCGCGCCGAGGCGGTGTGGAAGGCCACTTCCGCCGCCGACAGGTCGGCCACCGCCTCAACCGGCCTGGTCGCGGCACCGAACGGGTCGCGGCCGAGCCAGTTGGCGGCGATACGCGCCAGCGGCTCGTCCTGCCTGGGGGTGAAATAGATGGCATAACGCATGGGACGTCCTCGTCAGAAACGTTGCCATAGGTGATTTCCATGACGAATTGACGAAGCTTTGACGGGTTTCCGAAGGCAAATCGACCCTCAGGGTCCTTAGCCGACGATTTTTTCCAAACTGGACCAATAGGTTCCGCCCGAAGCGCGGACCGGTCAGGCCTTCATCAACCATTCGTGCTCGGGCGCGTTGTGGAATTTCCACGTCCGCTTCGGTCCGGCCATGACGTTGAGGTAATAGAGGTCGTAGCCATGGCAGGCGGCACAGGGGTGATAGCCCCTGGGCACCAGCACGACATCGCCGTCCTCGATCGCCATGGCTTCATCCAGGGCGCGATGGCCATCCTTGCCGGCGTCGGTGTAGACGCGCTGGAAGGCAAAGCCCTGCGGCGGGTTGAGGCGGTGGTAGTAGGTTTCCTCGAGATAGGATTCGGCGGGCAGATCGTCCTGGTCGTGCTTGTGCGGCGGGTAGCTCGACGTGTGGCCGCCGGGCGTGATGACCTCGACCACCAGCAGCGAGTCGGCCGGCTGGCCCTCAGGCAGGATGTTGGTGACGTAGCGCGTGTTGGTGCCCTTGCCGCGCACCTCCCGGCCGAGATCGTCCGGTCCGATCACCCGGACCGGCAGGCCGCCGCCAAGGCCGGGTGCCGAGCAGACGGCAAGTTCCAGTTCGGTATCGGCCGTCACCGACCAGTCCGATCCCTGCGGCACGTAGACCGACCACGGCTTGCCCTCGAAGGGCGACATGCGCTCGCCGAGCAGGCCGAGATCGGTGCCGCCGGCTGTTGCCGTACCCTTGCCGGTCACGAAGACCAGGCAGACTTCGCGGTCGTCCGACCGTCCCGAGGCGCTTTCGCCCGGCTTCAGCCGATGCAGATCGAAACCGACATAGGTCCAGCCAGCGCTTTGCGGCGTGACATGCGCGACGCGGCCATTGCCCTTGTCGGCCTTGACGAGCAGTTTCGACATTGTTGTTTCTCCTCTTGGATTGGAACTGGCAGTTGCAGCCATGCCGGCGCTTTCACCGGTTGTTCAAAAGAAGCGTCGCAGACGCCTCGGATTGGCCGAGGCCCTCCCAACTTCGTCATCCTAGGGCGAAGCAGGAGCGAAGCTCCGTCGCGGAGACCCTAGGATCCATTCCGTGACCTCGGTCGAAGGGCGCAAGCGGAGCGAGATTCTGCACCGTCGCAACACTTCCATTTCACGGCATGGATCCTAGGGTCTGCGCCGCGTCGCTACGCTCCTTGCTCCGCCCTAGGATGACGAAGCGGGGAGCGTTTTGGCCAATCACCAACGTATGCGATCCGTTGCGCAGGTATCCAATCCACTGGAACCTCTTCCATCATTCCTTCGGTTCGACGCCGACCGTGGGTTCCTCAGGCGTCGCCTTCGCCTCCTCCACAGGCCTGTACAGATAAAAAAACTGCCAGACGGCATATCCGGCGAAGCCAAGCGCAATCACGCCCCAGAATGGCGTGCCGCTGGCGAACTCGATGATCGACCAGATGACGCAGACCGCGACGACGGCGATGCGCCGCCACAGCGGCCGGAAGAACGGGTGTTCATAATCTTTCATCGCGCCATCCGAGAGTTGCTGAACCAGTTCTCAGATAAGCCACCCGAGGCGACCAATCCAGCCTTCAGGCATTCGGGAAGCCCTGCGTCTCGACGGTGTAGCCGGCAGCCGTCATCACCCGCATCAACTCCTTGTGGCCGACCTGCGCCATCTTGAGCGGCGGGTTCTTCCTCGGATCCTGTTCGGCCTCGACCACGAACCAGCCTTCATAGCCATGGTCGGCGAAGCGCTGCACGATGGCGCCGAAATCGAGCGAACCGTCGCCCGGCACGGTGAAGGCGCCGAGCGCCACGGCGTCGAGGAAGGACTGTTTCGTACGATCAAGCTTGTCGATCACATCCATGCGCACATCCTTCACATGCACATGGCTGATGCGCTTGTGGTGGTTGTCGATGGCGCGCAGTACCTCGCCGCCGGCAAAGGCGAGGTGTCCGGCATCGAGCAGCAGTGGGATGCCTTCGCCGGAATGGCGCATGAAGGCATCGAGCTCCGGCTCGGTCTCGACCACAGCCGCCATGTGATGGTGATAGGACAGCGGCATGCCTTGCCCGGCGCACCATTCGCCGAATTCGGTCAGGCGCCGCGCGTAGGCCTTCATCTCGTCGCCCGACAGCTTCGGCTTGATGGCGAGCGGCTTGGAGCGGTCGCCCTGGATCGAGCGGCCGACCTCGCCATAGACGATGCAGGGCGCGTTGACCGCCTTGAACAGGTCGATCATCGGCTGGATGCGATCCTTGTTGGCGGCCATCTCCTCGTCGACCAGCGTGCCGGAAAACCAGCCGCCGCATAGGGTCACGTCGGCGGCCTTCAGGATCGGCAGCATCACCTTTGGGTCGTTGGGAAAGCGCCGGCCCATTTCCATGCCGGTGAAGCCGGCCGAGCGCGACTGGCGCAGGCACTCTTCCAGCGACACGTCATCGCTCAGTTCGGCAAGATCGTCGTTCCACCACGCGATGGGGGACATGCCCAGTTTGGCTTTCAAGTCGTCACTCCGGGTTAGAACTGCTTGTTACCGTTGGTTGGCGCTGCCCCTCATCCGCCTGCCGGCACCTTCTCCCCGTAGGGACGGGGAGAAGGCAGGAGCTTCAGCGCCGGCGTCAATCGCCGACGCTCTGCATTTGCCGCTTCTCGTCATAGGCCTTGCGCGCCGCGTTCACTTGGCTGCGCGCCGATACCTCGGGCACCGCCACGTCCCACCAATGGCCGCCGGCATCGGTGGAAACCAGCGGATCGGTGTCGATGACCAGCACTGTGGTGCGGTCGTTCTTTTTCGCCTGAGCCAGCGCTGTCTCCAGTCCGGCGATCGACGAAACCTTTTCGGATATCGCGCCCATGCTGGCGGCATGGGCGGCAAAGTCGACATCGGGCAGGATCTCGTGGCGCGAGTCCTTCAGGAGGTTGTTGAAGTTGGCACCGCCGGTCGCCATCTGCAGCCGGTTGATGCAGCCATAACCCCTGTTGTCGAGCAGCACGATGGTCAGTTTCAAACCGAGCATCACCGAGGTGGCGATCTCGGAATTCAGCATCAGGTAGGAGCCGTCGCCGATCATGACGACGACCTCCTCGCCGGGCTTGGCCATCTTGGTGCCGAGCCCGCCGGCGATTTCGTACCCCATGGTCGAGAAGCCGTATTCGGCATGGTAGGAGCCGGGCGCGCCCGCTTGCCAAAGCTTGTGCAATTCGCCGGGCAGGCCGCCGGCGGCATGCAGCAGCGTCACGCCTGATCCCATGGCGCGCTGCACGGCGCCAATCACCTGCGCGTCGGAGGGGAAAGCGGCGTTGGTCGATGCCGTCACCTTGGCGGCATCGGCCTGCCAGGCCGTCTTGCCGGTGGCCGCATTGTCGGTCCAGGCGGCAGGCGCCTTCCAGCCGTGCAGCGCGGCGCCGAGTTCGGCGAGCCCTTCCGCCGCGTCCGCGACCAGCGGCAGCGCCCGATGCTTGCCGGCATCGAAAGGCTGAACGTTGAGCCCGATGATGGTCTTGCCGGAATTCTTGAACAGCGCCCACGAGCCGGTGGTGAAATCCTGCAGGCGCGTGCCGATGGCGAGCACGACGTCGGCCTCTTCCGCCAGCCGGTTGGCGGCCGAGGTGCCGGTGACGCCGACCGCCGCCATGTTGAGCTTGTGATCGTCCGGCAGCGAGGACTTGCCGCCTTGCGTCTCGCAAACCGGAATGCCAGCGCCTTCGGCGAATTTCGCCAGTTCGTCGGAAGCCCGCGAATAGAGAACGCCGCCGCCTGCGATGATCAGCGGCTTCCTGGCGCCCTTGAGTGCGGCGACGGCCGCCGCCAGTTCGCCACGGTCGGGACGCGGCCGGCGCTGGTGCCAGACCCACTCGGCAAAGAAGCTCTCGGGATAGTCATAGGCTTCGGCCTGCACGTCCTGGCAGAGCGACAGCGTCACCGGGCCGCAATCGGCCGGATCGGTCAGCACCTGCATGGCGCGGCCGAGCGCCGGGATGATCTGCTCCGGCCGGGTGATGCGGTCGAAATAGCGCGACACCGGGCGGAAACAGTCGTTGACCGTCGCCGTGCCGTCGGAAAAATCCTCGGCCTGCTGCAGCACCGGATCGGGGATCCGGTTGGCGAAAACGTCGCCCGGCAAAAACAGGATGGGCAACCTGTTTACATGGGCAAGGGCCGCCGCTGTCACCATGTTCAGCGCGCCCGGGCCGATAGACGAGGTCGCGGCCATGAAGCGGCGGCGGAAATTGGCCTTGCCATAAGCGATCGCCGCATGCGCCATCGCCTGCTCGTTGTGGGCGCGGAAGGTCGGCAGCTCGTCGCGCACCTGGTAGAGCGCCTCGCCGATGCCGGCGACATTGCCATGGCCGAAGATAGCCCAGACGCCGCCGAAGATCGGCACCTTGGCGCCGTCGATCTCGGTCATCTGGCGGGACAGGAAGCGGGTCAGCGCCTGCGCCATCGTCAGGCGGATTGTCTTGCTCATGGTTGTTTCCTCCGCAGTCCCTGTGTCGCGGCCTTCTTATGCCGCCTTGCGGCCGCGCGCGGCAAGCCACGCTTCGGTCAACTGTTCGAAGCGCGAGGCCATGTCGGCGACGGCCTCGTCATCGGACATCTTGCCGGAGAGCCACTGTTCGGCGGCATGGACGAAGATGGTGCGGCCGACGGCAAAGCCCTTGACGATGGGCGCCTTGGCGGTGGCGGCAAAAGCCGCCTCCAGCTCGTCCTGCGGCGCCTCCAGCCCAAGCAGGACGATGCCGCGGCACCAGGGATCGTGCTTCAGGATCACCGCCTCGATCTTGGCCCAGGCGCCGCTCGACGCCTGCGGCTCGAGCTTCCACCAGTCCGGCTTGATGCCGAGCGCATAGAGTTCCTCCAGCGCGCGCGGGATCGTCGTGTCGTCGAGCTTGCCATGCTTGCCGGCGATGATCTCGATGAGAAGTTCCCGGCCGACCTTGCGCGCGGCCTCGAACAGCGCGCGCAGCTTCTGCTGCTGCTCTTCCTTCAAGGCCGCCGGATCGTCGGGATGGTAGAAGCACAGGCACTTGATGCAGTGATCGATCGGCCATTCGGCGAGTTGAGAGCCGATGTCCTGCGAGAATTCGAAGCGCAGCGGCCGCGAACCCGGCAGTTCCACCGGCCGGCCGAGCCAGGCGAAGGGATGCCTGGCGAATTCGAACATCGCCTCGCGGCCGTGCTTCTCGTCGATCAGCATGCCGTAGCCGTCGCGGCCGGCGGCGACCTTGGCCGCCGCCTTGACCGCCAGCACCTTGAAATCACGGATGCGCGCCGGATCGGCGCCGGTCTTGGCCGCGACGTCCTCGAGCTGCACACGGTGGTCGCAAGCGAGCGCCATCAGCGAAGGGATGTCGCTGCGGCGAGTGGTTGCCCAATGGATGTGGTTGATCGCCTCGTCCATGCGCAGCGCGCGATGCTTGCTGCCGTTCTTGAGGAAGAACTGCAGTTCCTCGAAGGTCGGATATTCCGGCGCGCACAAGAGCCGGGACACGGCGAAGGCGCCGCAGGCATTGGCCCAGGTCGCCGCGGTTTTGAAACTTTCGCCACCGAGCCAGCCGCGCAGCAGACCGGACATGAAGGCGTCACCTGCGCCCAGGACATTGTAGATCTCGATCGGGAACCCCTCGCCGACGATGCCGTCCTCGAGATCGTCGCTGGTCGGCCCGTCATAGACGATGCAGCCCATGGCGCCGCGCTTCAGGACGATGGTCGCCGAGGACAGGGCGCGGATCGTCTTCAACGCGCTCAGGCAGTCATCGGCGCCGGACGCGATCATGATCTCTTCCTCGGTGCCGACGATGAGATCGCAATCGGGCAGCACCGTCTTCAACTGGGCCGAGACCCGGTCCGACTTGACATAGCGCTCAAAACCTTCGGCATGACCGGCGAGACCCCACAGGTTCGGCCGGTAGTCGATGTCGAAGACAACCTTGCCGCCCCTGGCCTTCATGATACGGATCGCCTTGCGCTGGGCGGCGTCGCTGTTGGGGCGGGAAAAATGCGTGCCGGTGACGACGATGGCGCGGGCCGAGGCGATGAACGCCTCATCGATATCCTCTTCGGCCAGCGCCATGTCGGCGCAGTCGGCGCGGTAGAAGATCATCGGCGAGACGCCTTCGCTCTCGACCGAGAGCAGAACCAGCGCGGTCAGCCGCTCCTTGTCGGTCTTCAGCCCGTCGGTGTTGACGCCTTCGCGTTTCAGCTGTTCGCGGATGAAGCGGCCCATCTGCTCGTCGCCGACGCGCGTCAGCAGCGCCGAGCGCAGGCCGAGCCTTGCCGTGCCGACGGAAATGTTGGCCGGGCAGCCGCCGACCGACTTGGCGAAGGAGGTGATGTCCTCCAGCCGCGATCCGATCTGCTGGCCATAGAGGTCGACGGACGCGCGACCGATGGTGATGACATCGAGCGGCGCCTGTCTTGCGTCCACGGCTTCGCTCATTGGAACCTCCCGTCGGTCTTGTCGTCATGGACAACATTGTTGGGTAACACGCGCGAGCGGCAGCGTGGCGCCGGGAATATGAAATAATAATTCCAATCCATAGTCAATATGGAATGAGCGTTCCCTTGGCTAAAATCGCCTTTTTGGATGTCAGCTCAGGCCTTGCGCTTGCGGCCCACGTCGCGCCGCTTCTCGCCGACGCCGACCGTCAGCGCCATGGCCAGCGCCATTGTCGCCGACAGCGAGCGGAAACCGGCGAAATCCGCCTCGGCAACCTCGAACCAGACCCTGGCGAACTGGGCCAGCGGCGAGAATGAGCTGTCGGTGATGGCAACGATCGGCACGCCCTGCTCGGAAATGGCGCGCGCCTCCTCGATGGTGGCCGGCGCGTAGGGCGAGAAGCTGATGGCGATGACGGCGTCCGCCGGCGTGGCGAAGCCGACCATCTCGGCATTCAGTCCGGCGGCCGATTCGATCAACTGGTTGCGGATCTTCAGCTTGCCCAGCGCGTAGGCGATATAGCTCGCCACCGGATAGGAGCGCCGCTTGGCCAGGACATAGATGGTCTGCGCCTTCGCCAGCAGCGAAATCGCCTCTTCCAGATGCGCGTCGTCCAGCGTGCGGGAAATGTCGTTGAGCGAGGTGCTGGCGGCGGCGATGAACCCGTCGAAGATCGCCCGGTGGCCGGCGCCGCCCTCGGCCTTCGCGCGCAGCGCCTGCAGCCGCTCGTCATAGGAAGAGTTGCGCTCGCGCAACCGCTCGCGGAATACCTGCTGCAGGCTGGTGAAGCCGTCGAAACCGAGTTGCTGGGCGAAGCGGATCAGGGTCGAGGGCTGCACGCCGGCCGAAGCGGCGATGCTGGCGGCGGTGCCGAAAGCGATATCGTCGGGATTGTCGAGCGCATAGGCGGCAATCTGGGCGATGCGCTTGGGCAGGCTCTCACGCCGGTCCAGGATCGTGGCGCGCAGCGTCTCGAAGTCGCGAGGTACCTGTTCGTCCATCGTTCTCCGCCCAAGCCTGTCTGGAGGCCCTCTGTGCCCCATCATAGCGGGCCTGCGCAAGAACGCCATAAAAAATGAGACAGACATTCCATTCCAGAGAAAAATGGACTAATTCATCCACGCAGTATCTACGGCAGCGGAGGAACGAAAAATGGTCGGCGTCGGTCTTATCGGCACGGGCTTCATGGGCAAATGCCACGCCATCGCGTGGAGCGCCGTCGGGGCCGTCTTCCCCGACGCGACCAAGCCACGGCTCGTCCATCTGGGCGAGGTCAACGAGGACCTTGCCAGGCGCAAGGCCGGCGAGTTCGGCTTCGCCAAGGCGTCGGGCGACTGGCGTGCCGTGGTCAACGATCCCGAAGTCGACGTCGTCTCGCTGACGACGCCCAACCAGTTTCATCCCGAAATGGCGATCGCCGTCCTCGAGGCTGGCAAGCATCTGTGGTGCGAAAAGCCGATGGCGCCGAGCTTCGCCGAGGCCGAGGCAATGGCGGCCGCGGCCAAGACTTCAGGCAAGATCGCGGCGCTCGGCTACAATTACATCCAGAGCCCGGCCATACGTCACATCGGCGCGCTGCTCGACGAGAAGATCATCGGCGAGGTCAACCATCTGCGCATCGAGATGGACGAGGACTTCATGGCCGACCCCGAGGCGCTGTTCTTCTGGAAACACGAGGCGACTTCCGGCTATGGCGCGCTCGACGATTTCGCCGTGCATCCGCTGTCGCTGGTCTCAGCACTGTTCGGCCGCGTCGCCAGCGTCATCTGCGACATGGCCAAGCCCTATGCCGACCGCAAGCTGGCGCCAGGCGGGCGCCGCGCGGTCGAGACCTACGATATCGCCAGCGTGCTGATGCACCTGGAAAACGGCATTGCCGGGACGCTGCTGGTCAACCGCTCGGCCTGGGGCCGCAAGGGGCGCATCGCCATCCAGATCTTCGGCTCCAAGGGCTCGATCCTGTTCGACCAGGAGCGGATGAACGAATTCCAGCTCTATTTGACATCGGATCGCCCGACCGAACAGGGCTATCGCACCATCCTGGTGGCGCCGCAGCACAAGCCTTATGACCTTTTCGTGCCAGCGCCCGGCCACAGCCTCGGCTTCAACGATCTCAAGATCATCGAATGCCACGAATTGCTGACACGGCTTGCCGGCAAGCCGGCCCGGCTCATCGAGTTCGCCGAAGGGCTGGAGATCGAGCGCACCGTGCACGCCATGGCAAAGTCGTTCGAGGAAAAGCGCTGGGTGGATGTGCGGTAAGCCGAGCCAGAAGGCAGTCATGCCTATGCCTGCCCAGATCGCCCTTGAAGGACGGCCTGGGCCAGTCGCCTGACACCAGGCGCCGCATCCTCGCGATGCAAGGCGGAGAAGCCAAGAAGAAGGCCGTGACCTGCCACCGGCGCAAGGTGCATCGGGGAAACCGGCAGCACGGTTACGCCGGACCGGCGCGCCGCTTGTGCGATCGAAACATCGTCAAGGCCCTGGGACAACCGCGCGAACAGGTGGACGCCTTGCATCGGCACTTCAATCGCGATGCCCGGCTGATCGACAAATTGTTCTCGCAAAAGCGTCACCAACATGTCGCGCGACGCACGATACGCTTCCCGCAGCCGCCTGAGGTGGCTGGAAAAATGCCCCTCGCTCAGGAAGTCGGCGACCACCAGTTGATGAAACGGGGCAGGAAAGCGGTCGATCAGCACACGCATCGCACGGAAAGCCGGCACCAGCTCTGCCGGGACCACCAGGTAGCCCAGCCGAAAACCTGGCAGCAGCGCCTTGCTGAAGGTGCCGAAATAGATAACCCTGTCGTACTCGTCGACGCCTTGCAGCGCCGCCAGTGGGCGATCGTCGTAGCGAAACTCGCTGTCGTAATCGTCCTCGAGAACCCACGCCCCCTTGGCCGCGGCCCAGTCGATCAAGGCCAGGCGGCGCGCCATCGAAAGGACCGTGCCTGTCGGATATTGGTGTGACGGCGTCACATAGACGGCCCTGACGTTTTCTCCTCGTTTGGCCAGCAAATCCACATTGATCCCTTGCCGGTCAACCGGGACAGGAATGGGCTCGGCGCCTCCGGCCGTAAAGGCCAGACGCGCCGGCGGATAGCTCGGATCCTCGATCGCAATCGTGTCTCGCGGGTCGATCAGGGTACGAATGGCAAGGTCAATCGCCTGCTGGGAGCCGGACGTGATGAAGACGCGGTCGGGTTCGCAGCGTACGCCCCGGGCTGCCGCAAGATAGGTCGCCACCTCACGGCGCAGACGCTCCTCGCCTTGCGGATCCCGATAGTGATCACTGAGCGCTTCGAGATGGCGATGGCCTATGCGTTTGAGAACGGCCCGTGTCCTGTCGTCCGGTTCGGCCCGACCGGTGGCGAAAGGGACCTGGGGCTGCGGGTCCAGCGACGGGTTTCCGATGACCGAGCGTGCGGCGGACGAGATATCGCTCTTTGCCGTTGACCGACTGGTCCGGCGCGTGCGCTCCGCCCGCCCTGGGACATCGGCCGAAACGAAGGTGCCGGAGCCATGGTGGCCTACGACATAGCTCTCGCTCAGCAACGTATCGTAGGCCTCGACAACGACACCGCGCGAGACGCCCCACAACCCGGCCGCCGCCCGCGTCGAGGGCAAGCGTGCGCCGGCTGGCATCCGGCCGGAGACGATCGCGTCGCGCAGGGCGAAATAGAGCTGCCGGCCAATCGAGGCCCGCGACGCGCGGTCGATGGCGATGTCGACCAGATGCGTGGCGCCTTCGTGCCGGCGCGATGCCTTTTCGGCCATGGCGCTCCCCAAGTGGTCCCCGGTCTCCATTTCAAGAGGACGTGTAAATTGATCGAAATCCAAGAGATCACTGTACCACATTTGTCCTGGATATGCAGGCCGTCTTGATTGGAAAGGGGCAGCTCCCATGCGCAGCGCACACGCCTATCTGCTTTTTTTCGCCACCTTGCTCACATCGATGGGCTATGGCGCCACCTTCCTTCTCACGGAGCATTTTCGAGCGCTCGGCGGCAGCGAGATCCAAACCGGCACGACGCTTGGCGGCGCCATGCTGGGGACACTTGTCGGCGTTCCCCTCGTCGGCTGGCTCGCCTGGCGTCTTGGCGCGGGCCGCATGGCCGGACTTGGCGCGGTGCTGGTTGCCGGCGGCTATCTCGGCCTGGCGTCCCTGTCGGCGCTGACGCCCCTGATCAGCGTTGCCGGCTTCTTCATCGGCCTTGGCTGGGGCATTTTCTTCCTGGCCGCGCCCATGGCGCTTTCCATGCGCGTGAACGATCAGGATCGCGGCTTCTGGTTTACGCGCTATGGTGCGTTCCAGATGGGTGGGATCGGCTTGAGCCCGATCGCCGCAACCGCGCTGATCAACGATCTCGGCTTGACGACCGGGCAGGCCTTCGGCGCCGTCGCCCTGGTCTGCCTGGTTGCCGCATCGCTTCTGATGGTGTTTGAAACCATCGCGGTACGGCCGCTTGCCGCGGCGATCAAGGCCGCCGGCAATGATTGGGTGCGGGCACTGCCGGCGTTGCTGCGGACGCGGGCAATGTACCCCATCCTGATGGTCGGGCTTGGCGCTTGCGTGTTTAGCGGGCTGCTGACGTTTCAGACGTCGCTTGTGCGCGGCACCGGGCTGCAGGCCAGCACCTTCTTTGCCACCTATGCGATTACCGTTGTTGCATCCCGGTTCCTGCTCGCACCGGTGATCGGTCGCGCGAAGGGCGATCATGTCGCGATCATCCTGCTGGCGGTGATGATCGCCGGCGTCATTGTCGCCTTCGGACTCACCTATGGCGTGGTGATCCAGATCGCCAGTGCGATCCTGCTGGGTGTCGGCTACGGCCTGGTCTATTCGGTCATCCAGACACAGGTAGTGAACGACGCTCCCGCCGAACACCGAAATGCCGCGCTGACATGGTTCGTCGTTGCTTATTTCCTGGGTGTCTTTGGTTTCCCGGTGCTCGGCGGATGGCTGATCGTCCGTGTAGGGACCAATGAATTTCTGATTGCGGTCCTCCTGTTTGCGATGGCCGAAATCGGACTGGCGCTGCTGCGCGGACAGCGTCTTGCCGCCGCGGGCGCCGAGGCGACATGAGGGCTGCTGCCCTCGCGAGGCCACCTCAGCCGCAGACAGCCGTGTTCGTCTCCCAGCCATTGACCCAGATTTGCCGCAAGCGGTCGCCTTCGCCCTTGAAGCGTAGGCCGGTCGGCTGGCAGTCCTCAATGCGGTCGCTGCGGAAATTGCGGATCGCCTGGCGCAGCTCGCACCAGGCAACGATGTTGGCGGTTTCGGCGTAGTAGATCAGCGCGATCGGGCGGATGAGCCGCTCGGAGGCGCGGCCTGCTTCGTCGCGATAGGATAGGTCGAGCTTTTCCTCGTCGCGGATGGCGCGGCGCACCAGCGCCAGGTCGATCGTGCCGGCGGCGGGCGCGGCAAAGCCCCAGGCGTGCAGCGCATTGGCGTCGAGCGTCTGGCGCAAGGGCGGCGGCACGGCGCCGGCGATCTTGGCGCTGACGCGCTTGGCCGCCTGCTTGAGCTCGTCATCGCCGGTGCGTTCGAGCAAAGCCAGCGACAGCACGATCGCCTCCATCTCCTCGATCGAGAACATCAGCGGCGGCAGGTCGAAGCCGGGACGCAGGATGTAGCCGATGCCGCGGCCGCCCTCGATCGGGACACGCATGGCCTGAAGGGCGGCGATGTCGCGGTAGATCGAGCGGATCGTCACCTCCAACTGCCCGGCAATCGTAGCCGCCGTTACCGGCTGCCTGGCCAGCCGCAGGATCTGGATGATCTCGAACAGGCGCGAGGCCTTGCGCATTTCTCTCACCGGCTGCGATCACAACTGACACATCATCGTCAGTTGGCTCGATCTATAGCATCGCCCATCGGCTTGAAAATCAACAAATTCCTTGGCGGCATGCCGACAAGGGCGACAGGCAACTGACATGAGTTACGCGGAAAATCTCTGGCTTTTCTTTCTTCTCCTGTTCGGCATCATCGCCGTTCCGGGCATGGACATGCTGTTCGTGCTCGCCAATGCGCTGACCGGTGGACGCGACAGGGGCCTGGCCGCGACCGGCGGCATCATGGTCGGCGGCATGGTGCACACGCTGAACGGCGCCGTCGGCGTCGGCCTGCTCATGCATTTCGTGCCTGTTCTGTTCAAACCGCTGCTGATCGCCGGTGCCGCCTACATGGCCTATATCGGCATCACGCTGATGCGCAGCTCCATCACCGTCGGTCATGAAGGGCCCGCCGGCAGCCGTTCCGCATGGAAAGCATTTCGCCAGGGTTTCGTGACCTGCCTGATCAATCCGAAGGCCTATCTCTTCGTGCTGGCCGTCTACCCGCAGTTCCTGAAACCGCACTACGGTCCGATCTGGATGCAGGCGACGATCATGGGTCTGCTGACCGTGCTGACGCAAGCCGCGATCTATGGCGGGCTGGCCATTTCAGCCGGCCGCAGCCGCAGCCTTCTGATCGCCAATCCGCGGGCGACCGCTCTTGCCGGCCGCGCGGCCGGGCTGCTGCTGTTCGTGGTCTCGGTCTTCACCGCATGGGAGGGGCTGAGGGCGGCGTAATCCCAGTCAGCGCCGCCCTTCCCGCATCGCCATAATATCAGGCGGCGCCCTGACGGCTGTCCAGCATGGCGCGCCGCGCCGAGCGGCGCCATTCGACGGCACCGGCAAGGCCATGCAGCACCGTTTCGGTGGTCGCCCAGTCGATGCAGCCATCGGTGATGCTCTGGCCGTAGGTGAGCGGCTGGCCGGGCACGACATCCTGCCGGCCGGCGACGAGATTGCTTTCGATCATGACGCCGATGATGCGCTCGTCGCCCGCCGCCACCTGACTCGCCACGTCAGCCGCCACCTTGGGCTGGTTTTCCGGCTTCTTGGCCGAGTTGGCGTGGCTGACATCGATCATCAGGCGCGGCGCGATGCCGATGCGGGCGAGCTCCACCGAGGCGGCCTCGACGCTTGCCGCGTCATAGTTCGGCTGAACACCGCCGCGCAGGATGACATGGCAATCCTCGTTTCCGGTCGTCGCCGCGATCGCGCTGCGTCCGCCCTTGGTCACCGCCATGAAATGGTGAGGCTGGGCGGCCGACTTCACCGCCTCGCCGGCGATCCTTAGATTGCCGTCGGTGCCGTTCTTGAAGCCGACCGGGCAAGACAGGCCCGAGGCCAGTTCGCGATGGATCTGGCTCTCGGTCGTGCGCGCGCCGATGGCGCCCCAGGCGACGAGGTCGGCAATGTATTGCGGCGTCGTCATGTCGAGGAATTCGGTCGCCGCCGGCAGGCCGAGATTGTTGACGGCCGAAAGCACGTTGCGCGCCATGCGCAGCCCCTTGTCGATGTTGAAGCTGCCGTCGAGGTCGGGATCGTTGATCAGGCCTTTCCAGCCGACCGTCGTGCGCGGCTTCTCGAAATAGACCCGCATGACGATCTCGAGCCGGTCGGACAGGGCCTCGCGCAGCGCCGCCAGACGGCTGGCATAGTCAACGGCCGCGACCGGATCGTGGATGGAACATGGGCCGACGATGACAACAAGTCGATCGTCGGCCCCCGTCAGGATGGAATGGATGGCGTTGCGCGAGGCGGCAACGGTGCGCGTCGCCGTGAGTGAGCGCGGTATCTCGCGCATCACCTCTTCCGGCGTGCTCAGCAGTCTGAGTTCCTTGACCCGAAGGTCGTCTGTGGTGGTCAACACGGCTTTCTGCTCCTGTTTGGGAACCTGCCGGCTGAAACAAAAAAGCCGCCAGGTCTGGCGGCTTGTCGGACTGTTTGCTGCAATCTTCAGATCGAGCGCAATCCTCCCGCCGCCAGCGAGCTGCTAAAGTACCAATAGGTGGCGGTCAGGTGGATCATGCCGTCCATATAGTCGAAGCGGCGGCGTTTGTCACGTGCCTTGGTAACGGCCAATGGGCCGAACTCTCGCGATTTTCGTCATCCCTGGGCGAAGCAGGAGCGAAGCTCCGTCGCGCTGCGAAGCAGTTCCAGGGGTCTGCGCCGCGTCGCTGCGCTCCTTGCTCCGCCCGTGGATGATGAAGTCACAGGCGTCTTCGCTAACACCTCCAATCCCAGCCACGCGATGACGTCGCTGGCGACCTGCCGTGTCGAGTCGTTCATCCGGCCCAGGGGTCGATCAACTCAAGTCCAAAACCCTCGAAATCCTTCGTATTGCGCGTTGCCAAGGTCAGTTGCCCCGCGATTGCAGTGGCTGCGATGAGGCCATCCATGGAAGACAGGCCGCGACCGCTACGCTTGGCAAGGCCCATCAAGTCCCCCCAGGCCAAGGCAACCGCTTCGTCCACCGGCAAAACCCTCTGCTCGAAGCGCTGCGGCAGGTCTCGGGCGAGCCATTCGGCCAATGCCTCGCGTTTGCGACCCTCATCCATGAGGGCGACGCCGCGCCGGATCTCGGCGATAGACACGACACTGATGAATGAATGATCCTCGTCAAGCCCGTCCAGCCACTCCAGAACGCGTTTGTCGGGCGACGGCCTCGTCACCTCGGACAGGACATTCGTGTCGAGCAGCAGCCTCACAGCGGCAGGTCACGCGGTTCGTCGCGCTGACGTTCGAGGTCGAGATCCGCGCCGCGCAGCGGCGAGTCCAGCAGGAACTCCGCAAGCGTGCCCTTGCGCGCGGTCTTGCGCTGCCATTCCTCGGCCGAGACGACAACCACGCTTGGTTTGCCGTTTCTGGTGATTGTCTGCGGCGACGACTGCGCGCGCTCGATAACCTCCGAGAGCCGGGCTTTTGCTCCAGCGACCGTCCAGTTGGTACCTTCCTTGGGTGCGGACAGCATTTCAATCCCCATGACCAGTCTGACTATCTTGACTATATGGGAATGGCGATGCGCCGGCAACAAGGGCCGACGCATCGCGAAGCGGCTTCTGGATGAGAGACTATTCGGTTGCCGCTATTCCGGCGACGACCCCGCAACGCTCTGGTCGTAGTCGACCAGCGATCCGGTCATGACGCCCGATTGTGGGCTGACCATGTAGCTGATCAGCCGCGCCAGCTGGTCCGGCTTGACCAATTGGCCCATCGGCTGCGCCGCTTCGGCCTTCGCCAGCCAGTCGTCCGGTGCGTCGTGCCATTTCTTCTGCACGATGTCCTCGCCTTCGGTGTCCATCCAGCCGGGCAGCACGGCGTTGCAGCGGATGCGGTTGAAGCGATAGGCGTTGGCGACGTTCTTGGTCAGCGTCATCAGCGCGCCCTTGCTGGTCGAATAGGGCGTCAGGAAGGACTGGCCGGTATGCGCCGACATCGACAGCACGTTGACGATCGAGCCGGGGGACTTTTTCTCCAAGAGATGCGCCACCA
This sequence comes from Mesorhizobium sp. ES1-6, assembly GCF_020164775.1. Taxonomy (NCBI): domain Bacteria; kingdom Pseudomonadati; phylum Pseudomonadota; class Alphaproteobacteria; order Hyphomicrobiales; family Phyllobacteriaceae; genus Mesorhizobium; species Mesorhizobium sp. ES1-6. Next base: position 191,116 of record NZ_JAIUGU010000006.1, read on the forward strand.
CGCCCTGCATCAGGAAAAACGGGCCGCGCACATTGGTGTCGAAGATCTGGTCGAAAAGCTGTTCCGATGTATCGACAAGCGAGCCGCGCGCAGAGGTGGCGGCGGCGTTGACCAGCGCGTTGATCGTACCGAAATGCGAGAGCGCGGTGGCGACCGCGCGTTTGCAGTCGGCAACATCGGAAACGTCGGCGCTGATGAAGATGGCGTCGACGCCTGATTTCTTGAAATGGGCGACAGCCTTGTCGCCCTTCTCCTGGGAGCGGCCGATGAGCGCCAGCGCCCGGCAGCCCTCGTCGGCCAGCGCCTCGGCGACGGCGAAGCCGATGCCTTGCGCGCCGCCGGTGACGATGGCGCGTGTGTTCGAATTGCGATCGGCGGATGCGCTCATCGCTGTGCTCCTACCTTGGGTCCGAATTTCTGGTTCTTACTTGTCGAGACGAACGGTCATGCCCGTGGTCGCCGACTTCAGCGCCGCATCCGCCAGCCTGAGCGCCACGAGGCCGTCCGCGCCGCTCGGCGCCGCTTTCTTGCCTGATGTCGCAGCGGTGATGAAGGCGGCGATCTCGAGGGCATAAGCGTCGAGATAGCGGGTCATGAAGAAGTCGTGCAGCGGCGGGCGGGTGTAGCCCTTCTCGTTGGCGAGTTCGATCGACACCGGGCGCTGGTTTTCGGCCGCGACCATACCCTTCGAACCATGCACCTCGATGCGCTGGTCGTAGCCATAGGTGGCGCGGCGCGAGTTGGAGATGACCGCCTGCTTGCCCGATGCGGTCTCGAGGATGACGCTGACCGAGTCGAAATCGCCGGCTTCGCCGATCTTCTTGTCGACCAGCACCGAGGCATGGGCGCTGACCGCGACGGGCTCTTCGCCGAGCAGGAAGCGCGCCATGTCGAAATCATGGATAGTCATGTCGCGGAAAATGCCGCCGGAGCGCGCGATGTAGTCGAGCGGCGGGGCGCCGGGATCGCGCGAGGTGATGGTGACCATCTCGACCGTGCCGATGGCGCCGTCGTCGATCGCCTTGCGCACGGCGGCGAAATGCGGATCGAAGCGCCTGTTGAAGCCGACCATCAGCGTCGCCTTGGCCTTGTCGACCACATCAAGGCATTTTTCGACGCGCTTGACATCGAGATCGATCGGCTTCTCGCAGAAGATCGCCTTGCCGGCCTTGGCGAAGCGCTCGATCAGATCGGCATGCGTGTCGGTCGGCGTGCAGATGACGACGGCGTCGATGTCTTTCGATTTTTCGATAGCGTCGATGGTGCGCACCTCGGCGCCATAGGCGCTCGCCAGTTCGCTCGCCGCCTTCTCGAAGGCATCTGCGACGGCGACCAGTTTTGCCTGGGGGTTGGAACCCACGGCGCGGGCGTGGACCTTGCCGATGCGGCCGGCACCAAGGAGGGCGAAGCGAACAGTCATGGAGATCTTCCTCTAGGGGATGGGTTCGAAGCACGGCGCCGGTCATGGGCGCTGGATGATTTTCCGGTCAAGACAAATCGACGGGAAGGCGATGACCATCGCCTCCGCGCCCGGCCCTCAGGCCGCGAGTTCCGCCTCCCCGGTCTTGGCGCCGGTGATGTAGGATACGATGTCCTGCCCGTCGGTGTTCTCCTTGCGCAGATTGGCGACGATGCGGCCGCGCCGGAACACCACGATACGGTCGCAAAGGTCGAACACCTGGCGCATGTTGTGGCTGATCAGGATCAGCGGCTCGCCATTGTCCTTCAGCGTGCGGATGATGTTTTCGACCTGCGCCGTTTCCTGCACGCCAAGGGCCGCCGTCGGCTCGTCCATGATGATCAGCTTGGAGGCGAAGGTCGCCGTCCTGGCGATCGCCACGCACTGGCGCTGGCCACCCGACATATGGCGGATGGTGTTGGATAAATTGGGGATTTTCACCGCCGTGCGGACCAGCGCCGCCTCGGTCGCCTTGCGCATGTATTTACGGTCGAGGATCGAGAATGGCCCGAGATTGAACAGCACCTTTTCGCGGCCGAGGAACAGGTTCGACGGCACGTCGAGATCGTCGGCCAGGGCCAGGTTCTGGAACACCGTCTCGATGCCCGCCTCGCGCGCCTCAATCGGGCCGGCGAAGTTCACTTCCTTGCCGTCGAACCAGACCTGGCCGCTCGTCCGTTGCTCGACGGCGGTGATCTGGCGCACGAAGGTCGACTTGCCGGCGCCGTTGTCGCCCATGATGGCGACATGCTCGCCCTTGCGCAGCTCGAAATTGGCGCCTTCGAGCGCGTGCACGCCGCCATAGCGCTTGGTGAGGTTTTCCGTCTTCAGGACGATGTCTGACATGGTCAAGCCCTCAATGCCCGCATGCGCTGGCGCCACTGGTCGAGAACGACCGCGCCGACGATGATCACGCCCTTGACCATCTCCTGATAGTAGGCGTCGAGGCGCAGGAAGGTGAAGCCGGAGATGATGACGCCGAAGATCAGCGCGCCGATCACCGTGCCGATGATGGAGCCACGGCCGCCCGACAGCGAGACGCCGCCGATGACCGCCATGGCGATGGCGTCGAGTTCGTACATCACGCCCATGCCGGCCTGGGCGGTGAGGTTCTTGGAGGACAGCACCACGGCGGCGAGCGCGGCGAGAATGCCGGCGATGACATAGACGAGGATCTTGTGGTTGGCGATCTTGATGCCCGACATGCGCGCGGCATCCTCGTTGGAGCCGATCGCGTAACAATGCTTGCCATATCGGGTGTAGGTCATGATCAGCTGGAACAGCACGGCCAGCGACAGGAAGATGATGACCGGCATCAGGCCCTTGCCGATTGCCGCGAAACTGTCCGTGGGAAACGAGATCGGCTGCCCCTTCGACCACCATTTGGCAATGCCGCGCGCGGTGACCATCATGCCGAGCGTGGCGATGAAGGGCGGGATGCGCGTGTAGGCGATCAGCGCGCCGTTGACGAGGCCGGCGAGCAGGCCGCAGCCGATCGCCACCAGCACCGGCACGATGACGGGCAGGTCGGTCCAGCCTTGCGCCAGGAACATGGCCTTGGGGTTGGGATTGCCGTTGACGGTCGCGACCTGGGCGAAGCTCATGGCGATCATGGCGGTGGCGCCGACGATCGAGCCCGAGGACAGGTCGATGCCACCTGTAATGATCACCTGCGTGACGCCGATGGCGATGATGCCGACGATCGACACCTGCAGGATGATGATCTGCAGGCGCGCCTCGTTGAAGATGCCGGCGACGTCGGCGCGGGTATTGAACAGGAAGGAGTCGCCGAGGAAGACCCGGCCGATCAGTTCGAAGATGACGACGAGGATGACGAGCGCCAGGAAGACGTTGAATTCGGCCGGCCATGTGCGCTTCCTGGCGTCATAACCGACCCCGCCGACGCCGTGAGATGTTTGTGCCAATCTTCTATCCTCCGTCAGCCGCGGTCGTTCCTCGGGCACCGGTCGGCGTCGAGGGAAAGGGAGCGGCGCTGTCTGCGCGAGAGCGCCGCTCCGTATGTCCGCAGCTCAGTTCTTCTTCAGGAACTTGTCGATGTTGGCCGGCGTGACCAGCTGGAACGGGACATAGACCTTGTGTTCGACCTTCTCGCCCTTGGCGAGTTTCAGCGCCGCATCCAGCGCGCCGGCGCCCTGGCCGGCGGCGTCCTGGAAGACGGTGGCGTCGAGGTCGCCCGCCTGCATGGCTGCAAGCGCGTCCTGGGTGGCGTCGACGCCGCCGACGACAACCGACTTCATGTCGATGTTGGCGGCCTTCATCGCCTGGATGGCGCCGATGGCGCTTTCGTCATTGTTGGCGATGACGCCGTCGAACTTCTTGCCGGTCGACAGCCAGTTGGTCATCAGGTTCTGGGCCTGGTCGCGGTCCCAGTTCGAGGTCTGCTTGTCGATGATCTTGATGAAGCTGCAGTCCGGCGTGGCTATCACCTCTTCGATGTCCTTGGTGCGCTGCACGGCCGCCTGGTTGGAAAGCTCGCCCATGATGACATAGACATTGGCTTCCTTCTTGCCGGCTTCCTTGAACAGGCGGCAGACTTCCTTGGTCTCGAGCGTGCCGGAATCGGCTTCGTTCGAGGCGACGAAGGCCTGGTTGTCGGGCAGCGTGTCGACATTGACCGGCTGGCGGTTGACGTAGACCAGCGGGATCTTGGCCGCGGCCGCCGCATCCGACATCGCCTGCGTGGCCGAGGTGTCGACCGGGTTGACGATGATGGCGTCGACGCCGGAAGCGGCGAAATTCTTGATCTGGTCAAGCTGCTTGGCGACGTCGTTCTGCGCGTCTTCGACCTGCAGCTCGACGCCGCTCATGCCCTTGGCTTGCTCGATCATGCCGTTGCGCAGCACGGTGAGGAAGTTGTCGTCGAACTTGGCCATCGAGACGCCGATCTTGGCGGCCATGGCCGATGAACTCATCAGCGCCGCGAAGGCGACGCCCAAAAGCAGTTTCTTCATTTTAATCTCTCCTCCACTTTGGTGTCCGGTTGCACCGATCTCTCCGGAATCCCCGATCTCCCCGGGGAATCTCTCCCTGCCGTCTCTCTCCCGGGGATGGCGCCTGCCGTTTGCTGCAACGCCAAAGCCTCTGTTTGAAACAGATGTTACGGAACGAAAGAACCAAAATGCATGACTGGTGAAATATTTATTCCATTTCGTCGGGAGGCGTCAAGGGCGATTCCAAACTCGGGCTCGCGATTTTCGGCCGGCTCTGATGGATTCTATCATTTCAGCGGGCCGGTTCATGACGGCGGATCGCTGAAGCGTCCTGTCGCTTCGTCGAAACGCCCTGTCTCTCGTCCTGGCGCGTCCCGGACCCGCTGCGCATTTCCCGAAATGGCGTCAGATGTTTTCCGGCAAATAGATGTCGAAGGGCAGGAAGGTCTGACCCGGCGCATTGGCCGCGCCGGCTTCGATGGCATGCGCCATCCGATCGACGAGCTCACGACAGAGCGCGGCAAGCGGCGTCGAGATCACCATGGTAAGGATGTTGTCGGCGAGCGCCGCGCGCGATTCGGCGTTGATCTCGTTGCAGACGACCACTGGCATGTTGACGGGCTTCGCTGCCCGCAATGCCGAGACGGCGCCTTCCATGCCGCCGCCGGCGACGTAGCAGCCGACGAGATCCGGATATCGTGCCAGAAGATCGATCATCGCATCATGGGTTACCTGGTTGGCCTCCAGATTGACCAACGTCTCCAGCACGGCGAAATCCGGCGCATGCTCGCGGAAGAAGGAACGGAAGCCGATCTCACGCAGCTCGTGGCCATGGAAGCGATGGCTGCCGACGAAGAGGGCGACCTTGCCAGGCGTCCTCGCCGCCCTGGCGATCATCCAGGCCGCGGTGCGGCCGACCTTGCGGTTGTCGAGGCCGACATAACCCTCGCGGACGCCAGCAGCGAAGTCGGACAGCAGGGAGAAGACCGGCAGCCCCCTGGCCTTTAGCGCCTCCACGACCGCGGTCAGCGTCGGATGGTCGGGACCGACCACGGCGATGGCCCGTGATTTCACCGCCAGCCCGCGCATTTGGGCGGCGATTTCGTCCGGCGCCAGGGAACTGGCGAAATCGACGGTCGCGACGCCGCGGAAGCGCTGCGATTGCGCGACCGCCAGTTCGAGTTCCCGCGCGAAGTCGCCATAGAAAACGTCATTACCTCGAAGCAGCAGGAAGCCCAGCCGATACTCGGGCAGTTCCTGGCGCATCCGTTGCTTGATCAGGCCGGCCGCGTGATAGCCGATCTCGGTCGCCGCCTCGTAGACGCGGCGCGCCGTTTCCTCGCGCACCGGCAGTCGATTGTTGAGCACCCGGTCCACCGTGGCGACGCTGACGCCGGAGACGCGCGCCAGATCTGATATCGTCGGCCGTTTCGCCATGATCGCCCTCGTTCGATTGCCCGACAGGCATACATCAACTTGATAGGAAATGATAGAAACTATCTTTGTGATGTTGAGTCTATCATGGCTCGGCGTTATTTCTGAGCATGGAGCCAGTTGTGATCGGCATTCGCATGGCGAATGCCCCTGCCTTGGGAGGCAATCATGTCCATAGCGCCGTCCCGGCGTGACTACAGCCTGATCGGCCGCGACGCCCGGCTTGCCGTCGAAAACGGCCTGTCGGCGGCGCAGTGGTATCACACCGACATTCCCCGCAAGCAGATGAAGGAGCTGATGCAGCGCTCCGATGGGCCGGCGATCCGCGACACCGCGATCTGGCTCGCCGCTCTTATCGTCAGCGGCGCCGGCGGCGCCTGGTTCTGGGGCACGTGGTGGTGCGTGCCGTTCTTCTTCGTCTATGGCGTGCTCTACGGCTCGTCCACCGATTCGCGCTGGCACGAATGCGGCCACGGCACGGCGTTCCGCACGCAGTGGATGAATGACGCGGTCTATCAGATCGCCTGCTTCATGATCATGCGCAATCCGGTGACCTGGCGCTGGAGCCACACACGCCATCACACCGACACCATCATCGTCGGCCGCGATCCCGAAATCTCGGTCATGCGGCCGCCGGATCTGGTGCGCCTCGTCCTCGGCTTTGTCGGCGTGCTCGATGCGTGGCATGCGATGTCGGATATGCTGCGCAACGCCGCCGGCAATATCAGCGCGGCGGAAAAAACCTTCATTCCAGAGCAGGAGCAGAAGAAGGCGATCCGCATTGCCCGCATCTGGACGGCGATCTACGCCGCGACAATTACGCTGGCGCTCTATACCGGATCGTTCCTGCCCTTGATGCTGGTCGGCCTGCCCAGGCTCTACGGCGCCTGGCATCACGTGATGGTCGGCCTGCTGCAGCATGGCGGTCTCGCCGACAACGTCACCGACCATCGGCTGAACAGCCGCACCGTCTACATGAACCCGATCAGCCGCTTCATCTACTGGAACATGAACTACCATGTCGAACATCACATGTTCCCGATGGTGCCCTACCATGCGCTGCCGAAGCTGCACGCGCTGATCAAGCACGATTTGCCGGCACCGACGCCGTCGATCCTGGCCGGCTACCGCGAGATGATCCCAGCCTTCCGCCGCCAGCTGCGCAACGAGGATTACTTCCTCAAGCGCGAGCTGCCGCCGACCGCCAGGCCATACCGCGAGGACTTCCACAACGACGCCGTCGCCGCGGCGGCGGAATGACATCCACGACCGCAGGGGAGGACTGAATGAGCGATTGGGTCGAGGCGTGCTCCGCCGGTGACATCGATGAAGAGGACGTGATGCGCTTCGATCATGGCGGGCGCACCTTCGCCATCTATCGCAGCCCGGACGACGAATATTTCGCCACCGACGGCTTGTGCACGCATGAGAAGGTGCATCTCGCCGACGGGCTGGTGATGGACGACATCATCGAATGCCCCAAGCACAATGGCCGTTTCAACTACAAGACGGGCGCGGCCAAAGGCGCGCCGGTCTGCGTCAACCTCAGGACCTATCCGGTCAAGGTCGATGGCGGCAAAGTGCTGGTTCGGATCGGATGACCGGCATGGCACGCGGAATGGTGATCATCGGGGCCGGCGAATGCGGCGGACGGGCAGCACTCACGCTGCGCGATCTCGGCTATGACGGGCCGGTGACGCTGGTCGGCGACGAGCCGCATCTGCCCTATGAACGGCCGCCTTTGTCCAAGGACGCGATGGTCAGCGACGCGCCCGCGATCAAGGCAATCGCCAGCGACGAGGTCCTGGCCGAAAAATCGATCCGTCACGTCCATTCCGTCCAGGCCGTGGCGATCGATCGCGCGGCGCATGCGGTGCGTCTGTCCGACGGTTCGGTGCTGCCTTACGACAAACTGCTGCTCGCCACCGGCTCGACGCCGCGCAAGCTGCCGATGCCTGGCCTTGGCGGGCGCTGCGTCTATCTCAGGACATTCACCGACGCGCTGGCCATCCGCGCCCATCTCCGCGCCGGCAACCGCATCGCCATCATCGGCGGCGGCTTCATCGGCCTCGAGCTTGCGGCAGCCGCGCGCAAGCTCGGCGCTTCGGTCACCGTCATCGAGGCGCAGCCGCGCATCCTGATGCGCGGCGTGCCGGCCGAGATCGCCGAAATCGTCCACGCCGCGCATGTCGCCGAAGGCGTCGACATCCTGTGCGGCGACGGCATCGGATCCATCGCAGACGACGGCAGAGAGGTGCGCGTGACGCTTGCCGGCGGGCGCGAGATAGCGGCCGATCTCGCTGTCATCGGCATCGGCGCCGTGCCGGTGACCGCGCTCGCGGCGGAAGCCGACCTTGCCATCGACAACGGCATTGCCGTCGACGCCGAGCTGCGCGGCAGCGATCCCGATATTTATGCCGCCGGCGATTGCTGCTCGTTCCCGCTCGCCGTCTATGGCGGCCGCCGCGTGCGGCTGGAAGCCTGGCGCAATGCGCAGGAACAGGGCGCACTGGCGGCCAGGAACATGCTTGGCGCCGGCGAGGCGCATGCGGCGGTGCCGTGGTTCTGGTCGGATCAATATGGCCTCTCCCTGCAGATCGCGGGATTGTCCGACGAAGGCCGCACAGTGGTGCGCCGCGACCTCGGCGACGGCGCCTTCATCCTGTTTCATCTGGCCGAGGACGGCAGGCTGGTGGCGGCGAGCGGCATTGGCCCGGACAATGCGGTGGCCCGCGACATAAGGCTCGCCGAAATGCTGATCGGCAAGCGGGCCAAGCCGGCGCCGGAGGCACTGGGATCGCCTGACATCAAGCTGAAGGCGTTGCTGGCGGCTTGAGCTATCGCGCCAATTGTCGAAGTTGGCGCTGCGCCAACGTCGCGAAGTCCGCTGCTCGCGCAGCCTGAAACCCACGATTCGCGTCTAAAACAGTGCCTTCAGCTCCGGCAGCTTGTCGTTGACCAACCAGCCGTAATAGTTCTCTTCCGGCAACTTCACCGGCTCGCCGGCGGCGCGGCGCCTGTCGTTTTCCGCTTTCAACGCATAGGCGCGCTGCTCGGGATTGCCGACATTGTAGAGCGTGGCGGTCAGCCCCGGATTGCCCGAAATGTCGAAGCCGGCGATGGACTTGTAAGCGTCGATCGACTTCCTGATCGTGGCGGCGACGTAGGGCAGCGTCAGGTCCGGATCCATGATCGTCTTGTAGACCGAATTGGGATCGGAGACGTCGAGTTCCGGCAGCCCCGACACCTTGTGCACGAGATCGCTCATCTGCAGGGCGGTCAGCGGATTGAGCTGGCCAAGGCCGAAGGTCTGGCCGGCATAGTAGGGCTGGAAGAAGGTGGCGCCGAAACGGTTGTCGGGGAAATCCTCGCCGCCGACGGTCTTGCCGCGAAATGAACGGTTCCAGACCTGTTCGCGGCATTCCCACAGATCGTAGCTGTCCGAAATGGCGGCGCATTTCTTGAATTCAGGCCGCTTCACGAAATCGCTGATATCCTCGCCGTCATAGGCGAAGGACAGTTTGCTCGAGAGGTAGGAGATCGCCTTGACGTAATAGGTCTGCAGCCGGTCATAGGCGTCGACATTATAGGTGTGCTCGCCGACGATGGCGCCGACGATGTGCATGGGATCGATGCCATAGGCGCTTGCCGCCTTCTTGATCTTGGCGCGCAGGTCGGCGTCGCTCTGCAGCAGCGCGTAGACCTTGCGGTACTTGGCCTGGAAGGTGGTGTTGGTCGCCTGCGTGCGGCGGCTGGAGGCGCCGGGAATGTCGGGCTGCTCGGCATTGCGGTTTCCCGCCGGCACCAATGTCGCCGCGTCGGCGGCGAAAAGCGTCGCCGCCAGCGTCAAGCCGAGAATGACTGGGATGAGTTTCTTCATGCGCCGCCGCCTGCAAATGTTGCGGGCAAACTAGGTAAAGCTCAGGGTTGAGTCGAGAGCGGCCCTTCAGCGGGCAAGACGAAAGGTGGCCAGATGGTACCATCTGGCCACACATGATCCGGCCGCGGGAGAATCTCGCTCAACCCGTGCCGAAAGGATCCAGCGCCGTTCCTTACAGAATGAAGCGCGACAGATCCGTGTTTCGGGAGAGGTCGCCGACATGCTTCTTGACATAGGCGGCGTCGATGGTGACGGCCGTGCCGTTGCGGTCGGGTGCGTCGTAGGAAATCTCGTCCAGCACCCGCTCCATCACCGTCTGCAGCCGCCGCGCGCCGATATTCTCGATGCTGGCGTTGAGGTCGACGGCGACGCCGGCCAGCGAATCGATGGCATCGTCGGTGAAGGTGAGCTCGACGCCCTCGGTCTTCATCAGCGCGATATACTGCTTGATGAGGCTCGCCTCGGTCTCGGTCAGGATGCGGACGAAGTCGTCCTTTTCCAGCGCGCGCAGTTCGACGCGGATCGGCAGGCGGCCCTGCAGTTCCGGCAACAGGTCGGACGGCTTCGAGACATGGAACGCGCCCGAGGCGATGAAGAGGATGTGATCCGTCTTCAACGGCCCGTATTTGGTCGCCACCGTGGTGCCCTCGACCAGCGGCAGCAGGTCGCGCTGCACGCCTTCGCGCGAAGGGCCGCCGGAAATATCCGACCGCGCCGCGATCTTGTCGATCTCGTCGAGAAAGACGATGCCGTCATTTTCCGCAGCGTCCAGCGCCCGGCGCACGACCTCGTCCTGGTCGAGCAGCTTGTCGGATTCGTCGGCCACCAGCAGGTCGTAGGATTCCTTCACCGTGGTCTTGCGCAGCTTGGTCTTCTTGCCGCCCATCGCCTTCGACAGCATGTCGTTGATGTTGAGCACGCCGATATTGGCGCCCGGCATGCCGGGAATCTCGAAGCCGGGCATGCCGCCATTGCCGGTATCGGCCACCTCGATCTCGATTTCCTTGTCGTCGAGTTCGCCGTCGCGCAGCTTCTTGCGGAAACTGTCGCGGGTGGCCGGGCTCGCGGTCTTGCCGACCAACGCTTCCAGCACGCGTTCCTCGGCATTGACATGGGCGCGCGCTTTGACGTCCTCGCGCATCTTTTCGCGCACCAGGCCGATGGCGATCTCGACCAGATCGCGGATAATCTGCTCGACGTCGCGGCCGACATAGCCGACCTCGGTGAACTTGGTGGCCTCGACCTTGACGAACGGCGCACCGGCGAGCCGCGCCAGGCGGCGCGAGATCTCGGTCTTGCCGACGCCGGTCGGGCCGATCATCAGGATGTTCTTCGGCATCACCTCTTCGCGCATCTGGCCTTCCAGCTGCTGGCGGCGCCAGCGGTTGCGCAAGGCAATGGCCACGGCGCGCTTGGCGTCCTTCTGCCCGATGATGAAGCGGTCGAGTTCGGAAACGATTTCGCGGGGAGAAAATGTGCTCATATCACTAAATTCCACTTTGCCACTGCTTGATGGCCTCGAACGGATGCAGCAGCATGATCACGTTGAGTGTAAGATTATCCCGGATGAGGTAGCCGGTGCCCAGTTCGAAGAGGATGGCGAGGCTGACGATCACCCATATAGGTAGCCTTCGCGCCATCACAAATCCCAGCACCATGGCCAGTGTGTCGGAGACCGAATTGATGATGCTATCGCCGTAATAATCGAGCGAGATGGTGCCGGCGCGGTAGCGGTCGATGATGAACGGGCTGTTCTCCAGCAACTCCCAACCGCCCTCGATCAGAACGGCGAAGGCCAGCCTCAGCCCGATCGGCGAGCGCGGGAACAGGAAGCGTGCCAGCGCATAGAACAGGAAACCGTGGATGATGTGCGAGAAAGTGTACCAGTCCGAAATATGCTGGGAATTCTCCGAACTGTTGACCACGCCATGCCAGAGCTTGACGTAGCCGCAGGTGCAGATCGGCGTCCGGCCCATGAGATACAGCGTGACCGCCTGGAAGAAAATTAGGCCGGCCACGATCAGCAGGCCCATCCGCCAGCTGTTTTCATAGGCAGATAGGTTCTTGTCCTCGCCCGAAGCGTCCATGCCTTATCCCTCTTCCCCGTCTTCGGCATCGATGGCCATCAGCACGACGTCGCCATAGACCGATTGCCTGCGATCAATGGCCCGGAATCCGGCTTTTTCATAGGCGCGTATGGCCCTGAGATTGGCGGGGTCGGGATCGATGACGACACGCGGCACGCCTTCCTCGAACAGGTCTTCGACGAACTGACGCACGATGGCCGAGCCATGGCCGATGCCGATCAGTTCCGGCCGGCCGATCGAGACATCGATGCCCAGCGTGCCGAACGGCTGATCGGCATAGGGATGGCCGTCTTCCATATGCGGGTCATAGCTCTGCAGATAAGCGATCGGCTTTCCGTCGAGCTCGACGATCAGCGGCTCGACGGAGATCGAGTCTATGTGATCGGCAATCTCGGCGATTTCCGTCTCGGGATCGTCCCACCACTCCGCGACATGCGGCTGGGCGAGCCAGCCTGCGATCATCGGCAGGTCCTTCTTGGTGACCGGCCGAAAATCGTAAAGCACCACCCTCTCAGGCGGCATCGAGCGTTTCGACGACGAAATTGTTGTTGGTGTAGACGCAGATGTCGGACGCGATCTGCATCGCCTTGCGGGCGATCTCCTCGGCATCCTTGTCGGAATCCATCAGCGCGCGGGCGGCGGCGAGCGCGTAATTGCCGCCGGAGCCGATGGCCATGACGCCATGTTCGGGCTCCAGCACGTCGCCATTGCCGGTCAGCGCCAGCGAGACCGACTTGTCGGCGACCAGCATCATCGCTTCCAGCCGGCGCAGATAGCGGTCGGTGCGCCAATCCTTGGCGAGCTCGACGCAGGCGCGGGTGAGTTGGTCGGGATATTGTTCGAGCTTGGCTTCGAGCCGCTCCAGAAGCGTGAAGGCGTCGGCGGTCGCGCCGGCGAAACCGGCGATCACGTTGCCGCCCTTGCCGATGCGGCGCACTTTCCTGGCGTTACCCTTCATGATGGTCTGGCCAAGGCTGACCTGGCCGTCGCCGGCGATCACCACCTTGTTGCCCTTGCGCACGGTCACGATGGTCGTGGCGTGCATGGTCAGATTATCAGACATTTCCTGGCTCCGATTCGCGCGATCCCAAAAAGGCGATTGGCGCGGTACGAGTAACTTCGATCGGCCATATGTATGCATGAGGCCAATGATTGCAAACGGCTCGATAGCGACCGGGATCGCAACTGGCAATCGCCGGATCATGCTGCTAGAAGGCTCTCGTTTTCAAGCCAGCGAGCGCTTGAGGCTCGTGAACCGGTCACGATCTGGACCACTGCACAAGGATAGAGCGATGGCGCCCCGTTCCGCCGATGCAAGCCGCAAGACCAAGGAAACCGACATCTCCGTGTCGGTCCATGTCGACGGCTCCGGCAAATCGGACATCAGCACGGGCGTCGGCTTCTTCGACCACATGCTGGACCAGCTGTCGCGCCATTCGCTGATCGATATCACGGTCAAGGCCAAGGGCGACCTGCACATTGACGATCACCATACGGTCGAGGACACCGGCATCGCGCTCGGCCAGGCCTTGACCAAGGCGCTCGGCGAGCGGCGCGGCATCATGCGCTATGCCTCGATCGACCTTGCCATGGACGAGACGCTGACGCGCGCGGCGATCGACGTCTCGGGCCGCCCCTTCCTGGTCTGGAACGTTGCGTTCTCGTCGCCCAAGATCGGCACGTTCGACACCGAACTGGTGCGTGAATTCTTCCAGGCGCTGGCGCAGAACGCCGGCATCACGCTGCATGTCACCAACCATTATGGCGCCAACAACCATCATATCGCCGAGACCTGCTTCAAGGCGGTGGCGCGCGCTCTGCGCGCCGCGCTCGAGCGCGATCCGCGCCAGCCAGACGCGGTTCCCTCCACCAAGGGTTCTTTGAAGGGATAGATTGATGGCCGCCTATGTCGTGATGGAGCCGCCGGGCCGCAGCGAGAAGGTCGAGACAACGGCCTTTGTCCGCGACGGCTTCGCCTGGCTCGGCCTGCTGGTGCCGCCGCTGTGGCTTGCCTGGCACCGGCTGTGGATCGAAGCGGCATTTGCCTTTGTCGTCATGGGCGCGCTTTCGATGCTTGGCCAGAAGCTTGGCCTCGGCGTCGCCGGCTCGCTTTTGTCCCTGCTCGTCTCGCTCTATGTCGGGCTGGAGGGCCAGGGCCTGCGCATCGCGGCGCTGCGCCGCCGCGGCTGGCATGAATGGGGCGTCGTCGAGGCCGGCCGGCTCGGGGACGCCGACATGCGCTACGCCCTGGAGGCCGAGGGGCTTTCGGATGAAGCAGCACCCCCGCCGCCGCGCATCGTTCCGGATGCCGCCCTGGCGCGCCCGGCGCAGCCCGGCATGGCGCTGGGGCTGACCCACATTCCGGGACGGCGCTGAGATGCGGGTTGCGATCATCGATTACGGTTCGGGCAATCTGCGCTCGGCCACCAAGGCCTTCGAGCGCGCCGCGCGCGAGGCCGGCATCGCGGCCGAGATCGATCTGTCGGCGGATGCCGAGCGCGTGCGCACCGCGGACCGCATCGTCCTGCCAGGCGTCGGCGCTTACGCCGACTGCGCGGCCGGCCTACGCGCCGTCGAGGGCATGTGGGAAGCGGTCGAGGAGGTCGCCATCACCAAAGGGCGGCCGTTCCTTGGCATTTGCGTCGGCATGCAGCTGATGTCGCAGCGCGGCCTCGAAAAGACCATCACCGAGGGTTTCGGCTGGATCTCGGGCGACGTCAAGGAGATCCAGCCTTCCGATCCGGCGCTGAAGATCCCGCAGATCGGCTGGAACACGATCGAGCTCACGCGCCAGCACCCGCTGTTTGCCGGCATCCCGACCGGCGTGGCGGGACTGCACGCCTATTTCGTCCATTCCTACCATCTCGATGCAAGGAACCCGGACGAGGTGCTTGCGGTCGCCGACTATGGCGGCCCGGTGACGGCGACCGTCGCCCGCGACAATCTCGCCGGCACGCAGTTCCACCCCGAAAAGAGCCAGGCGCTGGGCCTGGCGCTGATCACCAATTTCCTGCGCTGGAGGCCCTGAGCATGATGAGCAAGAAGGGCGCTTGAACCGATGATCCTGTTTCCCGCCATCGATCTCAAGGACGGCCAGTGCGTGCGCCTCAGGCACGGCGATATGGCGACCGCGACGATTTACAATGATGATCCCGCCGCGCAGGCAAAAGCCTTCGAGGAGCAGGGCTTCGAGTGGCTGCACGTTGTCGACCTCAACGGCGCCTTCAAGGGCCAGAGCGTCAACAGCGCGGCGGTCGGCGCCATCCTCAAGGCGACGAAGAACCCGGTGCAGCTCGGCGGCGGCATCCGCACGCTGGCGCAGATCGAGGACTGGCTCGACCGCGGACTGGCCCGCGTCATCCTCGGCACGGTGGCTGTGCGCAATCCCGACCTGGTCAGGCAGGCCTGCAAGGCGTTTCCGGGCAAGGTCGCCGTCGGCATCGACGCCAAGGGCGGCAAGGTGGCGGTCGAGGGCTGGGCCGAGGCCTCGAGCCTGGGCGTGGTCGAGCTGGCCAGGAAATTCGAGGGCGCCGGCGTGGCCGCCATCATCTACACCGACATCGACCGTGACGGCGTGCTGAGCGGCATCAACTGGGACGCCACCATCGACCTCGCCGATGCGGTGTCGATCCCGGTCATCGCGTCGGGCGGTCTGGCTTCGATCGCCGACATCGTGCGCATGACCATGCCCGACGCGCAAAAACTCGAAGGCGCGATTTCGGGCCGCGCGCTCTATGACGGCCGCATCGACCCGGCAGAGGCGCTGGCGATCCTGCAGGGCATGCCGGCGATGGAGGCGCGGTCGTGAAGGTTTCGCTCATCCTGGCCTCCTATGACAGCGGCCACTATCATGGCGGCATGGGTCAGGGACCCGACGCCCTGATATCGGGCGGGCTCGTCGATGCCCTGACCCTTGCCGGCCATGACGTCACGGTCGAGGATATCGGACGGGTCGGCGACGACCAGGAGCGCGAGATCGCCACGGGCTTTGCCGTCTGCAACGCCGTCTCGGGCGAGGTCCGCATTGCCCGCGACAGGGGGCGGTTTCCCATCGTGCTGGCCGGAAACTGCCTGACGTCCGCCGGTGCCGTTGCCGGCGAAGGCGCCGACGCCATCATCTGGGCAGACCAGCATGGCGACCTCAACACGCCCGAGACGTCCGTATACGGCTTTCTCGACGGCATGGCGCTGTCGACAGTGCTCGGCCTGTGCTGGCGCCCGATGGCGGCGGCCATTCCCGGCTTCAAGCCGATCGATCCTTCACGCTGCGTGCTCGTCAACGCCAGGGATCTCGATCCGGCGGAGGAAAAACTTCTCGAAACATTGCCGGTCATCCGGACGGAATGTCCCGGAGTGGGGCAAGCGACGGAAAGGCTGAAGGCCGCCGGCGCCAACAGCGTGCACATGCATCTCGATCTCGACGTGCACGATCCCCAGGCGCTGCAGGCCAACCGCTACGTCACATCAGGCGGACCGAACCCGGAGCAGCTGCGCGACGCGGCCTGCGCCATGGCGCTCGCGGTGCCGATCGTCGGCATCACCGTTTCGGCCTACGATCCGGCCTTCGATGCCCAGGCCGACGTGCCGCCGCTGGTCGGACAGCTGCTCAACGACCTGCTTGCCACGATAGAGGGCCGCTGATGCTGAAAGCCCGCGTCATCCCTTGCCTCGACGTCAAGGACGGCCGCGTCGTCAAGGGCGTCAATTTCGTCGATCTCATCGACGCCGGCGATCCGGTGGAGGCCGCCAAGGCCTATGATGCCGCCGGCGCCGACGAGCTGTGCTTCCTCGACATCACCGCGTCGTCGGACAATCGCGAGACCATATTCGAGGTCATCGCCCGCACCGCCGAACAATGCTTCATGCCGCTGACCGTCGGCGGCGGCGTGCGCCATGTCGCCGACATCAGGAAATTGCTTTTGGCCGGCGCCGACAAGGTGTCGATCAACACGGCCGCGGTGAACAACCCGGATTTCGTGGCCGAGGCCGCCGACAAGTTCGGCAACCAGTGCATCGTCGTCGCCATCGATGCCAAGAAAGTGTCCGGCCCCGGCGAGGCCGACCGCTGGGAGATATTCACCCATGGCGGACGGGAAAAGACCGGCATCGACGCCGTCGAATTCGCGCGCAAAATGGTCGATCGCGGCGCCGGCGAGATCCTGCTGACCTCGATGGACCGCGACGGCACCAAGGCCGGCTACGACATCGCATTGACCCGCGCGGTGTCGGACGCGGTGCGCGCGCCCGTCATCGCTTCGGGTGGCGTCGGCACCCTCGACCACATGGTCGAAGGCATTCGCGACGGCCATGCGGGCGCCGTGCTGGCGGCGTCCATCTTCCATTTCGGCACCTACACCATCGCGCAAGCCAAGGCGCATATGGCCCAGGCCGGCCTGCCGATGCGGCTGGACTCGCTCGGGGTTCGGCCCTAGAGGCTTCCGGCTAAGAGAAAGGCTCCTTTGGCCATGGCTGAATTTTCGTTCTCCGAACTGGAGGCAATCATCGGGGAACGCGCCCGTTCGGGCGACCCCGACTCGTGGACGGCCAAATTGTTCGCGCGCGGCATGGACAAGGCGGCACAGAAGCTCGGCGAAGAGGCGGTCGAGACCGTCATCGCCGCCGTCAAGGGCGACAAACAGGGCCTCGTTTCGGAAAGCGCCGATCTTATATATCATTGGCTCGTCGTTCTCAGCATCGCGGGCGTTCCGCTGAACGACGTGCTCAGGGAGCTCGAAAGCCGCACCGGGCGTTCGGGCATCGCCGAGAAAGCGTCACGGCCCAAGGGCTGACCGCGAGGGAGGGCAGGTATCTCGATGGATCAGCTCGCGCCAACCGAGAAATATTCCCCGTTTCGCTTTTTCTCGGCCGAGCAATGGTCGCGATTCCGCGCCGACACCCCGCTGACGCTGAGCGAGGACGAATTCCGCCGCCTGCGTTCGCTCAACGACCCGGTCGACCTCGCCGAGGTCACGCGCATCTATCTGTCGCTGTCGCGGCTCTTGTCGGCGCATGTCGAGGCGAGCCAGCTTCTGTTCCGGCAGCGCCAGGCCTTTTTCAATGCCGTTGATGTCGCCAAGACGCCGTTCATCATCGGCATTGCCGGTTCGGTCGCGGTCGGCAAATCGACCACGGCGCGCGTGCTGAAGGAACTTCTGGCGCGCTGGCCGTCGAGCCCCAAGGTCGATCTCATCACCACGGACGGCTTCCTGCTGCCCAACGACGTGCTGCGGCGCGAAAACCTGATGGAGCGCAAGGGTTTCCCCGACAGCTACGATGTCGGCGCGCTGCTGCGTTTCCTGTCGGGCATCAAGTCGGCGTTGCCCGATGTCCGTGCGCCGGTCTATTCGCACCTCACCTATGACGTCATCCCGGGCGAGTTCGTCACCATCGACCGGCCCGACATCCTGATCTTCGAAGGCATCAACGTGCTGCAGCCGGGCAAGCTGCCGCAGGACGGCAAGATCGTGCCCTTCCTGTCGGACTTCTTCGACTTCGCCATCTATATCGATGCCGACGAGAAGCTGATCCACAATTGGTATATTTCCCGCTTCATGCGGCTGCGCGAGACCGCCTTCCGCAACCCGGACTCCTTCTTCCACCGCTATTCGCAGCTGTCGGAGGATGCGGCCAAGGCAATCGCCGAGGGCCTGTGGACCAACATCAACCTGAAGAACCTGCGCGAAAACATCCTGCCGACGCGCGCCCGCGCCGACCTGATCCTGCGCAAGGGCGCCGACCACCTGATCGAGGAAGTGGCGCTGCGCAAATTATAGCCGATAGAACCGGCGTGGCGGGCTTCTCCACCGGCCCGCCACGCCGGCGTTACTGTTCAGCCATTGGCGAACGGCACGGCGACATAGATCTGGCTGCCGTCGCGTTCGACCAGCAACAGCACCGACTTGCGACCCGACTTGCTGGCCTGCGCGATGGCTTGCGTGACCTGCCTGGCGCTCTTCACCGGCGCCTGGTTGACGGCGACGATGATGTCGCCGGGCTGGATACCGGCGGCGCCCGCGGCCTTGTCCGGATTGACGGTGGCAACCACCGCGCCGTGCTCGTTGTCGGCGAGGTTCATCTGCTGGCGAATGTCTGGCGTGATGTCCATCAAGCCAAGGCCGATGGCCGGGGCGCGGGACCCCTGCCCGGCGTCAGGCGCGCTGGAATCGCCATTGGATGCCGTCTTCACGTCGTCGCTGTTGCGTCCGACAGCGACGGAAATCTGCATGGCCTTGCCCTTGCGCCAGACATCCAGCGTTTCCTTGGCACCCGGCGCGACATCGGCGACGGCCCGCGACAGATCCTTGGGATCCTTGACGTCCTGCCCGGCGAAGCTGGTGATGACGTCGCCGGTTTCGACGCCGGCCTTGGCGGCGGGCGAGCCGTCATTGACCCGGGCGACCAACGCACCGGCGGGATGGTCGAGCCCGACGGCGCTGGCCACGTCAGGGGTGACCGGCTGGATCTCGACGCCGAGATAGCCGTATTCGATGTCGCCGCCCTTCATCAGCTTGGCGACCACCTTCTGTGCCTGGTCCGACGGAATGGCGAAGCCGACGCCGACGCTGCCGCCATTGGGCGAATAGATCGCCGTGTTGATGCCCACGACATTGCCGCTGACATCCACCAGCGGGCCGCCGGAATTGCCGTGATTGATCGGCGCGTCGATCTGGATGAAATCGTCGAACGGCCCACTATGCAGATCGCGGCCGCGCGCCGAGACGATACCGGCCGTTACCGTGGTGCCTATGCCGAACGGATTGCCGATCGCCAGCACCTGGTCGCCTGTCATGAGCTTGTCGGAGTCGCCCCATTGCACGGTTGGCAAGGCCCTGCCGGCCTTGATCTGCAGCACGGCGAGATCGTTCTTGGCGTCGTGACCGACAAGCTTGGCCGGAAGCTCCGTACCGTCGTCGAGCGTGACCTTGATCGAGGAGGCGCCGTCGACGACGTGGTTGTTGGTGACGATGGTGCCGTCGGCGCTGACGATGAAGCCCGAACCGAGCGCCTCGGCGCGCGGCGACTGCTGTTGTTGCGGAGGCGTCTTGGGACCAGGCATGCCCTGATCGCCGAAGAACTGGCGGAAATAGTCGTCGAAAGGCGAATTGCCGCCAAAGGGCGAACCGTCGGGCGACCCTTCGCTCATGGCTTCCGGCTGCGCCTTCATGACTGTCGTGACGGTGACGACGGCGGGCTTGGCCGCGGCCACGATGGGCGCGAACGATCCGTTTGGAGCCGTTATTCCGGCGACGGGTGTCTGGGTGGTCGCAACGGCATTGCTCAAGCCGGCACTGCCGGAATTCTGGGCAAACGAGACGACGGCGGGGGAGACGATCAGCGCGGCGCCCAGCAGGGCGGCGACGCGATGCCTACGAAGAATACCAAGGGGTGACATGGTCGTTCTGTCCGGGCGAGAGTTGATCCGGCGCCGCGGCGGCTCCTGGGAGAAAGCGTCCGTCAGCGTGTCGACGACCGGGATGGCCTGTCTCGCCTTACATGGCAGCCGGCCGGATCGACATGAGTTATCTAGGGTCCCGAATGGCCTGAATTAGGGTTTTTGCCCGACCTTACGAAGATTTAATTCAGGGCGCGCTTACGGAGCGCAGATAGGCCGACGCGATCTCACGCATGCGCCTGCCGTCGAAACTCGGGCCGTGGCCGCCATGGCCGATACGGATCGGCAGGTCGAGCAGGCGGCGCATCGTGCCGGCATAGGCCGTCCGGTCGGAGTCCGGCAAATCGTCGATCAGCATGGCGTCATAGATGGCGTCGCCGCTGAAGAACAGGCCATCGGTCTCGTCGAACAGGGCGATCGAATCCGGCGAATGACCCGGAAGATGCAGCACGCGAAATTGCCGGTCGCCGAGATCGACCACGTCGCCCTCATCGAGCGTCCGCGTCAGCGGCGCCGGCGGGATCTTGTAATCCGACGCCTTCCAGCCCGGCTCGGGCAGTTTCGAAACCGCCCCCTCGAGATCGTGGAACATGTAGGCGTAGGTCGCGGCCTCATCCATGCTCTCGAATTGCGCGGCGCTCATCCTCGGCCCGGCCCGCCACGGGAATTCGTGCAGCGAGCCGACGTGATCGAGATGGATATGGGTGGCGACGACCAGAAGCGGCTTGCCTTCGGGCGTCTCTATCCAAGGCGCCAGCGGACAGATGCCCATGCCGGTGTCGACCAGAAGGTCGGCGTCGCGGCCGGTGAAATGCCAGATGTTGGCGCGCACATAGTCGTGCACGAACGGCTCGGTCAGCATCGTCGTCCTGTCGTCGACGATGCTCCTGGAGAACCAGCCCGGCATAGGGGCCGGCATCAGACAAACGGCTTTCCGACCTTGTATTTTTCCGGCACCAGCCGCCTGAGATAGGCCATGCCGGTCTCGGACAGCTGGTTCTCCTCGGGCTTCATGAAATCGTCGGGCATGTGGCGGGTCTTGCCGGCGACGTTCTTCAGCGGCACCTTTTTCAACACTATTTTGCTGCCATCATACTGCAGCGCCACCGAGCCGCCGCCCTGCTCGGCCACGCCGACGGCGAAGGCGCCGGCATCGAAGGCCTCCTGCGCGTCAACCGCGCTGATGGCGCCGACATAGCCGCGCGGCATGTAGCCGAGCGCGTCGACGCGGGCTCGCTTGCCCGGCAGCCCCTCGGCCAATGCCCGTTCGAGCGCCGCCGGCAGGTCGCTGCCCGACAGTTTGACATTGCCGTGCTGGTCGCGTTCGAGCTTGTCCGCCGGCACCAGGCTTTCGACCAGCGCCTTGCCGTCGGCGGTGCTGACGCCTTCCGACACGGCGACGATGCAGCGCTTGTGGCGATCGAGCGTGGCGCGCACGTCGTCGATGAAGCCGGCGGCGGAGAACGGCCGCTCCGGCACGTAGACGAGATGCGGGCCGCTGCCGGGGTCGAGCTGCCAAGCTGCCGCGGCTGCGGTCAGGAAGCCGGCATGCCGGCCCATGACGATGCCGACATAAATGCCGGGCAGGGCGCGGAAATCGAGGTCGACCGAGAGGAAGGCGCCGGCGACGAACTCCGCCGCCGAGATGAAGCCCGGCGTGTGGTCGTTTTCCTCGAGATCGTTGTCGATGGTTTTCGGCGCATGGACGAAGGCGATCTTGCCGCCGGCGGCATCGGTCAGGATCTGCTGCGTGCCCGAGGTGTCGTTGCCGCCGATATAGATGAAGGCATCGGCGCCCGCCTTCTGCAGGCCCTTCAGGATGACCTCGCAATAGGCGGCGTCAGGCTTGTCGCGCGTCGAGCCGAGGGCGGCGCTCGGCGTTCCGGCGATCAGCCGCAGTCGGTCCTCCGGGATGGCGGACAGGTCGACATAGTTGCCGTCACGGATACCGCGCACGCCATGGATGGAGCCCAGCACCTTGGCGCCGGGATGGCGCTTGCGGATCTCCAGCGTGGCGCCGACGACCGTCTGGTTGATGACGGCGGTCGGGCCGCCGCCCTGCGCGATGACGAAGGTTCCGGCCATGCTTGATTTCTCCCCGGGCAATGGTTTTCAAGGCACCTTGGCCTGTCTTGCCGCATCGCGCAACGGGAGAAACGGAGGGCTAAACGATCACATGACGACGACGGGGTTTTTCTTCGACACCCGGCTGTAGAGATCGATGATGTCCTGGTTGATCAGGCGCACGCAGCCCGACGACATCGCCTGGCCGATGCTCCACCATTCGGGCGAACCATGGATGCGGTAGCCTGTGTCCTTGCCGTCCTGGTAGATGTAGAGCGCACGCGCGCCGAGCGGATTGGTGAGGCCGCCGGGCTGGCCGCCCTGCCACTTCACCAGTTCGGGCTTGCGCTGGATCATTTCGGGCGGCGGCGTCCAGGTCGGCCATTCCCGCCCGTACTGGATGTTGGCGCGGCCTGACCAGCGGAAGCCGTCCTTGCCGATGCCGACGCCGTAACGGATGGCGTCGCCGCCCGGCTGGACGAGATAGAGCATGCGTTCCTTGAGATGGACGACGATGGTGCCGGGCGCCTCGCCCGTCGTGTCGACGACGATCTGGCGGCGAAATTCCGGCTTGACCTTGAGATAAGGCACCTCGGGAACGTTGAAGCCGTTGTCGGTCAGCGCGGCGTACATGAGGTCGGGACTGGTGATGTTCTTGTCGACGCTGATCGAGGGGCGGATCGGCCGCACCGAGCCGGTGACCGTATCGTCGAGATGGAGCGCCGGCAGGTCGCCACCACCCGAAGTCGAGCAGCCGGCGACGCCAAGCAGCGCCAGGGCGCCCGCCCCGGACAGGACGGCGCGGCGGGAGAGAAGAAGATCGGTTTCGATTGCGTCGCCGTTTCGTGGCGGCGTCGGACCTTGCGGCAACTCACGCATATACCCAAACCCTACGCTGTCGGCGGGAAGCACGGTCCGGCCGGATGTCAGGCATTTTCATCATTCATGGTTGATAAAGCGTGAATGCCTTGCGCTGCCTGCGTTTGCGTCTTGCCGAGGTGACGTTGCGCCGTCCCGGCGATCGCCGCTCCCGTGTCCCTGCACAAAATCACCTCCATCGGGCCATAATCCCGGCACCGGCGTTTCCTACCTCTTCGGCGACCAGCGAGGGGCCTCCATGTGCAAGACGTTAAAAACCGACATCAAGCTTTTTGCCGCTGCCATTGCCGCGGCCGCCATGGTTCTCGGTGCCAATGTCAGCCTGGCCGATATCGTGAGCACGCTGGGCGGCGCGAACTGACCCCTGGCTGCCGCTGGCGAAACTGACGGCACGGCAATTGCGGCAACGGACGCGGCGGTTTGCGCCCGCAATTTCCTGAAAAACAAAAATCAGGCCTCTTTACATTCTCCCTGGGCTCGGGATTTATCCTTTTCCTTAACCCAAGGGGAGACAGACATGTCCTTCGAAAACTGGGCCGCCTTCGCTGCCGCGTCGACCATCCTTCTCATCATCCCGGGCCCGACAATCCTGTTGGTCGTGTCGTATGCGCTGGGCCAGGGCTGGCGCACCGCCTTGCCGATGGCCGTCGGTGTGGCGCTGGGCGACTTCACCGCCATGACCTTGTCGATGCTGGGCATCGGCGCGCTGCTGGCGGCCTCGGCGACCGTCTTCACCGTCCTGAAGCTGGTCGGCGCCGGCTATCTGATCTATCTCGGCGTGAAACTGTTCCGCGCCGGCGGCGCGCTGAAAGCAGAACCGCGCACCGACGCGGTGTCTTCGGCCAAGATGATGGCGCATACCTGGCTGGTCACCGCGCTCAACCCGAAGAGCATCACCTTCTTCGTCGCCTTCCTGCCGCAGTTTCTCGACCGGCATGCCGATTTCTGGGCGCAGATGCTGATCTTCGAGACGACGTTCCTGGCGCTCGCCTTCGCCAACGCCTTCGGTTACGCGCTGATCGCGGCACGCGCCCGCAACGTGGTGCGCAACCCCAAGGCGATCCGCATCTTCAACCGAACCGGCGGCACGCTGCTGGTCGGCGCCGGCATCGCCACCGTGGCGATGCGTTCCGGCAATTGAGAAACGCTGGCGCGCCCAAGGTGTGTTGAGATTCAGGTCAGGCCGAGCCGAAAATGGCTGATATCGAGAGCCGGAGCGGTGCGGACATGGGTCCGCGAGCACCGGAAGCGCAGATATCAGGCGTTTGCAGGCCGGCATCACCTGAATATCAGCACACCTTGCTTCACCATTTGACGCTGAAACCCAGATTGCCCTCGAGGACGCGGCGTTTGTCGCCGCCGAGATTGGTGGTGTAGTCGCCGGTGGCGAAGATGCTGACCTTGTCGGTTACTTTGGCGACGATGCCGCCACCGAACTCGAACGAGGTCGACCTGCCCTGCGTCGAGATGTCGGTCGCGTCGAAGTTGACCCGATCGGTGCCGCCGAAATCATGCCAGATGTTGGCCTTGAGGTAGGGCTGCAGCGCCATGCCGTTGACGGTGGCCTCGCCGCCCTGCAGCCGAGCGCCCAGCCGGCCGGTGACGCTGCCGTCGCTGTCGAAGGAAACCGAGGAGAAACGGTCCTTGGCATCGTCGAGCGACAGGTGCTGCCAGATCAGTTGCGCCTGCGGTTCGAGCGTCCAACCCTGTGCCAGCGCTATGGGATAGCCGCCTTCCAGCGAGGCGGTCACGCCGGTTCCGCCAATGTCGATGCCGACATCGCGCGACGACGTGGCGTCGCCGCCGAAGAAGGTGGCCATGAGGACGCCGTCGAGGTACCAGCCGCCCTGGCCGATGCGGGTCCAGTAGCCGCCGACGCTGGTGCCGCTGACATCGATGCCGCCGACGGACAGATCATTCTGGCCCAGCGCCTGGCCACGCACGTCACCCTTCATGCTGGCATAGGCGACGAACAGGCCGGCGCGGTCGATCCCGCCAGAGGCGGTTTCGCGTCCGAAGACGTCGAAGCCCGCCTGCAAGCCGAACAAGGTCCCGTCGAAGGACGGCGACACCGTTCCAGACCAGCCCATTTTGGCGTCCTGGCCGTAGATGCGGCCCCAGACCGGCGACAGCTCCGTGTTCGACAACAGGCTCTGTTCGCCGCGCCGCTCGTGGAAGGTGCCGAGCGTCGTCATCGCCAGATGTTCGGCCACCGGCGGCAAGGCCGAATAGGTGGGCACCTCGATACGGTAGAGCAGGATCGTCTCGCCGGCCGCCGGCGTCGGCAGGTCCGGAACGGCGGTCGGCACCACCGGTGGTGGCGGCGGCGGATCCGCCGCCGGCGCTGGCGGTGGTGGCGGCGGCGCCTCGGGCTCTGGATCGCTCGCCTGCACCGGCGGTGTCGAATCGACCGGCGGGTTGTTGATGTCGCCATCGGTCGGCACCGGAACCGGCGGCAGTTCGGAGGGCGGCGGCGGCGGCTCGACCTGGGGCGCCTCCGGCTCCGGTTGCGACGTCGGTTCGAGTGCCGACGGCCCGGCGGCCGGCGTTGCCGGTGTGTTCAGCGTCGAACGCAGATACCAGTTCTCCTCGCTGCCGGCGCTGACGCCGCCCTTAAAGAGATAATATTCGAAGGCGCCGGCGGCGACCGGCGCATCGAGGGCAAAGGCGCCGGCGCTCGATGAGGCTCCGTTGACGGCCTGGACGAGCATAATGCCGTCGGCCGTGGTCTGCGCCCCGGCACCGCCGACATTGACGACGGCAATGCCGGTCGAGCCCGAAGCCGTGCCGCCCGACAGCACCAGCCGGTCGGAAGCGGAGCTGTCGTCGCCGAGTTCGGTCTGCAACAGCAGCAAGCCGCCCATGCCGACATAATTGCCAGAAATGGTCAGGCGGTCGGTGGCGCCGGTGCCGCCATTGGTCAGGTCGATGCGGCCGGCATTGACCACTTCGGCCAATTGTCCCGCGGTAAAGGCCTGGATGGAACTGTTGAAGCCGCCGCCATAGAGCGTGCTTGCTAGGTCGACGCTGAGCTTTCCGGTGCCCGTGCCGCTGTCGCCCAGCACGAGATTGCCGTCGAGGATCAGCTGGGTGTCATTGGTGGCGTCGATGGTTTCCCAGTTCTGGACCCTGGCGATGCCGTCCAGCTTGACGTTGTCGAAGGTGAGCGCATCGGTGCCGAGGCCGCCGTTCAGCGCATCGGCTCCGCCGAGATTGGCCTTGGTGAGGTTGCTCAGCCTGGCTGTATCGTTGTCGGCGCCGAGGTCGACCGAGCCATAGATGATGCCGCCGCCATCCCAGACGAAATTGTCCGCGCCGAAGCTCATCAGCACGTCGCCGCCGACGGTGCCGCCGGTGATCGTCACGCTGTCATTGCCGCCGCTGACGCTGATGTTGCCGCCGATCGTGCCGCCGGAGAGAATGACGGTGTCCTGATCGAACCCGGTGACCAGGTTGCGGTCGATGATGCCGCCCGACATGTTGAAATAGTTCTTGTCGAGCTTCATGTTGACGCGGCCGATGCGGCCGCCGGTCATCACGGCACGGTCGCCATCGTCGAAGAAATCGACGATGCGCCCGCCCGTCATGGTGAAGGTGTCGAGCCCGTCGCCCTGGTTCAGCGAACCGACCTGGCCGCCGCTCATGTTGAAGTCGTCGATGCCGGCGCCCTGCTGGACATTGCCGGCGACCATGCCGCCGCCGATGGTGAAGAAATCCGTGCCGTCGCCCTGGTCGACCAGGCCGGTGATGGTGCCGGACTGCATGTCGATGCGGTCGGTGCCGGGGCCGAAGGTGACGTTGCCGCTCACCTGGCCGGTGCCGCCGGCGGGGAAGTTCAGCGTGTTGTTGCCGCTGGTATCGGTGAGGCCGCCGCCCGAATCGCCGCTATCGCAAGTGAAGGTGTCATTTCCCGGAGACGGAACCAGCACGCATGCGGCGAAGGCCGCTGAGTTAGGCAGCAACACGAGCGCTGTAGTTGCAAGTAAGCTAATAAACCATGGATTGATTCGCTGGGGCTCTGGCCGCAGCAAAGCAATAGCTCGATCGGTGTGCTCCGAACCGTTGTCCGGAAGCTGTATTTTCAAATGCCGCATCGCGTCCCCTCTCAGATCGCGATTACAAGCCCCTTACCCGCGCCGCAATGAAGCCACAATTCGTTCGGTTTACAAAGCCTAATCTGCTTCTCATGGTTGATGAACTGGAAAGACTAGTGGACTAAACCGGGCTAGCACGCGGTTGGCGTGTCCGTGGCCCATGTATTAGGATCGCCTTGGGCCGAAGGATCGAGGCCCTGTCACGGGTCGATCAAAGGACATGGCATGGCAATCAAGGACGCATCCGGTCTCGCATTTTCAGGCGCAACGGAGGCAGGGTTCACGCCCTATAGCCAGGCGGTGCGTGAACTGCTGTGCTTTATCGGCGATCCCGTCGCCTCCGTCGACCGCGCCATCGCGGAAGATCCCGGCTTCGTCATGGCGCATGTCTTCAAGGGCTATCTCTTCGGGCTCGCCACCGAGCGCGAGGCGACGGCCGTGGCCAAGGCTTGCCACGAGGCGGCGCTGCCGCTTGCCGCGACGACGCGCGAGCAGGCGCATGTTTCGGCCCTTGGCCACCTCGCCAACGGGCGTTGGCATCAAGCCAGCCGCATTCTCGAGGACATCGCCATCGAGACCCCGCGCGACGGGCTGGCGCTGCAGGTGGGCCATCAGATCGATTTCTTCACCGGCAATGCCCGCATGCTGCGCGATCGCATCGCCCGTGCCCTGCCATCCTGGCAAAGCGGCATGCCCGGCTACCACGCCATGCTTGGCATGCAGGCGTTCGGGCTGGAGGAAATGGGGGACTATGTCAGGGCCGAGCAGCTTGGCCGCGCGGCGGTCGATATCGAGCCGCGCGACGGCTGGGCGCAGCATGCCGTCGCCCATGTCATGGAAATGCAAAGCCGGCAAAGGGACGGCATTGCCTGGATGCGTGCCAATCCCGAAACCTGGACGAGGGAGAGCTTCCTGCAGGTGCACAATTGGTGGCACCTGGCGCTGTTCCACTATGATCTCGGCGAGACCGACGAAGTGCTGGCGCTCTATGACGGCCCCATCTACAGCGTGCCATCGACGATGGCGCTCAACATGGTCGATGCCTCGGCAATCCTGTGGCGACTCCATCTTGGCGGCATCGATGTCGGCGACCGCTGGGCGGCGATCGCCGCCAACTGGCGCAAGGCCGGCGCCGGCAACTATGCCTTCAACGATGTCCACGCAATGATGGCGTTTGTCGGCGCCGAGCTCGACGGCCCGGCCCGGACCTTGCTCGAGACCCAGGGCGAGGCCATGCACGGCAACGACGACAATGCGAACTTCACAAGGGATGTCGGCCATCCCCTGACGCTCGCCATCAAGGCGTTCGGTGATGGCAATTATGCCGAGACCGTGCGCCTGATCCGGCCAATCCGGGCGATCGCCCACCGTTTCGGCGGCAGCCACGCGCAGCGCGACGTCATCGATTTGACGCTGATCGAGGCGGCCCTGCGCGCCGGTGACGCTGCGCTTGCCAGAGCACTTGCGGCGGAACGGTCGATGGCGCGACCCGACAGTCCGCTGTCGGCGCTCCTTTCACGGCGTGCGGCCGATTTGTCGGAGAATTGACCCGCGACGGTTCTTGCCTTAAAAACTGGCTGAAGCATATTTTTCGGGCTCCGAAAAAAATAAGAACGTGGGAGGAAACCATGTATCTCGGCCTCGACCTGGGCACGTCGGGCGTCAAGGCGCTGCTGATCGACGCCGGACAGGGCGTCATCGGCTCCGGCCATGGCTCACTTGATGTCTCGCGGCCGCATCCCGGCTGGTCCGAGCAGGATCCCCTGCACTGGATACGCGCCTGCGAGGACGCGATCGCCGAACTGAAAGCCTCTCATCCGGCACAGGTCGCGGCGGTGAAAGGCATCGGCCTGTCCGGCCAGATGCATGGCGCGACCTTGCTCGATGCCGCTGATCAGGTGCTGCGCCCCTGCATTCTCTGGAACGATACGCGCAGCCATGTCGAGGCGGCGGCACTCGACGCCGATCCGCGCTTCCGCGCGCTCACCGGCAACATCGTCTTTCCCGGGTTCACCGCGCCCAAGCTCGCCTGGGTGAAGAACAACGAGCCCGCCGTCTTCGCCAAGGTGGCAAAAGTGCTGTTGCCGAAGGACTTCCTGCGGCTCTGGCTGACTGGCGAACATATGTCGGAAATGTCCGACTCGGCCGGTACGTCATGGCTCGATGTCGGCAAGCGCCGCTGGTCACCAGAACTGCTCGCCGCGACATCGCTAGACGAGAAACACATGCCGTCGCTGGTCGAGGGCACCGCGAAGGCCGGCGGCCTGCGCGCCGAATTGGCGTCCAAATGGGGCATCGCGGGCGGCATTCCGGTGGCTGGCGGCGCCGGCGACAACGCGGCTTCCGCCTGCGGCATGGGCACGGTCGGCGCCGGCCATGCCTTTGTTTCGCTCGGCACGTCGGGCGTGCTGTTTGCCGCCAATGCATCCTATCTGCCCAACCCGGCAAGCGCGGTGCACACCTTCTGCCACGCGCTGCCAAACACCTGGCACCAGATGGGCGTCATCCTGTCGGCGACCGATTCGCTCAACTGGCTGTCGGAAATCACCGGCAAGGGCGCCGGCGAGTTGACCGGGGAACTCGGGGAGACGCTGAAAGCGCCGAGCGGCGTGTCCTTCCTGCCCTATCTCTCGGGGGAGCGCACGCCGCATAATGATTCCGCCATTCGCGGTTCCTTCACCGGCCTGGCGCATGAATCCAGCCGCGCCGTGCTGACCCAGGCCGTGCTCGAAGGCGTCGCCTTCGCCTTCCGCGACAGCCTCGAAGCGCTGAAGACGGCCGGCACCAGCTTGACGCGGGTGACCGCGATCGGCGGCGGCTCGCGCTCGCGCTACTGGCTGAAAGCCATCGCCACCGCGCTGCAACTGCCGATCGACATCCCCGCCGACGGCGATTTCGGGGCTGCGTTTGGTGCGGCGAGGCTCGGGCTGATCGCGGCGACGGACGCCGATCCGCTGGCCGTGTGCACGGCGCCAAGGACGGATGCGACGATCGAACCGGATGCCGCGCTTGGTGGGGCGTATGCCGATGCCTATCAACGCTACCGGGCGTTGTATCCGGCGATAAAGGCTGTAACCGCGTGAGTTGGCGCGAGGCGCCCCCCTCTGCCCTGCCGGGCATCTCCCCCTCTAGGGGGGAGATTAGCAGCGTCGACGGCTCAGCCAATCTTGATGGGCTGGTAATTTGCGAAGCCGGAAAAGCCAGCCAATCTCCCCCCTCGAGGGGGAGATGCCCGGCAGGGCAGAGGGGGGCGCCTCGCACCTCCCTTCCTAAGTTAGCCTCACTGCGCCGGCACCTTGTCCAGAAACCCGGTGACGCTCTTCAAGCGCCCGTCCTCGATGAGACCGATATCAGTGCCTTCGATGACGGACGGGACACCCTCCGGGCCGAGATTCCAGGAAAACCGGATCTTGTCGGCAAAGCCGTCCGGCGTGCCCTTAAGCGAGAAGCGGAAGCCGGCAAAGCGCTGCTGGACGCTGGCGATCAGCGCCGCGACGCCTTCATGGCCGTCGCCCTGCATGAGCGGATCTCGATAGCTGACGTCTTCGGTGAAAACAGCCTCGAGCAAGGCTGCCCGGCGGTCGGCATCGCTCTCGTTCCAGGCGGTGATGTAGTTCTGTGCGATCGTGTTGAGGTCGGTCATCATCTGTCTCCTTCGTTTGGCGGTTTTGACAGGACCGTTTTCGACCAGCACCGGCGTGAAACCAATTACGCCTGAGGTAATCGGGCAAAACTATCTTGGAGAGGAAGAGAACCCATGAGCAGCGGATTTTTCGGCGACATCCAGACAATCAAATATGAAGGACCGGATTCGACCAATCCGCTGGCCTATCGTTTCTACAATCCCGACGAAGTGGTCGCCGGTAAGCGGCTGGAGGACCATCTGCGCTTCGCCGTCGCCTACTGGCATTCCTTCGCCTGGCCGGGCGGCGACCCGTTCGGCGGCCAGACCTTCGACCGTCCCTGGTTCCCCAAGGCCGGCGGCGTCGACACGATGGAACTGGCGAAGCTGAAAGCGGACGTCGCCTTCGAGATGTTTTCGCTGCTCGGCGCGCCCTATTTCTGCTTCCACGACGCCGATGTGCGGCCCGAGGGCAGGGATTTCTCCGAAAGCGCTGCCCGCCTGGATGAGATCGCCGATTATTTCGCCGGCAAGATGAAGCAGACCGGCGTCAAGCTGCTCTGGGGCACGGCCAACCTGTTCTCCAATCGCCGCTTCATGTCGGGCGCGGCGACCAATCCCGATCCGGATGTCTTCGCTTACGCGGCAGCGACGGTGAAGAACTGCATCGACGTCACCAAGCGGCTGAAGGGCGAGAACTACGTGCTGTGGGGAGGGCGCGAGGGCTATGAGACGCTGCTCAACACCGACCTTGCCCGCGAGCAGGAACAGGCCGGCCGTTTCCTCAACCTCGTCGTCGATTACAAGCACAAGATCGGCTTCAAGGGCACCATCCTGATCGAGCCGAAGCCGCAGGAGCCGACAAAGCACCAGTACGACTATGATGTCGCGACCGTCTACGGCTTCCTCAAGCGCTTCGGTCTCGAGAAGGAGGTCAAGCTCAACATCGAGCAAGGCCATGCCATTCTGGCCGGCCATTCCTTCGAGCACGAACTGGCCTTGGCCAATGCGCTGGGGGTCTTCGGCTCGATCGACATGAACCGCAACGACTACCAGTCGGGCTGGGACACCGACCAGTTTCCCAACAACGTGCCGGAGATGGCGCTTGCCTATTACCAGGTCCTGCAGGCCGGCGGCTTCAAGACCGGCGGCACCAATTTCGACGCCAAGTTGCGCCGCCAGTCGCTCGACCCCCAGGACCTGCTGATCGGCCATATCGGTGGCATGGATTCTTGCGCACGCGGCCTCAAGGCGGCAGCCAAGATGGTCGAAGACAAGGCGCTGTCGGGTCCGCTGGCGGAGCGCTATGCCGGCTGGAACAGCGCCGAGGCCAAGGCGATGCTTGCGGGCAAGCGCACGCTGGAGGAGATCGCGGAGCGCGTGGTGAAGAAGAAGATCGAGCCGCAGCCGCGCTCCGGCCGCCAGGAACTGCTGGAAAACATCGTCAACCGCTACGTCTGACGCTGCCTGACCATCGGCAATCCAAGCCGGCGTACTATTCGATTCGAAAGCTTGGCGCGCGGAAACCTTTTGCGCGCCATGCTGAAATCGACGACAAGGTTTTGCCCTTGCCGCCTCTCAATGACCTCGCTCCTGCCTTCAAACTGCCGTCACGAATCTCGTATAGATATCGCTCGTGGCGGGAGAGGAAGAAGGAGGCGACCCGATGCAGAACGAACGTGAAATCGACGCCCTGCTCTCACCTGAAGCGGCCGGCTCGATCATCGACCGGCTGATGGCCATGCCGCATCCCCGGGATGGCGCGCGCCGCACCAACGAATGGGACCGCGCCGTCGCCAGCCGCTTGGAGACCCATCTCGCACGGCAGATGCGCTCGCAGATCAACGGCGGCAGCGACCGCCAGAATGCTGCCTGATTCCCGAATCGACCCCGGCCCTAATCAACCGCGGCGAAGCCTGACAGGGGCTTCGCCAAAAGCTCTCGAAAAGGCTCTCGAAAAGGCCGCGGCGGACGAAAAACCCGTCCGCCCGGCAATGTCGGCCATGGCGATCCGCGTGTCGACCACGAGCCGGCGCGCGGCGCCCAGCCGCAGCCTGAGATAATAGGCGCCCGGCGTCTCGCCGATCGACTTTCGAAAGATGCTCTCCAGGGTCCGCGCCGTCACACCGGCGCGCTTGGCGACCGCTTCTATGGTCAGCGGCTGGTCGACATGCGATTCCATCAGCCGGATAGCCTGCGCCAGGCGCGGATCGTAGCCGTCGAGCCGGCCGAGCGAGACCAGCGGCTGCGCATCGGTCGCGGCACGGGCCTGGTCGTAGATGAAGACGCTGGCGACATCGAGCGCCACGGCCATGCCGAGCCGCGTGCGAATGAGATGCAGCATCAGGTCGAAGGTCGGCGACGCGCCGCCCGAGGTGAACACCGGCCCGTCGATGACATAGCGGTCCGGCCGGACGTCGACGCCGGGAAAGGCCGAGGAAAAATCCTCCATGTCCTCCCAATGGGTGGTGGCGCTGCGGCCTTCCAGCAGGCCGGCGCGCGCCACCAGCCAGGTGCCGGCCTCGACACCGCCGCAGGCGCGGGCCGCGCGCGCCGCCCTCCGCAACCCTGAAAGCAGAGCCGACGTCGCGTAATTCTGGGTGCCGAAACCGGCGACGACGACGAGAACGTCGGTTGGCTCGGCCGCGTCGAAACGGCCGCTGACCGCCACCGGCAGGCCGCATGTGGTGACCGGCGCCTCGCCGGTGACCGAGACCAGCTTGAAATCGAACAGGGTCTCGCCGGAGATGCGGTTGGCGGCGCGCAACGGGTCGACGGCCGAGGCGACGCACATGATGGACGACCCGGAAAACACCAGGAACGTCACCTTGAGGGTCTCGCGTTCGGCGCGAAAGACAGATTTTTCGCTTTTGATCATATCGTCTTCGTAAAACGCAAAGCAGTTTCGATCAAGGCAAGCGATGCTTGGTGCCTGTTCGAATGGGAGGAAAGTTCCGATGCCGCTTGCGATGAACCGTGAGGTCTTCATTACCTGTGCCGTGACCGGTTCCGGCGGTTCGCAGGATCGCAGCCCGCATGTGCCGCGCTCACCCAAGCAGATCGCCGATTCGGCCATCGATGCGGCCAAGGCGGGTGCGGCCATCGTCCATTGCCATGTGCGCGATCCTGAAACCGGCAAGCCCCGGCGCGACGTGCATCTCTACCGCGAGGTGACCGAGCGCATCCGCGCGGCGGACGTCGACGTCATCCTGAACCTCACCGCCGGCATGGGAGGCGACATGGTGTTCGGCTCGCCGGAAGCGCCGCTGCCGCTCAACGAAAAGGGCACCGACATGGGCGGCGCCACCAACCGCATGGAGCACGTGCGCCAGTGCCTGCCGGAAATCTGCACGCTCGACTGCGGCACGATGAATTTCGCCGAGGCCGACTATGTGATGACCAACACGCCCGGCATGCTGCGCGCCATGGGCGGCATGATGACGGCGCTGGGCGTCAAGCCGGAGATCGAGGCCTTCGACACCGGGCATCTGTGGTTCGCCAAGCAGCTGGTCGAGGAAGAAGTGCTCAACGCCGACGCGCTGGTGCAGCTCTGCATGGGCGTGCCGTGGGGTGCGCCCGACGACCTCAACACCTTCATGGCCATGGTCAACAACGTGCCCTCGACCTGGAACTGGTCGGCCTTCGCCATCGGCCGCAACCAGATGGCCTATGCGGCGGCGGCGGTGCTCGCCGGCGGCAATGTCCGCGTCGGCCTGGAAGACAATCTCTGGCTCGACAAGGGTGTGCTGGCGACCAATGCGCAACTGGTCGAGCGCGCCGCCTCGATCGTCACCAATCTCGGCGCCCGTATCCTTGGGCCGGAAGAGGTGCGCCAGAAACTCAACCTGACCAAACGGGCGCCGATCGCGGCATAAATTATTCGCAGGGAGGGTCGAAATGGCTACCGTCAAATTCACCGCTATGAAGGATGGCGACAGGCAAGATTACGAGTTCCTGACCGCCCATGAAATCGACTATGCCGCCAGGACCGGCGAGCGGCTGCTCGATGCCCTGGTCCAGCTCGACGAAGGCCTGTCGGGCTACAAGATCACCCGGCTCGGCCATTCGCTGCAGGCGGCGACGCGGGCCTGGCGCGATGGCGCCGACACCGACTGGATCGCCTGCGCCCTGCTGCACGATATCGGCGATATCTACGCGCCCTACAATCACGACGAATATGCCGCGTCGATCCTGAAACCCTTCGTGCGCGAGCAATGCACCTGGGTGGTGGAAAAGCACGGCGACTTCCAGCGGCTCTATTACGCCCATCATCTCGGCGGCAACAGGCACGCGCGCGACCGCTTCGCCGGCCATGCCTATTTCGACGATTGCGACCAGTTTTGCGAGCGCTGGGACCAGTCCAGCTTCGATCCCGATTACGAGACGCTGCCGATCGAGTTCTTCCGGCCCTTCGTTCTCGAAGTCTTCGCCCGCAAGGCCTACGACCCCTCGGTGATCCGCGCCGGCGAGCGCGTGCCCCTCACCGATCCCCAGACAGCCAGCACAAGAACCGGAGCTTCCGCATGAGCATCATCAACAAGGCGGCCGCCATCGGCGGCGGTGTCATCGGCGCCGGCTGGGTGGCGCGGCTGCTCTTGAACGGCATCGACGTCTCCATTTTCGATCCCGATCCCGAAGCCTCGCGCAAGGTCTCGGAAGTGATGAAAGGCGCGCGCCGCGCCTACAGGCAGATGGTGCCCGGCGGCCTGCCCAAGGAGGGCAAGCTCACCTTCGCCAAGACCATCGCCGAAGCGGTGGCCGACGCCGATTTCATCCAGGAGAGCGTGCCGGAACGGCTCGACCTCAAGCACCGCGTGCTGGCCGAGATCGACGCCCATGCGCCGGCCAACGCCATTGTCGGTTCGTCCACATCAGGCATCAGGCCGACCGACATGCAGGTGGCGATGAAGAAGCATCCGGAGCGGCTGGTCGTCGGCCATCCGTTCAACCCGGTCTACCTCCTGCCGCTGGTCGAGATCGTCGGCGGCGACCAGACCTTCCCCGAGGCGATCGAGGTCGCCAAGGAAATCTATGCCTCGATCGGCATGAAGCCGGTCGTCATCCGCAAGGAAATAGAAGCCTTTGTCGGCGACCGCCTGCTCGAAGCCGCCTGGCGCGAGGCGCTGTGGCTGATCAAGGACGGCATCTGCACCGTCGAGGAACTCGACGACATCATGCGCTACGGCTTCGGCCTGCGCTGGGCGCAGATGGGCATGTTCCAGGTCTACCGCGTCGCCGGCGGCGAAGCCGGCATGCGCCACTTCATGGCGCAGTTCGGGCCCTGCCTGAAATGGCCGTGGACCAAGCTGATGGACGTGCCCGAGTTCAACGACGAGCTGGTCGACCTGATCGCCACCCAGTCGGACGACCAGGCACATGGCCTGTCGATCCGCGAGTTGGAAAAGATCCGCGACGACAATCTGGTCGCCATCATGGATGCGCTGTCGAAGCAGAACAAGGGCAAGGGCTGGGGCGCCGGCGCGCTGCACAAGGATTACACCAAACAGCTCGCCAAGCTGGCGGCGAAGAAGCCCGTGGCTTCAAAGGCGGCGGAAAATGCCAAGGCCGCCAAGCCGGTCAAGAAAGCCGAAAAGCCGAAGAAAAAGAAGAAGGGCTGAGAGCATGGATTTCGGTCTTTCGGAAGAGCAGAAGCTCATCGTCGAGACGACGCGTGCCTTCGTCGAGAACGAGCTTTATCCGCATGAGCGCGAGGTCGAGCGCACCGGCGTGTTGCGCCGCGAGCTGATCGAGGAGCTCAAGGCCAAGGCGATCGAGGCCGGGCTCTATGCAGCCAACATGCCGGCCGATGTCGGCGGTGCCGGCCTCGATACGGTGACCTGGCTGCTCTACGAAAAGGAGCTCGGCCGGGCTAATTACGCGCTGCACTGGACCTGCGTGGCGCGCCCCTCCAACATCCTGCTCGCCGGCACGCCGGAGCAGCGCGAAAAGTATCTTTTCCCCTGCATCCGTGGCGAGAAATGGGATTGTCTCGCCATGACCGAGCCCGGCGCAGGCTCCGACCTGCGCGGCATGAAGGCATCAGCCGTGCAGGACGGCGACGACTGGGTGCTGAACGGCACCAAGCATTTTATCTCCCATGCCGATCTCGCCGACTTCGCCATCGTCTTCATGGCCTCGGGCGAGGAAGAAACCACGCGTGGCAAGCGCAAGAAGATCACCGCCTTTTTCGTCGACAAGGGCACCAAGGGTTTCACCGTGCGCGACGGCTATCGCAACGTCTCGCATCGCGGCTATACCAACGCCATCCTCGAATTCGACGATTGCCGGCTGCCGGCATCCCAGGTCCTGGGCGAGGTGCACAAGGGCTTCGACGTCGCCAATTCATGGCTCGGCGCCACGCGCCTGCAGGTCGGCGCCACCTGTCTCGGCCGTGCCGAGCGGGCGCTTGGCCATGCCATCGAATACGCCGCGCAGCGCCAGCAGTTCGGCCAGCAAATCGGCAAGTTCCAGGGCGTGTCGTTCAAGCTCGCCGACATGGCGACGGAACTCAAGGCCGCCGACCTGATGGTCTTCGAAGCTGGCTGGAAGTACGATCAGGGCACCGTCACCGACCAGGACATGGCCATGGCCAAGCTGAAGGCCACCGAAATGCTCGCCTTTGTCGCCGACGAGGCGATCCAGATCCATGGCGGCATGGGGCTGATGGACGACCTGCCACTGGAGCGCATCTGGCGCGACGCCCGGGTCGAGCGCATCTGGGAAGGCACGTCGGAGATTCAGCGACATATTATTTCGCGGGCGCTGCTGCGTCCGTTCGGCGCTTAGAGCATGATCGCCAAAGCCGGGATTCGGTTTTGTCGGCAAACGCGATCGTTTGTCCTGAGATCGCGTTCAAAAAGAAAAGATGACCATGCATAAACTCGAACGTCTCCTGCGCCCGAAATCGATCGCCGTGTTCGGTGGCGTGCAGGCCGCCGCCGTCGTGGCGCAATCGATCAAGATGGGTTTTGCCGGCGAGATCTGGCCGGTGCATCCGACCAAGGACGAGGTCGCCGGCCGCAAGGCCTACCGGTCCGTCGCGGACCTGCCGGGTGCGCCTGACGCGGCCTTTGTCGGCGTCAACCGGCATTTGACCATCGAGGTGATCAAGGCGCTGGCCGAACGCGGCGCCGGCGGCGCCGTCTGCTTTGCCGCCGGATTTCTCGAAACCGAAGCCTATGACGACGACGGCGAACGGCTTCAGGCCGAACTGGTCGCGGCCGCCGGCCAGATGCCGATCATCGGGCCGAACTGCTACGGCCTGATCAACTATGCCGACGGCGCGCTTTTGTGGCCCGACCAGCATGGCGGCATCAGGCTGGACGAGGGCGGCAAGGGCGTCGCCATCATCACCCAGTCCTCCAACATCGCCATCAACATGACGATGCAGAAGCGCGGCCTGCCGATCGCCTTCCTGATGACCGCCGGCAACCAGGCGCAGACCGGCCTGTCCGAAATGGCGCTCGGCCTGATCGAGGACGAGCGCGTCACCTCGCTCGGCCTGCACATCGAAGCTTTCGACTCGGTAGCCGGCTTCGAGCGCCTGGCGGCGCGGGCGCGCGAGCTCAGGAAGCCGATCATCGCCATGAAGGTCGGCCGCTCCGAACAGGCACGGCAGGCCACCGTCTCGCACACCGCCTCGCTCGCCGGCTCGGACGCTGCTTCGGGCGCTTTCCTCAGGCGGCTCGGCATTGCACGGGTCGATTCCATCCCCAGCTTCATCGAGGCGCTGAAGCTGCTGCACATCACCGGGCCGTTGCTCGGCTATACCTTGTCGTCGATGAGCTGCTCGGGCGGCGAGGCCTCGGTCATGGCCGACAGCGCCGAGGGTCGCTGGGTCAACTTCCCGGTGCTGACGGAAACCCATCGCGCCCACGTCAAATCGACGCTCGGGCCGCTGGTCGCGGTGGCCAATCCCCTGGACTACCACACCTTCATCTGGAACAACGAGCCGGCGATGACGGCCACCTTCACCGCCATGGTGTCAGGCGGCTTCGATCTCAACATGCTGGTGCTCGACTTTCCGCGCCCCGACCGCTGCTCGGTGACCGACTGGTGGGCGACGCTGCGCGCCTTCGAATCGGCACTGAAGACCAACAAGGCGCATGGCGCCATCGTCTCGTCGCTGCCCGAGAACCTGCCCGAGGAATACACCGCCGAGCTGATGGCGCGCGGCATGGTGCCGTTGTTCGGCATTTCGGAAGCGATGGACGCCGCGCAGGCCGCCGCCTTCATCGGCTGGGCCTGGCGCGAGCCGCTGGCGCAGCCGGTGGATACGTCCGCCTCCGGAGTCGCCGGTGGCGATCATGTCACGCCCGACGAGGCGCAAGCCAAGGCGCGGTTGATCAAGGCCGGGCTGCCCGTGCCCAGGGGCGAGCGCGCCGGCAATGCGGTCGAGGCGGTGATCTCCTCGATGGCGCTCGGCTTCCCCGTCGCCCTGAAAGCGCTCGGCGTCACCCACAAATCCGAGGTCGGCGCCGTCAGGCTCAACCTCAAGGACGCCGAATCGGTGAGCACCGCGGCGCACGATCTTCTGCCGCTCGGCACCGGGCTCTATGTCGAGCGCATGGTGCGCGACGGCGTCGCCGAACTGATCGTCGGCTTCACACGCGACCCGATGTTCGGCGCTGTCATGACACTAGGCACCGGCGGCGTGCTGGTCGAACTGCTGCGCGACAGCGTCACGTTGATGCTGCCGGCGACCCGCGACGACATCGAGGCGGCGCTACGCGGGCTGAAACTGTTCCCGCTGCTCGAAGGCTATCGCGGCCGGCCGAAAGCCGACGTCGCCGCCGCCATCGACGCGATCGCTGGCATTGCCGCTTTCGTGCAGCAGAATGCCGGCGAGATCGAGGAACTCGACATCAATCCGCTGATCGTCTGCTCGGAAGGCAAGGGCGCCTGGATCGCCGACGCCTTGCTGGTGCTTGGAGAAAAGAA
Organism: Mesorhizobium sp. ES1-6; assembly: GCF_020164775.1. Classification (NCBI taxonomy): domain Bacteria; kingdom Pseudomonadati; phylum Pseudomonadota; class Alphaproteobacteria; order Hyphomicrobiales; family Phyllobacteriaceae; genus Mesorhizobium; species Mesorhizobium sp. ES1-6. Next base: position 230,918 of record NZ_JAIUGU010000006.1, read on the forward strand.
GAATGTCTGACGTCATTTCGACCCGCCGCGAAGGCTCGATCCTCGAGGTCACGCTCGACCGGCCCAAGGCCAATGCGATCGACCTGAAAACCTCACGGCTGATGGGCGAGACCTTCAAGGCGTTCCGCGACGATCCGGACCTGCGCGTCGCCATCGTCAAGACCGCCGGCGACAAGTTCTTCAGCGCCGGCTGGGACCTCAAGGCCGCCGCCTCCGGCGACGCGGTCGATGGCGACTATGGCGTCGGCGGCTTTGCCGGCCTGCAGGAATTGCGCGACCTGAACAAGCCGGTGATCGCCTGCGTCAATGGCATGGCGGTGGGCGGCGGCTTCGAGCTGGCGCTGTCCTGCGATCTCATCTACGCCTCGGACCATTCCTCCTTCGCACTGCCCGAAATCCGCGCCGGCACGCTGGCCGACGCCGCGACGATCAAGCTGCCGAAGCGCATCCCCTACCATGTCGCCATGGACCTTTTGCTCACCGGCCGCTGGATGGATGTCGCCGAGGCGCATCGCTGGGGCCTTGTCAACGAGGTGCTGCCCAAGGAAAAGCTCGAGGACCGCGTCTGGGAGATCGCCCGCCTGCTCGCCAGCGGCCCGCCGCTGGTCTTCGCCGCGATCAAGGAGACGGCCCGGGTGGCAGAATCGCTGACCTTCCAGGATGCGATGAACAAGGTGACGCGCCGGCAATTGGCGACCGTCGATGCGCTCTATGGGTCGGAGGACGGTATGGAGGGGTTCCGTGCTTTCGCGGAAAAGCGCGAGCCGGTGTGGAAGGGGAAGTGACACTGGAGATGACGGCGCCAATCGACCCAGCACCGGTGACCGACTACAGAACCCTCATCGACGCCGAGACCTGGGCCTTCATCGAGCGGACCAATTCCTATTATCCGCCCGACACGATCGACCACACGATCACCCAGCAGCGCGAGATTTATGACCGGATGTGCCGCGAGTTCTTTGCCGGCTATCCGCAAGGCGTGACGGCCGAAACCACGGCCATTGCCGCGCCCGCGCACGATATCCCGATCCGCATCTACCGTAACGCAAGGCCGGACGATGCGGCGATGGTGGTCTACATTCATGGCGGTGGTTTCATCCTCGGCGGTCTGGATAGCCATGACGATGTCTGCGCCGAGCTTTGCGGCCGCACCGGCCACGAAGTGGTCTCGGTCGATTACCGGCTGGCGCCGGAGCATTTGCATCCGGCCGCTTTCGACGATGCGATGAGCGCCTTCGAATGGGCCGCAGGGACCTACAACCGCCCGGTCGTGCTGTGCGGCGACAGCGCCGGCGGCAATCTTTGCGCCGCCGTCGCGCACGCGACGCGTGGCCATGCGAAGAAGCCGATCGGCCAGGTGCTGATCTATCCCGGCCTCGGCGGCGATCGCTCGCGCGGCTCCTATGTGACGCACGCCGAAGCGCCTATGCTGACGGTGCGCGACCTCGAATTCTACAAGCATATCCGCACCGGCGGCACCGACCAGACCGGCGACATCACGCTGTCGCCGCTGGCCGACGCCGATTTCGCCAATTTGCCGCCGACCGTGCTGATCACCGCCGAGTGCGACCCGCTGTCATCCGATGGCGAGGCTTATCGCGACCGCATCGTCGCGGCAGGCGGGCGCGCCACCTGGTTCGAGGAGCCCGGCCTGGTGCACGGCTATCTCAGAGCCCGGCACACGGTCGGCCGCGCCCGCGCGAGCTTCACCCGCATCGTCGACGCGGTGGCGACGCTCGCAAAGGGCGGCTGGACCTGGTAGGGGCCGGGGGCTTTCCCCGCTCAGGAGGCCTTGGCCAGGAAACTCTGATAGTCCGATTTCGCCTGCAGCAGGCGCAGCACGTTCTCGCGCGATCCCCGCACATGCGCGCGCGCCAGGGCGCCGGCCTTGACGGCGTCGCCTGCGCAGATCGCCTCGACGATCTCGGCATGCTCGTCGCGGGCGATCTTCCATTCATCGAGCCACAAGAGTTCGGTCCAGACATAATGCTGGCACTTGTCGAGGATGCCGCACAGCATGCCGTGCAGCATGACATTGCCGCTGATCTCGGCAATGACGCGGTGCAGGTCGATGCCAACCTCCAGTTCCTGGAATTTTTCTCTCGTCGTGCGATCCGGGATGGCGGCCAGCCGCTCGCATTCGGCCAGCATGGCGCGCAGCCGCGCCTTGTCCTTGTCGGTCGCCGCGGTGGCCGCCAGTTCCGTCGCATGGCCGTCGAGCAGTTCGCGGATGTCGAATGCCTCGCGGAACATGTTGATGTCGAACTCGGTGACGGCATAACCCTGGCGCGGCCGGCCGGTGACCAGCCCGTCGCGCTCAAGCCGGTTGAAGGCCTCGCGCACCGGCGTGCGGCTGACATTGAGTTTTGCCGCGATGTCGCTTTCGGTGACGCGCGAGCCTGGCGGAATCTGGCCGGTCACGATCATCGCCTTGAGCGCGGAATAGACCGAGTCGCGCAGCGTGTTTTTGGTTTCCTTGGCCAAGTTCCGTTTCCAGTTCTGCGGCCGCTCTGGCCGGACATTGCCTCGTTTGTAGTCGCAGTCGGCGCAATTTGCCACGCCTTGCGGCCCCGTCCCATCGCGTCGAACTGACCGTGTGGTCGCAGTTGACAACACCGATCTCTCGGCTACATTCGAAATTGTATACAAAATCGCATGCTAAATCAAAAACAAATGGGAACACCGGTCGGAGAACCGAAATGAACAGGATCAGAAAAGTTAGCGTTGTGGCGATCGCGGGCCTCATTGCCTCCACGGCAGTGCCCGCCATCGCCGCCGACACGATCACCGTCGCCTCATGGGGCGGCACCTATCAGGAGGCGCAGACCAAGGCGTTCTTCACCCCGGCTGCTGACGCACTGGGCATCACCATCAAGCAGGACACCACCAACGGCCTCGACGACGTGCGGCTGCAGGTGACCGGCAATGCGGTGAAGTGGGACATCACCGAACTTGGCGCCGACGAATGCGCGCGCGGCTCGAAGGAAGGGCTGTTCGAAAAGCTGGATTACGGCATCATCGACAAGAGCGGCATCAACCCGAAGCTGGTGCATGACGACTGGGTCGGCATTTCCTACACCTCCGTTGTGCTGATCTACCGGACCGACGTCTTCGGCGACAAAGGCCCGAAGACCTGGGCCGACTTCTGGAACGTGGAAAAATTCCCGGGACGGCGCGCGCTGTCGAGCAGCCAGGCGACGGAAACGCTGAGCGTCGCCGCGCTCGCTTCGGGCCTGCCGATCGACAAGGTCTACCCCGTCGACATCGACGGCGCGCTGAAGTCGGTCGACAAGATCCGCGGCCATGTCGATGCCTGGTGGACCTCCGGCGCCCAGGCCATGCAGCTGGTGAAGGACGGCGAGGTCGACATGGCGAGCATCTGGAACGGCCGTGCCGGCACCTTGAAGAAGGAAGGCGCGCCGGTCAGCTTCTCCTTCGACCAGGGCGTGCTTACCGCCGACTGCATGGTCATCCCCAAGGGCGCCAAGAACAAGGAAGCGGCGATGAAGGCACTGGCGATGTTCGTCAGCCCGCAGTTGCAGGCCAATCTGCCGCTCTATGTCGACAATGGGCCGGTCAACGAAAAGGCCTTCGAGACCGGCAAGATCCCGCCGGAGCGGATCAAGGACATCAACTCGGCGCCCGAAAACGTCAAGAAGCAGGTGCTGCAGGATGCCGAGTTCTGGCGCGACAACCTCGTCGAGGCGACGGAAAAGTTCAACAATCTGATCCAGCAATAGGCCGGAATCCCTGGGGCGGCGCTAGCGCCGCCCTGTTCCCTCAGTCTTCTGCCCAGGAGAGAAAAAACTTGTCCATTGCACCATCCGCGCTGCCGATCAGCATGCGCCGGATCGAAAAGAGATTTGGCAGCGTGCCGGTGCTGCGCGACCTGAACCTCGATGTCGAGGCCGGCGAGTTCCTGACCTTGCTCGGCCCCTCCGGCTCGGGAAAGACGACGCTGCTGATGATCCTGGCCGGTTTCGTCAGGGCCAATGGCGGGAGCATCAAGGTCGGCGGCGACGAGATCATCACCACGCCGCCGCACAGGCGCAATATCGGCATGGTGTTCCAGAACTATGCGCTGTTTCCGCATATGAACGTCTTCCACAACATCGCCTTCCCGCTGAAACAGCGCGGCGTCGCGGCCGCCGAGACGGCGCAGCGGGTGGAGAAGGCGCTGGAGCTGGTGAAATTGCTGGGGCTGGGCGAGCGCCGCGTCGACCAGCTTTCCGGCGGCCAACGCCAGCGCGTGGCCCTGGCGCGCGCCATCGTCTTCGAGCCGCGCATCGTCTTGATGGGTGAACCCTTGTCGGCGCTCGACAAGGGCCTGCGTGAGCACATGCAGATCGAGCTGCGCGCGCTTCATCGCCGTCTTGGCATGACCACGGTCTATGTCACGCACGACCAGCGCGAAGCCATCACCATGTCTGACCGCATCGCCGTCATGAATGGCGGCCGCATCGAACAGCTCGACCGGCCCGAAACCCTCTACGCGTCGCCGAAGACGCAATTCGTCGCCGGCTTCATCGGCGAATCGAATTTCGTGCCCGTAGAAAGCCGCAACGGTTCGGTCTGGTATGAAGACAGGAAGATCCGCACCACCGCACCTTCGCCCGCGCCCGGCCGATATCTGATGGTGGTGCGGCCGGAAAAGCTGCGGCTGGTGGCGAATGCCGAACTGGCCGACGGCATCAATGTGCTTAGCGCTACGCTCAGCGACATCATCTACCAGGGCGACAGCTTCGTCTGCTACGCCTCGCTGCGCGACGGCCGCCAACTGACGCTGCGCGACTATTGCCGCAGCGACGTGCTGGCAAAGCTGCCGGCGCCCGGCCAGCCGATCACCCTCGGCCTCGATGCGCAGGACACCATTCTGGTGGCGGCCGAGGGATGAGCGCGCAATCCGCCCTCCTGAAAGAGAGCCCCGGGCCGGCGGGCCAGGATTTCAACGCCAAGGCGCTGCGCGCCGATGCGCGACGCGAGCAGCTCAGGCTGCTGGCGCTGTTGGCGCCAAGCCTGTTCCTCGTCGGCGCCATCATCATCGTGCCCATCGGCTGGCTGTTCTGGCTGTCGCTGTTCGACGAGTCCGGGGCCTTGAGCGCCGCCAACTATGCGCGTTTCTTCGAGCAGGCCTCCTACATCAAGACCTTCATCACCACCTTCAAGGTCGCGTTCATTGTCACCGGCGCCTGCGTCCTGCTTGGCTATCCCCTGGCCTACATGCTGTCGCAACTGCCGCGCCGCGCGGCGTCGATCTGCCTGATCTTCGTCATCCTGCCGTTCTGGACCTCGGTCCTGGTGCGCACCTATGCCTGGCTGGTGATCCTGCAACGCAAGGGCCTGATAAACAGCTGGTTGATCGACCTCGGCGTGATCAGCCAGCCGCTGTCGCTCGCCAACAATCTTTCCGGCGTCGTCATCGGCATGACGCACATCCTTTTGCCGTTCCTGGTGTTGCCGCTCTATGCCTCGATGAAGACCATCGACACCGACTGCCTGCGCGCCGGCATGAACCTCGGCGCCAGTCCGGCCGCTACGTTCCGGCAGATCTTCTTTCCGCTGTCGCTGCCCGGCCTCGCCTCGGGCGTGGTCATCGTCTTCGTGCTCTGCCTCGGCTTCTTCGTCACGCCGGCGCTGATGGGCGGCGGCAAGGTGGTGATGTGGGCGATGCGCATGGAGCAGACCACCAGCCTCTATTCCAACTGGGGCGCCGGCGCGGCACTCGGCGTGGTGCTGCTGGTCGTGACGCTGGCCTTGCTCGGCCTGTTCCAATGGCTGCTCGGCGCACGCACCACCGGCGTTTGGAGCTCGCGATGAGTGGAGATATCGGCCTGCCGATCTCGCACCGGCAACGCCTGTGGCTTTACGCACTCGGCGGCCTCGTGCTTTTGTTCCTGATCGCGCCTTCGGTCATCATCGTCATCATGTCATTCTCGGATTCGACGCTGCTGCAGTTCCCGCCACAGCAATGGTCGCTGCGCTGGTACCAGAGCTATTTCCAGTCGCTGGAATGGCGAGATGCAACCATCGTCTCGGTCAAGGTGGCTGTCATGACGGTGCTGGTGGCGACGCCGCTCGGCACCGCCGCCGCCTATGCGATCAACCGGGGCACGCTGCGCTTCAACGGCACCATCAATGCGCTGCTGACGGCATCGTTGATCATCCCGGTGATCCTGATCGGCATCGGCACCTTTTTCCTCTATGCGCGCATCGGGCTCAACAACACGCTGACCGGGCTGGTCATCGCGCATACGGTGCAGGCGCTGCCGCTGGTGGTGCTGACCGTGCTGTCGGGCCTGCGTTCCTACGACATGAACCAGGAACGCGTCGCGCGAAGCCTCGGCGCCGGGCGCATCGCCGCCTTCTGGCAGGTAACGATGCCGCAGATCCGCTTCTCGATCGTCTCCGGCGCGCTGTTTGCCTTCATCACCTCCTTCGACGAGGTGGTGGTTTCGCTATTCATATCGGGAGGCGAGACCACGACGCTGACACGCCGCATGTTCAATGCGCTGCGCGACCAGATCGACCCGACCATCGCCGCCATCTCGACCTGCCTGATCGTGCTGTCGGTCCTGCTTTTGTCCGTCGCGCAGATCTTCGGACGGCGGCGTTGATTTCACCAAACCAATTCGCAGACGTGACCAGGGGATATCCAGACCAAAATGCGTGACTTTCAATTCCCCGGCCGCTCGCCGGTTCGTGCCACCGAGGCCATGGCCGCCACCTCGCACCCGCTTTCGACCCTTGCGGCGATCGAGATGCTGCGCGCCGGCGGCAACGCCATGGACGCCGCCATCTGCGCCGCCGCCGTACAGGGCGTGGTCGAGCCGCAATCGACCGGGATAGGCGGCGATTGCTTTGTCCTCTACTGCCCCAAGGGACAAAACGAGGTGCTGGCTTTCAACGGTTCCGGCCGAGCGCCGGCAGCCGCGACCGTCGACTGGTATCTGGAAAAGGGTTTCGATAGCATCCCGCTCCAAGGGCCGCATCCCGTCACCGTGCCGGGCGCCATCGACGCCTGGTGCCGGCTGCTCGAGGATCATGGCAGCAAGAACCTGGCCGAGGTGCTGGCGCCGGCGATCCACTATGCCGAGAACGGCTATGTCGTGCACGACCGCGTCGCCTTGGACTGGGCCGACCCGGAAATCGATCTTTCCGCCGACGAACATTGCGCGCGCATCTTCCTGCCGGGCGGCAAGGCGCCGAAGGCCGGCGACGTGCATCGGCAGCCGGAACTCGGCGCCACTTTGCGGATAATCGCTAAGCACGGCCGCGCCGGATTCTATGAAGGCGCCGTCGCCGACGACATGGTGCGCCGGCTCAAGGAATTGGGCGGGCTGCATTCGCATGAAGATTTCGCCGCGACAAGGGGCGACTATGTGGCGCCGGTGAGCATCAGCTATGGCGGCCACGAGATCCACCAGATGCCGCCGAACAACCAGGGCCTGACGGCGCTGTTGATGCTGAACGTGCTGTCGGGCTTCAACCTTAGCGGGCTCGACCCCAACGGCGCCGAGCGCCTGCATCTGGAAATCGAGGCCGGGCGGCTAGCCTACCGCGACCGCGACCGCTACGTCGGCGACCAGGACCATGTCCCGGTGCCGGTGGGAGAGCTTCTGTCGGCGGCCTATGCCGAGCGGCTGCGCGCCGAGATCGACCGCGAGCGCGCCATGACGCATCTGCCTGACGTGCAACTGCCGGGCAGCGACACGGTCTACATCTCGGTCGTCGACCGCGACCGCAACGCGGTCTCCTTCATCAACTCGACCTATTATTCCTTCGGCAGCGGCGTCGTCGGCCCGAAGAGCGGCGTGGTGCTGCAGAACCGCGGCTCGAGCTTCCGCCTCGACGCAGGCCACCCCAACGCCATCGCGCCCGGCAAGCGGCCCATGCACACGATCATGCCCGGCATGGCGACGAGGAATGGCCGCGTGGTGATGCCGTTCGGCGTCATGGGCGGCGGCTACCAGCCGTTCGGCCATGTTCATCTGCTCACCAATATGATCGACTTCGGCATGGACCCGCAGCAGGCGCTGGACGCGCCACGGGTGTTCTTCAATGACGGCATGGTGGAGGCGGAGCGCAACGTGCCCACCGAGGCGATCGAAGGTCTGCGCCGGCGCGGCCACGCCATCACCGAGCCGCACCATCCGCTGGGCGGCGGCCAGGCGGTGCTGATCGACTGGGAGAAGGGAACGCTGACCGGCGCGTCGGACCCGCGCAAGGATGGGATGGCGCTGGGGTATTGAGGATGGCGCGGTGGCGATTGGTTCTGGGACGTTGGCGCTGCCCCTCATCCGCCTGCCGGCACCTTCTCCCCGTAAACGGGGAGAAGAGAGTTAGTCACCGACGTCGCGGCCAGCTTCTTTCGCCCCGTTTACGGGGAGGAATGCCCGGCAGGGCAATGAGGGGCAGCGCGGACGTAGAAAATTTGCCCCGCTGGACTTTCACAAGCTTTGAAACATAGTCGGTGACCATGACCCAAAACCGCACAGACCTCTCCCGCCGCCTCGTCGCCGGCGCCGATGATGCCCCCGCAATCCTGGCGCCTGACCGGCCCACACTGACCCATGGCGGCTTGCGCGCGCTGATCGCGACGACCGCCACTCAGCTCCACGCGCTCGGCATCGGCCGAGGCGACAGGGTGGCGATCGTGCTGCCGAACGGGCCGGAGATGGCGACGGCCTTCATCACGGTGGCGGCCACAGCCTCGACGGCGCCGCTCAACCCCGCCTACCGGGCCGACGAACTCGATTTCTATCTGACCGATATCGGCGCCAAGGCGATCCTCGTCACGGAGACCGAGACCGGCCCGGCGGTGACGGTGGCCGAGCGTCTCGGCATCGGTGTGCTGCGGCTCACCGTGCCGCCTGATGCGCCAGCCGGCAGCTTCGCCATCGAGGGGGCGGCGATCAGCCCACAGGCGGCGCCCGCCATGGCCGGGGACGACGATATCGCGCTGTTGCTGCACACGTCGGGCACGACGTCGCGGCCCAAGCTGGTGCCGCTCAGCCATGCCAATGTCGCGGCCTCCGCCCGCCATATCGGCGCAACGCTCGGCCTGACGGCCAGTGATCGCTGTCTCAACATCATGCCGCTGTTCCACATCCATGGGTTGATCGCGGCGGTGCTGTCGTCGCTCGCCGCCGGCGGCAGCATTTACTGCACGCCGGGCTTCAACGCGCTGCGCTTCTTCCAGTGGCTGAGCGACGCGAAACCAAGCTGGTACACGGCGGTGCCGACCATGCACCAGGCGATCCTGCCGCGCGCGGCGCGCAATGAAGAGGTGCGGGCGACGGCTAGGCTGCGCTTCATCCGCTCGTCCTCGGCGTCGCTGCCGGCGCAGGTGATGGCCGAACTCGAAACGACCTTCGGCTGCCCGGTCATCGAATCCTACGGGATGACCGAGGCCGCGCACCAGATGGCCTCGAACCGGCTGCCGCCGGGCCTTCGCAAGCCGGGCAGTGTCGGCGCATCGGCCGGGCCGGAGGTGGCTGTGATGGCACCGGACGGCCGGCTGCTCGAACCGGGCGAGACGGGCGAGATCGTCATTCGCGGACCCAATGTGACGGCAGGCTACGAGAAGAACCCGGACGCCAACGCCACGGCCTTCGCGCATGGCTGGTTCCACACCGGCGACCAGGGCGTGCTCGACGAGGACGGATATCTCAGGGTCACCGGGCGATTGAAGGAGATCATCAACCGGGGCGGCGAAAAGATCTCGCCGCTCGAGGTCGACGACGTGCTGATGGACCATCCGGCTGTGGCGCAGGTCGTCACCTTCGCCATGCCGCACGAAAAACTTGGCGAGGAGGTGGCGGCGGCGGTGGTGCTGCGCGAAGGCATGAGCGCCAGCGAGAGCGATATCCGCGCCCATGCCGCGACGCGGCTCGCCGATTTCAAAGTGCCGCGCAAGGTGCTGATCCTGGACGAGATCCCGAAGGGCGCGACCGGCAAGCTGCAGCGCATCGGGCTCGCCGCCAAGCTCGGGCTCTAATGCATGTCGCTTGGAAGTGTCCCAGATAGCGGCATGCATGGAATCAAAGGCTCACTAGGATGAAGATCACCATCTTCGGCGCCGGCGCCATCGGCGGTTATCTCGCCGCCAAACTGGCGATCGCCGGCCGCACCGATCTGTCGATCGTCGCCCGCGGCGCCCATCTCGAGGCGATCAAAGAACATGGCCTGCGCCTGATCGAGGACGGGCAGGAAACGACCGCCCCGGTCCGCGCTGCCGACAAGGCGGAAGAGCTTGGCGCGCAGGACTATGTCGTGCTGGCGCTGAAGGCGCATTCCGTCGCGCCGGCGCTCGACCAGATCGCACCGCTGCTTGGGGACCACACATCCGTTGTCACCATGCAGAACGGCGTTCCCTGGTGGTATTTCTACAAGGCCGGCGACGCGCTCGAAGGCACCAGGCTGCATCAGGTCGACCCCGGCGGCACGATCTGGGACCGGCTCGGCCCGCGGCGCGTCATCGGCTCGGTCGTCTATCCCGCCGTCGAAGTCGATGCGCCAGGCCTCATCCGCCATGTCGAAGGCAGGCGCTTCTCGCTCGGCGAGCCCTCCGGCGAGAAGAGCGAGCGGGTGACGCTGCTCGCCGGCGAGATGGTCAAGGCCGGCCTGCAGGCGCCGGTGCGCGACGACATCAGAAGCGAAATCTGGGTAAAACTGTGGGGCAACCTCTCCTTCAACCCGATCTCGGCGCTGACCGGCTCGACGCTTGCCGCAATCGTCGCCGACGAGGGCACCCGCGCGCTCGCCCGCGCCATGATGCTGGAAGCGCAGGCGATCGGCGAAAGCCTCGGCGTCCGCTTCCCCATCGACGTCGACCGCCGCATCAAGGGCGCCGGCGATGTCGGCGAGCACAAGACCTCGATGCTGCAAGACCTGGAACGCGGCCGCCCAATGGAAATCGACGCGCTGGTGGGGGCGGTGCAGGAGCTTGGGCGGCTTACGGGGAAGCCGACGCCAGCTATCGATGGAGTGCTGGCGCTGGTGAAGAGGCTGGCGGTGGAGCGGGGGTGTTATGGGGGATAGAGGCGCGGACACGCCACGAACAGCTGCCGCAACGCCACGCAACCGAGGCGATGCTGGATTGCCGGGAGATCGAGATCGACAAGTTCGATGTCAGGCTGAACGCGGCCTACAACACGCTGATGCAGCGCGAACATGGCGCCGAACGCACACTGCAGCGCGAACAGCGCGCCTGGCTGAAGCACCATCTGCGGGAGGCGCACCGTCTTGCCGCCGATCCAAACAACGGATCGGCCGCCTTCCTCGACTCTCAGGGGTCTGAACTCGATGATTTGAGCGCACGCACGGCCGAACTCGAAAAGCGCGTCCAGAAAAACGGATAGTCGTCCAACCGAGTGCCGAAACGATCAGCCCTTGCCTACGCGATTGAAAAGCCGCGCGTAAACCTCCCCCACAATCCCGCGCCGGAACACCAGCACGCAGACCATGAAGATCAGCCCGGTGGCGATCGTCACCGGGAAACCTGACGTGGCCAGCGTGTTTTCCAGGCCGACGACGAGGCTGGCGCCGATGATCGGGCCGACCATGGTGCCGATGCCGCCGAGAAGCGTCATCAGGATGACCTCGCCCGACATCTGCCAGGTGACGTCGGTGAGGGTGGCGAACTGGAAGACGATCGCCTTGAGCGAGCCGGCGAGCCCGGCCAGCGCAGCGGACATGACGAAGGCGCCGAGTTTGTAGCTGGCTACGGAATAGCCCAGCGAAATGGCGCGGTTCTCGTTTTCGCGGATCGAGCGCAGGATCATGCCGAAGGGCGAATTGACGATCCGCCAGATGGCGAAGACGCCTATCAGGACCACGGCAAGCACGAAATAATACATGTTCATCGAGACGTTCAGGTCGAGGACGCCGAAGAGCATGCCGCGCGGCACGCCCTGGATGCCGTCCTCGCCTTGCGTGAACGGCGCCTGGACGCAAAAGAAGAAGAACATCTGCGACAGCGCCAGCGTGATCATGGCGAAATAGATGCCTTGCCGGCGAATGGCGAAGAAGCCCATGACGAGGCCGAGCAGTGCCGCGCCCGCCATGCCGAGCAGGATGCCGGCTTCGGGCGGCCAGCCCCAGACCTTGACGGCGTGCGCGGTGAAATAGGCGGCGCCGCCGAAGAAGGTGGCGTGGCCGAAGGACAGCAGCCCGGTGTAGCCGAGCAGGAGATTGAAGGCGCAGGCAAACAGCGCGAAGCACAGCATCTTCATCAGGAAGATCGGGTAGACGAAGAAGGGGGCCGCCAGCAGCGCCAGTATGCCGAGCGCGACAATCGTCCATTCAAGTCTCGCCGAGGGTTTGGCCGATGTCTCGCGAAGCGCCAGCTCTGACATGTCGGATGTCCCTTCCGCCATGTCAGGCATCCCTTCCGAACAGGCCGGCGGGCCGGACCAGGAGCACGATCACCATGATGACGAAGACGACGAGGTTGGAGGCCTCGGGGTAGAAGACCTTGGTCAGGCCTTCGGCCAGCCCGAGCATGTAGCCGGTGACGATGGCGCCGAGGATCGAACCCATGCCGCCGACCACGACCACCGCGAAGACGACGATGATGAGGTCCGACCCCATCAGCGGGCTGACCTGGTAGACGGGTGCCGCCAGTATGCCGGCCAGCCCGGCAAGGGCGGAGCCGAGGCCATAAGTGAGGGTCAAAAGCAACGGCACGTTGACGCCGAAGGCCTGGACGAGGCGGGGATTCTCGGTTGCGGCGCGCAGGTAGGAACCGAGCCTGGTCTTCTCGATCAGCGCCCAGGTTCCGAAGCAGACGATCGCCGAGGCGACGACGACCCAGCCGCGATAATTGGGCAGGAACATGAAGCCAAGATTGGTGCCGCCGGCAAGCAGCGGCGGCACGGCGTAGGGGTTTCCCGACACGCCGTAATAGTAGCGGAAGATGCCTTCGAGCACGAGCGCGAGGCCGAAGGTGAAGAGCAGGCCGTAGAGCGGATCAGTGTCGTAGAGCCTGGACAGCGCCAGGCGTTCGACGACGACGCCGAACAGGCCGACGATCAGCGGCGCCAGGATCAGCGCCGGCCAATAGCCGATGCCGAGATAAGTGAGCAGGAGATAGCCTGTGAAGGCGCCCAGCATATATTGAGCGCCATGGGCGAAATTGATGACGCGCAGCAGGCCGAAGATCACGGCCAGGCCAAGGCTCAGCATGGCGTAGAAGGAGCCGTTGATCAGCCCGACCAGCAACTGGCCGAGCAATGCCTGGACGGGGATGCCGAAGATCATCGTCATGGCGCCATCATACACCCAGGATTTCGTGGAGCAGCGTCATGCGATCCGCCAGTTCGCCGGTGGGGAACCCGGCCACGACCTTGCCGTGTTCCATCAGGTAGAAACGGTCGGCGACACGGCTGGCGAAGCGGAAATTCTGCTCGACCAGCAGGATGGTCATGCCGCGCTTCTTCAACGTCACCAAGAGCTCGCGGATGCGCTGCACGATGACAGGTGCGAGGCCCTCGGTCGGTTCGTCCAGGAGCAGCATCTTGACGCCGGTGCGCAGCATGCGCGCGATCGCCAGCATCTGCTGTTCGCCGCCCGACAGCCGCGTGCCGGGACTGTTGCGCCGCTCCTTCAGATTGGGAAAGAGATCGAAGATTTCCTCGACGCTCATGCCGCCCTTAGCGACGACAGGCGGCAGCACCAGGTTCTCGTCGACGGTCAGGGTCGAGAAGATGCCACGTTCCTCCGGCACGAAGCCGATGCCTTGATGGGCGGTGCGGTGCAGCGGCAGCCGCATCAGGTCCACGCCGTCGAAAACGACCTGCCCGGTTCGCCGGCGGATCAGGCCCATGATGGCGCGCAGCGTCGTCGTCTTGCCGACGCCGTTGCGGCCGAGCAGCGTCACCGTCTCGCCGGCAAACACATCCAGGTCGACGCCGTGCAGCGCATGGCCTTCGCCGTACCAGGCGTTGAGGCCGCTGACCGCAAGCAGGGGCGAAGCGCTAGTCATCGGCGGTGCCCATATAGGCAACCTTGACGCGCTCGTCGCGGCTGACGGTGGCGTAGTCGCCGGCGGCAAGCACCTCGCCGCGCTGCATCACCGTTATCCAGTCGCAGAGATCGGCCACCACGGTCAGATTATGCTCGACCATGAGGATGGCGCGGTCCTTGGCCACCGAACGGATGAGGGCGGAAACCGTGGCGACGTCCTCATGACCCATGCCGGCCATCGGCTCGTCGAGCAGCAGCACTTTCGGATCCAGCGCCAGCGTCGTGGCGATCTCGAGCACGCGCTTGCGGCCGTAGGAGAGATCGCTTGCCAGCCTGTTCCTGGCATCGTCGAGACCGAAGGAGCGCAGCAGTTCCATGGCGCGCGGCGTCAACCGGTCGAGTGCGGCCAACGAGCGCCAGAACTGGACGCCAACCCCGGCCGGGCGCTGCAACGCGACGCGCACATTGTCGAGCACGCTGAGATGCGGAAAGATCGCCGATATCTGGAACGAGCGCACCAGCCCCATGCGCGCCACCCTGGCCGGCGGTGTGCGGGTGATGTCCTGGCCGAGCAGCTCGATCCTGCCGCTGGTCGGCGCCAGGAATTTTGTCAGCAGGTTGAAGACGGTGGTCTTGCCGGCGCCGTTGGGTCCGATCAAGGCATGGATCTTGCGATGGCGGACATCGAGGTCGACATTTTTGACGGCGACGAAGCCGGCAAAGTCACGCCGCAGGCCGCGGGCGGAAAGCACCACCCGCGGTTCCTTGCCGGTCAGGTCGGGCGGCGCCATGGCCGCGCCGGTCACTGGGCCGCCGTCGCGCAGCCGCTGTCCTTTTCGCTCAGGAAAGCCTCCTTGCCGGGAATGGTGGCGAGATACTTGTAGTAGTCCCAATCCTTGGTGCTCTCGCTCGGTGCCTTGACCTGGTATAGATACATGTCGTGCACCATGTTGCCTTCGGCCTGCACCTTGCCGCCAGTGATGACGGCGTCGTCGACGGGCAGCGAATGGAGCTGCTTGGCGACCGCTTCGGTCTCGTCGGTGCCGGCCTTGTCGATCGCCTTCAAATATTGCGTCACAGCCGAATAGGTCGCGGCCTGGATCATGTTGGGCATGCGGTTGGTGCGCTTGAAGAAGCGCTGCCCGAATTCGCGGCTCTTGTCGTCGCGGTCCCAGTAATAGCCCTCGGTCAGCACGACGCCTTGCGCGGCCTGCAGGCCGAGCCCATGCACCTCGGCCAGCGTGAACAGAAGCGCTGCCAGGCGCTGGCCGCCCTGGACGATGCCGAATTCGGCCGCCTGCTTGATCGAATTGGAGGTGTCGAGACCGGCATTGGCCAGGCCGATGACCTTTGCGCCCGACGACTGTGCCTGCAGCAGGAAGGACGAATAGTCGGTCGAGCCGAGGGGGTACCGCACTTCGCCCAGTATCTTGCCGCCATGGCTCTCGACAAATTTGGATGTCTGCTCCTTCAGCGAATAGCCGAAGGCATAATCGACGGTGACGAAGAACCAGCTGTCGCCGCCCTGCTGGACGAGGGAGCCGCCGGTTCCCACCGCCTGCGAGTGGGTGTCATAGGCCCAGTGGAAACCGTAGGGCGAGCATTGCTTGCCAGTGAGGTCGGTGGTCGCCGCCCCGGTGACGATGTCGATCTTTTTCTTTTCCTTGGAAATCCCTTGCACGGCGAGCGCGACAGAAGAGGTCGTCAGCTCCATGATGGCGTCGACCTGCTCGGTGTCATACCACTGGCGGGCGATGTTGGAGGCGATATCGGGCTTGTTCTGATGGTCGGCGCTGATGATCTCGACCGGCGCGCCCTGCACCTTGCCGCCGAAATCCTCGACCGCCATCTTGGCTGCTTCGACCGACCATTTGCCGCCGAAATCGGCATAGACGCCGGATTGGTCGTTGAGGATGCCGATCTTGACTTTCCCGTCGGAAATCTCGGCGGCCGAAGCCGGAATAGTGGTGGCCGCGAGGAGCGCGGCGGAAACGACATGGCATAGCTTCATGAGTTTACTTCCTCCCAGTGTGGATGAATCCGTCCGCCCCCTACGATCGTCATCCGCAAGCACAATGGAACATTAGGAAAATGAGGCGGAAGGGCAAGAGGCGGGCGCGGATTTCATGCCGGCGAGCCCGTGCCGATCCGGCCGATAGCATTCCCCCAGCCGGAAGCCGGGGAAGAGACACGAACATGTGAACCGCCCATGCGGGCACGGCTATGAAGCGTTCTCAGGAGGCAATAAGCGCCTTCAGCCCTCGGCGGCGACGAGATGGCCGTCGCCGACATCGCTCAGCGCCAGTTTCAGCGGCGCCTCGCCGATCTTGCGGGTGGCGCTGGGGATTTCCTGGTCGAGGCGGGCGAAACGGCTCCTGCGCCGCGTGGGATCGGGCACCGGCACGGCTTCGATCAGGCGCCTGGTGTAGGGGTGGCGCGGGTTTGAAAAAACCTGGTCGCGCGTGCCCATCTCGACGATCTGGCCGAGATACATGACGGCGACGCGGTCGGAGATGTTCTCGACGACGGCCATGTCGTGCGAAATGAAGAGATAGGCGACGCCGAATTCGCGCTGCAACTCCTTCAACAAGTCGAGCACGCGCGCCTGCACGGAAACGTCGAGCGCCGAGACGCTTTCGTCGGCGATGATCAGTTTTGGCCGCAGCGCCAGGGCGCGGGCGATGCAGACGCGCTGGCGCTGGCCACCGGAAAACTCGTGCGGATAATGCTCCATCTGATCCGATGACAGGCCGACACGGTCGAACAAGGCCGCCACACGCTCGCGGCGCTCCTGCTTCGAGGCGATGCCGTGGATCAGCAGCGGCTCGGCGACGAGATCGCCGACGCGCATGCGCGGGTCGAGCGAGGCGAAGGGGTCCTGGAAGATCATCTGCACGTCGCGGCGAACCGCCTTGCGCTCGTCGCGGCCGAGACCGGACAAATTGCGACCGCCGACGACGATGTCGCCGCTGTACGGCACCAGCCCGGCCAGCGCCTTGGCGGTGGTCGACTTGCCGCAGCCGGATTCGCCGACCAGCGCCAGCGTTTCGTTGGGCGCGATCGAAAAGCTGACGCCCTCGACGGCGTGAACGCGGCGGGTGACCTGGCCAAAGATGCCGCCATGCAGGTCGAAGCGGACGTGGAGGTCTTTTATATCGGCGACATTGGCCGGCATTGCGGCTTCGGCAATCTCTTTCGATGCCTGCCGGCCGACGCCACTGCCGATGCGCGGCACGGCGGCGAGCAGCTCGCGCGTATAATCGGCTCGCGGCCTGGCGAAAATATCCGATGTCTTGCCTTCCTCGACCATGCGGCCGTGGCGCATGATGATGACGCGGTCGGCCATCTCGGCGACCACGCCCATGTCGTGGGTGATGAGAATGACGCTGGTGCCGTGCTTCTTCTGCAGGTCGCGCAGCAATTCCAGCACCTCGCCCTGCACGGTGACGTCGAGCGCCGTCGTCGGCTCGTCGGCGATCAGCACGTCGGGTTCCAGCGCCAACGCCATGGCGATCATCACGCGCTGGCGCATGCCGCCGGACAGCTCGTGCGGAAATTGCCTTAGCCGGCTTTCGGCCTCCGAAATACGCACCGCCTTCAGCGCCTCGATGGCGCGCCGGCGGGCTTGCGTAGGCGACAGGCTGGTATGCGCCTCGATGGATTCGGTGAGCTGGCGGCCGATCGACAGAACCGGATTGAGCGAGGTCATAGGTTCCTGGAAGATCATGGCGATGCGATCGCCGCGAATATGGCGCATCCGGCGTTCGTCGAGTGTGGTGAGGTCGGTGTCGGCCAGATGGATCGAGCCGGCGGAGATGCGCGCCGCGGGCTGCGGCAGCAATTGCATGATCGCCAGCGCCGTCATCGATTTCCCGGAGCCGGACTCGCCGGCGATGCAGAGCGTTTCGCCACGGGCAAGCGCCAGAGAGAGGTTGGAGACGACCTCGCGGGAGCCCTCCTCGCCGCGCACGGAGACGGAGAGATTGGTTATGGTGAGGATGGGGTTGGTGGTCATTGCAGGCGCAGGCTTCCGAGAGGTTTGGCGGGGCACGCCCCCCTCTGTCCTGCCGGACATCTCCCCCTCGAGGGGGGAGATTGGTTGTGACGAGGGCTTTCGCCAATTTTCAACGGCGAGGAATGGGCGCGGCGATAAAGCTGCCGATCTCCCCCCTTGAGGGGGAGATGCCCGGCAGGGCAGAGGGGGGTGCGGCGCCGACCTTTCATTCAAACACGCAGCGCGGAAAGTAGAACGACACCACCCAGTTGGGCATGTCGACGATCTCGCTGATCCTGAGATCGCCGCAGACCGAGGCCAGCATGTAGCCCTCGACCGGATCTATTCCGTAGCGCCCGGCGAGCAGGTCGACCATCTGGGCAACCGCTTCCTTGGCGCCAGCCATCAGGTCCGGCCCGATGCCGGTCGTCACCTCATAGCCCTTGGCGTCGAGATGGCGCGTCACCGGGCCCGATGTGGTGAAGCGCGGCGTCTTCAGCCTGGCGTCCTTGACCAGATCGAGCTTGAGCACGACGTCCATCGGGCTTTCGATCGCCGTGCCGCAGACCTCGCCATCGCCTTGCGCGGCATGCGTGTCGCCGACCGAGAACAGGGCGCCCGCCACCTCCACCGGCAGATAGAGCGTGGTGCCTGCGGCAAGGTCGCGAATGTCGAGATTGCCGCCGACGCGACGTGGCGGCACCACCGAGTGATGACCCATCTCGGCTGGTGCGTTGCCGATGGTGCCGGCGAACGGTTTCAGCGGCACGCGCGCGTTTTTCCCGAACAATGCCGGCTCGAGCGAGGCGGCGTCGTATTTCCAGATGTTCAGCGCCGGCTCCTTGAAGTCGTCGGCGAGCAGACCGAAGCCGGGAATATTCGCCGTCCAGCCGAAGCCGGACGGTTTGAACATCTCGATCGTCACCTTCAGCGCATCGCCCGGCTCGGCGCCCTCGACGAAGATCGGACCGGTGACCGGGTTGATCTGACCAAAGTCGAGCTTGGCGATGTCGGCGACCGTGCTGTCGGGCTGCAACTGGCCGCCCGAGGAATCCAGACACTGGAACTCGATGGTGGAGCCGGGCGCCACACGCTGCGCCGGGACAAACGAATTGTCCCAGCCGAAATGGTGATGGCGCCCGTGGATGGTGTAATCGCAGTTATTGCACATCTTTTACGTACACATTGTCATAGTTGATCGGGATATGGACCGGGTCGACATAGAGGTTGTCGGCACCGCCCATGCGCGCGGACTTCATGGTGAAGCGCTGTTCGTTGAACACCGGCGCCCAGGGCGCATCCTCCATCACCTTGTCGTAGATGGCGCTCCACATCTTGTCGCGCTCGCCCGCCTTGGCCGGGTCCACCACCGAGTCTGCCTCGGCCGCCTTGGCGTCGAGATCCTTGTTGCAATACCACGACCAGTTCCAGCCGCCCGGAACAGCCCCGGCGCAGCCCAGGATCGGTCCGTAGAAGTTCGATGGATCGGGGAAGTCGGCGATCCAGGCCATCCCGCCCGACCAGATCATCGGCGCGCCGGCCTTGTCGCCGCCGGCGGCGATGACGTTGGCTTGCGCCAGGGACTGGATGCTGGCCTTGATGCCGATTGCCGCCAGGTCCTGCTGGATCGCCTGGGCGATGCGCGGGTTGGGATCGGTGTTCATGGCGAACAATTGCGTCTCGAAGCCATCGGGATGACCGGCCTCGGCAAGCAGCGCCTTGGCCTTGGCGACATCATAGGGATAGCCCTTGTATTCCTTGTCGTAGCCCGGCATCGACGGCGGCAGCGGCTGGTTGGCCGGCACGGCACGGCCGTTGATGATCTGGATGATGCGCGCCTTGTTGAGCGCCATGTTGACGGCCTGGCGCACCTTCACATTGTCGAACGGCGCCATTGTGGTGTTCATGGTGACGTAACCGGTGTGCAGCTGACCGCCTTCGACGACGCGCGCCTTCTGCTCGGGATCGGCCATCACCTCCTGGAATTTTGCCGGCGGAATGCCGTCGCCGGGCACGTCGATCTCGCCCTTCTGCAGGCGCAGCAACGCCACGATCGGCTCCTGGCCGATCTCGAAGGTGATCTTGTCGAGATGCGGCAGGCCCTTGTGCCAATAGTCCGGATTGCGTTCGAAGACGATGCGCTGGCCGAGCGTCCACTCGGCGAGTTTGAACGCCCCGGTGCCGACCGGATGCTTGCCGAAATCGGCGCCGTATTTCTCCACCTCTTCCTTCGGCACGACATGCGAGAAATTGATGGCCATGACATGCAGGAAGGTGGCGTCGGGGCGGGTCAGCTCGAACTTGACCGTGTAGGGATCGACGACGGTGACGCCCGACAGCGTCTCGGCCTTACTGGCGGCGACGTCGTCATAGCCCTTGATCGAGCCGAAGAAGCCGGCGCCCGGGCTTTGCGTCTTTGGGTTGGTGACACGGTCGAGCGAGTATTTCACATCGTCGGCGGTCATCTCGCGGCCATTGTGGAATTTCACGCCATGCCTGAGCTTGAAGGTGAAGGTCTTGCCGTCGGGCGAAATCTGGTAGCTTTCGGCGAGGTCGGGTTTGAGATTGGTGGTGCCCGGCTCGTAATCCATCAGCCCGTCGAACAGGCTCTTGATCATCGACCAATTCTGCCAGTCATAGCCGATCGCCGGATCGAGCGTCGCGACATCGTCCTTGTAGGTGATGGTGATGGCGCCGCCCTGCTTGGCGTTCGGGTCGATCGTGTCCTCGGCCCGGGCGCTCGTCATGCCGAGCATCAGCGCCAGCGCCGATGCCGCCACGGTCGATGCGAGAAACTTCTTCATTGTCATGTTCCCTTTCTCTGTTTGTTTTCTTGGTTTCATCCGAGCTTGATGCTCATCTCAGTTTGATGCGGGGGTCGATGAACGGCGCGATGATGTCGGCCAAGAGGTTGCCGAGCACGATAGCGAAAGCCGACACCAGCGTGACACCCATGATGATTGGGATGTCGACACGCTGGATGGCCTGCCAGGCGAGTTGGCCGATGCCGGGCCAGCCGAACACGCTCTCGACGACGACGATGCCGCCCATGAAGATGCCGATGTCGATGCCGATCATGGCGATGACCGGCAGGATGGCGTTGGGCAGGGCGTGGCGGAAGATGATGGCGCCGCGAGCCAGGCCTTTCGCACGCGCGGTGCGCACATAATCCTGGCGCAGCACGTCGATCATCGAAGAGCGCATCATGCGTGCGTACCAGCCGGCGCCGAGGATGCCCATGGTCAGCGATGGCAGCACGAGATGGCGCCAGGTGCCGTAGCCACCGATCGGAAACCAGCTCAATCGCACGGCAAAGACGTAGAGCAGCAAAAGGCCGACGACGAATTGCGGCGCCGAGACGCCGACGAAGGAGGCGACCATCAGCGTCTGGTCGGTGGCGGTGCCGCGCTTGACGGCGGCGATCAGGCCCATCGAGAGGCCGATCAGCAATTCGCACAGGATGGCGCCGGCCATCAGAAGCAGGCTCGCCGGCAGGCGCGAGACGATGAGTTCGGTCACTTCGGAGCGCTGGATGTAGGAGCGGCCGAGATCGCCACTGACGAGCTTCGTGAGATAGTGCCAGTACTGGACGATGAAGGGTTGGTCGAGGCCGAGCTGTTGGCGGATGTTCTCCACCGTCTGCGGCGTGGCGCTGCGGCCGGCGATCTGGCGCACCGGATCGGCGGGCAGGAGATAGAGCAGCGCGAAGGTGATCAGCGAGACGCCGAGCAGGATGAGCAGCGACTGGATCAGCCGGCGGCCGAGATAGGCGATCATGCCCGGCCTCCCATCATGCCCGGCCCCTTTGCGTCGGGTCGAGAATGTCGCGCAGCGCGTCGCCGATCAGGTTGAAGGCCAGCGCCAGCGCCAGGATCGCGGCGCCGGGAAAGAAAACCAGCCAGGGCGCGGCCTGAAAATAGGTCTGGTTCTCGAAGATGATGTTGCCCCACGATGCCGTCGGCGGCTGCACGCCGATGCCGAGGAAGGAGAGCGTCGCTTCGAGCAGCACCGTGGTCGAGATGCCGAGCGTGCCCCAGACGATGATGGTGGGCAGGAGATGCGGCAGGATGTGGCGAAACAGGATGCGCGGCGCACTCGCGCCGATGGTGCGCTCGGCGTCGATGAATTCGCGCTCGGCGAGCGAGGACGTCTCGGTGTAGATGACGCGCGCCGTCTGCACCCAGTTGACCAGGGCGATGACCATGGCGACGATCCACAGGCTGGGCTGGAACACGGCCGCCAGGCAGATGGCTAGCAGCAGCGCCGGGAAGGCCATCATCAGATCGGTGAAACGCATCAACACACTGCCGACCCAGCCGCGGAAATAGCCCGCGGTGACCCCGACCAGCGTGCCGATGAAGAGCGCGACGCCATTGGCGACGATGCCGATGATCAAGGAGGTGCGGGCGCCGTAGAGGATGCGGGTCAACAGGTCACGCCCGAGCAGGTCGGTGCCCAGCCAGAATTTCGCATTCGGCGGCAGCGGCGAGCCCTCGATGGTCAAGCCATCGAACATCTGCTCGTTGGGGTCGTAGCCGGTCAGCCACGGCGCCAGGATCGCGCCGGCGACGACGACGGCCACGATGACCAGGCCGAGCAGCGCCAGGCGGCGCTGGGCCAGCCGGCGCCAGACGCCGGCGCGCGGTTTTAACGGCATGCGCGCCGTCGCCGCGAGGTCAGGCGCGATGGGACTGGTCATCGCCGCTCTCCCCGCTCTTGGCCTCTCCCGTTACGTCCTCGGTCATTGCCACGATACGGCGCGCGGCGTCCTCGACGCTGATCTGCCAGCTCATCGCCAGTGAGCGCAGTTGCGCATAGGCGCGCTCGTCGTCGCTGCCTTTGGCCAAAGCTGAGACAGCCCGCACGATGGTCTGGCGTTCGGCGACGCGCTGGCGCAGCGCGGCAATCTCGCCGGCTAAGTTCTTTCGTGCCTCGAAGCTCTGGCGCGCGATCAGCAGTGCGCTGTAGACGCCGGCATTGCCGACCGGCTTCAGGAGCTGGGCGTCGGCCTTGTGCGACAGCGCCCATTCGATGCGACCGGGCGCTTCCGAGCCGATCAGCGCCACCAGCGGCATCGGCGCCTCGCCCGGCTTCCAGGGAAATTGCTCGTCGAAGCCGAGATCGGCATCGAAGAAGACGAAGTCCGCGGCCAGCGCTTCCGCCGCCAGTTCCGGCCAGCAGTCCACGGTGACAAGGCCGATGGCCGACAATTGCCTGGTGATCGCCTGCACCGTCGGGTGCGGGCGATGCAGGACAAACGCCCTGGCGCCGCCGAGATTGGGGATGCGCGGCGTGCGGGTCACGACACCACCCGCAGGCGCGGCCGGCCGAATGTTTTTGCCGGATCGTAGCGTGACAGGTAGGGATCCGGTGCGACCTCGTCCTCGCGGCTGACGACTTCGAAGAAACCGTCAGCGATCCGGCCTATGATGACGGGCAGCGTGGCGTGCTGGGAATGCGCGTCGATGGCGATCGGTCCGAGCCGGGTGGAAAAGCGCCGCTCGGCGAAGGTCCTGGAAAATTCCGCCGGGCCGGCCTCGGGATCACGCGACAGCACGTCGGCCATCACTTGCACCGAGGCATAGGCCGAGGCTTCGAAGGACGAGGCGAAGGCGGCCGGACGCGGCGCGAAATAGGGCCCGACCGACAGATGGCCTTTGCCCGTCTCGCCGATCGCCGGCAGCTCGCCCTCGGTCAGGTTGCAGGAAATGACCGGGCAGTTTTGCGGGCTGAAGGCCGGATCCTCGACGCCCAGGTCGCGATAGGCGGCCAGGAAGGCATAGGACGAGGTGCCGATCAGATTGTTGAGGATGAAATTCGGCCGCGTCGCCCTGATTTCGGCAATCAGGCGCGACACGTCGGTCTCGCCGATGCGCAGATAGCGCTCGCCCAAGACCTTGCCGCCGGCATCGGCGATCAGGTCGCGCGCGACACGGTTCATCTCCCAGCCCCAGATGTAGTTCGATCCGAGCAGAAAACCGTTGGCGCCGAAGCGCGGCACGACATGCGCCAGTAGCGGCACCAGGTGCTGGTTGGGACAGGCGTGCATGTAGACGACATGCTCGTTGGCCTCGAACCCCTCATAGGGGCAGGCATACCAGAGCATGCCGCCCGCCTTCTCCAGCACGGGAATGGTCTCCTTGCGGCTCCAGGAGGTGACGCAGCCGACGACGTGGCGGGCGCTGCTGGTCCTGAAAATGTCCTCGCAGAGCGTCGCGTAGCGGTCGGCGTTGCTTTGCGGATCGCGTTCGACCGGCACCAGTTCGATACCCGAGCTGCGGTCGGCATTGATGTCGGCGATGGCGCGCATGGCGCCGATGCGGCACGCGTCGGAGACGAGCTGATAGCTCCCCGAGCGGGAATAGAGGATGCCGATTTCGATACGCCGTTTCAAACAAGACCCCAGAAATGACAATGCCCCGCAGCCAGCGCCGGAAAGGCGAGGCATACGAGGCATATTTGCCGCCCGGCGATCAGAGCCGGTATTTTGCGCTAGCGTATTCGGTCCGGCGGGGCAGTCAAGCCCTCAACGCCATCCGCGTCAAATACCGAAGCCCGGCCATCGCCGTTTCCCGCGGAATCCCCTTGTCGCCCCACCTATTTGGTCACCTGCCTGTGTTGGCGGGCATAGGCCACGCAAGCGTCCACGGTGCTGACACAGAGCGCGTCGCGCCTGCTGGGCAGATTGTTGTCGCCGGCGTAGGCAACTTCGGCGACGCGGCCGCCGACCATGCGGACTTGCGTGTCGCAATAGCCGCCGGGGGCGACATTGAGGGAACCACCGAGGGCCGGGACCGGCCCCACCGACAGGGTGGGGACGACGATGCTGAGATTGCCGCGCTGAACGACGCGCTTGTAAGTCCAGATCTGGCCGGATCCGCCGGCGTCCGCGGTGGCGGTTGGAAACCCCGCGCACATTCGAACGTCGGCTTCGCTGAGGCCGACCATCTCCTTGCGAGCCGCCGCCGCCGTAGGATCGACCTTGGCGATGCGCGACGTGTCGTCGGGAACGACGCAGGAAGACTGGACGACGACGACGAGACCAGAAAGGGCAAGCTTTCGAATAGTGGAAAATGTCATACCGATTGTTGAGATCGCGTGGCGCCCTGCCGCACTCTCTACCTAGGCAAGAAGGCCGCCCGATCAACCCGCCCGCCTTCACGAAAAGGTGGCCATGGCCGCATCAGGGAAGAATGCTGGTCGCAGGCACAATCAATCAGCGTAAGGATCAATGTCCCTGCAACTGCCGCCGGCGCCACGCGGCTGGGCAGTTTGCGCTCGAGGCGAGGCGAACGGCCCACGCCGCGGAGCGGTCAGCCTTTGCCGTCGATCAGGATTTCCAGGGATCGAGCAATTGCTCGAGCCGTTCACGGCCGAAGCGTCGTTCGATGTCGTCATAGATGACGCGACGTTCGGGCGACAGCACCTCGATCAGCGCCGAGCCGGCCGGAGCAATGGCGAGCACGACGCAACGGCCGTCGCCTTGCGCCTTGTTGCGGGTGATGAATTTTCGGCCTTCGAGGGTCTTGATGATGCGGGTCAGGCTGGGCGGCAGCACCGAGGCGCGATCCGCAAGCTCCGTCGCCTCGATCGGACCGGCCTCGCTCAGCACGTGCAGCACCCGCCATTGCTGCTCGGTCACGTCATGCGCGACCAACAATTGTAACAACACTATAAATCCGGAGGGAAACACGACGGCCGGGCTCGTGGGCACCTCGCCGGCTCTTCTGGGCCACGGGATCGGATCGCAACGGACGATAGCCGATCCTGCGGCGTGTTTTGCTCTCTTCCCCAAAATTTTTGAGAGAATATTCCCGGCTTGGCCGAGAACGGCGAAACACGTTCTTTGATAAAATCGATAGAATTCTGATGATGTGACCAAGCCTAGGCAACCCGCCTTGCTGCCATGACTTCACAACCCCAGAGAATCAGACATGTCCGACTTCAACAACACTTTGTCCTCTTCCCCAAGGTCAACCATCAACCGGCGCAGCGGCCTCGCTCTGCTGTTCGCCTCGGCTGTGGCGATCGGCAGCCTGATGGCGCCGCATGCCTCCTTCGCCGAGGACAAGAAGGCGATCAAGGTCGGCATCATCAGCGGCGAGGACGAGGATGTCTGGCGCGTCGTGGTCGCTAAAGCCGCCGAGAAGGGCCTGAGCATCGAGACCGTGGTGTTCAACGACTATACCCAGCCCAACGAGGCGCTGGAGCGCGGCGAGATCGACGCCAACGCCTTCCAGCACCAGCCCTATCTCGACAACCAGATCAAGACGCAGGGCTACCATATCGTGCGCGTCGGCTATACCGGCGTGTGGCCGATCGGCCTCTACTCCAAGAAGTACACGAAGGTCGCCGACCTGCCGGAAGGCGCGGTGATCGGCGTGCCGAACGACCCGTCCAATGAAGGCCGGGCGCTGCGCGTGCTGCAGAATGAGGGCGTGATCAAGCTGAAGGACGGCGCCGGCATCCTGGCCACCACCGCCGACATCGCCGAGAATGCGAAGAAATTCGAGATCAAGGAGCTCGACGCCGGTATCGTCGGCCGCTCGGTCGAGGATCTCGACGCCGCCGTGGTCAACACCGACTGGGCGCTGAAAAGCGGCCTGACCCCGGAAAACCGCATCGCGCAGGAGTCGATCGCCGACAATCCCTATCGCAACTTCATCGCCGTCAAGGTCGGCAACGAGAACGAGGCCTGGGTGAAGACGCTGGTCGCCTCCTACCAGAACGAGGCGGTCAAGGCTGAGTTCGACAAGGTCTACAAGGGCACCGGTCTCAGCGCCTACTGAGCAAATCCTGGCACGAAAGTGTCTGCTTTGACGAGAGAAGTGCGGTCCGTGCGATGCGCGGGCAGCAATCCTGTTTCGGGATCCGCGTATGAACCAGCATGCGACCGCAGCCATCGAGAACACGGACGACGCCGATGCACCGGCACAGGACGTTGTGCGCCTTGTCGAGCTGAAGCGCCGCTTCGGCGCGACGGCGGCGCTCGACGGCATTTCACTGACGGTGCGCAAGGGCGAGATCCTCGGCATCATCGGCCGCAGCGGCGCCGGCAAATCGACGCTGA
The DNA here is from genome assembly GCF_020164775.1 of Mesorhizobium sp. ES1-6. NCBI lineage: Bacteria > Pseudomonadati > Pseudomonadota > Alphaproteobacteria > Hyphomicrobiales > Phyllobacteriaceae > Mesorhizobium > Mesorhizobium sp. ES1-6. The sequence continues at coordinate 257,947 of NZ_JAIUGU010000006.1, forward strand.
TCCGCTGCCTGAACGGGCTGGAGCGCCCCGACACCGGCGAGGTGTTCATCGAGGGCCGCGAGATCAGCCGGCTCCGCGAGCGTGACCTGCAGCCGCTGCGGCGGCGCATCGGCATGATCTTCCAGCATTTCAACCTGCTGTCGGCCAAGACCGTCGAGGACAATGTGGCGCTGCCGCTGAAGATCGGGGGCCGGCCAAAGGCCGAGCGGCTGAAGCGGGCGGCGGAGCTGCTCGATCTCGTCGGCCTGTCGGAAAAGGCGAAAGCCTATCCGGCGTCGCTGTCGGGCGGCCAGAAGCAGCGCGTCGGCATTGCCAGGGCGCTGGCCGCTCGGCCGGCGCTGCTTCTGTCTGACGAAGCGACATCGGCGCTCGACCCGGAGACGACCCGGTCCATTCTCGCCCTGCTCAAGGACATCAACCGGCAGCTTGGCCTGACCATCCTTTTGATCACCCACGAGATGGAGGTGATCCGCTCGATCGCCGACCGCGTGGCGATCATCGACGCCGGACGCATCGTCGAGCAAGGGCCGGTCTGGTCGGTGTTCGCCGATCCGCAATCCGGCATCACAAAACGCCTGCTCGGCGCCATCCGGCCGCAACTGCCGCCGGAGCTGGCGGCCCGGCTCCGTCCGTCAGCCGGCGCGCAAACCATCCTGCGGGTGGATGTGGCCGGCGAAGCCGCGCGCGGCCCACTGCTCTCCGACCTTGCGAGAGCCGTGCCTGGCGCCTTCCGGCTCGTTCATGGCGGCATCGACCATATTCAGCAGCAGCCGGTCGGAACGCTGTTCCTGTCCATCCCTGGCGGCGATGCGGGCCATCTCGCCGAGGTGATCGCTTTTCTAAAGTCCCGCCAGGCGCGGGTGGAGGTGCTTGGCCATGTCGCCGATCCTGTTTGAGCTTCTGCTGCGGTCGATCCGGGAGACGGTGCTGATGACGGCCGCCTCCGGCCTGATCTCGCTGGTCTTCGGCCTGCCGCTCGGCTTGGCGCTGATCGCCACGGAGCGCGGCGGCATAGCCGAAAGCCCGTGGGTGAACCGGGTGCTCGCCGCCGTCATCAACGGCTTCCGCTCGGTGCCGTTCATCATCCTTCTGGTGGCGCTGATCCCGGTGACGCGGCTGATCGTCGGCACCTCGATCGGCACCTGGGCGGCGATCGTGCCGCTGTCGATCGCCGCCACGCCCTACTATGCGCGCATCGCCGAAGTGTCGCTGCGGGAGGTCGACCACGGGCTGATCGAGGCGGCGCGCGCGATGGGCGGCAACCGCTGGACCATCATCCGCGAGGTGCTGGTGCCGGAGGCGCTGCCCGGCATCGTCGCCGGCTTCACCGTGACGCTGGTGACGCTGGTCGGCGCCTCGGCCATGGCCGGCGCCATCGGTGCGGGCGGACTCGGCGACCTTGCCATCCGCTACGGCTATCAGCGGTTTGAAACCAGCGTGATGATCGCCGTGGTGATCGTGCTGATCATACTGGTTTGCGGCATCCAGTGGGTAGGGGATCGTCTGGTGGCGCGGCTCGATCGCCGGGGGTGATGAGCCGGCTGACTGTCAGCGATTGGGGCCACCGCCGATCGCTTCGCCATAGGATGACGATGTCAGGCCGTTTCGGCCAATCGCGAAGGCAGCGGCCTGTCGACGCAAGTCGCGCTAACCCCGCAACCTCGCCCCTTCCGGATCGAAGAACGGCATCGGCGCCACCATGGCGCGGACCGGCTTGCCTTCAATGGCGATGCTGAGTTCCGTTCCAACAGCCGTGAACGGCAGCCGCAGATGCGCTGTCGCCAGCACCTTGCCCAGGGAATAGCCATGGTCGCTGTAGGTGACCACGCCGACATCCCTGCCATCGGCCATCACCCGCGCATCCGTCGCTGCCGGCGTGTCGCCATCGAGGATCAGGCCGGTCCAGCGTTCGTCGAGACCCTTGTCGCGCACTTTGAACAGCGCTTCGCGGCCGATGAAATCGCCCTTGTCGAACTTGATCCAGCGGTCGAGGCCGACATGGAACGGCGTGCGGGTCTCGTCCATGTCGATGCCATGCGCGGGATAGGCCTTTTCCAGACCGAGCGTGAACATGGCCAGCACGCCATAGGGCTTCAGGCCGAAATCGCGGCCGGCCTTCATCAGCGCGTCCCAGACCGAAGCCGCCTCATCGGCCGGCACGAAGAGTTCGAAGCCGAGTTCGCCGGTGACGCCGGTGCGCGAGATCAACACCTTGGTTTCGCCGACACGCCCCGAGGTGAACGCCCAGCGCTTCAACCCATCGAGATCGGCATCCGTGACCAGAGCTTTCAACAGGTCGCGCGAGCGCGGGCCCTGGATGGTGGGAAAAGCGACCGCCGCCGTGATGTCGGTGACATAGGCCTTGCGGCCCTCAGCATGATGCTGCAGCCAGGGCAGCATCTTCAGGCGGTTGACGGAGCCGGTCACCAGCATGAAGTGCTCGGGTGCCAGCCGGAACACGGTGAGATCGTCCATGATGCCGCCATCCTCGCGGCAGACCGTGGAGTAGCGGACCTGGCCCGGCTTCATCGCCGAGGCATCGTTGACGATGACATGGTTGACCAGCGCCTCGGCGTCCGGTCCCTTGATGTCCATCTTGCCCATGGTGCTGAGGTCCTGCACGCCGACATTGGCGCGCGTGTTCAGGTGTTCGTCGGCAATGCCGGAATAGTATTTGGCCGAGATGAAGTCGCCGCCGACACGGCCCATGGTGGCGCCAAGCCCGACAATACCGCTGTAGAAAGGGGAGCGCCGCTCGGCCAAGGAATTTCTCCGTATGGATGAAAATCGGCAGCGCCATCAGGCGCTGCCGGAGGGGGTTTGTCGTCGGTCTCAGGAACCGTAGACGTCGAAGGCAAAATACTTGTCGTTGATCTCCTTGTATTTTCCGTTGGCGCGCAGCGCGTCGATCGCCGCGTTGAACCTGTCGGCCAGGTCCTTGTTGCCCTTCTGCAGCGCGATGCCGACGCCGGGGCCATGAATGGCCGGATCGGCGGTCAGCGTGCCCAGCAATTTGCAGCAGGCGCCGTCGGGCTTCTTCAGCCATTCGGTCAGGATAATCGAGCCATCCATCATCGCGTCGAGGCGGCCATTGGCCATGTCGGTGCGGGCGTCGTCGCCCGTCGGATAGGCCTTGACGGTCGATCCCTTGTATTTCTGCTCGGCGAAATTCTGGTGGATGGTGGCGCTCTGCACGCCGAGCACCTTGCCCTTGAGATCGTCCGGCGAGGTGCCCGCGATGGTCGACTCCTTCGGCACGGCGATGGCCGGCGGCGTCTGGTAGTATTTGTGGGTGAACTCGACCTTCTGCGCCCGCTCGGGCGTGATGGTGATGTTGATGATGGCGTCGAACTTGCCGGCCTGCAGCGCGGGGATCGAACCGTCGAAGTCCTGGACGGCGAATTCGCACTCGACCTTCATCTCGGTGCACAGCGCCTTGCCGAGATCGATGTCGAAACCGCCCAGCGTGCCGTCGGCATTGGCGTAGTTGAAGGGCGGATAGGCACCCTCGGTGCCAAGCCGCAGTTTCTCCTGGGCGGAAGCAGCACCCGTGGCGAGGGTGACGGCGACGGAAGCGGCAAGCACGAAACGACCAAAAAGATGCATGTTCGAGATCTCCGTTGACCGGATAAATCTACGGGCTTTCATGCTCCCGGCGGAGACGGAAACGACATGTCATGCGGCGATCACGGCGCTGTGAACGATCCGCGCGGGCGACCTGCGGTGGTTAGCCGGTTTGCTGATTGTGCATTGCCATCCGATCGTCGATGAGATCACCCGCCGCCAATACGACGCCAAATTTTTCCCTGGCTTGCTCGAAGGTGTAATAGCCCAGCGCCACATCGCGCCGCACCTGCTCCGCGTCTCGCTCACGCGGATCGCCATAACCGCCGCCGCCGGGCGTGCCGACGCGCACGCGGTCGCCGGCCTTCAGCGGGATGTCCTGCTCCTTGGAAAGGTGCGGCGGTATGTGTTCCGCGCCATCGCGGAAGACGATCACGCTGTTGGGTTCGCCGTCCTCCCCGCCAAGGACGCCTTGCGGCCCGAAACGGCCATGGTCCATGACGAAGGACGCGCGCGCCTCGCCGCGCAGGATCTCGACCTCGTAGGCGAGGCCGAAACCGCCGCGATGCTTGCCGGCGCCGCCCGAGCCTTCGCGCAAGGCATAGTGGCGGTAGAGCACGGGAAAGGCCTGCTCCATGATCTCGACCGGCGGCGATTTCGAAATGCCGATGGTCGAGCAGCCATTTGTGAGGCCGTCATGGCCCGAATTGCCGCCATAGCCGCCGCCGGATATTTGGTACATGACATAATCGCGGCCGCGCGCGGGATCGCTGCCGCCAAGCGCGAAATTGCCGCTGGAGCCGGCGGGAGCCGCCGTCACCTTGTCGGGCAACGCCTGCACCATGGCGGCGAACACCGCCTCGGCGATGCGCTGCGACACCTCGGCTGCGCAGCCCGAGACCGGGCGCGGATACTTTGCATCGAGGAAAGTGCCCTCCGGCCGTTTGACCTCAAGCGGTTCAAAAGCGCCGGCGCTGATCGGCACGTCCGGGAAGATATGGCGCATGGCGAGATAGACCGAGGACAGGGTGGTCGCCAATACGCTGTTCATCGGCCCGGCGCAGGGCTTCGACGAGCCGGAGAAATCGAAGGTCAGCGTGTTGTCCTTTTTTTCGACGGCGAGCGCTATGGTCAGGGGCTCGTTGACCACGCCGTCGGAATCGACAAAGGCTCGGGAGCGGTAGGTGCCGTCGGGAATGGCGGATATGTTGGCGCGCATCTGCTCGGCGGCGCGGCGGCGCAGTTCGGCGATCGCCGCGACAACGGTTTCGTCTCCGTAACGATCCAAGATTCCATTGAGCCTATCCTGGCCGATCAGCAGGGCTGCTGCTTGCGCCCTGATGTCGCCGATGCGCTGGTCGGCAACCCGGATGTTGGAGCAGATGATGGCGTAGATTTCAGGATCGAGCACGCCCTTCTTGAACAGCTTTACCGGCGGCAGCCGCAGGCCTTCCTGCTCGACGGCGGTGGCGGATGCCGAGAAGCCGCCGGGCACGGAGCCTCCAATGTCGGGCCAATGGCCGGTGTTGGACAACCAGCAGAAGATCTTTCCGCCGCGATAGACGGGCATGACGAAGCGCACGTCCATCAGATGCGTGCCGCCGAGATAGGGGTCGTTCACGATGTAGATGTCGCCCGGCTCCGGGGCCAGGCAGCGGCCATCGGCGATCATTTCGATCACCGTCCTGGTCGAATATTGCATGACGCCGACGAACACCGGCAGGCCCTGGCTGCCCTGCGCGATCAGCGAACCGTCAACGGCGGAATAGATGCCGTCGGAACGGTCGTTGGCCTCGGCGATGACGGGCGAGAAGGCGGCGCGGGAAAAGGTCAGGTCCATCTCGTCGCAGACCTGCTGCAAGGCGGCCTGGAGGACCGAAAGCGTAATGGCGTCGAGCTTTGCCATATCAATGTCGGGCATCTCAGGCCTCGCCGATGTCGATGATGATGTTGCCGTCGGGGTCCGAGCGCGCGCGGTCGCCGGGCTCGAGCACGGTGGTGGCGTCCATCTGTTCGAGGATCGCCGGGCCTTCGATGATGGCGTCGAGCGGCAGCTTTTCCCTGATGTATACCGGCGTGTCGTGCCAGTGGCCGGCGTACCAGACCGGCCGGATTTCACGCCGCGCCTCTTCCAGTGTTTTTGCGCGACCGGCCGGGTCGATCAGGCGCGACAGGTCGATCGCCGGGCGCACGCCGGTGACCGAGGTATTGAGGTTGACGAGGTTGGCGCGGATTTCCGGCAGCTCGACCTTGAAGCGGGCGAAATAGGCTTTTTCGAACAAAGCCTGCAATTCGCTCCGCGTCACCGTCGAAGACGGCAGCGGCACGTTGATGATGTGGGTTTGGCCGACGAACTGCATGTCGGCGGAATGGGTGACGCGGATCCTCTCCGGTTTCACCGCCTCCTTGCCGATCAACTCCCCACCTTCGTTCCGGTGCCGTTCCAATACTTGGTGGAGCTGGCTTTCATCAAGAAGGGCCACGGGCTGGTTGATGGTGTTGACGAAATCATGGCGCAGATCGGCGACGACGCAGCCGAGCGCGTTGGTGATGCCGGGACGGGCCGGCACCAGCACTTTGGGCAGGCCGAGTTCGCGGGCGAGCGCGGTGGCGTGCAGCGGCCCGGCGCCGCCGAAGGCGAACAGCGCGAAATCGCGCGGGTCATGACCGCGCGACACCGAGACCATGCGGATGGCGCCGGCCATCTTCATGTTGCCGAGGCGCAGCACCGCGCCAGCCGCCTCGACGCCGGACAGGCCGGTCGCCTTGCCGATCCTGTCCTCGAAAATGCCGGTGACGCGCTCCGCCGTGACCGGATTGTCGACCGCCAGCAATTTCTTCGGCGCCAGCCGGCCGAGCACAAGATTGGCGTCGGTGATGGTCGGCTCGGTGCCGCCACGGCCGTAGCAGATCGGGCCGGGATTGGCGCCGGCACTTTCCGGGCCGATCTGGATCAGGCCGGCCGCATCGACGCGGGCGATCGAGCCGCCGCCGGCGCCGACCGTGTGCACCGCCACCATCGGCACGTGGATGGGCATGGCATATTCGATCTCGATCTCGTTCGAGACCGCCGGCTCGGCATTGCGGATCAACGCCACGTCGGTGGAAGTGCCGCCCATGTCGTAGGTGACGAGGTTTTCGAAGCCGGCGCGCTTGCCCGTATAGGCGGCGGCGATGACGCCGGAGGCGGGGCCCGACATCACCGTCTTGGCCGATTCACGTGTGACGAAGCGGGCCGAGATCATCCCGCCATTGCCGTTCATGATGAGGAAGTCGCGGCCATAGCCTTGTGCCGCCAATTCCTTGCGCAGCCGCTCGACATAGCGCTCGAGGATCGGCTGCACCGAGGCATTAACCGAGGCCGTTACGCCGCGTTCGAATTCGCGCGCTTCCGACAGCAGCGCATGGCCCGTGGTGATGTAGCCGTTCGGCCAGAATTCGGCGGCGATTTCGGCTGCGCGCCGCTCATGTCCGGGGTTGGCGTAGGAGTGCAGGAAGTGGATGACGAGGGATTCGCAGCCGGCGGCGATAAGCGCCTGCACGGCATCGCGCATTTCGGCCTCGTCGAGTGGCGTGCGGATAGCGCCTGAGGCCTCGACACGCTCCGACACTTCGAGCCTGAGATTGCGCGGAATGATGGGAACGAAGGTGCCCGTCATGCCATAGGGCTGCGGCCGCGTGCGCCGGCCGAGCTCGATCACGTCGCGAAAACCGCGCGTGGTGATCATGCCGGTTTGGCCAGCCGGCGCTCCAGCACCGCATTGGTGGTGGTGGTCGTGCCATGCACGATGAGGTCGATGCCGTCGACCGGAAAACCGGTGGCGCCGAGCGCCGACACCACGCCAAAAGCCTGGTTGTCGACCGTGGTCGGGGTCTTGGCGAGATAGACCTTGCCACCGTCCTTGCCATCGATCAGAAGCAGGTCGGTGAAGGTTCCGCCGACATCGATGCCGGCAACCACGCTGCCCAGGGAATCCGGCGACAGCACCGAAAAATTCTCTTCCATTGTCGAAACCCGAAATGCTGGGACTACGGATATGCCGCAGTTTGGAAAGGTGTTTCACGGCGCCATCTTGACGCAAATATCGTTTGTATACTAATAAATTCCCGACACAAGAGCTTACCGCCTCGGTAGCGTGCATGGCACGCCGGGACCTGAATGGTTCGGGCGCGCACGGGAAAGTTCGGCGCCCGCGTCTCTCATTGGGCGAGAAGGTTGGAATTGATGAACACCACGCCCGCGTTCAACACCGCTGAAGCCCGTCCGCTGCAGTTCCCGATTCCGGCCAATGTCTATGCGCAAACCGTCGTCTCGGTGAAGCACTATACCGACCGGCTGTTCTCGTTCCGCATCACCCGGCCGCAGTCGCTGCGCTTCCGCTCCGGCGAGTTCGTCATGATCGGCCTGCCCAACGCCGAGAAGCCGGTGTACCGTGCGTATTCCGTGGCAAGCCCGGCCTGGGACGAAGAGCTGGAATTCTTCTCGATCAAGGTGCCGGACGGCCCGCTGACGTCGGAGTTGCAGAAGATCCAGGTCGGCGACACCGTCATCATGCGCCAGAAGTCGACCGGCACGCTGGTCGTCGACGCGCTGACGCCGGCCAAGCGGCTGTTCATGATCTCGACCGGCACCGGCATCGCGCCCTTCGCCAGCCTGCTGCGCGATCCCGACACGTACGAGAAATTCGACCAGCTGATCCTGACCCATACCTGCCGCGACAATGCCGAACTGATCTATGGCCAGGAACTGGTGGCGGCGCTGGAAAGCGACCCGCTTATCGGCGAGCTGACCACCGGGCGCGTTACGCTCTACAATTCGACGACCCGCGAAGAGTCGGCGCGCATGGGCCGCATCACCGCGCTGATCGGCTCGGGCAAGTTCTACAGCGACCTCGGCATCGAGAAGCTCGATCCGGAAACCGACCGCATCATGATCTGCGGCTCGATGCATATGCTGAAGGACGTCAAGGAATTGGCCGAAAGCCTCGGCTTCCAGGAAGGTTCGCTCAGCCATCCCGCGACTTTTGTCGTCGAACGCGCCTTCGTCGGCTGAGGCCCGCGCTTAACGCTCGGCAATCGAGTTTTGACCTTCCGGTCAAAAATTAGCTGCTTTTGCAGCCTTTTTCAGCTATCCCTCGCTTGAGGACTCGTGAAGCGCGGCTTCGCGGGCTATCTTCGTGCGTGTTGCCCAAAGCTGTCGAACGGCTTTGGGCGAACGATGCGCACCAGGACATCAAGCGCACGCCGCTGAATGAAAGGGCAGGAGATGAGCAGCACAATCCGCGACGCCGATCTTGGCACCAAGGTGACGCCGCTGCCGGCACGCGCCGCCGCCAACACCCCGGTGCCGCTGGACCATCACATCGCGCGCAATCCTGGCCTCAAGCTCGACCTCGGCTTTCTGGAATCGGTGCGCAGCGTCAACCGTTCGGCGCTGGAACGCCGCGTCGCCAGCCTGACCAAACGGCGCTCGATCAAGGCCGACAACCAGGCGGCCTGGCTGCTGCGGTCGATCGCCTGCATGGACCTGACAACGCTCAACTCCAACGACACCGAGGAGCGCGTGCGCCGGCTCTGCGCCAAGGCGATCAACCCGCTGCGCCGCGACATCATGGAGGGCCTGGGCATTGCGGGCGAGACCATCCGGCCGGCCGCCGTCTGCGTCTACCATCCCTTCGTCGCCACCGCCGTCGATGCCGTGCGCGGCACCGGCATCCATGTCGCCGCCGTCTCCACGGCTTTCCCGCATGGGCTGGCGCCGCTGTCGACCCGGCTGCAGGAAATCGAGGCCTCGGTACGCGACGGCGCCGACGAGATCGACGTCGTCATTCCGCGCGGCCTGGTGTTCGGCGCCAAATGGCGCGAGCTTTACAACGAGATCGTCTCGATGCGCGCCGCCTGCGGTGAAGCGCATCTGAAAGTCATCCTCGGCACAGGCGACCTCGCCACGCTGCGCAACGTCATGCTGGCCTCGATGGTGGCGATGATGGCGGGCGCCGATTTCATAAAAACCTCGACCGGCAAGGAAAGCGTCAACGCCACGCTGCCCGTTGGCCTGGCCATGGTGCGCGCCATCAGGGCCTATTTCGAGGAGACCGGCTATCTCATCGGATTCAAGCCGGCCGGCGGCATTTCCACGGCCAAGGTTTCGCTCGACTGGCTGGTGCTGATGAAGGAAGAGCTCGGCCGGCCGTGGCTGGAGCCCGAGCTGTTCCGCTTCGGCGCGTCGAGCCTGCTGACCGATATAGAGCGCCAGCTCGAACATCACCTGACCGGGCACTATTCGGCCAATCACCGCCACGCGATAGCTTAGCGTCAGAGTTTGACGGGCGTAACGGAATGCCTTCTCTGACAATTATCTGGAGTGCCTGATGAACATTCTCGAACGCTATCACGCCATGGAATACGGCCCGGCGCCGGAAGCCCGCAACGAGGCCGACGCCTGGTTGGCCGCGCGCGACTTTGGCAAGGCGCTGTTCATCGACGGCGCATGGAAGGCCGCTTCCGGCGGCAAGACCTTCGAGACCAGAGAACCGTCTTCGGGCAAGCTTCTGGCCAAGGTGTCGGATGCGAATGCCGCCGATATCGACGCGGCTGTCGCCGCGGCCACGAAGGCGCTGCCGAAGTGGTCGGCCGCCTCGGGATACCAGCGCGCGAAAGTGCTCTACGCCATCGGCCGCGCCATGCAGCGTCACCAGCGGTTGTTCGCGGTGCTTGAATCGATCGACAATGGCAAGCCGATCCGCGAGAGCCGCGACATCGACGTGCCGCTGGCGATCCGTCATTTTATCCATCATGCCGGCTGGGCGCAGGCGCTGGACAAGGATTTCCCCGGCCACAAGGGCGTCGGTGTCGTCGGCCAGATCATCCCGTGGAATTTTCCGTTGCTGATGCTGGCCTGGAAGATAGCGCCGGCACTCGCCGCCGGATGCACCGTGGTGCTGAAGCCGGCCGAGTTCACGCCGCTGACCGCTATCCTGTTCGCCGAAATCTGCGAACGCGCCGGCGTGCCGAAGGGCGTCGTCAACATCGTCCAGGGCGGTCCGGAAGCAGGTGCGGCGATCGTCAACCATCCCGGCATCCAGAAGATCGCCTTCACCGGCTCTTCCGAGGTCGGCAAGATCATCCGCAAGGCCACCGCCGGGTCGGGCAAGAAACTGTCGCTGGAGCTTGGCGGCAAATCCGCCTTCATCGTCTTCGAGGATGCCGACCTCGACAGCGCCGTCGAGGGCCTCGTCGACGGCATCTGGTTCAACCAGGGCCAGGTGTGCTGCGCCGGTTCGCGGCTGCTGGTGCAGGAAGGCATTGCCGAAGCCTTGATCGCCAAGGTCAAAACGCGGATGAGCCGACTGCGCGTCGGCAGTCCGCTCGACAAGAACACCGATATCGGGCCGCTGGTCGACGCCACACAGCTCGACCGGGTCAAGGGTCTGGTCGCGGAAGGCGCCAGGCAGGGCGCCGTCTGCTGGCAGCCGGATGCGGCGCTGCCGTCTTCCGGCTACTACCACCTGCCGACGTTGGCCACCGGTGTTTCGCCGGCTAATATTCTTGCCCAGGAAGAGGTGTTCGGCCCGGTGCTGGCAACCATGACCTTCCGCAACACCGAGGAAGCGGTCGAACTGGCCAACAACACGCGCTACGGGCTCGCCGCCTCTGTGTGGAGCGAGAACGTCAATCTGGCCCTTCATGTCGCGCCGCAGCTCAAGGCCGGCGTCGTCTGGGTCAACGGCACCAACATGTTCGACGCCGCCTGCGGCTTCGGCGGCTACCGCGAGAGCGGTTTCGGGCGCGAGGGCGGTCGTGAGGGGATGTTCGAATATCTGACGGCAAAGCTGCCGCTCGGCCCGGTCATCAAACCGGCGACGTCGTCCGCTCGGCCCGTCGAGCAGGCCGACGGTAGCGTCATCGACCGCACGGCAAAACTGTTCATCGGCGGCAAGCAGGTGCGGCCCGATGGCAATTACTCGCTTGGCATCGCCACCGCCAAGGGCAAGCTTGCCGGCGAGATCGGGCTCGGCAGCCGCAAGGATATCCGTGACGCCGTTTCCGCCGCGCGCGCCTGCAAGAGCTGGCCGGAAGCAACCGCCTATAACAGGTCGCAGGTGCTTTATTACCTGGCCGAGAACCTTTCCGGCCGTGCGGGCGAGTTTGCCGCCCGCCTCACCGAGCTGACCGGCGCCAACGCCAAGGGCGCGCGGGACGAGGTCGAGCTCTCGATCGAACGGCTGTTCCTCTATGCCGGCCTTGCCGACAAGTTCGAGGGACGCGTGCACCAGCCGCCGGCGCGTGCCGTGACGCTGGCGCTGCATGAGCCGGTCGGCGTCATCGGCATCGTCGCGCCCGACAATCAGCCCTTGCTCGGCTTCATCTCGCTGGTCGCTCCGGCGCTGGCCATGGGCAACACGGTGGTCGCCGCGCCTTCGGAACGGTATCCGCTGCTGGCGACCGATCTCTATCAGATCATCGAATATTCCGACGTGCCGGCCGGCGCCATCAACATCGTCACCGGCCGCAGCGCCGAACTTGCCGGCGTGCTGGCCAAGCATGACGATGTCGACGGGCTCTGGCTGTTCGCCGACGCTGACACCTGCGCCAAGGCGGAAGCCGACTCCATCGGCAATCTCAAGCGCGTCTGGAGCGGCAATGGCCGGAGCCTCGACTGGGCCTCCGAAGAGGCCGCCGGCGATGCTTTCCTGCGCCGCGCCATCGAGGTGAAGAACGTCTGGGTGCCTTACGGCGATTGATTTCCATGCTGCCGCAATGGTGATCGTGTTCGGGCTTGACGCCCGTGCATATGTTCTTTAACGAGAAAAAACATCTTTATCAGTGAACTGGCGCGGGCCGCACGATCGCGCCTGACTGGCACATGACGTCTTCGCCGGCCGCCGATAAAGGCAATTGATCCAAGCAGGCGAGGAAAAGACATGGCGGATCTGGCAGGCAAGATCGTTGTCATCACGGCGGCGGCGCAAGGCATCGGCAAGGCAAGCGCACTGGCCTTCGCCAAGGCAGGTGCTGTCGTCCATGCCACCGACATCAACGAGACGCTGCTGGCGGAACTCGCCAAGACATCAGGAATCAAGACCCGCAAGGTCGACGTCCTCAACGACGAGGCGGTCAACGCGGCCTTCGCCGAGATCGGCCGTGTCGACGTTCTGTTCAACTGCGCCGGCTTCGTCCATTCCGGCTCGATCCTGGAGATGAAGGATGGCGACCTCGATTTCGCGCTGAACCTCAACGTCCGCGCCATGGTCCGGACCATCAGGGCCGTGCTGCCCGGCATGCTGGAGCGCGGCGACGGATCGATCATCAACATGGCCTCGCTCGCCAGCTCGACCAAGGGTGTCCCAAACCGCTTCGTCTATGGCCTGAGCAAGGCCGCCGTCATCGGCCTGACCAAGGCGGTCGCGGCCGACTATGTCGGCAAGGGCATACGCTGCAACGCCATCTGCCCCGGCACGGTCGAGAGCCCGTCGCTGCAGGACCGCATGCACGCTCAGGGCGACTACGACGCCGCCCGTGCCGCATTCATCGCCCGCCAGCCGATGGGCCGGCTCGGCACGCCGGAGGAAATCGCAGATCTCGCCGTCTATCTGGCCGGCGCCACCTATACGTCCGGGCAGGCCTATAATATCGACGGCGGCTGGTCGATCTGATCGCGTCCGGAGACGATTGCCGGCAACCGGACGATCGGGTTCGACGAAGGATCGGGAAGTCTGAAAATCCCGCCCACCGGCGATCAAAACGGGCTGCCCGCGCTTGTCGTGAAGCAGGCCGGTGGCTAGGGTCCGGCCCGGTTCCGGAAGGGCTGATGCCCCGGCGGAGAGTTTGTAGAACGGCCCGAGGCCGCAATCAGGAGAAGATGCATGAAACTGCTGCGCTATGGCGAGGTGGGGAGCGAACGTCCCGGCCTACTCGATGCGGATGGAACGATCCGCGATCTCTCCGCCCATGTCGCCGACATTGCCGGCACCACGCTTCATCCTGCGTCGCTGGACATGCTGTCGAAGCTCGATGCGAAGTCGCTGCCTGTTGTTTCCGGCAAGCCTCGCCTCGGCGCCTGCGTTGCCGGCACCGGCAAGTTCATCTGCATCGGCCTCAACTATTCAGACCATGCCGCCGAGACCGGCGCCACCGTGCCCTCCGAGCCGATCATCTTCATGAAGGCAAGCTCGGCCATCGTCGGCCCCGACGATGACGTGCTGATCCCGCGCGGTTCCGAGAAGACCGACTGGGAAGTCGAGCTCGGCGTGGTCATCGGCAAGACAGCCAAGTATGTCAGCGAGGCCGACGCACTGGACTATGTCGCCGGCTATTGCGTCTCGCACGACGTCTCCGAACGCGCCTTCCAGGCCGAGCGCCAGGGCCAGTGGACCAAGGGCAAGAGCTGCGACACGTTCGGCCCGACCGGCCCATGGCTGGTCACCAAGGACGAGGTCGCCGACCCGCAGAACCTGAAAATGTGGCTAACTGTCAACGGCAAGACGATGCAGAACGGCTCGACCAAGACCATGGTCTATGGCGTTGCCTATCTCGTCTCTTACCTCAGCCAGTTCATGTCGCTGCATCCCGGCGACATCATCTCGACCGGCACCCCGCCCGGCGTCGGCCTCGGCATGAAGCCGCCGGTGTTTTTGAAGGCCGGCGATGTGGTGGAGTTGGGAATCGAAGGGCTGGGGCAGCAGAAGCAGACGTTTAGGGCTGACGTTTAAGCGCGAGATTTTGGGCGTCATCGCTGCCCCTCATCTGGCTGCGCCATCTTCTCCCCGTGAACGGGGAGAAGGACGCTGTCATCGCTACTTCGCAAATTACGCCAGCCTCGCCGCCAGCTTCTTTCTCCCCGTTCTACGGGGAGAAATGCCCGGCAGGGCAATGAGGGGCGGCGCTGGCCTTTCCTGTGAAAGCTACTTCAGCACCTTCCCATCCGCACCAAACCGATAGGTCTTGCCCGGCTCCGGCGTCGCGTAAAGCGTGGTGCCGGGCTCCGCGTCGTAGACGCCGAAAATCCGCACAGTAATCAGCCCGGCCTTTTCGCAATCGAGATAAAGATTGGTGTCGGCACCGAGATGCTCGGCATGCACGACGGTGCCCTTCCAGGCGCCGGCCTTCGGATCGACGGTTAGATGCTCGGGCCGCACGCCGATGGTCTTGGCGGTTTCGCCCAGACGCGCACCGTCGACGAAATTCATCTTGGGCGAGCCGATGAAGCCGGCGACGAACTCGTTTGCCGGCGCATTGTAGAGTTCCATAGGTCCGCCGATCTGCTCGATGCGCCCGGCGTTGAGCACGACGATCTTGTCGGCCAGGGTCATCGCCTCGACCTGGTCGTGGGTGACGTAGATCATCGTCGCCTTGAGGCGGCGGTGCAGCTGCGCGATTTCCAGCCGCGTGTTGACGCGCAACGCGGCATCGAGGTTCGACAGCGGCTCGTCGAACAGGAACAGTTTCGGCTCGCGCACCACGGCGCGGCCGATGGCGACGCGCTGGCGTTGGCCGCCGGAGAGTTCCGCTGGCCGCCTTTCGAGATAAGGTTCCAGCGACAGCATGGATGAGGCGACGCCGATGCGGCGATCGATCTCGGTCGCCGGGGTGTTCGCCTGCTTGAGGCCGAGCCCCATATTGTTCCTGACCGTCAGATGCGGGTAGAGCGCGTAGGTCTGGAACACCATGGCGATGCCGCGTTTGGCCGGCGGGGTGACCGAGACGTCCTCGCCATCGATCAGCACCCGGCCCGAGGTGGAATCCTCCAGCCCGGCGATGACCCTGAGCAAGGTCGACTTGCCGCAGCCGGAGGGGCCGACAAAGACGACGAATTCGCCATCCGTCACTTCGAGGTCGATGCCCTTCAGCACCTCGACCGGCCCGAAGGCCTTCTTCACATTCTCGATTTTCAGCGAGCCCACGGCTTCGTCCCTGTTCTAGAGTTTCACGGCGGCGCCGGTGCGCACGCTCTCGTCGGCGGCAAGGCAGACGTCGAGCGAGCGCACCGCATCGTCCATGTGGCGGGTCAGGTCCAGGTCCTCGCGGATCGCCTTGAGGACGAAAGCCTGTTCGAGATCGCAGAGGTCCTGATGGCCCGGTTCGCCTGCCATCGACAGCAGCTCGTCCGGCTTTAGGAACTTGCCGTCCGCGCCGGTCGCGGCACTGTGCAGGCGGATGGTCGAGGTCTTGGTGTGGGTGTCGATGTCGTCCGACTTGACGCCCTCCTTCATGACGATCGACACGCAGCCCTTGGGCGACATGACATCCTTCACGAAGAAGGCCGTCTCTGAGATCATCGGACCCCAACCGGCCTCGTACCAGCCGACCGAGCCGTCATCGAACAGCACCTGCAGATGGCCGTAATTGTACATGGTGGGCGCGACCTCGTCGGTCAGCCGCACGCCCATGCCGCGCACCTCGACCGGCCTGGCGTCAGTGATCTGCAGCATCACGTCGAGATAGTGCACGCCGCAATCGACGATCGGCGAGGTCGTCCGCATCAACTGCTTGTGCGTCTCCCAGGTATGGCCTGAGGATTGCTGATTGAGGTTCATGCGGAAGACGTAGGGACCGCCGAGCTTGCGCGCCTCGGCGATCAGCCTGATCCAGGACGGGTGATGGCGCAGGATATAGCCGATCACCAGTTTTCGACCATTGGCCTTGGCGGCGGCGACCACGCGCTTGGCATCCGCCACCGTCGTTGCCAGCGGCTTTTCGACGAAGACATGGCATCCGGCCTCGAACGCCCTCACCGCATAGTCGGCATGGCTGTCCGAATAGGTGGCGATGCAGGCGACATCGGGCTTCTCCTCGCGCAACGCGTCGTCGAAGGAGCGCCTGATGTCATAGCCGGACAGCCCGTCCGGCAGCGGCACGTCGGAGCGGTTGACCAGGGCCGCGATCTCGAAGCCTGGATTGTTGTGATAGGCCAGCGCATGGCTGCGCCCCATATTGCCGAGCCCGGCGACGACGACACGAAGGGGTTTTTGCACGCTCACTTGACGGCTCCGGAGGTGATGCCGCGGATCAGTTGCCGCGAGAAGATGACGTAGAGGACCAGCACCGGCAGGATCGCCAGCGAGAGTGCGGCCAGGATGGCGTTCCAGTTGGTGACGAACTGGCCGAGGAAGAGCTGCGCGCCGAGCGTCACCGTCTTGGTTTCTTCCGACGGCGCCAGGATCAGCGGGAACCACAGGTCGTTCCAGATCGGGATCATGGTGAAGACGGCGACCGTCGCCATCGAAGGCCTGACCAGCGGCACCACCAGGCGGAAGAAGATGGTGTATTCCGACAGGCCGTCGATGCGGCCGGCGTTCTTCAGATCGTCGGACACCTGCTTCATGAATTCGGACAGGATGAAGACGGCGAGCGGCAGCCCCTGCGCGGTGTAGACCAGGATCAGCGCGGTCAGCGTGTTGACCAGCCCGCTCGCCACCATCAATTGGAGGATGGCGACGGTGGCGAGCCGGATCGGGATCATGATCCCGAGCGCCAGATAAAGCCCCATCAGCGTGTTGCCGCGGAAGCGGTATTCCGAAAGCGCGAAAGCGGCCATGGCGCCGAACAGCAGCACGAAGAACAGCGAGCCGACGGTGACGACCAGGCTGTTCTGGAAATAATGGATGAAGTCGCCCTGGCCGATCACCGTGGTGTAGCCGATCAGGTCGAACGTCTTTGGCGTCGGCGGCGTCAGCGGCGCGCCGAAGATGCCGGCGCGGGACTTGAACGAATTCATGATGACCAGGATCACCGGAAACAGCGCGATCGCCGTGTAGGTCAGCAGGATCGCGTGGGCGCCGATGGCGCGGGGCAGTGAACGGGTTGCGATGCTCATCTCCGTCCCCTCTAAAACTGATACCGACGCAGGCGCGTCTGGATGAGGAAGAGGTAGACGCAGACACCGCCGAGGATGATCAGAAACATGATCGTGGCGATGGTCGCGCCCATATTGGGGTCGCCGACCTGCAACTGGAAGCCGAAGAAGGCGCGATAGAGGAAGGTGCCGAGAATGTCGGTCGAATAGTTCGGCCCGGCGAGTGCGCCCTGCGCGGTGTAGATCAGGTCGAAGGCATTGAAATTGCCGACGAAGGTGAGGATCGAGATGATGCCGATCGACGGCAGGATCAGCGGCAGCTTGATCTTCCAGAACTGCGACAGGCCGGTGATGCCATCGCATTCGGCCGCCTCGATCACCTCTTCGGGGATCGACAGCAGGGCGGCATAGATCAGCATCATCGGAATGCCTATGAATTGCCACACCGAGATCAAGCTGAGCGCCGTCAGTGCGTATTGCTCCTTGCCGAGCCAGGGTGTGAACAGGCTTTTCAGGCCGACGAAATCGAGCAGATGCGGCGCCACGCCCCAGAGCGGTGACAGGATCAGCTTCCAGGCAAAGCCGACGATGACGAAGGACAGGATGGTCGGCACGAAGATGGCGGTGCGGTAGAAGGCCGAGAACCGCAGCTTGGGGCTGGACAACAGCGCCGCCAAAAGCACGCCGACCGGGTTCTGCACCAGCATGTGGATGATGAAGAACCAGACATTGTTCCTCAGCGCATTCCAGAAATTGACCGACCAGTTGGGGTCGCCGAACAGGGTGCGGAAATTGTCCAGGCCGACGAAGACCTGGGACTGGTCGACGTTGCGGAACAGCGACAGCTGCAGCGTGCCGGCCAGCGGCAGGATCATGATCGCGGTGTAGACGAGCACCGCCGGCGCCAGGAAGACGGCGATATGCCAGCGGAACGGTCTTTTCGGTCGTGTTTGTGCGGCCATGAGTTCGGTCCCCGCCGATCAAGGTTCTGGGCAAATGCGTTTGCCGGCAGCGCCGCCCTCACCCTTACCCTCTCCTCGTGAAGGACGGGGAGAGGGGTCGCCAGCGTCGCGGCTAGTCCCTTCTCCCCGTCACTATACGGGGAGAAGGTGCCGGCAGGCGGATGCGGGGCGGCGCCATCGTTCGCGGTCGATGCTATCGAAAAAGGCAGGGCCGTCCACTTGGAACGGCCCTGCTCCGTTGCCTGAGCTCTTATTTCGCCGGCTTATACCAGCTGTCGAGACCGGTCTGCAGCTTCTTGGCCGCGGCTTCCGGCGTGTCGGTGCCGTTGATGACATTGGCCGATTCGACCCAGGTCTCGTTTTCGAGGTTCGGCGTGCCGCGCGACAGGATCTGGTAGGTCGAGCGGATCGTCGACTTGCACTTGCCACGCCAGGAGACGAATTCCTGCGCCAGCGGGTCTTCCATCTTCACCGGCGCGGAGTTCAGGCTGAAGAAGCCCGGCAGCGCGTTGGCGTAGATGGTGGCGAAGTCAGCGGAAGCCACCCAGGACAGGAAGGTCTTGGCAGCGTCGGCATTCTTCGAAGCCGCGTTCAGGCCCATGCCGATGTCGGTATGGTCCGAGATGTAGCAGGTGTCGCCGGCCTTCTCGACCGGTGGCAGGAAGGCGCCCATCTTGAACTGGGCCTGGGTGTTGAACAGGCCGATTTCCCACGAGCCGGCCGGGTAGATGGCGGCGCGGCCGAGCGTGAACAGGTTCTGGCTGTCCGGATAGGTCTGGGCCTCGAAGCCGTCACCGAGATAAGGCTTCCACTTGGCCAGTTCCTCATAGGGCGCGACCCAGTCCTTGTCGGTCAGCTTCTGCTCGCCCTTGATCAGCGCGGCGCGGCCCTCCTCTCCCTTCCAGTAGTTCGGGCCGATGTTCTGGTAGCCCATGGTCGCGGCTTCCCAGAGATCCTTGGTGCCCATCGCCATCGGGATGTAGGTGCCGTCGGCCTTGATCTTGTCGAGCGCGGCGAAGAACTCGTCGCGGGTTTCCGGCACCTTGATGCCGAGCTTGTCGAAGGCGTCCTTGTTGTAGATGAAGCCGTGGATGACGGACGCCATCGGCACGCAGAAGCTCGACTTGCCGTCATCGGTCTGCCAGGCGGACTTGGCGACAGGCGAGAAGTTTTCCATGCCGGGCAGCGCCGAGAGATCGGCAAGGTTGCCCTTCTTGAACAGTTCGAGCGACTTGTCGAACGGGCGGCAGGTGATCAGGTCGCCCGCCGAGCCGGCGGCGAGCTTGGCGCCGAGCGCGGCGTCATACTCGGTCGGTGCCGAGGGCGCGAACACCACCTTGATGCCCGGGTTCTTGGCTTCGAAGGCCGGGATCAGCTTGTCCTTCCAGATGGCGAGGTCGTCGCCGCGCCAGCTTTCGATGTTGAGCGTTACGTCCGCGGCGTGAGCCAACCCGGCCGAGCCGAGAATGGATGTGCCCAGAAGCAGTGCCGTCAGTAGTTTCGTTGTCATGCTCAGTCTCCCTGTTGACCTTTTTCAGGTTCGGTTTTGATGAGAACCCAGGCTTTGGAACCCTTGTTCCCCTCGAAAGCCCGTTTCACCCGATGGAAATCGGGATGAAACAGGCTTTATTTCTTTGTTCGGGCACGATCGTTTCCGAAAAGCGGTTTCCGCTTTTCGGCATCATGCCCCAGCGCGGAAAGGGCGGGCCGCAGTTTCTGGCCTGTCCCTTCCAGTATTTTCCGCGCCGCTTCCGCACTGTCGACGCCGGCGGCGAGCAGAATGGCGGTCTTGACGGCACCGCTGCTCTTTTCGAGCAGCCGGGCCGCCTCTTCCCTGTCGCGCCCGCTGATGGCGGCGACGATGCGCGCCGCCCGGTCGCGCAGCTTCATGTTGTCGGCCATGAGGTTGACCATATAGCCGTCATGCACATGGCCAAGATGAATTGCGGTCAGCGTCGACAGCATGTTGAGCGCGATCTTCTGCGCGGTGCCGGCGCCCATGCGGGTCGAGCCGGCAATGACTTCCGGTGGCGTTTCGAGCAGGATGGCGGTGTCGGCCTGCCTGAGCAGAGCCGTATCCCGGTTGTTGGCGATGCCGATGGTGGCGGCGCCCCGGCGCCGCGCCTCTTCGACGGCGCGCACCGCATAGGGCGTGGTGCCGGAGGCGGAAAGGGCGATCAGGCAATCGCCCGCGCCGATGCCGGCACTGGAGACCGCGGTCGCGGCCTCCTCGGTGTCGTCCTCGGGTCCGCCGGCCAATGTCCTGAAAGCGTCGTCGCCGCCGGCGATCAGGATGGCGATGCGGTCGCGCTGGATGCCGAACGTGCCCGGCAGTTCCAGCGCGTCGGCCAGCGCCATCAGGCCAGAGCTGCCTGCCGCGGCATAGGCAAGCTTGCCGCCGCCGCTGAGGCTGCCGGCAATGATCTCGGCTGCCCTGGCAATAGAGGGGATGGCGTTGCGGACGGCTTTCGCGGCCTCGACCTGCGCATCGGCCAGCGCACCGAGGATCGCTTCGGGAGCCTGGATATCCAGCCCCTCGGCGTTCCCATGCAGCGCTTCGGTGCGCGTTTCGACCATCCCTGCTCCTCCAAACTTCGAAAACAATACCAAAAAAATACCACTTGTCCACACGCATTAACGAATTCGTCGGCTGGAAATCGCTATGCCGGCAAAATGATTAGGTTTTTCAATAAAATACGGCTTAATCTTTTTGAAAGACAAATTAAGCCTTGGCTATTGGTATTTTATTGGTATTATCTGCGCGGAGGAGAAATCGCGTGAAATTCGTGCTCGGTATCGATGGCGGCGGCACCAGCTGCAGGGCCGCCCTGGCAACAGTGGACGGCATCGTCCTCGGCCGCGCCAAGAGCGGCGCCGCCAACATCCGCACCGACCTTACCGGAGCGCGCGCCAACATCGTCGATGCGGCGCGGCAGGCCTTCATCGCCGCCGCTCAGGATCCGGAGCTGATCCCGCAGACACCCGCCATTCTTGGGCTTGCCGGCGCCAATGTCGGCACTTACCGGCAGCAGCTCGAGGCAATCCTGCCGTTCAGCATCAGCCGCGTCGAGACCGATGCCGAGATCGCGCTCGAAGGCGCCGTCGGTTCCGGTGACGGCGCGATGGCGATCCTGGGCACCGGCACCGCCTATATGGCACGCAAGGATGGCAAATCGCGCGCCATTGGCGGCTGGGGGTTCCAGGTCGGCGACCAGGGCAGTGGCGCCCGCATCGGCCGCGACCTCCTGGAACAGACATTGCTCGCGCATGATGGCGTGCGCCAGGCCTCGCCGCTGACCGACAGCATGATGGCCGTCTTCCGCAACAATCCCGAGGACGTGGTCGAGTTCACCACCAACGCCAAACCAGGCGATTTCGGCGGCTTCGCACCGAAAGTGTTCGAACACGCTGGGAAGGGCGACATCGTCGCCAACTGGATCCTCGACAGGGCGGTCGCCGATGTCGAGGCCTCGCTCGGCGCGCTCGACCTCGCCGCCGGCGCGCCGCTCTGCCTGCTCGGCGGGCTGGCGCCGCTCTATGCGCCGCGCCTGTCGGCGCGCTACCGCGCCCTGCTGAAGGAACCGCTCGACGATGCGCTCGGCGGTGCGGTCCAGATGGCGGCGCGCCTGTTCGCCAGGACGGAGGCCGCACGATGAGCGATGCCGCCGACCAGATCTTCGCCACGCTCAAGCAATCCTCGCAGAGCGGCGCGCCGCTTTACCTGCAGCTCAGGAAGAGCATCGAGGACGCCGTCAATCGCGGCGTGATCGGGCCCGGCGACGCGCTGCCCTCCGAGCGCGACATCGCCACCAAGGCCGATATCTCCCGCGTCACCGTGCGCAAGGCGGTGCAGGACCTGGTCAAGGGCGGCATTCTCGTCCAGCGCCACGGCTCCGGCACCTTCGTGGCGCCGCGCATGGAACGCGTCGAGCAGTCGCTGTCGCGGCTGACCTCCTTCACCGAGGACATGGCGCGACGCGGCATGGCCGTGCGTTCGGCCTGGCTCGATCGCGGCCTCTACGCCCCCTCGCCCGACGAGATGATGGTGCTCGGCCTGTCATCGAACGAGTTGGTGGCGCGCGTGGCGCGCCTGCGCATCGCCAACGACACGCCGCTGGCCATCGAGCGCGCCTCACTGTCGGCCAGCGTGCTGCCCGACCCGGCCGGCATCGGCTCCTCGCTCTACGCGGCGCTGGAACTGACCGGCAACCGGCCGGTGCGGGCGGTGCAGCGTATCTCCGCTGCCAATCTCGGCGACAGTGACGCGCGCCTGCTGGAAGTGCCGCCGGGCATTGCCGGCCTGCATATCGAGCGGATTTCCTATCTGGCGAGCGGCAAGGTGATCGAATTCACCCGCTCCATCTACCGGGGCGACGCCTATGATTTCGTCGCCGAACTGCGGCTGACAGGGCCGAGCGAAGAGGGCCGACCATGATTGCCAACACCACTCATATGCAGCGCGAGATCGAGGAGATCCCGCAGGCCGTCGCCCGCCTGCTCGACGGCTCCGGCGCCGTGCTGGCCGAAGCCGGCCGCGGCATCCGGGAACGCGACCCGCATTTCGTCGTCACCGTGGCGCGCGGTTCGTCCGACCACGCCGCCACCTTCATGAAATACGCCGTCGAGCTGACCGCCGGCCTTGCCGTCGCCTCTGTCGGCCCCTCCATCGCCTCGATCTACGGCCGCAAGCTGCGGCTTGACGGCTCGGCGTGTCTCGCGATCTCGCAGTCGGGCAAGAGCCCCGACATCGTCGCCATGGCCGAAACCGCCAGGGCCGGCGGCGCGCTGACCATCGCCGTCACCAACACCGCCGATTCGCCGCTCGCGCGGGTTTCGGACTATGCGATCGACATCCTGGCCGGACCGGAGCGCAGCGTCGCGGCCACCAAGACCTTCATCAATTCCGCCGTTGCCGGTCTTGCCCTGATGGCGCATTCGACCGGCGACGAAGCGCTGCTTGCGGCGCTTGCACGCCTGCCCGAGCATTTCGGCAAGGCGATCGCCTGCGACTGGATGAGCGTGCTGGCCGAAACGATCGAGAAGCAGAAGTCGTTGTTCATCCTCGGCCGCGGCCCGTCGGCGGCGATGGCCAACGAGGCAGCGCTGAAATTCAAAGAGACCTGCGGGATGCATGCCGAGGCCTATAGCGCGGCCGAGGTCATGCATGGCCCGCTGGCGCTGATCGGCCCCGACTTTCCGGTGCTGGCGCTGGCCGCGCGCGATGCGTCCGAGCCCTCCGTCGCCGAAGCCGCCGACAGCCTGGCGGCCAAGGGCGCGCCGGTGTTCGTCACCTCGGCACTTGCCAACCGCGCCACGCGGCTGCCGCATGTCGCTACCGGTCATCCGCTGACCGATCCGCTGACGCTGATCGTCTCCTTCTACATGTTCGTCGAGGCCTTTGCCCGCCATCGCGGCCTCGATCCGGATGCGCCGCGCAACCTTCGCAAGGTGACGGAGACCGTATGAGCGACCGTTTTGCCCTGACCGGCGCCCGCATTTTCGACGGCGACGACTGGCATGAAGGTGCCGCCCTTGTCGTGCGTGAGGGCCTCGTCGAGGCCATCGTGCCGGCTGGCGCCATCGCTTCCGATATTCGCGCCGTCGACACGGGCGGCGGCATGCTGGTGCCGGGCTTCGTCGACATCCAGGTCAATGGCGGCGGCGGGGTCATGCTCAACGACCATCCCGATGTCGCCTCCATCGAAACCATCTGCCGCGCGCACGCGCCGTTCGGCACGTCGGCGCTGCTGCCGACGCTGATCACCGACACACCCGCGATCACCGCGGCCGCCATCGCCGCGGGCGAAGCGGCAGCGCTGCAAAAAGTGCCGGGCTTTTTAGGCCTGCATCTGGAAGGTCCGCATCTGTCGGTCGCCCGCAAGGGCGCGCATGATCCGGCGCTGATCCGGCCGATGACGGATGCCGACCAGGCCATGCTGATCGCGGCGCGGGACAAGCTGCCGGTGCTGCTCACCACGATCGCGCCGGAATCCGTCGACCCGGCCCGCGTCGCGGCCTTGGCCAAGGCCGGAATCATCGTCAGCCTCGGTCATTCCGACACGGGTTTTGCCACGGCAAAAACCTTCGCCGAGGCCGGCGCCAGCGTGGTCACGCATCTGTTCAACGCGATGAGCCAGATCGGCAACCGCGAGCCCGGACTGGCGGGTGCGGCCATCGATGTCGGTGCCTTGTCGGCCGGTCTGATCGCCGACGGCATCCATGTTCATCCGGCAACGATCAGGATCGCGCTCGATGCCAAGCAGGGACCGGGCAGGATCGTGCTGGTCACCGACGCGATGGCGACGATCGGCACCGACATGACGGCGTTCACGCTGAACGGCCGCACCATCTACCGCAGGGATGGCAGCCTGAGACTTGCCGACGGCACGCTGGCCGGGGCCGACCTCGACATGATCTCGGCCATCCGGTTCATGCACCGCACCGTCGGCATCGAACTTTCCGAAGCCTTGCGCATGGCTTCGCTCTATCCGGCGCAGGCGATCGGCCAGTCGCACCGGCTTGGCCGCTTTGCCAATGGCACGGCGGCGGACATCGTTGCGCTGTCGGACGATCTTGGCATAGGAAGCGTCTGGATCGGCGGCGACAAGGTGTTCGAGGCTGTCGCTCCACGCTGAGAGCGAGGCCATGCAGACAATCGATTGTGTCGTCGCCGGAGCAGGCGTCGTCGGGCTTGCCACTGCCAGGGCGCTTGCCTTGTCGGGCCGCGAGGTGGTGGTGATCGAGAAAGCCGACGCGATCGGCACCGTCACCAGTTCGCGCAATTCGGAAGTCATCCATGCCGGGCTCTATTACGTGCCCGGCAGCCTGAAGGCCCGGCTCTGCGTCAAAGGCCGGCGGCTTCTCTACGCCTACTGCGCCGAACACAATATCGGCCATCGCCGCGCCGGCAAGCTGATTGTCGCCAGCGAGCCCGGCCAGGCGGACGGGCTGCGGGCGATCGAGGCCAATGCGAAACGCTGCGGCGTCGACGATGTCGAGCTTTTGACGCGCGGCGAGGCGGAGCGGCTGGAACCGGCACTGACATGTGCCGGCGCGCTGCTGTCGCCATCGACCGGCATCATAGACAGCCATGGGCTGATGCTGTCGCTGCGCGGCGACGCCGAAGCGGCCGGTGCATCCTTCGCTTTCCTCACTTCCGTTGCCGGGGCGACGATCGAAGCTGGCGGGATCCGTATCGATACACGTGATGCCAGTGGCGAGACCTTCGCCCTCGCGGCCGGCGCTTTCATCAACGCCACTGGCCTCGACGCGCAGGCGTTGGCCGGGCGAATCGAGGGTTTCCCGAGCGATTTCGTCCCCCGGCAGTGGCTGGCGCGCGGCAATTATTTCGTGCTTCCGGGGCGGTCGCCGTTTTCACGGCTGATCTATCCGGTTCCGGTCGAGGGCGGCCTCGGCGTTCATCTGACGCTCGACCTCGCCGGCAATGCACGCTTTGGCCCCGACGTCGAATGGATCGACGGCGTCGACTACACGGTCGACCCCGGCCGAAGTGCCGTCTTCTACGAGGCGATCCGCCGCTATTGGCCCGACCTTGCCAACCATGCCCTGCAGCCGGCCTATGCCGGTATCAGGCCGAAGCTCTCGGGACCCGGGCAGCCCGCTGCGGACTTCCTGGTGCAGGGGCCGGCCGATCACGGCGCGGGCCGGATCGTCAATCTGTTCGGCATAGAGAGCCCCGGCCTGACGGCGAGCCTGGCGATCGCCGACCATGTCGTCGAACTCTTGTACCCGGCCTGAGCCGGCGTTCGCGCGCCGAAGCGGAATGTCTACTTAGCCGGCTTTGTAAGCGTAAAGATCCTTGTAGGTGTCGCGAAGCAAGTTTTTCTGCACCTTGCCCATCGTGTTGCGCGGCAGGTCGTCGACGAAGATCACCTGCTTCGGATGCTTGTACTTCGCCATGCGGCCGGCGATGGCGTCGAGGATCTCGGCCGCGCTGATCCGCGACGCTGGCGAGCGCACAACGACTGCGGTGACGCCTTCGCCGAAGTCGGGATGGGCAAGGCCGATGACGGCACTTTCCAGGACGCCGTCGAGCGCGTCGATCTCGCTTTCAAGTTCTTTGGGATAGACGTTGTAGCCGCCTGATATGATCAGGTCCTTGCCGCGACCGACAATGTGGACGTAGCCATCGGCGTCGATGGTGCCGAGGTCGCCCGTGATGAAGAAGCGGTCGGCGCGGAATTCCGCCTTGGTCTTCTCCGGCATGCGCCAGTAACCGCCAAAGACGTTCGGCCCCTTCACCTCGATCATGCCGACCTCGCCCTGGGCAAGTGGCTTGCCGGTCTCGGGATCGGCGATGCGCAGCGACACGCCCGGCAAAGGGAAGCCGACAGTGCCGGCGCGCCGCTCGCCGTCATAGGGATTGGAGGTGTTCATGTTGGTCTCGGTCATGCCGTAGCGCTCGAGGATGGCGTGGCCGGTACGACCGTGCCATGCCTTGTGCGTCTCGGCCAGCAGCGGCGCGGAGCCAGCGACGAAAAGACGGATGTTTTTCGCCGCCTCGCGGTCCAGGCCCTCCTGCTGCAACAGCCTGGTGTAGAAGGTCGGCACGCCCATCAGAACGGTGGCGCGCGGCAGCAGCGA
The DNA here is from genome assembly GCF_020164775.1 of Mesorhizobium sp. ES1-6. NCBI lineage: Bacteria > Pseudomonadati > Pseudomonadota > Alphaproteobacteria > Hyphomicrobiales > Phyllobacteriaceae > Mesorhizobium > Mesorhizobium sp. ES1-6. Next base: position 284,872 of record NZ_JAIUGU010000006.1, read on the forward strand.
GACGATGCGGCCCGCGTCGAATTTCTGCTCGAACAGCATCGAGGCGCCGGCCATCAGGACGACATTGGTGGCGACGAACAGGCCGTGCGTGTGGAAGATCGGCAGCGCGTGGATGAGCACGTCATCCCCGGTGAAGCGCCATTGCTCGACCAGGACCCGGGCGTTCGAGGCGAGATTCTCGTGGCTGAGCATGGCGCCTTTCGAACGGCCGGTCGTTCCCGATGTGTAAAGGATCGCCGCAAGGTCGTCCGCGCCGCGCTCGACATCATGGAAATCGCCGGACTGCCGCGATGCCTGGTCTGCGAGCGATCCCTGGCCATCGCGGTCGAGCGTGACCACGACGGCACCGGACGGCTCGACCATCCCCGCGATATCCGCCGACCGTGCCGGGTCGCACACGATCACCCGAGGCGCGGCATCCCCAAAGAAATAGCCGAGCTCGGCCAGCGTATAGGCGGTGTTGAGGGGCAGGAAGACGGCGCCGGCGCGCACGCAGGCGAGATAGAGCAGAACCATCTCCGGGCTCTTCTCGACCTGCACGGCAACCCGGTCGCCGGGCGCGACATCCATTTGCAGCAGCGCATGCGCGAGCTGCGCCGAGCGCGCCAGCATGTCGCCATAGGTGAACGAGCGTCCATCATCGGTCTCCATCAGCAGACGCCCGGGCGCCGGCATCCGGGACCGGAATGCATCGAACAGATGATTGCTCATGAAAACTTCCTGGGGTGGCCGCGACTGGCGCACCGGCCATGTTCGGGTCGGCACGCAGGCGAAGCGTTCGCGTTTCCCAGCCCTGCCGTCAAGACCGCTGACGGCTACCCGCGGCACCCGTCTACCGAAAGATTGAAAAAGGATAGGACAGCAAAGCGCGACGATCAGACAGCCGTCAACGATGGATGCGCCGGCCCGGAACGGCGGCGGCTTTTGGCGCCTCGTCTTGCTTGAAGCGTTCCATGCACATGGCGGCGGTCAGCTGGTAGTGATCGATCAGGGCCCGGACGGCGCCATCCGCGTTTCCGTCGAGCGCATTTTCGGCGATCAGCCGGTGCTCGGCGAAATCGTCGCGCTGGACGTTCTCGCCGTCATTGGCCATCTGGCGGTAGCGGTAGGCGTGATCGGAAAGCTGATCGCAGAATCCCACCAGCCAGTGCGAACGGCAGGCCGAGATCAGCACCCGGTGGAAGGTGCGGTGCAATTTCTCCCAGTCCGGATCGAGCGACGAGCTAATTTGCGGCGAAAGCCGTGAGGCGCGCCCGAGGCGATGCAGCGCCAGCACCAGTTGTTCTTCCCATTCGGCCGTGCGGTGGGCGATCGATTCGCGCAGCGCCCGCTCCTCGAGCCAGCAGCGGGTGCGCGTCAGCTCCTCGAGCTCCTTCGCGCTGACAGGCATGATGAAGAAGCCACGCTGGTCGTGGCGACCAAGGAGACCTTCGGAAGCAAGACGATTGAGGGCTTCGCGAACCGGAGAGGCACCGGCGCCATACTTGGAAACGACCCACTCGACGCGCAGCTTGCTTTCGGTTTCCAAAGCGCCGCTCAGAAGATCATCACGCAATTGATGATAGACCGTGCTGGCAAGCGTACTCTTGGCTCCCGTGCCGTCGTCGTTCAGATTGGCAGCTCCGTATGTCAAAAGCGACTCCTTGTCCCCAACTGTCATCTTGGGCAATTCGAGTCCGAAAATTCCCCTTCTGTACATGTATCATATAGCGCCGCACTTTCGCTGCTCAAGCAGAAGATAGCGCTATTGTACTTTAGAACAAAGAAATATACCCGAACCGCCGTCCGATCGCGGGAATTCGTATATCTCTACAACCAGCAGAACTTAACGTGTTTTGTATGCACGCAGGATTATCTGTTTCCTTGGTCCCGTGAGAGCATCTTTTCTGTCGCGCGCAAAGACAGCGGCAAGGTTCGGCCGAATCAGGCTTTCCGTACGGATTTGATTCGGCCGGGACGCCGAAGGGCCGTCTCCGCACCATGTTCTTAGTGGCCTAACGGGATTGAGAACCGGGCGATGGCGCGGAGTTAGCCGACGGCCTTGTCGGCCGCCGTCCTGATCGCTTCGATGTTGGCGCGGTACGCCTCGACACTGCCACCCCTGAAGATGGCGGCACCGGCCACCAGAACGTCGGCGCCGGCCGCGGTGACCAGAGGCGCGGTTTCCGGAGAGACGCCGCCGTCGATCTCGATGCGGATCGGCCGGTCGCCGATCAACGCCTTGACCCTTCTTACCTTGTCGACCATTGCCGGGATGAAGGCCTGCCCGCCAAAACCCGGATTGACGGTCATGATCAGGATCAGGTCGAGCCGGTCGAGCACATATTCGATCGCCGTTTCCGGCGTCGCCGGATTGAGCGAGACGCCGGCCTTCTTGCCGAGGTTCCGGATGGTCTGCAGCGAGCGGTCGAGATGCGGCCCGGCCTCGGCATGCACCGTCATGCCGTCGCAACCGGCCTCGGCGAAGGCGGCCAGATAGGGATCGGCGGGCGCGATCATCAGGTGGCAATCGAAAAAGGCCTTGGTGCGGTCGCGGATCGCCTTGATGACGGGCGGGCCGAAGGTGATGTTGGGCACGAAATGCCCATCCATGACATCGAGATGGATCCAGTCGGCACCGGCCGCCGCCACAGCCTCGACCTCGTCGCCGAGCTTCGAGAAATCCGATGCCAGCACCGACGGTGCGATCAAGGTTTTTTTGCTCATCTCGAGGCCTTTCCGGACGCCCTTTTCATACGGTCGTCCCAAACCGACTGCCTAAAGCGCTCCCGGCGACTTGTCGAGGGCACAAGTATGGCGGTTCCACAGGCAGGGGTAACGTCGCGGCGCGCGCTGGTCCTCGGCCGCCAAATCCACCGCCTGCGCGGATCATGAAGAAACCCGCCGGATTGCTCCGGCGGGTTTCTCGTTCGGTGAAGCGCGGACTTACTGCTGCTGGAGTTTCAGGATTCTGTTTGGAGCAGGATCCTGTTGCTGGTCGCTCTGCTGGCGCCGCGGCAGCAATTGCAGCAATTGGCCCGGGTTGAGCTCCAGAGACGGCTGACCGCGGATCGGCCGGCAGTTCGGATACCGCCCGATCGTACCTTCCGGGCAACGCCGCCTGATGATCGGCTGGCACTGGCCGTTGATCATCTGCGAGCCTGGCGCGCATTCCTCCTGCTCCCTGGGCCGGCGGCATGCGCCGTCGATCACCTCGGTCCCACGCGGACAGACGCACTCGCCGCGCTTGTTGTGGATCTGTCCACGTATGTCGCACTGCTCCAGTTGCGGCTGCTTGCGCCGGCAGGCGCCGTCCCGCACCTCCGTGCCTCTCGGGCAGACGCAATCGCCATTGGCGTCGGGGACCTGGCCACGGATCGTGCACTGGTCAGGCTTCGGCCGGATCGGACGGCAGGCCCTGTCGCGCACTTCGGTCCCCTGCGGACAGACGCAGTCCCCGTCCGCATTGTGGACCTGGCCACGGATGGTGCACTGCTCGGGCTTCGGCCGGACAGGTCGGCAGGCGCCGTTGCGCACCTCGGTCCCTTGCGGGCAGACGCAGTCTCCATCCGCATTGTGGACCTGGCCACGGATGGTGCACTGCTCGGGCTTCGGCCGGAGCGGACGGCAGGCGCCGTTGCGCACCTCGGTGCCCCTTGGGCAGACACAATCGCCGTCGGCATTGTGGATCTGACCGCGGATGGTGCACTGCTCGGGCTGGTCGGTACTGACGCACTTTCCGTTCTCGAGTGCGGTGCCGCGCGGGCAGACGCAGCGTCCGTCCTCGGTGCGGATCTGGCCTTCCAGCAGAACGCAGCGCTTCGGCGGAGGCGTCGGCAGAACATTGGTGCCGCCGCCCGTGCACTGGCCGTTGCGGAAGGTGGTGCCTTCCGGGCAGACGCATCTGCCGGCATCGTTCATGACAAAGCCCGGCGAGCACTGGTTCTTCACCTCATGCGTGATGATGAAGGGATGGCACGAATAGGCCTTGCCGCGTTTGCCCCGCACATTGGTGGCGTCCCTGGACAGCACGTCGCCGCCGCCCTGCACCCGTGTGTCGGGAGAGAGCACGCCGACGCAGTTCTGGCCATCGACGTTGCCCTGCAGATTGGCGAGACGCCCATCGTCGGGGATGACAACCGTCACGCGGTGTGACTGGCTCTCGCCAGCGCCGAGCGTCAGGTTGGCTATGCAGGAGGCCGGCAGGGTCGTCGGCTCCGGCGAACAGCCGAAGGGCGGGTCGATCGAGGTGATCTCGACGCCTTCGAGCCGGCCAAGCCCTTCCACGCCGATCGCATCGCCGATGCGAACCGGACCGGAGAAGGGGCTCGTCCCGTCATTGGTGATGGTGATGTCGAACGAGCAGGGTTGGCCGAGCCTGCATTCGCGGTCGCCGGTCTTCTCGACACGGATGGTCGAGGAGCCGCCGCCCTTGGCGCAGGCCTGGCCGATCGGATAGACGACGTCGTCGCCCTGCGCCGGGCCATAGGAGCCGCGCGCGCAGTTCTCGAACTCGCCATTGGCCGAAACCGTCACGTCGAAGTGCCTGGAGGTTCCGGGCGTCATGACGGCGCCTGGTATCTGGCACGACAGCGTGTTGGCCGGAACCGGTCCACACGCCCATTCCGCGCCGTCGGGGGTGACGGTCTGGATCTGGACGGGCGCACCGCCCGACACCAAAGTGGCGGCGTCGTTGACCCGCACCGGACCGGTGGGGGCGGCTGTGCCGACGCTGCTGACGGTGATGCGGCAGGAAACCAGCGACGCACCGGCGAGCGAGCCGTTGCACACCTTGGTGATGCGCAAGGTCGGCTGGCCGCCATTGGGATGGCGGATGCGTTCCTTGGCGCAGGCCTTGTTGTTGGTGAGGTCGACCTCACCGGGAATGGCCTTGACCTCGGCGCAGTTCTCGACCGTGTCGGACCGGTAACCGGCTGGCACGACCGCCTTGACGAAGATCGGCGTCGAGGCGCCCGCCGGCAACGAGATGCCGGCATTGTCGCAGCGGAACTGGCCGGGGCCGTTCGGGCCGCATGTCCAGGGCGGGCTCGGCCCGAAGGTCGAGGATGTCGGCGCGCCGCTTGGGTAGTTGTCGATCACCGTCAGCGGCCCGTTATAGGTCGATGTGCCGTTGTTGATGATGTCGATGATGAAGGTGCAGACGCCATCGGCGGTGCAGACTTCGGTGCGGGCACGCTTCTTCAGGATCAGGTCGACCTTCTTGTCGACCGGCGGCTGGCAATCCGGGTTGCGGTCGCCGCGCCGGCAGATCGGGATCGAGGCACAGGCACGGTCATTGGCCTGGCTGCCGAACAGCGGCTTGCCGCTGGCGCCGTAATTGTAGGTGGCGCAGTTGCGCAGCACGCTGCCTTGCCAGCCTCCGGCCGGCTTGAAGCCGAGCTTGAGGTCGACAAAGGCCCCCGGATTGAGCGTAGTGACCGGATAGGTGCACGTCATCGGGGTGGTACCCGGCGCACAGACCCAGGGCGGATTGGGCCCTGAATCGAGCGTCGAGCCGGCCGGCAGCGTCACCTCGTCGAGCACGATCTTGCCGTTGTAGGGCGCGGTGCCGACATTGGTGACCCGGATGGTGAAGTCGCAGCCACCACCCATCGTGCAGCGTGTGACATCAGCATGTTTTTCAACCTTGAGGTCGGGTTCCTTGTCCTTGGGCGGGCACCTCTGGTCACGCGGGATGATGATGTCGATGGTTTGCGTGCAGCACAGGCCCCAGCCTTCCTTCGGCCCGGCATAGGTCTCGATGCCGGTGACGACGAGATGGATGACGTCACCGGGTGAAGCGCCGACGATCTTCCAGTTGAGCACCCCGCCGCCCGCCGGCACCTTCTGGGTGTCGGGGATGATGGTGATGCCTGGTGAGGTCGTCGAAACCTGCACCCACTTGCCGCCCATCTCGGGGCCGACAGGCATGTGGTAGATGAAGGCGCCACCGCCGGGGACGCAGTCGACCGTGCCGCGCTCGACCTTGAAGCATTCATGGTCGGTCGGCGGCGGAGGCCGCTTGTCACAGTTGGTGAGGTCGATGCGGATCGAGGTCTTCGCGCCGGTCTTGTAGTCGCCGTCATCGGGCTTGCCCGGATCCTGCGACGGGATGATGGTGCCGGTGCCGGCCTCGTTGCTCACCTTGATCAGGCCCTGATTGTCGACTGTGGTCGGCGACGGAAACGCCGCATGGTCGATCTTGGCCGTGATCTGGAAGGTGATGACGCGTTCATTGGCGGCACCGGCGCCGTCGAGATCGGCGGCCGAAAGCCGGAAATCGGAGACCGTGGCCGTGTCGTTTGGATTTGCCGAGGTGCTGATCGAAACGCCGGACAGCGGACCGCCGGAGGCGTCCGTGCCGTCTCCGGAGACCGTCGCGCCGACGATGGCCAAGCCGTGCGGAAGCTGGTCCTTGAACTCGATCTTGAGCTTCTTCAACAGGGCTATCATGCCCGGATCGGCAAAACCTCGCGGATCGCCTCGCAGGCCGAAGCTCAGCGAATAGAGGACATAGTCGCAGCTTCGCTGGGTGCCTTTCTTGGTGAAGAAGGGGACCAGCCGCTCCGGCCTGGGGTTGACGACACGCGAATTGTCGAGGTCAAGCCTCTGTTCCGGAGTGATCGGGGTGGTGTCTTCCGCCTGGCTTTGCAGGGGGGCAAGCGTGGCGACCGCGATACCGGCCGCCATCAGCCAGCGCGCACCGCGCCTGGCATATGACAGGGGTTTCATGATCGTCTCCATGACGGTTTGCTGAGCGTTTACGGGTGAGGACAGGGCAAGAATGTTCATCTTTGCCTCCTCAACGTTCGCAGCTGACGGCGGGGGTGCGGAGCGGCAAGGTCATCTTGCAGCAAGGGTAATAGCCACCCTTGTCCTTGTCGGACTTCCTGTAGAAGCACAGCCCGACATCCACTCGGTCGCCCGGATAGTGGCCGGTGATGTCGATCGTGTAAGGCTTGCCCGGTGCATGCGACATGGGTGATGTCACCCCGACGCCTGGCGTCCTGGACTGGACCTTGATCGAATCGCCGCCGAAGCCGGCATGGTCATGGAGATAGAGATCGGCCTCGAGACCGCGCGGCGTACAGTAATACTGCACGTCCTCGACATCGAGACACGGAGGCAGATTGCCGGGCGGTGGGAAGTCCGGCGGGTAGAAGGGTGGCTCATAGCCGCCCGGTATTTCCTCGTAATAGCCGGCACGGCCCTCGCAGGGATGCCAGACGGCGACGTCGCCGACATGGCCTTCCACTTCGGGGTCTTCGAAATAGCCGTCGAAATCGACGAACCAGGAGCCGAAAGGCGGCACGTTGGCCGGCTTGACCAGGTCCTTGGGCGTGATTTGCACGCCATGCACGGCGAGCGGGCCGCCGGCGGCGAGTTTTTCGGCAAGCTCGGGATTGTCGCGCAATTTGTCGCCGGTGTTGACCAAGGTCTGCGTGCAGACGGAGGTGTCGAGATTGCCGTCGAAATCATAGCCATATTGCAGGTCGAGGCCGCCGGCCGACTGCCGGTTGCCTTGCGGGAAGCCGACGGCGTATTCCTGCGGCGTTTCCGCCCAGACCGATTCCGTCGTCGGATTGTCCGGATCCTCTCTGAAGTAGCGGATCACCTCGCCCTTGCCGGAATCGGCGAACCGGCTGTAATCATAGCGGTTTTCGACCGGACCGCGCTGGGCGAGATACATGAAGCCGCTGTTGTCGAAGGCAATGTCGGTGACGGCGTAGTCCTTGTCGGCCTTCACGGTCAGTTCCCAGCGCGGATCACCGGCAAAGGTGCCGTCGCGGGCAATGCCCACCGACCAGATTTCGGATTTTTCGCCGACCGAATAGTAGAGCCGGCCGCCATGATAGGAGACGGCCCAGACGCGGCGCTCGTCCTGGGTGTAGCCCCAGCTGTCGGGGTCTTCGGTGTCGAAGGCCGCGCCCTGTATATCCATCACCGCGCCATCGTCGGCGACCGGGGGCAGCCCATGCGCCGGGCGGCCCGCGACGCCGTGGTCGAACGTGTCGACCAGTCTGCCGCCGGCGTCGATGCGATGGATCAGGCCGGTGTCGAGGTCGGAGGCGAAGAACTGGCGATGAACGGGGTCGAAGGTGATATTGCCGATGCCGGGGCCGCTATTGGTATCAATGTCGGCGAATTTGGCGACCTGGCCTGAGATACCGTCGATCTTCCAGATGGTGCCCGGTCCGCCGCCGTTTTCGGTGCCGAACTGGCCATCCATGAAGGTGGCGCCCGCCGTGCCGCGGCGCTGCCGTTCCGGCCTGCCGTCCTTGTCGGCATCCGGCGTGACGATCTCGACGCCATGCAGCGAAGTTGCGGCGGCGTAGAGGTTGGGGATATCCGACGGCACACCGTCGCGCACGCCGTCATCATAGGTCAGGCCGAACACCTCGCCGATCTGGCCCGCCGTCACCTCGAAAGGCGGCGGCGTGAAGACGAGCTGGCCCGAGGCCGGACCGCCAAGGTGCGAAACGTCGAACACGCGCAAGGTGGCGCGCGAGGTGTCGATGAAGGTTTCGTCGACCGGGTCGACGCCGGGCGGCAAGCCCTGGTCGAAATCGGGGATGATGGTGCCGGGGAAGCCGGTGACCGCCATCGAGCCGGGATAGATGATCTGGGTTTCCTGCGCCCGGGCCGCGCCGCCCGACAACAGGCCGGCGGCCAGCGCCAGCGCCAGAAAGCCGCCGCCCGCATGGGCGGCCCTGCGCAAATGGCCATAGAGAGAAGGCACGAACGAGCCGCGGATGCGAGACATGACACTACCCCCGTAGTCCAGGGGAGCAACGTCCGGGCTTGCCGCGCAAATCAGGGCAAGGCGCGGTGGTCCGGCTCGTTCTTCCCTGATCGAATTGTCTGCTTTCCTCTCCATTAGAATACGCTTGCTCTTCCGCAGGGTCAACGGAATCAACCGGAAGCCCAGCGCATCGACCTCGTCCCGAAGGCGGTGGCCGCGCCGAGCTCCCGTTGGTCCCGGAGACCGTGGAGTCTCTGGGTTGCTGGTCATGGGGGCTTCCTTTCCAGGGCCGCACCATGCGGCGCCTGGACATCAGTCGCGGGCTGGCACGGAAAGGTTCATGGAAGCCTTGCGCAGAATGCTTGCGCCCGATGCCGCCTGTTCTTATATACGCGCCAAGCCGTGCGGCGCCGGAACACCGGTCGTCGAACGGGATTTCTTGTGAACAGGGGCTTTCGTCGGAACGCCTTACGGGTCCTGAAAGCCTGCTTAGCGGAGAGACTAGAACAATGGCAAAAGTAATCGGTATCGATCTCGGCACCACCAACTCCTGCATCGCCATCATGGACGGCAAGGAGCCGAAGGTGATCGAGAATGCGGAAGGCGCGCGCACGACGCCTTCCATCGTCGCCATCTCGGGCGACGGCGAACGTCTCGTCGGCCAGCCGGCCAAGCGCCAGGCGGTCACCAATCCTGAAAACACCATCTTCGCGGTCAAGCGCCTGATCGGTCGCCGCTATGACGATCCGGTGACGGAGAAGGACAAGAAGCTTGTCCCCTACAAGATCGTCAAGGGCGACAATGGCGATGCCTGGGTCGAGGCCGGCGGCAAGAAGCAGTCGCCCAGCCAGATCTCGGCCATGATCCTGCAGAAGATGAAGGAAACGGCGGAAGCCTATCTCGGCGAGAAGGTCGAGAAGGCGGTCATCACCGTTCCGGCCTATTTCAACGACGCCCAGCGGCAGGCCACCAAGGACGCCGGCAAGATCGCCGGCCTGGAAGTGCTGCGCATCATCAACGAGCCGACGGCCGCGGCACTAGCCTACGGCCTCGACAAGAAGGAAGGCAAGACCATTGCGGTCTATGACCTTGGCGGCGGCACGTTCGACATTTCGGTGCTGGAAATCGGCGACGGCGTGTTCGAGGTGAAGTCGACCAATGGCGACACCTTCCTCGGCGGCGAGGATTTCGACATGCGCCTGGTCGAGTATCTGGCGGCCGAATTCAAGAAGGAACAGGGCATCGACCTGAAGGCCGACAAGCTTGCCCTGCAGCGCCTCAAGGAAGCGGCCGAGAAGGCCAAGATCGAGCTGTCGTCGACGACGCAGACCGAGATCAACCTGCCCTTCATCACCGCCGACGCGACCGGCCCGAAGCACCTGACGCTGAAGCTGACCCGCGCCAAGTTCGAAAGCCTGGTCGAGGATCTCGTCCAGCGCACCATCGAACCGTGCAAGGCGGCACTCAAGGATGCTGGCCTGAAGGCTGGCGAGATCGACGAAGTGGTCCTGGTCGGCGGCATGACCCGCATGCCCAAGATCCAGGAGATCGTGAAGCAGTTCTTCGGCAAGGAGCCGCACAAGGGCGTCAACCCCGATGAGGTCGTCGCTTTGGGCGCCGCCATCCAGGCCGGCGTGCTGCAGGGCGACGTCAAGGACGTGCTGCTTCTCGACGTGACGCCGCTGTCGCTCGGCATCGAGACGCTGGGTGGCGTGTTCACCCGGCTGATCGAACGCAACACGACGATTCCGACCAAGAAGAGCCAGGTGTTCTCCACGGCCGAGGATTCGCAGTCGGCCGTGACCATCCGCGTTTTCCAGGGCGAGCGTGAAATGGCCGCCGACAACAAGGCGCTCGGCCAGTTCGACCTGGTCGGCATCCCGCCGGCGCCGCGCGGCGTGCCGCAGATCGAGGTCACCTTCGACATCGACGCCAACGGCATCGTCAACGTGTCGGCCAAGGACAAGGGCACCGGCAAGGAGCACCAGATCCGCATCCAGGCCTCGGGTGGTCTTTCGGACGCCGACATCGAGAAGATGGTCAAGGACGCCGAGGCCAATGCCGACACCGACAAGAAGCGTCGCGCCGTGGTCGAGGCCCGCAACCAGGCCGAAGCGCTTGTGCATTCGTCGGAGAAGTCGCTGAAGGAATATGGCGACAAGGTCTCCGAGGCCGAGCGGACGGCGATTTCGGATGCGATCGCGGCGCTGAAGACCGCTGCGGAAGGCGATGACCCGGCCGACATCGAGGCCAAGAGCCAGGCGCTTGCCGAAGCTTCCATGAAGCTTGGCCAGGCCATGTACGAGGCCTCGCAGAAGGACGCGGCGGAAGCCGACGCCAAGGCGGATGCCGCCAAGGATAGCGACGTGGTCGATGCCGATTTCGAGGAAATCGACGAGGACGACGACAAGAAGAAGTCGGCCTGAAGGGCCTGACGGCAAGATATGCGAAAAGCCCGGCGCAGGCCGGGCTTTTTTGCAACCCTTGCCGAAAAAGTGCGGGCCTTGCCGAAAAAGTGCGGGGCCTTGCGTAAAAAGTGACAGAAAAGTCCCGACGGATGCTCGCCAGCACTGGCATCCGGGCGGCACCGATCCTAAATCGAAACAACGTGCCGGCAAACGACGCGACAATGCAGCAAGACGTTGAGCATCCGGACAGCGGGAAAAAATGAAAGCTGATTTCTACGAAACGCTGGGCGTGCAAAAGGGCGCCGACGAGAAGGAGCTCAAGAGCGCTTTTCGCAAGCTCGCCATGCAGTTCCATCCCGACCGCAACCCCGGCGATCATGCCTGCGAGCACAAGTTCAAGGAAATCAACGAAGCCTACGAGACGCTGAAGGACCCGCAGAAGCGCGCGGCCTATGATCGTTTCGGCCACGCCGCCTTCGAGCAGGGCGGCATGAATGGCGGTGCGCATGGCTTTGGCGCTGGCGGCTTCGCCGACATTTTCGAGGATATTTTCGGCGACATGATGGGTGGGCGCCAGCGCCGCTCTTCCGGTGGCCGCGAGCGCGGCGCCGACCTGCGCTACAACATGGAAATCTCGCTGGAGGAAGCCTTCGCCGGAAAGACCGCGCAAATCCGCGTGCCGGCTTCGATCTCGTGCACGGAATGCTCGGGCAGCGGCGCCAAGCCCGGCACCCAGCCGGTCACCTGCTCGATGTGCAACGGCCATGGCAAGGTGCGCGCCACGCAAGGCTTCTTCTCGATCGAGCGGACCTGCCCACAATGCCAGGGCCGCGGCCAGACGATCAAGGACCCATGCCCGAAATGCGCCGGCCAGGGCCGCGTCACCGAGGAGCGCTCGCTGTCGGTCAACATCCCGGCCGGCATCGAGGACGGCACCCGCATCCGCTTGGCCAATGAGGGCGAGGCCGGCCTGCGCGGCGGGCCCTCGGGCGACCTCTACATCTTCCTGGCGGTGAAGCCGCACGAATTCTTCCAGCGCGACGGCGCCGATCTCTATTGCAAGGTGCCGATCTCGATGACGACGGCCGCCCTTGGCGGCTCCTTCGAGGTAACGACGCTGGACGGCACCCAGACCAAAGTAAAAGTGACCGAAGGCACGCAGAACGGGCGCCAGTTCCGCCTCAAGGGCAAGGGCATGCCGGTGCTGCGCCAGCCCAATGTCGGCGACCTTTACATCCAGACCGCCGTCGAGACGCCGCAGAACCTGACGCGCCGCCAGCGCGAACTGCTGGAAGAGTTCGAACAGCTCTCCTCGCAGGACAATTCGCCCCAATCGAGCGGCTTTTTCGCCCGAATGAAGGATTTTTTCGAGTCTTTCGGCGAGCGTTGACCGCCGGTCGCAAGCAAGCCAATGCAGCCTGCTGACCGGCAAAGCGAGGCGCGACGAAAACTATCTTATCCACGACATCCGCATGTCCGCGCCTTGCCTTGCGTCATCCAGGTGTTAAGTACCTCCCAAGGGGAGCGCTGAGGAGAGCTTGCATGGCACGTGGTCACGGACTGCGGAAGGCGTTTGCCGAGAAGTTCGACGACGAACTCAAATTCTTCAAGGGCTGGATCGACAAGCCGAAGACGGTCGGCTCCATCGTTCCGACCAGCTCGATCACCGCGCGCAAGATGGCCTCGATCGTCAACCCGAAGTCCGGCCTGCCGGTGCTCGAGGTCGGTCCCGGCACCGGGGTCATCACCCGCGCCATCCTCGCCCAGGGCGTGCGGCCCGAAAACCTCTACGCGGTCGAATATTCCACCGATTTCGTGCGCCATCTGCGCCAGCTCTATCCCGGCGTCAACGTCATCGAGGGCGATGCCTTCAACCTCAACGCCACGCTTGGCGAGAGGAGCGGGATGATCTTCGATAGCGTCGTTTCCGGGGTGCCCCTGCTCAACTTCCCGGTCGCCCAGCGCATCGCCTATATCGAAAGCCTGCTCGACCGCATCCCGGCCGGACGGCCGATCGTCCAGCTGACCTATGGCCCGATGTCGCCGATCCCGGCCGGCCGCGGCGACTATACGGTCAAGCATTTCGATTTCATCTTCCGCAACATCCCGCCGACGCAGCTGTGGATCTACCGGCGCGAAGCGCATTAGGCTGTGTTGATATTCAGGTGAGGCCGGCCTGACCTGAATCTCAGCACAGCCTGGAGTGCGCCTTCCAAAAAACGCCTTTCGATTTTGCGCCGATGCGTTGATTTGATCGAACCTTGGCTGTACGTGTGCCAGAACAAGGTTGGCCCATGGCAGTGATCCCGAAAATCCTCGTCTTCGCCGGCTCGGTGCGCACGGGCGCCTATAGTGGCAGGACCGCCGACGTGGCGCAGAAGGAACTGGCGGTGCAGGGCGCCGAGGTGACCCGCATTTCGCTCGCGGACTATCCCTTGCCGATCCTCGACGAAGACCTGGAAAAGGAAAAAGGCGTTCCCGAAAACGCCCAGAGGCTCGCACGGCTCATCGCCGCTCATGACGGGCTGCTGATCGCGACGCCGGAATATAATGGCTCCATCCCGCCGCTGCTCAAGAACTCGATCGACTGGGTGAGCCGGGTGCGACGGGATGGCGGCCGATCGGTCAGGCCGCTTGCCGGCAAGGTCGCGGGCCTCTGCTCGTCCTCCAACGGCCACTTCGCCGGCATCCGCTGCATCAACCATCTGCGCGCCGTGCTGGTGCGCTGCCAGATGGAGGTTGTGACACCGGAATGCTCGGTGCCGGAGGGGGGCGACGCCTTCGACGGGGACGGTCATTTCCGTGACGAAAGACTGCACAAAGCGATGGAGCACCTATGCCGCACGCTGATCGAGACCTCGCGCATGCTGTCGACCAGGGTCGAGGCGTGACCGCCGCAACCATGCAGGCCCATTCCATGCAAGAGCGACTGATCGTCGGCCTCGACGTGCCGACGGTGAAAGAGGCCGAGCGGGCGGTGCGCGAGCTCGACGGCGTCGTCTCCTTCTACAAGATCGGCTACCAGCTGGCCTTTGCCGGCGGCCTCGACTTCGCCAGGGAACTGGCCGGTGGCGGGACGAAAATCTTCCTCGACATGAAGCTGCTCGACATCGATCACACGGTGGCCAAGGGCGTCGAGAACATCGTCAAGATGGGCATGACCATGCTGACCATCCATGCCTATCCCAAGGCGATGGCGGCGGCGGTGGAGGCGGCGCGCGGCAGCGAGCTTTGCCTGCTCGCCGTCAGCGTGCTGACCTCGATGGACGAGCAGGACATGATCGATGTCGGCTATGAATACGACCCGCACACGCTGGTGCTGCGGCGTTCGGAACAGGCGCTGCATGCCGGCATGGGCGGCATCGTCTGCTCGGCCGCGGAGGCCGAGGCGGTGCGCCGCATCGTCGGCCCCGACATGGCGGTGGTGACACCCGGCATCCGGCCAACGGGGAGCGACCATGGCGACCAGAAGCGGGTGGTGACACCGGGGCAGGCGGTCCGAAACGGCGCCAGCCATCTGGTCGTCGGACGACCTATCGTCGCGGCCAGCGACCGGCGCGCCGCGGCTGAAGCCATTCTGGAAGAAATGCGCTCGGCCTGACGGGCCCGCACGAATAGGAGAAAAGACAATGCCCAAGGGATACTGGATCGCCCGCGTCGATGTGCGCGACGCGGAAGGCTACAAGGATTACGTGGCGGCCGCCAAGCCGGCCTTCGAGCGCTTCGGCGCGACATTCCTGGCCCGCGGCGGCGACCATGAGAAAGCCGAGGGTCCCGGCCGCGCGCGCAATGTCATCATCGAGTTTCCATCGCTCGCCGCCGCGCATGACTGCTACCACTCGCCGGAGTATCAGCGCGCCGTCGCCATCCGCCAGAAGGTCGCCGACGGCGAGATCGTGCTGGTCGAGGGGATTTAGTCGACGCCTCTTGGTTTCGCCATCCTTGGGCGTAGCGACGCGAAGCGACGACCCGAGGAATCCATTCCGTGACCTTGACCAGGAATGCGGCGGTGAAGAATTCTGCCCGGTCGCGACGCTTCTGAGTCACGGGATGGATTCCAGGGTCTGCGCGCGTCGCTTCGCTCCTTGCTCCGCCCTGGAATGACGAAGTTGTTCGGTCTCAGCCAATCATGAAGATCACGGCATCAGCCTATTCGCCGCCGTTTGCGCCATCGCGTCGGCCAGGCTCAGCCCCCACTGCGCGCGGCAATATCCGCGAAAATCGAAACAGGGCAGGCCGGGGCAGACCTCGAACTCGATGAGATGAACCGTATCGTCGGCCTCCACCCTGAGATCGATGGAAAACACGTCGCGCAGGCCGAGGCCCTGGATCAGCCGTTCGGCGATCCGGCGGATCCTGGCATCGGCGCCGGGCTGGCTGTCGCCAACGGCCACGAGCTCCGGTTCGAGGTACTCACCCGCCGCCTTCGCCGCCTCGCCAGTGTCGCCATAGAGCGCCAGGCTGTCGGCCATGGTCTGGAAATCCGCGCCCGACTCGACAAAGGCGATGCCGAGCGCCTCGACGCCGGTTTCCGGCTTCAAGCCGAGAAAGCTGGCGCGCACGTTGCGGCCGGCGACATAGGGCTGGACGACGACATCGTCGCGATATCTGGCGAAAACACGCCGGCTGAGCTCCAGCGCGTGGCCGAGATCGCTTACGCGCGAATCCGGCCAGATGCCGATCTTGGCGCCGAGCCGGTTGGGCTTGACGAACCAGCCGGCGGTGGAGGCCGGCGGCTCGACCAGCCATTTCCCATCCCGGGCAAGACCCGCCTGAGGCACTGGCAGGCCGAGCGCCCCAAGCACTGCGCCGGAGCGGAACTTGTCCTGGCAGAGCGCGAAGAGCGAATCGTCGGCGCCGATTGTCTTGAACCCGCCCAGCCTCGCCAAGGCTGGCGCGGCACCGCCGCGAAAATAGGCGATGCCGTCGGTTAGCGTCCAGACCAGCGTCGTGGACGGATCGGCTCCGGTGAGGGTGCTTGCGGCGTCGTCCAGTTCCACCGGAAAAAAGGCGAGGCCGCCTCTGTCGCAGGCGGCGGCCAGCGTGTCGAATTCGGGCGCGAGATCGGTCGACTGCGCCAGATAGGACGAAATCTCGGCGGCTCGCTCCGGTGCATGGCCATCTGCGACCAGGCGATCGAGGCAAGCCTTCTCCGGTTCATGGACAAGGATCAGGGTTGGCTTGTGGCTCGACATCGATGCGTGAATCCCGGCAATGCGATCCCCCACAATCGCACAGCCGACACAAACGGCTTTCGCGAAACCGACTCAAGCCGGACGCCTGCGTGACAGCACCGCTATGGGCGTGAGCGGTGCCGGTCGCCCAGCCTGTTCAAGCGATCAGGACGCGCGGCTCCAGGCGACCATTGACAGGAATGTCGATCAGGAAGGTCATGCCACCCTGCAGGTCGAGCAGACGTTGCTTCTCGTTCTTGCCGGACCAGGCCGAGGTGACCGCCAGCCGATCGGCATTCTTGCCGACGAAGGCCGGGCAGGATGGCTGCGTCACCGGCATGGCGACCGTGCGGACGAGCTTGCCGTCCGGTCCATAGGCCTCGATGACGCTGCCGCCCCAGACAGCGTTCCACAGGATGCCGTCGCGGTCGAGCACCGAACCGTCGATATAGCCTTTGGCCGACCGGTGATCGACGAAGATTTTCGGCTCGCCGGCGGGCAGTCCGGTCGCCGGATCGCAGGCAACGCGCATCAGCAGTCCGGTCGAGGTGTCGGTATAGTAAGCGAGCGCGCCGTCTGATGAAAAGCAGATCGAGTTGGACACGGTGATGTCCGAAAACAGGCGGCGCAGTTCGCCTTTGAAAAACCAGTAGATCGAGCCGGCGCCCTTTTCCTCGCCCTTGCCCATGGTGCCGACCCAGAAGGCGCCGCAGGGATGGACGCGAGAATCGTTGGAACGGGTGACCGGATTGTCGGCTTCGATCGGGGTGTGCAACGTCATCTTGCCGGTCGCGACGTCACGGACATGGAGGCCGGTCTCGGTGGCGATCAGCTGGCGCTTGTCGTCGACGACAGCGATGGCGCTGGCCATCTGGCCGAGTTCGTGAACCTTTGTGGCGCCGCCGGACAGCTGCTTTTCCAGAAGCTGGCCGTTGACGATGTCGAACCAGAACAGCGCATCGGTGCCGGGATCGTAGCTCGGCCCTTCGCCGAGCTGGCAGACATGGTCGGAAAAAACCGAAACGATCGCTTCGTTCATCATGCGTCTCCGCCGAACACGGCGTCCCAGGCCGCCACCGCCGCCTGGGCCCGCGCGGCCACGTCGTCGACGCTCATGCCCGGCTTGAACAGGCTGGAGCCCAGCCCGAAGACCGTCACGCCAACCGCCTTGTAACCGGCAAAATCCTTCTCCGAAACGCCGCCGACCGCGCCGACCAGCGTCTGCGCCGGCAGCACCGCCCGGATCGCGGATATGCCCGAGGCGCCGAGCACGCTGGCGGGAAAGAATTTCAACGCCGAGGCGCCGAGCCGGATCGCCTGGAAAGCCTCGGTCGGGGTGAACACGCCGGGCATGGTGACCATGCCGTAGTGCGCGGCGCGGCCCATCACCTCGGCATCGATGTTGGGGCTGACCAGCAGCCTCCCGCCGGCCTGGTGAAGGCCGTCGACGTCGGCCGCCGTCAGCACCGTACCGGCGCCGACCAGCGCTGACTTCGGCAGCACTTGAACAATCCTGGCGATCGACGAAAACGGCTGGGGCGAATTGAGCGGCACCTCGATCGCCTCGATGCCGGCATCGAACAATGCCTGGCCGATGGCGATCGCCTCAGTCGGCTTGAGGCCGCGCAGGATGGCGACCAGCCCGCGCTTGAGCTTCGGGAAAGGGGCGGTCTGGCTCATGGGGCTGCTCCGGTTCTGGCGATCATGCCGTTCTCGCGCGCGGCTTCTATGAGACCGGCGCGTACTGCCTCGTCGGCATCGACGGTGCGCAGACCAAGCCCGGCAAGGCCAATCGCGGCCTGGTAGAGCCCAGCCAGCGCGCCCGAGGCTACCAGCACGACCGATGTCGCGCCGGCGCCATGACGGCGCCGGGCCGACGCGATCTCGCCGCCGATCAGCAGGCCGGACAGGCAGGCCGCCGCATCCTCCGACTTCAAATCCTGCAAGAGCCCGGCGGCGCGGATGGCAAACAGCCGTGAGGTGACATCGCCACCCTCGCCAAGCGCCTGCTCGCACCATTGCCGGAAGAACGGACTGTCCACCGCCACCGGAGCCGGATGCTCGCCCAGCGAATGCTTGAGGATCGAATGCGCAGATAGCACCGAGAACAATTCGCCGGTCGGCCAGGTGCCGAAGCCGGCAACCGCGCCATCTTCGACCGCGACCCATTTCGAGTGCGTGCCGGGCATGCAGACAAGATGCCGCCCCCTTGCCGGCAAACCGGCGCCGGCGAGCTGTGTTTCCTCGCCGCGCATGACGTCGGGCGCATCGGCCAGACGCTGGGCAAGGCCCGGAACGATGCGGATATCGCGGCGCTCACCCTCGATTCGGGCCGCGCCGCGCAGGATGGCACCGATCGGTGCAGGCACGGTCACATAGGGCGCCTCGATCCAGCCCTGGCGGGAGCCAGCCATGCCGCAGATGATGACGGGCAGCGCATCAGGCGCCCCCATGGCGGTCAGATGGCCTTCCAGCACGTTGGAGAACCCCTTTTCGCGCGCGGTGATCAGGCCATCGTCGCCGCGGCGCTCGGCAAGGACGTTGCCATTGCCATCGATCAGCCAGGCCCGGAGCCGGGTCGTGCCCCAGTCGAGCGCCGCCACCGCCGGAGCGGCAAATCCCGCGCTCACAGGAAGCCCCCATCGACGATCAGCATCTGCGCGGTCAGCATGCGCGAGGCGTCGGAGGCCAGGAACAGGACCGTGCCGATCATGTCGTCCGGCCGCATGACCTGCTTGATGCACTGCTTGGCGACATGGGCGGCCAGCGCGCCTTCAGTCACCCAGCGCTCCTGCTGCCGCTCGGTGATCACCCAGCCGGGCGCGACGGCGTTGACGCGGATGCGATCAAGCCCGAGCTTGCCGGCCAACCCCTTGGTGAGACCCAGTATGCCGGCCTTGGCGGCGGTATAGGCCGGCATGTCGGGATGGTTGATGAGGTAGGAGGTCGAGGTGAAATTGATAATCGAGCCGCCGCCCGCCCGCTTCATGCCCGGCGCCACCGCCTGCGCGGTGAAGAAATGCGGCCGCAGGTTGATGGCGAGATTATTGTCCCAGAATTCGACGCTGACATCCTCGACGGCATGGCGTTCGTCCCAGGCGGCGTTGTTGACCAGCACCGTGACGTCGCCATGCGCGTCGGCGGCCTGGGCCGCGGCCGCGCGCAAGGCCTCGACGTCGCGCAGATCGGTCTTGAGATAGAGCGGCCGCCGGCCAAGTTCCTTCTCGATGCTGTCGGCAAGCGCGGTGCTCGGCGTGTCGGCGATGTCGATGAAGGCGACCTTGGCGCCCTGGCGCACGAACCCTTCGGTCAGGGCCGCGCCGATGCCGGAGCCGCCGCCGGTAATCAGTACCGAAGCGCCTTCGAGGTCGGCAAAACGCGCCGATGGCATCATGATTGTCGTCTCCCGGGTCAACCGGCGCGCATCCTAGCCAGACACGTCCGGTGGGCAAGGGCGAAAAGACGGTTTTCCGGCTTATGTCAGACAAAAAGGCGGAGGCGACAACGCTCCATGCGGGGCAGCGCCTGAATCCGCCGCTCAGATCGCCTTGGCGCGCAAGGCGCCACGGAAGGAATCGCGGAGATAGCCCAATGTGGCGTCGGCATCGGCCGGTTTGCCGAACAGATAGCCCTGTCCGCCGGCGCAACCGAACTGGACCAGCCGGTCGGCCTGCGCTTCCTCCTCGATGCCTTCGGCGACCACGTCCATGCCGAGCCCTTCGCACATTGCGAGGATGGCGCGGATGATGTGCTCGGACGGCCGGTCGTCGAGAATGGAGGAGACGAAGGCGCGGTCGATCTTGAGCTTGTCGAAATGGAATTCACGCAAGCGGCCGAGCGAGGACTGGCCGGTGCCGAAATCGTCGAGCGAGACGCGGATGCCGACGCGGCGCAGATCCTCGACGATCTGCGCGGCCGAGGCCGGGTCGTTCATCAGGCCGGTTTCGGTGATCTCGATCTCCAGCCGGCGCGGATCGAAGCCGGTGCGGTCGAGGATCCCCAGTATGTGCAGGCCGGTGTTCTGGTCGACGAGTTGCGAGGGCGACAGGTTGAAGGACAGGAACAGGTCCTTCGGCCAGCTCCTGGCGGCTTCGGTCGCCTTGCGCAGTACGAGTTGCGACAGCGGGCCGATGATGCCGCGCTCCTCGGCGATCGGGATGAAGACGGTCGGCGGCACCGCGCCGAGGTCGCGATCGGTCCAGCGCGCCAGCGTCTCGAAGCCGATGGTGCGGCGCGTGGTGAGGTCGACGATCGGCTGGAAATGCGGCTCCACCTCGCCGGCGGAGACGGCGCGGCGCAGCGCCTGCTCGATACGGGTGACGCGCTTGGCGGCCTCTTCCATCTCGCGGGTGTAGACGACGACGCGGCCGCGGCCGGAGCGCTTGGCATGGTAAAGCGCCGTTTCGGCCTTGTTGATGAGGATCTCGGTGGTTTCGTCGCCGGAATAGAACAGCGAGCAGCCGACCGAGGCCGAAAGCCTGGCGGTGCGCTCGCCGACATCGTAGGGCGCTGACAGTATCTCGATCAACATGCGGGACTTTTCGGCCGCCGCGTCCTCCGAGAACACCAGCGGGTAGAGGAAGGCGAATTCGTCGGCGCCGATGCGGCAGACCGTCGAATGGCCGTCCATCGAGGCGCGCAGCCGCATCGCGACCTGGATCAGGATGTCGTCGCCGGCCTTGTGGCCGAACAGATCGTTGATCGGCTTGAAGCCGTCGAGGTCGAGAATGCCGACGGTGAAGGGCGCGGGATCGTCGGCGCGGTCGCTGATCAGACGATCCACCTTGTCGAAGAAGCGGCGATGATTGCCAAGCCCGGTCAACGGATCGGTGAATGCCAGATCCGTGCTTTCCCTGTTTGCCTGACCGGTGCCAAACGGAGTTTGCATCGGTGTCCCTGTTCGTCCCTGCTCTTGTCGTCGGAATTTATTTTCGAGACTGGCAGCAAACCCTTTAGGAAACGTATCGCGTGAACCGATTTTTGTAGCCGGAGCATGATCCCGAAAAATGGCATCCGGCCTTCACCGTGAACCACGCCTGGACAGGGAGCGGATGCCTTCGAGAAGCCGGCTACAAGATACGTCAAGCACATGGATTTTCAGCCGCCGGGCCGGACGCGGTACAGTTCCAGAGGGGCGCCACGGGTCTCGGCCACCGGCTCCAACCATTCCGGCACGCTGCCGCGCATCAGTCCGGCCAGGAAGCCGTCCGGCGCCTTGGCCGCGAATAGCCGGCTTTCCGGGTTGCCGCGGCAGAGCGCGACAATTCCGACATGGTGGCTTTCGACGACGGCTTTCGCGTCGGTGGGCGAGCCCAGCAAGGCTTCGAACGCCAGCAGGTTTCCGGCGACGTTGCGATGGTAGGGCCCGGCGAACACGCGATGACCGGTGAAGGCGAGGATCGGCGAGCCGAGATTGGAGATGGCGAGCACCGTGGTGGGGGCCAGCGCGCCAAGCGTGGCGAACGAAGCCTTGCTGTTGCAGGGTGCATTGATGCCGGCGGCGCTGACAGGTGCCGCGGTTTCGAACGCGCTCGATGCGGCTTGAGCGGCACCCGCCCAGATCGCGTTCACCGAGATCAGCCAGGCCGCGGCCATCCGGAGCACCGAGCCGCTGGACGGGCTGGCCTCTGCCCGCTGCCGCCATTTGGCGATCCAGGCCGAAAGCGGGATCACCGCGAAGACGATGGAGAAGGTCGAGCCGCGCACTTCCCAGGCGCTGACGAGGAGTGCCACCACCAGCAGCGCGGCGACGAGGCTATCCTGCCGCCGCCAGCCGCCATGGCTGAAGCGGAGCGCCATCAGGACGATCGCCACCAGCGGCGTGGCAAAACGCGCCACGGCCCTTGCCGGATCGTCGACGACAAGCTGGGTGATCGACTGCGCCTCTTCGATGTGGTCGAGCCATATCTGCCGCAGGCGCGGGTCGAGATCGGCATAGGGCGCTGCCAGGCATTGCGGGAACAGGAGCCCGACAAGGAGCGCGAGAGCGACGGCAAGCAAGGCAAGCGATATCAGGCGCCGGGCCGCCGTCGCGTTGGCGGCCTTCCATGAAGCAATGATTGCCAAGCCGCTGCCGGCAAGCCCGGTGACGGCGAACTGCACGACCGAGAATGTGTCGCACTGGGCCACGCCCCAGGACGAGACGGGAATGGTGGCGGCGAAGACGAGGGCCGAGGCGCCGGCGAGGCCGAGGCCAAAATCCCTGGCGATCAATCTTTCGCCGTCACCCGTGCCGAGAAACAGCAGCGCGACGACGGCGCCGAGGGTTCCGGCATAGGGCGCGCTCTCCATGCCGATGGCGAGGGTCAGCGTGGCGCAGATGCCCGCGACAAAGGCAGCCGGCCGATGCATGGGCGCCTCGAGCAGCAAGGCGAGGCTTGCCAGCGTCAGCATCAACTGGACATTGTGATGGTCCAGCGCGCCGGGAGAAAAAATACCGATGTAGTACAAGGCCGCCCCACCGACGACGGCGGCGGGCAGCACGGCGGGCGCGCCGGCGAAAGCGCGCGCGGCGCGCATGACGAAGAAGATCGCCAGCCAGAACTGCAGGGAAGGCCAGAAAATTTGCACGATGTGTTCGGCCAAAGCGGGGCTGCCCGTCAGGCTCGAAGCCGCAAGGATGCCCAGCGCGAGCGGCGCGTCGAGCAGCCGCGACCAGTGCATGAGGAAGCCGCCCTCCAAACCCATCCTGTACTGGTGCAGGTCGAACCAGCCCTGGCCCCCCAGCAGATCGCGAACCTCGACCAGTTGCAGCAGGCTGTCATTGTCGCCCGCGGGATTGGCCAGTTGCGGGAATCCTTGCAGGGCCTCGAGGGCCAGCAACAGCAAGACCGCAAGCAGCGCAAACGCAATATCGGATCGCCAGAAGCCGTGGCGCGTTTGCTTGGAAGTTTTCTGGAACATGGTCACGAGCGGCTTCATTCCGTGCGGAGCACCGCATTGTAGCGCGCCGGTTTCAACAAAGGGTAAAATCAGAACAACCGCCAGGGACGTGTCCGACGGTTTCGGGCTGGAATCGAGCAAGACAAGAAGGCGGCCATCCCGGCGTTTCCCTGAGCCTGCTCAGGCGCGCATCGGGAAAACCCAAAGCGAGGACAGGATATAGCTCAGCGTACTGGTCGCGACCGTCATCAGCGCCGACATGGCGAGCGCGGACATGCCGAGATACGCTACCGCTGTATGGGAGACGGCGCCGGAAAAGACCGCGCACCCCGCTTGCACCGCCAGATAGCGGGGCAAGGCACGAGCATGATCGTGCTGCCCGCCAAAGGTCCAGCCTCGTTGCGCCCAATACGCAACGGCAACCGTGAGCGCGTAAGCAAGCAGGCTGCCCAGGAAGGGCGAGAGGCCGAGCGAGACCAGCAGCCACGACAGGGCAAACAGAAGCAACGCGGCGGCCACGCCAACCGTCAGGAAGCGGAACAGCCGTGTCTGGACGAGGTCGGTCACGGTTCCTCGCGGGCCGGCGTTTCCTGGAACTGGCCTGCCTTCAGCCGCTTGACCGGTATTTCCAGGACCCCGAGCAGGAAAGCCGAAAAGAAGGCCTGAAACGAAATGACGATCAGGCTGAGGCCGAGGACGACGATGCGCGGGATTTCGGAATCATTCAACGGGCCGAAATTGAGGTGGGCCCAGCGCATGACGGCATAGAGGCAGAACAGCAGGCCAGCGGCAAAGCAGATGCCGGCATTGGCGGCGAGGCGGTCGGTGCTGATGGTCCTGGTCAGCCAGTCGGACCCGCGGCTGCGCGGCAGGATGCCGGTGATCTCGGCATAGTATCTCGAAATGGCGCCGAAGGTGATGAGCTGGATGCCGGTGACGACCATGAAGCAGGCGGCGACGAAGGTGTTGAGATCGAGCGAAAGATTGTCGACCACCCGCAAGGGGCCGAACACCAGCAGGGCGGCAAACAGCGAGCCAAGGCCGGAAAGCACCGCGCCCGGGATAAAGAACATCCAGCGCGGATTGTAGACCAGCAGGAATTTGAGATGCCGCCAGCCGTCGCGCCAGGTCCGCAGATGCGGCGGCCGGCTGCGGCCGTCCGGCTTGAGCGTGGTCGGTACTTCCTCGATACGCAGGCCGGCAAGCGCGCTGCGCACCACCATTTCGCTGGCGAATTCCATGCCGGTCGTCTGCAGATCGAGCTTGCGGATGCTGTCGGCATTGAAGCCGCGCAGGCCGCAGTGGAAATCCCCCGTCTTGATGCTGAAGAACAGCCGGCCGACGAAACTAAGCACCGGATTGCCGAGATACCGATGCAGCGGCGGCATGGCGCCGGCCTCGATGCCGCCCCGGAAGCGGTTGCCCATGACCAGGTCGGCGCCGCCGCGCAGCCGCGCCACGAATGTCTCCAGCGCACCGAAATCATAGCTGTCATCGGCGTCGCCCATGATGATGAAGCGCCCCCTGGCGGCGGCGATGCCGCCCAGAAGTGCCGCGCCATAGCCCTTTTGCGCGACCGGGACGACACGGGCGCCGCCTTGCGCGGCAATCTCCTGAGAGCCGTCGTTGCTGCCATTGTCGGCGATCAGCACCTCACCCGGGATTCCGGTCTTGTCGAGAAATGCCCTGGCCTTGCCAATGCAAACGGCCAGCGTCTCGGCCTCGTTGAGACACGGCATCAGGATGGTGAGTTCGAGCTGCTGGGAGGAGGCTGCGCGGACGGCAGTGAGCGCGTTCATGATCGTTGTCCAACGGAGACACCCTGTCCGGCACCGGCCGTCAGGGTTTTCGGCGCCGATCTTGTCCGATAAGGCTTAAGAAAGCGATGACATGCGTTCTCGCCTTGTCTGTAACGGCCGGCACGTCTGGCTGATCGCAATGTTCAAAACCTGCGATTGGCAGAAGGCGCCGCGACCCTTATATCGCTTGCGTCGACTGCGCTGGGGATCCGCCATGAAGCTGAAAATCGCCGTCCAGATGGACCATGTCTCCACCGTGTCGATCGCCGGCGACACCTCGTTCGCGCTGTCGCTGGAAGCGCAGCGGCGCGGCCATCAATTGTTTCACTACACGCCCGACCGGCTGTCGCTGCGCGACGGCAAGGTGTTTGCCCGCATCGAGGAGATGCAGGTGCGCGACGAGAAGGGCAACCATTACACGCTGGGCGACAAGGTGCGCACCGACCTGTCGGAGATGGACGTGATCCTGCTGCGCCAGGATCCGCCCTTCGACATGAACTACATCACCACCACGCACATGCTCGAGCGCATCCATCCGAAGACGCTGGTCGTCAACGACCCGGCCTGGGTGCGCAACAGCCCCGAAAAGATCTTCGTCACCGAATTCCCGGACCTGATGCCGGAGACGCTGATCACCAAGGATCCGCTGGAGGTGGCCGCCTTCCGCAAGGAGTTTGGCGACATCATCGTCAAGCCGCTCTACGGCAATGGCGGCGCCGGCATCTTCCATCTCAAGGAAGACGACCGCAACCTCGCCTCGCTGCTCGAAATGTTCGCCCAGCTGTCGCGCGAGCCCTATATCGTGCAGCGCTATCTGAAGGACGTGCGCAAGGGCGACAAGCGCATCATCCTCATCGATGGCGAGGCGGTCGGCGCCATCAACAGGGTGCCGGCCGAGCACGATTCGCGCTCCAACATGCATGTCGGCGGCCGCGCCGAGAAGACCGAGTTGACGACACGCGAGCGCGAGATCTGCGCCCGCATCGGACCGTCGCTGAAGGAACGCGGCTTCATCCTGGTCGGCATCGACGTCATCGGCGACTACATGACCGAGATCAACGTTACCTCGCCGACCGGCGTGCGCGAAGTCGCACGCTTCGGAGGCGCCGACATCGCCAGCCTGTTCTGGGACGCGGTGGAGGCCAAGCGCGGGAAATAGCGCTTACAGCCTATGAGGGTTTGGCATATTGCTCGGCGCTCATGCCAGGCTGAGCAGCCGTTTTCACTTTGTTTTAACCATGTTCCGCTTTTTGCAACCGCGTACAAATCGCGATGCAACCGAAGCGATTACCGGTTCCGGTGATGTTCCTGATTTGGTCGAAAACCTGTGCATCCCGGCCAGGCGTGGCAGGCGCGCCGCAACGAGCTTGGCGGTCCCTACGACGGGGTGGTGGCGCTCGCCGTGCTGATCCATGTGCCGCGCGACCAGATCGACCAGGTTCTGGCGAAGATTGCGCGCTCCTTGCGGCCCGGTGGCGCCTTTGTCGTCTCGATGCGCGAAGGCGAAGGCGAAACGGGCGGCAGATACCATACGGTCGACTGGCGTAGGGACGCCTTCGCGACTCGCATCGAGGCCGCCGGCATGGAGCTTCTCAGCCACGCCTTCCGCGTCGGCAGGAAGGAGCGGGGGTGGAATACTTTCCTGGCGGCGAGGCCGTCGTGACCCCGCGCGTCCTCGAGGCGCCCGCCCGGCATCCGGTGAGGCTCGTCTTCCGGGGAGGTCGCGAACACGGCGAGGCTTGTTGCGTGCGCAGCAGGCGAAAAGTCCATCCGACCGTGCGCGGCGTCCTCTTTGTTCCTGTATTGTTCTTGCCTTGGGCTGAAATCTGTGGTTGTCTTGCGTTGACACCGCTCGCGGCCTGTTCACACGGGCCAAGACGAGCCGCATCCGGGGGCAAAACATGGTGGCGCGGGTTCGTACGGTCGCTTTCCAGGGCATCGAGGCCGTGCCGGTCGACGTGCAGGTGATGATCGCGCCCGGCAAGGTTAACATGCATATCGTCGGCCTGCCCGACAAGGCGGTGGCCGAAAGCCGCGAGCGGGTGCAGGCGGCGCTGCATGCGTCAGGCCTGTCGATGCCGTCGAAGAAGGTGACGGTCAACCTCGCTCCGGCCGACCTGCCGAAGGAAGGCAGCCACTACGATTTGCCGATCGCGCTCGGCCTGATGGCGGCACTTGGCGCCATTCCGGGCGACATGCTGGCCGGCTATGTCGTGCTGGGCGAACTGTCGCTCGATGGCACGATCACGGCGGTGGCCGGCGCCTTGCCGGCGGCGATCGGTGCCAATGCCGAGGGCAAGGGGCTGATCTGTCCCTTCGCCTGCGGGCCGGAAGCGGCTTGGGCGGGAAAAGATTTTGATATCCTCGCGCCGCGCAGCCTGATTGCGATCGCCAATCATTTCCGCGGCACGCAGGTGCTGTCGCGCCCCGAAGCCGGCATCCGCGCCGCGCCGCGCGACCTGCCCGACCTTGCCGACATCAAGGGCCAGGAGACGGCCAAGCGGGCGCTGGAAGTGGCCGCCGCCGGTGGCCACAATCTGCTGATGATCGGCCCGCCAGGTTCAGGCAAATCGATGCTGGCGCAGCGGCTGCCGTCGATCCTGCCGCCGCTGGCGCCGAAGGAATTGCTGGAGGTCTCGATGATCGCCTCGGTGGCGGGCGAACTCGGCGAAGGCAAGCTGACTGATCGGCGGCCGTTCCGGGCGCCGCATCATTCGGCCTCGATGGCGGCGATGGTCGGCGGCGGCCTGCGTGCGCGGCCGGGCGAAGTGTCGCTTGCCCATCATGGCGTGCTGTTCCTCGACGAATTCCCCGAATTCACGCCGCAAACGCTCGATGCGTTGCGCCAGCCGCTGGAGACCGGCGACTGCATGATCGCGCGCGCCAACCACCGCGTCACCTATCCGGCGCGCATCCAGCTGGTGGCGGCGATGAACCCGTGCCGCTGCGGCATGGCCGGCGAGCCCGGCTATCGCTGCCTGCGCGGCGAACGCTGCCGCACCGACTATCAGGCGCGCATCTCCGGCCCGCTGCTCGACCGCATCGATCTCAGGATCGAAGTGCCGGCGGTTTCGGCCAGCGACCTGATCCGGCCCGACCGGGCGGAGAAGAGCGCGGACGTTGCACTGCGCGTCGGCCGCGCCCGCGCCCTCCAGCGCGAGCGTTTCGAGCGGCTCGGCGTCAGCAGCGCCACCACCAATGCGCATTGTTCTCCGGCAATCATCGAGACAATCGCGATGCCGGATGCGGCAGGCCTGTCGCTGCTCAAGGATGCCAGCGAAAAACTCGCTTTTTCGGCGCGGGCCTATCACCGCGTGCTGAAAGTGGCACGAACGCTGGCCGACCTCGATGCCAGCGAAACCGTCGGCCGCATCCATCTGGCCGAGGCGATTTCCTACCGGATGAGTGCGGAGCGCGTGGCGCAGGCGGCGTAGGCGCTTTGGGCCGTCCTGCTTTTCAGGCTCTATCGCGCGCTTTCAGCTCGAGCCGCCGCGCGTGCAGCACCGGCTCGGTGTAGCCATTCGGCTGGCTCGTTCCCTTGAACACCAGGTCGCATGCGGCCTGGAAGGCGATGGACTTGTCGAAGTCGGCGGCCATGGGCTGATAGAGCGGGTCGCCGACATTTTGCAGATCGACGATCGCCGCCATGCGTTGCAGCGAATCCCGCACCTGGATTTCCGTGCACACTTTGTGGCGCAGCCAGTTGGCGATGTGCTGCGAGGAGATGCGCAGCGTGGCGCGGTCTTCCATCAGACCGACATCGTTGATGTCGGGCACCTTGGAGCAGCCGACGCCCTGGTCGATCCAGCGCACGACGTAACCCAGAATGCCCTGCGCGTTGTTGTCGAGCTCGCGCTGGATCTCGTCGGGCGTCCAGTTCGGCCGCACGGCCACCGGCACCGACAATATATCGTCGAGCTTGGCCTTCGGCCGGCTCTTCAACGCCGCCTGGACGGCATGGACATCGACCTTTTGATAATGCGTGGCGTGCAGGGTCGCCGCCGTCGGCGACGGCACCCAGGCGGTGTTGGCGCCGGCCTTGGGATGGGCGATCTTCTGTTCCAGCATCGCCGCCATCAAATCCGGCATCGCCCACATGCCCTTGCCTATCTGGGCGTGGCCAGCGAGGCCGCATTCCAAGCCCATATCGACATTCCAGGCCTCGTAGGCGGAAATCCAGGCGGCCTGCTTCATGTCGCCCTTGCGGATCATCGGGCCGGCTTCCATCGAGGTGTGGATCTCGTCGCCGGTGCGGTCGAGGAAACCGGTGTTGATGAACACCACGCGCTCGCGTGCCGCGCGGATCGCCTCCTTGAGATTGATGGTGGTGCGCCGCTCCTCGTCCATGATGCCCATCTTGATGGTGTTTTTGGCCATGCCGAGCAGTGCCTCGACGCGGTCGAAGATCTCGACGGCGAAGGCGACTTCCTCCGGCCCGTGCATCTTGGGCTTCACGACATACATCGAGCCGGCGCGGGAGTTCATCCGCCGTCCCTTCGGCCCGACATCGTGCAGCGCGATCAGCGCCGTCATCGCCGCGTCCATGATGCCTTCCGGCACCTCGTTGCCGTCGCGATCCAGGATCGCCGGATTGGTCATGAGGTGGCCGACATTCCTGACCAGCATCAGCGAGCGGCCAGGCACGGTGAGCTGGCCCCCGGCGGGCGCGGTGTAGGCGCGGTCGGGATTGAGCCTGCGGACAAAGCTCTTGCCGCCCTTGCTGATCTCTTCGGCGAGGTCGCCCTTCATCAGGCCGAGCCAGTTGCGGTAGACGACGACCTTGTCCTGCGCATCCACCGCTGCGACCGAATCCTCGCAGTCCTGGATGGTGGTCAGCGCCGATTCCAGGATGACGTCGGCGATGCCGGCCGGATCGGTGCGGCCGATCTGGTTGGCCCGGTCGACAACGATCTCGACGTGCAATCCGTTTTTCACCAGCAGCACGGCTTCAGGGTTGGCCGCGTCGCCGCGATAGCCGACGAATTGCCTGGGATCGGCCAGCGTCGTCGAGCCGGCGCCGGCGCCGAGCTTCAGGGCGCCGTTGGCCACCGACAGGCCGTTGACCCCTGCCCATTTGCCCGAGGTGAGCGGCACCGACTGGTCGAGAAAGTCCTTGGCCCAGGCGATGACCTTGGCGCCGCGCGCCGGGTTGAAGCCCTTGCCCTTCCCGGCACCATCCGTTTCGGGAATGGCATCGGTGCCGTAGAGCGCATCGTAGAGCGAGCCCCAGCGCGCATTGGCGGCGTTGAGCGCATAGCGCGCGTTCATCACAGGCACGACGAGCTGCGGCCCGGCGACGACGGCGATCTCCGGATCGACATTTTCGGTCGAGACGCTGAAGGCCGGCCCTTCCGGCACGAGATAGCCAATCTCCTTCAGGAACGCCTTGTAGGCCTCCATGTCGATGGGCGCGCCATTGTCGCGGTACCAGCCGTCGAGCTTTTCCTGCAGGGCATCGCGTTTTGCCAGCAGCGCCCGGTTCTTCGGGGCAAGATCGTGGACGATGGCAGAAAAACCGTCCCAGAACCGCGCCGCTTCGATGCCGGTGCCGGGCAATGCCTCGTTGACGACGAAGTCAGTGAGCTCGCGGGCAATCCGCAGTCCGGCGATCTCGACACGATCGGTCATCAGGCTGTCTCCAGATATCAGGCGTTGCCGGGCTTTGGCATGTCAGGGTTGCATGGTCAATTCAGCTTAGGTTGAAGGCGGGTCGCAACAGCGTCCTTCTCCCCGTTCTACGGGGAGAAGATGGCGGCGGCCAGATGAGGGGCGGCGCGGAGGTAGGTGAGGTGGCGGGGCGGCGAAACTGCGTTGGCTGGCGCTGCCCCTCATCCGCCCTTCGGGCACCTTCTCCCCGTGAAACGGGGAGAAGGAAAGAGGCGCTCACACCGCGATCCTCGGCCTGCCCGAGGCGACTGCCACGACATGCGCTTCGATGAACATGCGTTGGGCTTCGACGGTCGAGACCCGGAACTCGGTGGCGACTTCGATCTCGGCGCTGTCGGTGCCGGCATCGCGGGCGCGTTGGGCGACGATCGCTCGGACATCGATCTCGGCGGCCGCGAGCGCCGCCGCCTCGTCGAGGAAGTCGCGCACCGTTTCTCCCGAGGCCAGGCGAAACAGGCCCTCCTTGGGCTGGCTGACGCGGGCCTCGGCCGAGACCCGGACCTGGCCGACGACCGCGCCGAGCGCGTTGGCGACATCGGTATCCCCAGGCACCACGCACTCATTGCCGACGAGCGGTGCCAGGCCGGCATAGTGCAGCGGGGCCGAGGCGCCGAGCCCAATGACCGGCCGGTCGAGCGCGACGCTGAGGCGGGCAATGCCGGGATGGGCATCGACGGCGCGCTGCACCAGCGCGTGCGCCACGGTCGCCGCGCCGTCGAGCCCGTCCTCGGCAAAGGCGGTTTCCAGGATGTATTCGGCCGACCAGCGCGTCAGCGTCACCAGCACGCGTTCCGAAATGACCTCCGGCGAGGCCGCGATAGGCTGGCCACGGCCATCGCGCCTGCGGGCGAACAATTCGGCGCCGAGGCGGGCGGGCGCGGCATCCCAGTTCGCTTGCTTGCCCAGCACATGCGCGGCGTCGGACGGGGTGAAGCCGCAGATATGCACCAGCCCGCGCGAGACCAGCCGGTTCAGCGTGGCATTCTGGGCGTTCGAGGTCAGCAGCCTGTCGAGGGCAAGCGGCACCGCGCCGATCGCCTCGTAAAGCTTCGCCTCGGGCGCGGTCAGCCCCGCGGCGAGCCGATCAGGCACGCCGGTGCGAACCGCGAAGCGGCCATCCATGCGGCCGGTGTTGGGGGCGCGCAACTGACGTTCGAGTTCCGCGATCACCGCGGCGCCGTGCGCCATGCCGGCCAGCGCCAGCGGCACCAGGCGGCGCGGCCCGAGCAGGATTTTCGGGTTGAGCGCGCCGTCCTCCAGCGTCACCTCGGAATCGCCGCCGAGGCCAAAGGTGCGCATGGCCACCGCCTCGACCATGGTGCGGAAGCCCCCGACGGTGGCGCCTTCCGGATCGAGCCGCGGCCGGCCGCCATCGAGCACGGCGACATCGGTGGTGGTGCCGCCAATGTCGGACACCACGGCATTGTCCAGGCCGGTCATGTGGCGGGCGCCGACCAGGCTGGCGGCGGGACCCGACAGGATGGTTTCGATCGGCCGCTGCCGTGCAAACGCCGCCGAAACCAGCGCGCCATCGCCGCGCACCACCATCAGGGGAGCGGCGATGTTGCGCGCCTGAAGAAACCCCTCCGTCGCCGCCACCAGCCGGTCGATCATCGAGATCAGCCTGGCATTGAGCAGCGTGGTGAGCGCCCGGCGCGGGCCGCCGAGCTTGGCCGACAGCTCATGGCTCGATGTCACCGGCAGCCCGGTCTTTTCCCGGATCAGCTCGCGGGTGGCGATCTCGTGCGCGGGATTGCGGGTGGCGAAATAGGCGCAGACTGCGAAGCCGGACACCGACGCGCCAAGTTCCGGCAGCATCGCCTCCAGCCCGGATAGATCGAGCTTTGCCGCATTGCCGTGCACGTCATGGCCGCCCGGGCAGAAGACCACCGGGTCGGTCCCGAGCGCGGTCTTCAGCCCGTCTCGGGCAAGGTCGGCTTCCGAAAAGCCGATCATGACCAGCGCGACGCGGCCACCCTGGCCCTCGACCAGCGCGTTGGTGGCGAGCGTCGTCGACATCGAGACCAGTTTTATGGCAGCCGGATCGGTGCCCGCCTTGTCCAGCACCGCATCGACGGCGCCCGAGATACCGACGGCCAGATCATGCCGCGTGGTCAGCGCCTTGGCCTTGGCCAGCACCTTGCCCTTGTTCGGTCCCTGCTGCGGACCTTCGGTCTCGGACCACAGCACGGCATCGGTGTAGGTGCCGCCGGTGTCGATGCCGAGGAAGAGAGGTTTTGGCTTGGGTTTGGCGGTCATGAGCGGGGCGGTCCGGCTGGCGAGAGATTTGTTGCGAAGCCCTTAGCCGATACCGACTTGGGGATAAAGGCGAGAGCGATGGGCCACAAGCGATCTCCCCCCTCGTTACTATTCGCCGGGTATTAAAGGCAGCGCTCTACGGCGCCCCCCTCTGTCCTGCCGGACATCTCCCCCACGAGGGGGGAGCTTGGCTACTCGCCTATCCCACGAACCCCACTCTCTTATGGCTGCCATCGCAGAACGGTTTGTTGGCCGAATGGCCGCAGCGGCAAAGGAAGACCTTGGTGGTGCGGTCGATCGTGTGGCCGGTGCCGGTGACGATCTCGGCATTGCCTTCGAGCTTGAGCGGGCCGTTGGTGGTCGGCGCCGCTTTCAGCGGGCCGTTGCGGGCCTCCAGCGCGGGGGTGTCCTTCAGCGCCGGTTCGCCGGTGGCGGCAAAACCAGCCTTGATATGGCTGTTGTCGCAGAACGGCTTGTTCTGGGAGGCGCCGCAGCGGCAGAGCGTGGCGCGGAAAAATGTCTCGTCGCCGAGCACGATCTCGGCATGGACCGCCAGCGGGCCGTTTTCGCGCAAGCGTACGGTGTTGACCACCGGCGGTTTTTCCTGCGGCCCGCCATCCTTGCGGACATAGGTGATGGCGCCCGAAGGGCAGTTCTCGGCCAGCGCGACGACCTTCTCGGCGCTGGCCGCCTCGGGATGGATCCATTGGCCCGGCGCGTTGGGCACGAAGACATGCGGGTCGCCGAGCACGCAATTGCGCGAATGGATGCAGCGCCTGCCGGAAACCCGACGTCGATTTTTTCGCCCTCGACCGTGCCGGCCATCGCGGTGCTCCTGTTTGCCTGGAGCGCGCCGCGCCTGAATGCACAGGCGGGCGCGCCTTGGGTATGGTCTTGTAGCGAAGCTATGGCTCGAACAGGAAAACCGTCAAGCTGGCAAACCGGTCAGGGGACCAGGTCGATCTCCTCGGTCTCGCCGCCGCTGCACGTATAGCAGCAATCCTCGCATTTCTCCTTGTTGCCGGGGCCGACGCCCCAATAGGTGCCCTCGTCGCCATCGACCCAGGCGCCGTAGCAGATCGATTCGCCCTCGTTGCAGGAAATCGGCAGCTGCTTGGTCTCGCCGTCGTCGAGATAGAAATCCTTGCCATCGCCCGGCCAGACATAGTCGCGGTCCTGGCTGTAGAGCTCGAGGCGCATGGCATTGGGGTGGCTGTTCTTGACGGCGAAGGTGACGTCGCCGGCCTGGGCGGCGGGCGTGAACAGGAAGGCAATTGAAAACGCGGCGGCGAGCCGGCGCGCTGATATGACTGACATGGAAACCCCCGATATGGAATCGGCCCCCACGGCCGACGGGGGATCATGCCATGACGCGGGCGGGGGCTAAAGGGATGCCAACGGCAATCCCTAATATAATCGCATGTGCAAACCGGCGAACCGGCGTCATCGCCGACTTCGCTCTATCGTTGCCAGAAAGGCAGCTTGGCGATCTCTTCATCGACCTGCTGTCTGGTCAGACCGATATCGTCGATCAGATGCGGATTAGCTTCCGAGATTCGCTTGAGATCCCAGCGGAAGCGGGCCCGTTGACGCCAGGCCGCGATGGTGTTTCGCAGGCTGGCAAGGCCGTAGCGCCGGCGCGACGCCTGGCCCACGAGCGTTCCCCGTCGCGCTGCCTGATGCGGGGTCGATGCAAAGGTGTTGGTCATGGCAACCTCCATGTGGTTTGGCGCCCATACGCTTTGAGAATGGACCGCCTCGAGCTGAAAGAGGTTGGAGTCTGCAGGATACGGGCGGCGGCGTAATTAAGCCCTCCCAAATAGTTCTCAAAAGTTCCAAACCTGCGCTAACTCTTTGTTTTGACGGCACTCCCAGGGAGCGCGCGCCACGCGTTTCGCCGGCAAGACGCCTCACACTTTTCCCGGAATTGCTCTATAGATGGGCCCATGCAGGGATCGCGCTTTGCCTTTGGTCCGTTCGTGCTTGATCCGGGTGCGGGAACGCTGCTTCGGAACGACGACCCCGTTGCCGTCGGCTATCGCGGGCTGAAGCTGCTTGCGGCGCTCGTCGGACGGCCCGGCGAAATCCTGCAAAAAGCCGAACTGATGGACGCTGCGTGGCCGGGAACGGCCGTCGAGGAAGGCAACCTCACCGTACAGATCGCACAGCTGCGCAAGCTGCTCGGTCCGCCCGGCATTGCGGGTGAAGCGGGTGGCGAATGGATCGCGACCGTTCCGCGCGTCGGCTATCGCTTCGCGGGGACCGTCGAGCTCCTTACTGGCGCCAGACCAAAACCCCTGCCGCTGCCGGACAAGCCGTCGATAGCGGTGTTGCCCTTCGTCAATTTCAGCAACGATCCGGGGCAGGATTCCTTCTGCGACGGCTTGACCGAAGACTTGATCACCGACCTGTCGAGAATCTCCGGCCTGTTCGTCATCGCGCGCAATTCGACCTTTGCCTACAAGGGAAAGGCGATTGATGTGCGCGCGATCGCCGGGGAGCTTGGCGTCCGCTATTTGCTGGAAGGCAGCGCGAGGCGCGAGGCGGGGCGCGTGCGCATCAATGCACAGCTCGTCGACGCGGCGAGCGGCGACCATCTATGGGCGGAACGCTTCGACCGCGGCCTCGACGATATCTTTGCCGTCCAGGATGAGGTGACGGCCAAGATCGTGGAGGCATTGCTCGGCCGGCTGCGCGCGCCGCCGCCACGCAACCGGCCCACCAATCTCGACGCCTACGATCTGTGCGTGCGGGCGCGCAAGCTGATCGACGATTCGCCGCAGACGGCGCGGGAAGCGCATCTGATGCTGACGCGCGCGATTGCGCTCGATCCCGACTATGCCGAGGCCTATCGCTGGCTGGCCATGAACCACTGGATGGGATGGGTGCATTGGGGCGAACCGGTCGACCCCAATCGCCGCCTTGCCGTGGATCTGGCGCGCAAGGCGGTCTCGATCGATCCCAACGATGCCGGCTGCCACTGGGTGCTCGGCAATCTGCTTGCCTATGAACATGATTTCGCCAGGGCGGATGCCGAATTCGCCAGGGCGTTCGAACTCGACCCCAACGAGGCCGACGCCTGGGCGACATTAGCTGACATAACCACCCTGGCGGGACGGGTCGAGGAGGGTCTGGAGCAGATCCGCAAGGCTTTCCGGCTGAACCCGTTTCCGGCGAGCTGGTACTATCTGACGCTCGGCCAGGCGCAATATGCGGCGCGCGAATATGAAGCCGCCATCGAGACGCTGCGCCGGGACGAGACCTACCGCACGAGCTCCCGCCGCTTCCTCGCGGCAAGCCTGGCGCAACTCGGCCGGCTCGACGAGGCGCGCGCCGAGGTCGAGCTGTTCCTCGTCGGCAATCCGCATTTCACCACCAGCCACTGGGTGTGGACCGAACCGTTCCGCGACGACGCGACGCGCGACCATTTCGTCGACGGCTTCCGCAAGGCCGGCCTTCCGGATTGACGCGCCGGCGTGGCCGACGCGCGGCAAGCACTGTTACGGCACCAGGTCGATCGTCTCGGTCGTGTGCTCCACGCAGATGAAGCAGCAGGTGTCGCAAGGCTGGTCGTTATCGGGCCCGACGCCGGCGGAGATCTGGTCGTTGCCGTCGACCCAAGCGCCATAGCAGATGCGTTCGCCCTGATTGCAGGAGATCGGCACCGATTTCCGCGAGCCCGGATCGACAAGGAAGACCTTGTCGTTGCCCGGCCAGACCGTCTCGCGGTCGCGGCTGAACAGCTCGATCGCGACCGGCTCCTTGCGCAGGTTCTTGACGAAAAACGCCATGTCGGCGGCCTCGGCCGAATTGACCAGGACCAGTGCCGCCAGCGCAACCATGCGAAACAGCGTCACCGCCGACCTCCCCGAATCATCGCGGGCAGGTTCGCACGCCCGCCGGGAACTAGGAAGACAGGCAAGCTGCACCGTTAACGAACTCGGCCCGTTAACAAACTCGGCCGTTAACAAACTCGGAAGGAGTTGCTTAACCGTTCACGGCTATGTGACCTCCCGGGGGGTCCATGGCAAAGTGAGTATGATGAGCGACAGCCCTGAGAAGCGCAGCGAATGGCGCGCCATTTTTTACGTACAAGCCCGCGTCGCCATCCTGTTCGTACCGGTGGTGGCCAGCCTGCTGCTCATCGCCGCGCTTGCCGGCAACGACCGCAAATCCGTTCCCGATGTCGACCGTACCGTTACGGGCTCGGTACGATAGGCAGCGGGACTCCCTGCCGCTGATCCGCTTGTGCTCGGGTTGCTTCAGGAGCGCGCCGGCAGCATGCGCTTGAGCACGTCATCCCTGCGGACAAAATGATGCCATAGCGCCGCCGCCGCGTGCAGCCCGGCAAGGATGAGGATGAGATTGGCGCACAGGCTGTGCAGCTCCCTGATGGAACGCGCCGTACCGCTGTTCGGCGCAAACGGAGCCGGAATGGTGAAGAGGCCGAAAAAGCTCAAGGCGTCGCCCCTGTACCAGGTGAGCAGGATGCCAAGCACCGGAATGGTTACCAGCAGCGCGTAAAGCAGGAGATGCGCGACCCTGGCCGCCCATCGCTCGAGCCCCGACATTTCCCGCGGCAGTCCCGGCGTTCCCACCGTCAGGCGCAGGGCGACGCGGATGACGACCAGCGCGAAAAGCAGCATCCCGAAGGAAATGTGGAACCACCAGACCAGCGCACGGCCGGGATCGCCGCGTGGAAAAAGATCCTCCAGATAAGTCAATCCGTAGAGGCCTATGACCAGTACGAAGACGGCCCAGTGGATGGCTTTCTGCGCGCCTGTGTAGGTGGGGTTCATTTGGCTCGTCCAGTTTTGAATGTTTCTAAACTAGCCGCGATCATGTCAAAGCTTTGTCGCAACAGGGGCTTTGTCGCAACAGAGGTTCTTTCGGCCGGGCGCTTGCAGACTGCGTTGCACAAAAGAGCCCGGACGAACCGGGCTTTTGGGTTTTCTCGGCGGCATCCGGGCCGCTCTGCGTCAATAGAAGCGCGGGATCGGGCCGTTCTGGGGGGTGGTGCGGTCGCCGAGGTCGAGAAACACCTCGTCCACGTAGCACCAGCCCCAACCTTCCGGCGGGTCGTAGCCCTCGATGACGGGATGGCTGGTGGCGTGAAAATGCTTGGTGGCGTGGCGGTTGGGGGAGTCGTCGCAGCAGCCGACATGGCCGCAGGTGCGGCAGAGCCGCAGATGCACCCACCACGAGCCGCTCTTCAGGCATTCCTCGCAGCCGAGCGCGCTCGGCGTCACGTCCTTCACATCAGCCGCGTGTCTGCACTCGTCCGCCATCGCACTCTCCCGACCTGGCTCTCATTTGAAGCATGATCTTTTTCCGAAAACCGGTTCCCCGTTTTCGGGATCATAATTTCGGCGCGTCGGCGGGGCTGCCTTCCCGCGCCAGAAATGCATGCAAGGCAGCGACCACCTGGGCGCCTTCGCCGACGGCCGCCGCGACGCGTTTGACCGAGCCGGAGCGCACGTCGCCGATGGCGAATACGCCGCTGCGGCTCGTCTCCATGCCACTGTTAGCCGATGCTATGTCCGATCCGGTGCGGATGAAACCCCTGGCATCCAGCGCCACGTCGGATTGGGCGAGCCAGTCGGTGTTCGGTTCGGCGCCGATGAACAGGAAGAGATGGCGGATCGGCCGCGTCGTTACCGCGCCGCTTGAGCGGTCGCGCCAACGGACAGTGGCAAGATTGCCTTCCTCGCCGTCCAGCGCCTGGATTTCGGTGCCGGTCAGCACCTCGATGTTCGGCTGCGCCCTGATGCGCTCGACGAGGTAACGCGACATCGAGGCCTCGAGACCGCCGCCACGCGCCAACAGCACCACCTTCCTGACTTGGCTGGCAAGGTACACGGCCGCCTGGCCGGCCGAATTGCCGGCGCCGACCAGTGCCACTTCCTGGCCGCCGCAAAGCCGCGCTTCGATGGGCGAGGCCCAATAATGCACGCATGTGCCCTCGAACGCGGCGAGGTTGGCGACATCGAGGCGGCGATAGCGCGCGCCGCTGGCGATCACCACGGAGCGCGTGCGCACCGTCTCGCCGTCGCCGACCGCAAGCTGGTAGCGCGCGCCCTCGCCGGCGGGACCGAGCAGCTTCACCTCGTCGGGGATGACCATTTCGACACCGAATTTCTGCGCCTGATTCTAGGCGCGCGCCATCAGCGCCATGCCGGTAATGCCGGTCGGGAAACCGAGATAGTTCTCGATGCGCGCGGAGGCGCCGGCCTGGCCGCCGAAGGCCCGGCAATCGAGCACGATGGTCGACAGCCCTTCGGAGGCCGCATAGACCGCCGCCGCCAGCCCCGCCGGCCCGGCGCCGACGATGGCAACGTCATAGACTTTGCTGGCATCGACCGGCCGCAACAGCCCGATGCAGCGAGCGAGGTCGTTCTCGCCGGGATTGTGCAGCAGCTTGCCGCTTGGGCAGAGCACGATCGGCAGATGGTGCGGGTCGACATGGAACCGCTCGATCAACGTTTTCGCGCAGGGGTCGCTGTCGGAATCGAGCGCGCGGTGGGGCTGGCCGCTGCGGGCGAGAAAACCCTGCAGCCGCAGGACGTCGCCATTGCCCGGAGGACCGATGACGATCGGCCCGCTGATGCCGCTTTCGAGCAGGCCGACGCGGCGCAGGATCAGCGCCCGCATGACGCGCTCGCCGAGATTGGCCTCCTGCACCATCAGGTCGCGCAAACGCTGCGAGGGGATGACGACGGCCTCGACCGGTTCGACAGCCTCGGCATTGACCAGCGACGGACGGCTGGAGAGCTGCGCCAGCTCGCCGACGAAATTGCCGGGGCCATGGGTGATGATCGGCTCGCGCGAGCCGATCGAGGCCTGCGTGATGGCGACCTCGCCCGACAGGATGAGGATCAGGCCGGGCGAGACCTCACCAGCGGTGACGACAGGATCGCCGGCGGCATAGGTCCGTGCCTCGCCGAACCGGCGCATCCGCTCGACATCCGCATCGCCGAGGATGGGAAACATCTGGTCGCGGC
Source organism: Mesorhizobium sp. ES1-6 (assembly GCF_020164775.1). Taxonomy (NCBI): domain Bacteria; kingdom Pseudomonadati; phylum Pseudomonadota; class Alphaproteobacteria; order Hyphomicrobiales; family Phyllobacteriaceae; genus Mesorhizobium; species Mesorhizobium sp. ES1-6. The sequence goes on from NZ_JAIUGU010000006.1 coordinate 324,784, forward strand.
GCGCGGCAATGGTCGGGCTGACGGAAGGGGCCATGGCGCGAGCGTAGCGAAGTGGTGGGGCGGTTTGAAGCGGTTTGTTCGGAGACTGGCCAAGAGGGGAGGGTCTTCACGAAAAGACCGCGTCGCACGGAATGCCGAGGTCAGGCCCAGGTGCAAGCTTTTTGCGTGCGTGCGTGCAACCCCCCGGCGCCCCGCCCAGCTACAATTGAGAAATAAGATTCAATACTTCGGAAAATTCGAGAAAGGAGCCGTTGGCACACTGTGAGCGTCCTGACACCCTCTTGGAGGCTAGATGTGGAAGAAGCCGCGAAATTGCTCACGGCACTTGGCGACTGCATCGAAGTCATCGAGGCCTATCTGACTGCCGCCCAACGATCGACACTGGACGGTTTGCTGGCTGCCCTTCCAACCCAATCGCCGACGGGAAGCGCCACCATGGTGCATCGGGAGCTGGATGCCCGACGGAGTACGCATTGAGACCGTTCGGTCGCAGCGGGCTTCATTCGTCATGCCACGAGGGCAAAGTCGCTTTGGCGACGCCGTGGAGGCGAAAACTACGATTGCCGCTGAAGATATCCCGTTGGTAGTCGGGAAAGATGGTGCCCAGAAGAGGACTCGAACCTCCACTCCTTGCGGAACACGGACCTGAACCGTGCGCGTCTACCAATTCCGCCATCTGGGCTGGTGCGGGCTCATGTAAGCGGGCAAGCGATGGCTGTCAACGCGCTTTTTTCGCGGGCCGATGCTCGCCGGCTCAGTTTCGGGCGCCGGCGCCGCCCCTCACCTGCCTGCCGGCATCCTCTCCCCGTATAGTGACGGGGGAGGAACGCTCTCAACCTTCCAGTACTTCCTTGGAAGCCACGGTCGAATCCGCGTTGAGCTGGTAGATGATCGGCACGCCGGTGCCGAGTTCGAGCTTGACGATCTCCTCGCCAGACTTGCCGTCCAGCGCCATGATCAGCGCGCGCAGCGAATTGCCGTGGGCGGCGACCAGCACCGTGCCGCCGCGCAGCACATGCGGCTGCAGGTCGTGCAGGTAATAGGGCCAGACGCGGGCACCGGTGTCCTTCAGGCTTTCGCCGGCGGGCGGCGGCACGTCGTAGGAGCGGCGCCAGACATGCACCTGCTCTTCGCCCCACTTCTTGCGGGCATCGTCCTTGTTGAGGCCAGAGAGGTCGCCATAGTCGCGCTCGTTCAGCGCCTGGTCGCGGATGGTCTGGAGGTCGCTCTGGCCGACGGCGTCGAGAATGTGCTGGCAGGTTTTCTGCGCCCGGATCAGCGCCGAGGTGAAGGCGATGTCGAATTTCAGGCCGCGCGCCTTGAGCTTCTGGCCGGCGGCCTTGGCCTCGGCGTGGCCCTGCTCGGTCAGGTCGACGTCGCGCCAGCCGGTGAACAGGTTCTTCAGGTTCCATTCGCTCTGGCCGTGGCGCACGAGCACGAGGGTTCTCGACATTTTTGCTCCCTTGGGGTTGGCGGATCGGAAGCTCAGCTTAGGCCGAGCACGTCCCGCATCGAATACAGTCCCGGCTTCTGGCCCCGCGCCCAGAGCGCGGCCTTGACCGCGCCGCGGGCGAAGATGGCGCGGTCCTCGGCATGATGGGACAGCGTGATGCGCTCGCCGGTGCCGGCCAGGATCACGCTGTGGTCGCCGACCACCGAGCCGCCGCGCAACGTGGCGAAGCCGATCGTGCCTTGCTTTCGCACACCCGTATGGCCATCGCGTGAACGCACGTCATTGCCGGAAAGCGCGATGCCGCGCCCGGCGGCGGCGGCCTCGCCGAGCAGCAGTGCGGTGCCCGACGGCGCATCGACCTTGTGCCTGTGGTGCATTTCGAGGATCTCGATGTCGAAATCGTCGGCGTCGAGCGCGCGCGCCGCCTGTTCGACCAGCACCGCCAGCAGATTGACGCCGAGGCTCATATTGCCCGACTTGACGATGGTCGCGTGGCGGGCGGCCGCGGCGATCCTGGCATTGTCATCGGCCGAGCAGCCAGTCGTGCCGATGACGTGGACGATACGCGCCTGCGCTGCGTAGCCGGCGAATTCGACTGATGAGGCCGGCGTGGTGAAATCGAGCACGCCATCGGCTTTGGCGAAGACCGGCAGCGGATCGTCTGATATCGGCACATTGATGATGCCGATGCCCGCCAGTTCACCGACATCCTTGCCTAGATAGGGAGAATCCGGGCGCTCGACAGCGCCAATGACGCGGGCGCCCGGAATGGTGTGGATGGCGCGGATCAGCGTCTGGCCCATGCGGCCGGCGGCGCCCACCACCACAAGGCCCAGATCGCCTGCTTCGCTCATGTGCTCCTCACAGCAGTCTTCTTCGCACGCGTGGCCCGGACCGGAGTTTGGATCGGCTTGCTGTCATCGACAAGCCCCAGCCCCTTCTTGCCCTGGATGCGGTGGAAGCGGGAATAGATGCTGTCCGGGTCGGCCATCAGCGTCGCATGGGTGCCTTCCTCGACCAATCGTCCCTCTTCCAGCACGATGATGTGATCCGCATTGACCACCGTCGACAGACGATGCGCTATGACGATGGTGGTACGGCCTTCCATGACATGGGTCAGCGCCTCCTGGACGCGGGCCTCCGCCTCGTTGTCGAGCGCCGAGGTCGCCTCATCGAGTAGCAGGATCGGTGCCTGGCGCACGATGGCGCGGGCGATCGAGACGCGCTGGCGCTGGCCGCCGGAAAGGGTCGAGCCGCCTTCGCCGACCGGTGTGTCGTAACCTTGCGGCTGCTGGCGGATGAACTCGTCGGCGGCGGCCTGCGTCGCGGCCTGCTCGATCTCCGCGTCGGTGGCCGATAGCCGGCCGTAGCGGATGTTGTCGCGGATCGTGCCCTCGAACAGATAGGGTGCCTGCGCCACATAGGCGATCGACTGCCGCAGCGAATGCTTGGTCACCTTCGAGATGTCCTGGCCATCGACCGCGATGCTGCCCTGGTCGACGTCATAGAAGCGCTGCAAGAGCGCTACCAGCGTCGATTTGCCGGCGCCCGAGGCACCGACGATGGCCGTGACCTTGCCGGCGGCGGCGGTAAAGCTCAGGTCCCTCAGCACCGGCATGTCGGCGTTGTAGCCGAACGTCACATTGTCGAAGCGCACCTCGCCGGTGGTGATCCTGGCCTCGACAGCATCGGGCGCATCGCCCTGTTTCGGCTCCAGGTCGAGCAACTCGTAGATCATGCGTGCGTTGACCAGCGCCCGTTCCATGCCCACCTGTGTGCGCGCCAGGCGTCTTGCCGGATCGTAGGCCATGATCAGCGCGGTGATGAAGGAAAACACCGCGCCCGGCGGCTGCCCGAGATACAGCGCCCGGTAACCGGAATAGGCGAGCACGGAGGTGATGGCGAGACCGCCCAGAATCTCGGAAATCGGCGACAGCCGCTCCGAGACGCGGGCAATCTTGTTGTTCCGCTGCTCGGCCGTGTCCGCCATGATGCCGATGCGGCGCGCCAGCTCGGCCTCCAAGGTAAAGGCCTTGACGATGGCGATGCCTTGTGTGGCCTCCTGCACGGACCCGTTCAGCCGTGAATTGATCAGCACGGATTCCCGGTTGATACGCCGCAGTCGGCGGGTGATGTAGACGACGGCCCAAATCAGTGGAGGGCCGATCAGCAGCGAGCTGAGCGACAGCACCGGATCCTGGTAGATCATGACGCCGACGAGAGCGACCAGCGTGACCGCGTCGCGGCTGATGGAGGTCAGTGTCAGCGACAGCAGATCGCGAACGCCGCCGACATTCTCGCTGACCTGTGCCGCCAGCCGACCGGAGCGCGTATCGTTGAAGAAGTTGACGCCGAGCTTCATCAGATGGTCGAAAGCACGCTTCTGGTAGCGCGCGACCAGATTGTTGCCGATACTGGCCAACGCGACTGCCTGGCCGTAACCGGCGAAGCCGCGCAGCAGCGAGGCTCCCATGAAACCGGCGCAGATCAACCAGAGCATATCGCCGCGCCGTTCGTAGAAGATCTGGTTGATCATCGGGGCCATGATCCACGCCGTGAAGGCGGTGGTGCCGGAAACGATCAGCAAGCAGGCGACGGCAACGACATAGGTCCAACGATACTCGTTGCCGTTTTCAGCGAGGATGCGGCGGAGCACCGCCGTGACCTCGCCGGGGGTGGCTTTTTGCTTGTTTGGATTTTGGCGTGTCAAATCAGAAGGCTTTGTCGGTTTCCGCTTCCCGTGGCCGGGCAATTCGGCACCCCTATTAGCGCCAAGCAGCCGGCTTGCCTATGCCTTCGAGTGACTAACTTCGTCGCGCCACCGCCGGCCCGCCGTCTGGACGCCGAACAGCGAGGGGTTCCTGGCATAGGCGGCAAGGCCGAGAAGGGCGGCCAGCGGATGGGTTATGACGTAGACGGGCATGGTGCGCATCAGCGCGCTGTGCGGCGCCTTGTCCTCGAAGGCGGCGCGGAAATTGCCCTCCTTCAGCGCCGGCACGATTTTTTGCGCGATGCCGCCGGTGAGGAACACGCCGCCACGGCTCATGAACACCAAGGCAAGGTCGCCCGCCGTACGCCCGAGACAGGTGACGAAGGTCTCCAGCGCTTCCTGCGCCACCGGATCGGTCTTGGCCAGCGCCGCACCGGTGACCTCCGCCGGCGTGGTCAAGGGCGCCGGCTTGCCATCGGCCCTGGCCACCGCCCGGTAGACGTTGACCAGGCCGCGCCCACACAGGATCTGCTCGCCCGAAACGCGGCCCTCGAGCTTCTCGATATGCGGGAAGACCTGGTAGTCGCGCGGCGTGCGCGGCCCGATGTCCATATGGCCGCCTTCGCCGGGCACCGGAATCCAGTGGTGCAGCGCGTGGACCAGCCCGGCGACGCCGAGTCCGGTTCCGGGGCCGAGCACGACGCGCCCGGCGTTGGGCTCGGGCGCGCCGCCGCCGATCTTTTCCATATGCTCTTCGCCGAGCGCCACGACGGCCAGCGCCTGCGCCTCGAAATCGTTGAGGACGACGATATCGCTCAGGCCCAGATTGGCGAACATCTGCCTCGGCTTGACGACCCAGGGACAGTTGGTGAGCTCGATCTCGTCACCATCGACCGGGCCGGCCACGGCCAGTACCGCCGAATTGGGGCGGACGGACGAGCGGTCGAGCACCGCCGCCTGGATCGCCTCGTCGATGGTGTTGTAATTGGCGGTTTGGACGATCATCGGCTCGCCGGCCTCGGAATTAGCGTCGAGCACGATCGAAAAGCGCGCATTGGTGCCGCCGATATCGCCGATCAGGATCGGAAACCGCAGCAAAGTCTCGTCATCGGCTGTGCTTGGCATGCTCTCGTCCGTTCCCCGGCGCCCCCAACGGCGCTTTGCCGTTCTTCCGTTGACTAGCGCATGGGTTTGAAAAGGGAAACGGTTTTCGAACCGGCCGGCGTGCAGGGTCGGGTTATGCGGCCAAACGGCCACTGTTTCATGAAAACAGGCCGCTAAACCGATTGAGACGGCCGATGGCGCCCAACACTCATTTCGCGGGCGGTCGTGGCCGCGGCACCGGCACGCCGACCTCGGGCGTCGCCGTGAAGGCGTTCACCGCGCTTGGCAGGCCGGCCGTCCCGCTTGCCGTGGTGGCGGGCAGCGACGGCGCTTCCGGTTCGGGCGCGGCAACCGCGACTGGCACGGCGCCGCCGTGATAGGTCGCCGCCTCGGCCGAGGCCGGCCCCGGCGCGTCGAGCACGGCCCGGCATTCCTTAGGCAGGTTGGCCATCGTCATCACGTCGCGCGCCTTGGGCGCATCGGGGTTCTTGTTGGGCCGCCACGGCTCCTGGGTGAACCACCAGGCCAGCGGCTTGCCGCAGCCATCGTCATCCGGCGTCGCTTCCTGCGCCTTGCAGGTGGGCGAGCCGGGCTGGCAGCCGATACGCATGTGGAAATGGTAGTCGTGGCCCCAGAACGGCCTGATCTTGCGCAGCCAGGTGCGGTCGCCCTTCACCGTGTCGCAGAGCTTTTTCTTGATGCCGGGATTGACCAGGATGCGCTCGACTTGCGGATAGCTCGCCGCCCGCTTCAGCAACGCCGTGTGCCGCGGCGTCCACAATGCGTCCTTCACCAGATGCGTCTTCTCGTCGACCATCAGCGTGGCGCTCATGGTCTCGCGCTGCGCCCTGGTCATGGTGCGGTCGGGCATCGGCGTCAGCCAGATGTCGGCGTCGAGCCCGATCTGGTGCGAGGCATGGCCGGTCAGCATCGGGCCGCCGCGCGGCTGCGCGATGTCGCCGATCAAAAGGCCCGGCCAGCCATCGGCGGCCGCGTCGCGCGACAGTTGCTCGATCGTGGCGATCATTGCCGGATGGCCCCAGCGACGGTTGCGCGACGGCCGCATCACCTGCCAGGTCGGGCCGTCCATGGGAATGGCGACGCCGCCGGCAAAACAGCCCTTGGAATAGAAGCCGAAGGATTGCGGCGCGGTGGCGGTCGGCAGTTTCTCGGCGCCGAACAGGTCTTTCGCCCGCTCCTCGGCGGCCGCCGGCTGTGCGGCCAGGCCTGCAATGGCCAGCACCACCGCCAACACCGCATTTCTGGCGCCGAGCGATCGCGTCGATGATTTCATGAACCGCACCCCCGTGCCTGCAACCGCCGAATCATACCACGCCAAGCGTCACGCTTCGATCGTCCTCATGCCTTGGCGCCCTTCATCGGGCTGCGCGGCGCGCCGTCGCGCCAGTCGCCGCTTGCCCACATATGGTCGAAGGCGGCGCGATAGTCGGGAAAGCGAAACCGATAGCCCGCCGCCTTGATCGCCGCATTGGCGACCCGCTTGTTCTCGGCATAGAAGGACCGCACCATGGGCGAAAGTTGGGCGCCCTCGAAGGGAATTTCGGGCGGCGCCTCGATACCCATCAGCGAAGCGGCGTAGGCGACGACATCCTGCGGCGGCGCCGGCTCGTCGTCGGTGAAGTTGAAGATGCCGCCCGTATTGCCGCCGATCAGATGCCAAAGCGCGCCTGCAATGTCATCGCAATGGATGCGGTTGAACACCTGATCCGGCTTGACCAGCCGCCTTGCGGTGCCGTTTTCCAGATTGACCAGCGCATTGCGCCCCGGCCCGTAAATGCCGGACAGCCGCAGGATCGCCACCGGCCGGTCGATTTCCCTGCCGAACTTCTGCCACGCCTGCTCGGCCTCGACCCGCATGACCGAGCGCTTCGACACCGGCCGGCAGGCGGCCGTTTCATCGACCCAGGCGCCGCCATGATCGCCATAGACACCAACGGTCGAGAGATAGCCGATCCATTGCAGGTCGGGCATCCCTACGATTGCCTCGCGGGTGGCATTCAACACGGGATCGCCGGGGTCTTCCGGGGCGACCGAGATCACAAGATGCGTGGTTTTCTCAAGCGTTTCGCCGATTTCGTTCGTCAACTTGCCGTCGAACAGCAGCGGGACGATGCCGGCCTGGCGCAGCGCTTCGAATTTTTCCTCGGAGCGTGTCGTGCCGACGATCGTGGCGGCTCCCCTGTTGGCACGGGCAAAGGCCTTGCCGGAATAGCCGGCGCCGAAGATGAGTATCCGCTTTTCGTTCATGCATGCGTCCTGGTTGGCCGCGCCAGGCGCCATTCCTCGCGGACGGCGCCGTCGCTCTCGCTCCGCAGGCCGTCCGCGGCCCGTTCGGCATATTCGGTTTCCGGCACCAGCCGCGCCAGCGCCCAAATTGCCGCGCCCCGCACCAGCGGCGAGGCATCGCCGAGCAAGGACCGCACGGTACCGGCAAGCGACTGTTCGCCGGAATTGCCGGCGGCAATCAGCACGTTGCGGACAAAACGGTCGCGGCCAATGCGTTTGATCGGCGAACCGGAGAAGAAGGCCCGGAAGGCAGCATCGTCCAGCCGCAACAGCTCGACCAGCGGCGGCTCGCGCAAATCGTCGCGGGCGGCGAGCTTGGTCTCGGACGCGGCGCGGGCGAACTTGTTCCACGGACAGGCGGCGAGACAGTCGTCGCAGCCATAGATGCGGTTGCCGATTTTCTCCCGAAATTCATGCGGGATCGGCCCCTTGTTCTCGATGGTCAGGTACGAAATGCAGCGCCGCGCATCGAGCCTATAGGGCGCGGGGAAGGCATCGGTCGGGCAAGCGTCGAGGCAGGCGCGGCAGGAGCCGCAATGGTCGATCTCGGGCTTGTCCGGTTCCAGTTCGGCCGTGGTGAAAATGGTGCCGAGGAACAGCCAGGAGCCATGCTCGCGGCTCACCAGATTGGTGTGTTTTCCCTGCCAGCCCAGACCCGCGGCCTCGGCCAGCGGCTTTTCCATGACGGGTGCCGTGTCGACGAAGACCTTCACGTCGCCGCCCGTCCGCGCCACGATCTTGCCGGCGATTTCCTTCAGCCGGCCCTTGATCACCTCGTGATAGTCGCGGTTTTTCGCATAGACCGAGATGGCGCCCCGATCGGGCCTGGCCAGAACCTCGCGCGGATCCTCGTCAGGCCCGTAATTCATCGCCAGCACGACGATCGAGCGCACGTCGGGCCAAAGCGTCGAAGGCTCGCTGCGGCGCGCGATCGTCTCGGCGATCCAGTCCATCGAGCCATGAAAACCGTCGGCGACGAATTCGGCGAGCCGCGCCGGAGCCAGCGGGATGGCGTCGGGAGCGGTGACGGCAATGGCAGCGAAGCCGGCGCGCCGCGCCTCCGCGTCGATCAGCGCACGCAGTTTTGCCGCGTTAGAAGTCGAGGTCCGCATAGTGCGACACCGGCGACAGGCCGCGCACGCGGTCGGTCAAGAGCGGCCGGAACGAAGGCCGCGACTTCACCCGCGTGTACCATTCGCGCGCGGCGGGATGTTCGCGCCAGTCGATCTCGCCGAGATAGTCGAGCACAGAGAGCGTCGCGGCGGCCGCCAGGTCGGCATAGGTGACCCTGCCGCCGGCCAGCCAGTGGCGGGTGCCGGCCAGCCAATTGGTGTATTTCATGTGCTGGCGGATGTTGGCGCGCGCGGCGCGGATGGCGCCCGAATCGGGCGAGCCGCCGCCAGCCGTTTCCGGCATCACCGGCTTCAGCACGCGCTCGCGCACGAGGTGGCGGGTGACCTCGCTCTCGGCCTTGTTGAGATACCAGTCGATCAGCCGGCGGATTTCGGCGCGCTGCATCGGGTCTTCGGCGAACAGCCGCTTGTCGCGCTTGAGCACGCCGCGCGTCTCGTCGAGATATTCGGAAATCACCGTCGCGCCGATGATCGGCACGTCGCCTTCGGCCAGCAGGATCGGCAGCGTGCCGGCCGGGTTCAGCGCCAGAAACTCCTTGCGCCGCGTCCAGGGCTTCTCCTCGATCAGCGCCAGCTCCTCGCCGTACTCGCCAAAGGCCAGGCGGACGAAGCGGCAGGTGGCGAACATGGGGTGATGGAAAAGCGTCAGCATGGTTCCGCGATGATAAAGCGCACTGGTGTGGTTTGGATTTGAAGTTCCTGTCCCCTCAACGGCATCCGCGTTCAGGAACTTCAAATCCAAACCACACCAGAACTTGAGTTGGCAGTGTGGCTCAGAACCCGGAATTCGCGCATCGCGCTCGTCCCAGCTATGGCGAATTCCGGATTGCCACACTGGCGAATCGCAGGGCGCACCGGTAAGTCTTGGCCGCCCGGTTAGCGGGCCGTCAGGGGTGCTGCGACCTATAGGGGGACTTCAACGCCATGACAAGCAAGCCGTGCCGTTAGCCGTCATGCAAATGCCGAGGTAGAAATGGAAAGCCAGACCATCGTCGAAGCCCTGCTGCTCGGCCTGTTGGAGGGACTGACCGAATTCATACCGGTGTCCTCGACCGGCCATATCCTGCTCGCCGGCCATTTCCTCGGCTTCCAGTCGACCGGCAAGGCCTTCGAGATCCTGATCCAGCTCGGCGCCATCCTGGCGATCCTGAGCGTCTATTTCCGCCGGCTGTGGCAGATGCTGCTCGACCTGCCGCATGACCGGCTGACGCGGCATTTCGTCATCGGCATCCTCATCGCCTTCCTGCCGGCGGCGATCATCGGCGCGCTGGCGCACGACTTCATCAAGACGGTGCTGTTCGAATCGCCACGACTGATCTGCATCATGCTGATCATCGGCGGCGTGGTGCTACTGGTTGTCGACCGCATGAATCTCAAGCCCGTCTATCGCGACGTCGAGCGGTTTCCGACCCGACTTTACCTGCAGATCGGGCTGTTCCAGTGCCTGTCGCTGATCCCCGGCACCTCGCGCTCGGGCTCGACCATCGTCGGCGCGCTGCTGCTCGGCGTCGACAAGCGCGCGGCGGCGGAATTTTCTTTCTTCCTCGCCATCCCGACCATGGTCGGCGCCTTCGCCTTCGACCTGTTCAAGAACCGCAACGTGCTGACCTCGGCCGACCTGCCGATCATCGCGATCGGCTTCGTCGCCGCCTTCGTCACGGCCTTGGTCGTGGTGCGCTACCTCCTCGATTACGTCTCGCGCAACGGCTACTCGCTGTTCGGCTGGTGGCGGCTGGTTGTGGGGATCGTCGGGCTGGTAGCGTTGATGATCTGGGGATGAGCGCAGCGACCGGTTCGGTTGGAGCCACATATCCCCAAACGTCAGCGCCGCCCCTCACCTGCCTGCCGGCATCCTCTCCCCGTATAGGGACGGGGAGAGGGCGCTGTCATCCGCGATTTCGCCAACTACACCGGTTGCAAGAAGGTCGCCGTCGCTGCGGCCGCCTCCCTTCTCCCAGTCCCTATACGGGGAGAAGTGCCCGGCAGGGCGATGAGGGGCAGCACTAACTTCAACGAATGGATTGCCCTTCGGCAACGAGCCTAATTCCGCCCATAAAACGCATTCGGGACATGCACCGGCCAGCGCCAGGGCAGCACGGCAACCATGTCGAAGCGCATCGACAGCCTGCCATAGTCGGGCTGTCGCGATAGCCAGACGTCGGCCGCACCCTCGATGCGGCGCTCCGATTCGCGGCCGATCGCCTCCATGGCCTCGATCAGCGTGCGGCGCGCCTTGACCTCGACGAACAGCACCAGATCGCCACGCCGCGCGATCAGGTCGATCTCGCCAAAGCGGGTGCGGTGGCGGCGTGCCAGGATGCGGTAGCCTTTCAACATCAGCGCCACGGCCGCCAGCCATTCGCCGCGATGGCCGCGCCGGTACGCTTTCAGGCGGCTGGCGCTCGGGCGCTCAGCCATCGTCGCCTTCTCGAAGTTCAAGCAGCCGCCGATAAAGCGCCTGCTTCTGGCCGCCGGTCATTTTCGCGGCTTCCGCCGCCGCCTTGGAGGCCGGCATCTCCGCCGCCAGCGATAGCAGCAGGCGGTCGATGTCTTCGGGCTGATCGGCCTTTGCCTCGGCGGGACCGACGCAGACGACGATCTCGCCCTTCGGCGTGTCCGCCGCCGCGTAATGATCGGCGAGCGCTTGCAGCGTGCCGGTGCGGGTTTCCTCGAACGTCTTGGTCAATTCCCGGCCGATGGCGGCCTTGCGCTCGCCGCCGAGGGCCTCGACCATGGCGCCGAGCGACTCGGCCAGCCGGCGCGGCGATTCGAAGAAGATCAGCGTCGCAGGTACCGCCTTCAGCGTCTCCAGCCGCGACAACCGCTGGCCAACCTTGACCGGCAGGAAGCCGGCGAACAGGAAAGCGTCCGACGGCAGGCCGGATGCGGTGAGCGCTGCTAGCGGCGCCGACGGGCCGGGAATCGGCACGACGCGAATGCCGTGCTCGAGCGCCTCGCCGACCAGCCGGTAGCCGGGGTCGGAGACCAGCGGCGTGCCGGCATCCGAAATCAGCGCCACGCTCTGTCCGGCTTCGAGTGCTGCGATCAACTTCGGCCCGGCCTCGCCGGCATTGTGCTCGTGATAGGCGGTGGTGCGGCGGCGAATGCCGTAGCGGTCGAGCAGCACGCGCGACACGCGCGTGTCCTCGCAGGCGACGATGTCGGCGGCGGCCAGCGTCTCCAGCGCGCGCAGCGTGATATCGGCGAGGTTGCCGATCGGCGTCGCCACCAGATAGAGCGCCGGATCGAGCGGACGGGCCGCGATTTCGGTCTGCCCGACCACATAGCTGCGCTTGCCCGTCTCGCCAGTCACCGATGCCGTCTCCGTCCGGGTTCGTCTTACCAAATCTTGTTTGGCATGGCTGGCGCCGGCTTGCAAAACTCACGCCGATGTAAGGTGGCCGCCATTCCTTCGCCACAGTGGGGAACGAAACCGGTTTTGGCAGATTTAGCCCCTGATTCCCCTAGGGAGGACAGGATGGACAGCCTGAAGATACAGGACGCGTTCGCGCCCTATTATGCCGATCGCAATCGTGCCGCGCGGCGGGACAAGCGGCTGCCCGCCAAGGCCGGCCCGACAGCGGAGCCGACAGCCTTGCCCACCAACGTAAAGCTTTCCGACAACAAACCCGACAGCACGACGGAGCACTGACCGGACGATGCCCAATCGCTTCGATATCTTCATCACCCGTCTTGAGACGAAAAACGCCCGCAACGGCGTACCCTTGCCCTCATTGGGGGACCAGCACCGCGGTCGCCGCGACAAGGACAACGCCAAGCCAGTCCGGAACGGTGAGGCCCACGCGGAGAAAGAACGCGGAAAGCACCGCCACAAGCACGACGCCTGACCGGGCTCGGATTGGCGACACGGCCGCCCGAAGGTGGCGAACGCTGGGCCAAGCGCTCAGTCCAGATAGCGTGAAACACGCGCCTTCAGAAGCGCTATCAGCTCCCGATCCATGAATTCGTACTCGTCCGGGATGTCGAGGCAGATCACCTTGGCCGCCTTCAGGCTGGCCTTGAATTTCTTCTGCAGTTTCGTCCGGTGGGTTTTCTCCATGACAAAAATGATGTCGGCCCAGCCGACCAGCTCATGCGTCAGCGGCGTATCGGCGTCGTGATTGGTGCCGGCCGACGCGACCTTTATGTCGCGGCGCGTGGAAAACACCTGCTCGGCGGTCGGGCTGCGCAAGCGGTTCTGGCTGCAGACGAAGAGGATGTTCTTCACGGGCTCCTCTGGACCGTCATTACCGCGCCAGGTCCGCCACCACGGCGTCCAGCACGATCATGCCGGCGGGGGTGGCGCGCAGGCGCGCATTGCCGATCGGCGCCACCAGCCCCTCGCCCTGCAGCACCGAAAGCCGGGTGCTGGACAAGCCGCGTCCGGAAAACGCCTCGTAACGCGTGAGGTCGATGCCTTCGGCAAGCCTCAGCCCCATCAGCAGGAACTCGTCGGCTTCTTCCGAACGCGTCAGGAGCTCGCCGCCGGTGATGCCATGGCCCTTGGCCTCGACCAGATTGGCCCAGGTCTCCGGCATTCTCTCCGCGATCGTCACCACCCGGTGGCCGTTCTCGACGAAGCGTCCATGCGCGCCGGGGCCGACGCCGACATATTCGCCGTAGCGCCAGTAGGTCAGATTGTGCCGGCTCTCGGCGCCTGGCCGCGCGTGGTTGGAAATCTCATAAGCCGGCAAACCATGCGCCGCCGTGATCTCCTGCGTCAGCGCATAGAGATCGGCGGCGTGGTCGTTGTCGGGAATGATGAACTTCTTCGCCGCGTGCAGCGCGTGGAAGGGCGTGCCTTCCTCGATGGTCAGCTGGTAGAGCGACAGATGGTCGGCGGCATGGCCGATCGCCTGTTCAAGCTCGGCCTGCCAAGCCTCCGGCGTCTGTCCTGGGCGGGCATAGATCAGGTCGAAGGAGAGCCTTGGAAAAATCTCGCGCGCCAGCCCGATGGCGTGCAGCGCTTCCTCGACATTGTGCAGCCGGCCAAGGAAGCGCAGATCCTTGTCGTTCAGTGCCTGCACACCGAGTGACACCCGGTTGACGCCCGCCATGCGGTAGCCGCGAAACCGCTCGGCCTCGACGGAGGACGGATTGGCCTCCAGCGTCACCTCGATGCCGTCAGGCGCCGACCAATTCTTGGCCACCGCGTCGAGAACCCTGGCCACCGTTTCCGGCTTCATCAGCGACGGCGTGCCGCCGCCGAGAAAGATGCTGGTGACCTCGCGCGGCCCGGTGCGCTGGCGCATCGTCGCCAGCTCGGCCTCGAAGGCGGCGGCAAAGCGCTCCTGGTCGACCGGCTGGTGGCGGACATGGCTGTTGAAGTCGCAATACGGGCACTTGGCCGCGCAGAACGGCCAATGCACGTAGACGCCGAAGCCCGGGCCGCGGTCGAGCGGCATGTTGGTGCTGGACCCGATCATTCCGAACCAAGCCGGGCGCGGGCGAATTTCTGGAAGGCGCGGGCGCGGTGCGACAGCGCCGTCGGCTGGCCGGGCTTCCAGCCGTGCTTTTGCTCCGCGCTCATCTCGCCGAAAGTCTTGTCGAAGCCATTGGGCAGGAACACCGGATCGTAGCCGAAGCCGAGTTCGCCGCGCGGCGGCCAGACCAACGTGCCTTCGGCCTCGCCGCGATAATATTCGGCCTCGCCGTCTGGGAAGGCGAGGCAGATGACGGCGACGAAGCGGCCCGTGCGCTGGCCGGGCGTGGCCGCGCCGACCTCCTGCATCGCCACTTCGGTGCGCTGCATGGCCATGGCGAAATCGCGCGATCCTTCAGGAGTTTCAGCCCAGTTGGCGGTGTAGACGCCGGGCGCGCCATCGAGCGCGTCGACGCACAGGCCCGAATCGTCCGACAGCGCCGGCAGGCCGGTCGCCTTGGCGGCGGCGAAGGCCTTGATGTAGGCGTTTTCCTCGAAGGTGGTGCCGGTCTCCTCTGGCTCGGGCAGGCCGTAGGCCTTGGCTGATTTCGCCTCGAAGCCGAACGGTCCCATCAAATCGGCGAATTCGCGCAGCTTGCCTTCATTGTGGCTGGCGACGACGATCTTCTTGCCATCAAGTGTATGCATCAAAGGCCCCAGATTCTCGGCTCGGCGAACTCGATCGAGTTGCCCGAGGGGTCGCGTATATAGAGCGAACGCCCGCCTTGCGGCCATTCGAATTCGCTTTCGATGGCGATTTTCCTCGCCTGAAGATGGGCTTTCCAGGCGTCGATTTCAGCGGCGGTCGCGGCAAAGCACAGATGGCCGTCGCCGACAGCGCCGTGCGGAGGGACTTTCAGCTTCGCATCGGGCGCGGGCGGGATTTTGGTTGCCTCGGCGTTGAAGATGAGCAGAACGCCCGGTCCGCAGCGGAAGAAGAGGTGGCGGCCTTCGACCTTGCCGAGGAGGATGAGGCCGAGGATGTCGGTGTAGAACGTTTCCGCCTCAGCGAGGTCGGTGACATAGAGGGCCGATTCCAGGATTGCGGAGGGTGTCACGAGGCGCCCCCCTCTGCCCTGCCGGGCATCTCCCCCTCAAGTGGGGAGATTGGCGGTTTCAGCTTCGCCGCACATCCTGCGCCGTTGATAGATGTCGAAAGCCGATCGAACATCCGATCTCCCCCCTTGAGGGGGAGATGGCCGGCAGGCCAGAGGGGGGCGTTCAAGCTCGGCATCGAAACTCAGGCCACCGCCATCTGCTGCAGGCTGACCAGGCGGGAAATGCCCTTCTTGGCCAATCCCATCAAATCCACGAACTGCGCTTCGGAAAAGGGTTCGCCCTCGGCGGTGCCCTGGATCTCGACGATGCCGCCATTGCCGGTCATGACGAAATTGGCGTCGGTGCCTGCCGAGGAATCCTCGATATAGTCGAGGTCGATGACCGGCTGGCCATCATGGATGCCGCAGGAGATCGCCGCGACATGGTCCTTGAGCACCTTCGAAACGCTGGCCATCTGACGCGCTTCCATCCAGCGCAGGCAATCGTAAAGCGCCACCCAACCACCGGTGATCGAGGCGGTGCGGGTGCCGCCATCGGCCTGGATGACGTCGCAGTCGACGGTGATCTGCTGTTCGCCGAGTGCCTGCAGGTCGACCACGGCACGCAGCGAGCGGCCGATCAGGCGCTGGATCTCCAGCGTGCGGCCGCCCTGCTTGCCGGCGGAAGCCTCGCGGCGCATGCGCTCGCCGGTCGAGCGCGGCAGCATGCCATATTCGGCCGTGACCCAGCCCTTGCCGGAATTGCGCATCCAGCCCGGCACCTTTTCCTCAAGGCTCGCGGTGCACAGCACATGGGTGTCGCCGAACTTCACCAGGCACGAGCCTTCGGCGTGCTTGGAGACGCCGCGCTCGAAAGAGATGGCGCGCATTTCGTCGAATTGGCGTTTGGAGGGGCGCATTCGGCCTGCTTTCTGTCAGTTTCTTGAAATCGTGGCCGGCTTTTAGACGCAAGGGGGGCAGCGCGCAAAGGAAAACGGACCTGGGATCCGAGACAGGCACCCCGGGGTGATCGGCCACAGACACCGGGTTGCGCGCGGCGTACCGAAGTCTATATCCTGAACACGGAGGTTTTTGGCCGAATGACCAAGGCAGTCGATCCCGCTTCGCAGTCGCCCGCTCTTCAATCCCTCGACATGCGCTCGCGCGACATTTTCCGGCGCATCGTCGATTCCTATCTGAGGGACGGCGAGCCCGTGGGCTCGCGCAGCCTGTCGCGCATCCTGCCCTCCTCGCTGTCGCCGGCCACCATCCGCAACGTGATGAGCGACCTCGAACATCTCGGGCTGATCTACGCGCCGCATATCTCGGCCGGGCGGCTGCCGACGCAGGCCGGCCTGCGCTTCTTCGTCGATGCCTTCATGGAGCTTGGCGACCTCTCCGACGAGGAGCGCCGCACCATCGAGGCGCAGGTGCGCGCCTCCGGCTCCGGCGCCACGCTGGAGCACATGCTGACCGAGGCCAGCCAGATGCTGTCGGGCATGTCGCGCGGCGCCGGCCTGGTGCTGGCCGCCAAGAACGAGGTAGCGCTGAAGCATATCGAATTCATCCAGCTCGAGCCGACCAAGGCGCTGGCCGTGCTGGTGTCGCAAAACGGCGACGTCGAGAATCGCGTCGTCGACCTGCCCGCCGGCACCACGGTCTCGCAGCTGCACGAGGCCTCGAATTTTCTCAATGCGCATATTCGCGGCCGCACGCTGGCCGAGGCGCGCACCGAGATCGCCCGCATCAAGGAGGAGACGCGGGCCGCGCTAGACACGCTGTCGCAGGATCTCGTCGAAAAGGGGCTGGCGGTGTGGGCGGGCGCCGAAAGCGGCCTGCCGGCACGGCTCATCGTGCGCGGCCGCGCCAATCTGCTCGAAAACGTCACCGCCCAGGCCGACATCGAGCTATTGCGACATTTGTTCGAGGACATGGAGACGCAGGACGGGCTGATCCAGTTGCTCGACCTTGCCGAGCAGGGATCGGGCGTGCGCATCTTCATCGGCTCGGAAAACAAGCTGTTCTCGCTGTCGGGCTCGTCGCTGGTTGTGGCGCCCTATCGCGACAAGGATGCCCGCGTCGTCGGCGCGCTCGGCGTCATCGGCCCGACCCGGCTCAACTATGCTCGCATCGTGCCGATGGTGGATTATACGGCGCAGCTGATTTCCCGCATGCTGCGCTAAGGTGACGATATTCAGGGGAGACCGGTCTGCAAACGGCTGCTACCTGCGCCTCCGGTGCTCACGTACAAAAGTACGCTCAGCTCCGGTGTCGGTATCAACCGTTTTCGACTCGGCCTGACCTGAATATCGACACCTTGGAGCCCCAGAATCGAACAACAGGCAGCAAGGAGAAGAAGAATGGCGCTGGAATCGTTCAAGGCCCAGATCAGCCTGCTGCTGGAGGAGATGGTCAATCAGCCCGAGGACGTGCACGAGGTGCAGGAGCAGTTGCGCGAGAAACTGCGGGAAATGCGCGCCATGGGCCTGCCGCTGCCGGCCGATCTCGTCGAGCTGGAAAAGCGCCTGGACAGCGACCTCGACGCCACCGAAGCTTGATAACCGCTCTACCGTCGCTCCAACCGGACGTGTGGCATGGAACTATCCGCCAGGCTCGGCCGTTGCCGCTGCGCGCGGCAATCGATTTGCGGCACGACGCGGAGGTCTCTCATGATCAGACTTGCCTCAATGGCCGCCATCCCGGTCAGCCTCATCATTGCCGGTTCGGCCCTGGCGGCCGATCAGCCGGTGCTCAAGGGTCCGGCCGCCTTCGGTGACTGGCGCGCCGACAGGCCGGGCGTGCGCCGGCTGATCAAGCCGGAAGACCTGCCGAAGCCCTACGTCACCAAATCGGCCTCGAACAGCGCGGGGCTAGCGGACATGCCAGCGGACGCAAAGCCGCAACTGCCGCCCGGGTTCTCGGCCCAGCTGATCGCCTCTGGCATCGACAATCCGCGCGTCGTGCGCGTGGCGCCGAACGGCGACCTGTTCGTCGCCGACAGCGAGGCCAACCAGGTTCGCGTCTATCGGCTGACAAAGGGCGGCGCGCAACCGGCCGAGCAAGGGGTCTTCGCCGGCAATCTCAACCAGCCCTACGGCATTGCCTTCTATCCCTTGGGCAACGACCCGCAATGGGTCTATGTCGCCAACAGCGACAGCATCGTGCGCTTCCCCTACAGGAGCGGCGAGTTGAAGGCATCCGGCGAGCCGGAAACCATCATCGACAACATTCCGGCTAGTCACCACTGGACGCGCGACATCGCCTTTTCGCCCGACGGCAAGACGCTCTATCTGTCGGTCGGCTCCGGCTCGAACGTCGCCGAGGACATGGGCAAAGAACCGGAAGGCGGTCTCGAAACATGGGTCAAGTTGCAGCCGATCGGCGCGACCTGGGGATCCGAGGAGGGCCGCGCCGACGTCAGGGCCTTCGATCCCGACGGGAAGAACGGACGCATCGTCGCCACCGGCCTGCGCAACTGTTCGGGCATGACGATCCAGCCGGCGACCGGCGCGCTGTGGTGCGTCGTCAACGAGCGCGACGCGCTCGGCGACAATGTGCCGGCCGAATACGCGACATCGGTCAGGGACGGCGCCTTCTATGGCTGGCCGTGGTATTATATCGGCGGCAATGAGGATCCGCGCCACAAGGGCGAGCGCCCCGACCTCGCTGGCAAGGCCACTGTTCCCGATGTGCTGATGCAGGCCCATTCGGCACCGCTCAACATCGCCTTCTACACCGGCAAGGCTTTCCCGCAGGAGTATCAGGGCGATGCCTTCGTTGCCCTGCACGGCTCCTGGAATCGCGGCAACCGCACCGGCTACAAGGTGGTGCGTTTGCTGTTCAAGGACGGCAAACCGACCGGTGAATACGAGGATTTCATGACTGGCTTCGTCGTTTCCAACGGCGAGGTGTGGGGCCGGCCGGTCGGTGTGGCGGTGGCAAACGACGGCGCGCTGATCGTGACCGAGGATGGCAACGGTACCATCTGGCGCGTGACTTACGGTGATGGCCGCTCCTGAGGAGCCTTTGGGTGGCCAGCGCAGGCCCCCTCACCCGGATTGCCAAAACCGAATTGCAAGGGCAATTCGGGGCAATCCGACCTCTCCCCTAGGGGAGAGGAGTCTTGCAGGCGCTGGCGCCCGTCTCTTCTCCCTCGGGAAGAAGGTGGCCGCGAAGCGGCCGGATGAGGGGGCTTCGTAAGGCGAGGCCTTTATATCTGGTGCAATAGAATTCGACCCCAGGGAATTCAACGTTGGCCGGTCCTATGCGATAAGGCGCTCTGATCAGAGACCGCATCCATGACCCTTACCGGCTTCCTCGCCTACAGCGCCGCTCTCGGCATCGCCGCCGCCATTCCAGGCCCCGGCGTCACCGCGCTTGTCGCGCGGGCGCTGGGCTCGGGCTTTCGCTCGTCGCTGGCCATGTCGTTTGGCCTGATGCTGGGCGACCTCATCTATCTGACCGCCGTGGTGCTGGGCCTCGCCTTCGTCGCGCAGGAGTTCGGCATGGTGTTCCTGGCCGTCAAGTGGGCCGGCGTCGCCTATCTCGCTTTTCTCGGCTGGCGTTTCTGGACAGCCGGCATCACGCCCGAGACGGTCGAAGCCAGGAAAGGCAAGGGCGGGCTGGTGTCCAGCTTCCTCGCTGGCCTCACCGTGACGCTCGGCAATCCCAAGACGATGATCTTCTACCTCGCCATCACGCCGACCATCGTCGACCTGAAGACGATCACGCTCGCCGATTACGGCATTCTCGCCGCGCTGACGGTCGTCGTCCTGTTCGTCGTGCTGGTGCCTTACCTGGCACTCGCCGCCAAGGCGCGCTGGTTCCTGAAATCGCCGAAAGCGCTCAAGCTGCTGAACCGCACCGCCGCCACCTTCATGGTCGGCGCGGCGGCGGCGATCGCCGCCCGCCAATAGGGCTTCGGCCAAACCGTTCCGCAAACCATTTGTTTCGGGAAACGCTTTTCCGGAGCAAACGGGTTTTCAGCACGGCCCCTACTCGGATATTTCTTGCCGACAGCCTATCTTGCGCGGCTGAACAGCTTATCGTGCTGGCAGGAATGCCACTCGCCTGAATACTCCTCTTGCCTGAAATACTCTCTTGCCTGAAATTCTGGGAGCGAAACCAATGAACAAGCCCGTCACCTCCGCCCGCGTGCCCGGCCGCGGCCGCATCTACCCATCCATCACCGACACGATCGGCGATACGCCCCTGGTCCGGCTCGAGAAGTTCGCCAAGGAGAAGGGCATCGTCGCCAATCTGGTCGCCAAGCTCGAATTCTTTAATCCGATCGCCTCGGTCAAGGACCGTATCGGCGTGGCGATGATCGAGGCGCTGGAGGCATCGGGCAAGATCGCGCCCGGCAAGACCACGCTGATCGAACCGACATCGGGCAACACCGGCATCGCGCTTGCCTTCGCCGCCGCCGCCAAGGGCTACAAGTTGATCCTGACCATGCCCGAGACGATGTCGATCGAGCGCCGCAAGATGCTGGCGCTGCTCGGCGCCGAACTGGTGCTGACCGAAGGCCCGAAAGGCATGAAGGGCGCCATCGCCAAGGCCGACGAACTGGCCGCGACGATCCCCAACGCCGTCATCCCGCAGCAGTTCGAAAACCCCGCCAATCCGGAAATCCACCGCAAGACGACAGCGGAGGAGATCTGGAACGACACGCAGGGCGAGATCGATATCTTCGTTGCCGGCATCGGCACGGGCGGCACCATCACCGGCGTCGGCCAGGTCTTGAAGAAGCGCAAGCCAGCGCTGCATGTCGTCGCCGTCGAGCCGGAAGCCTCGCCGGTGCTGTCGGGCGGCCAGCCCGGCCCGCACAAGATCCAGGGCATCGGCGCCGGCTTTGCGCCCAAAATCCTCGACACCACGATCTATGACGAGATCGTCAAGGTCTCGAACGAGGATTCCGTCGCCAATGCGCGCCTCATCGCCCGCCTCGAAGGCGTGCCGGTCGGCATCTCGTCGGGCGCGGCACTGCAAGCAGCGATCGTCGTCGGTTCGCGGCCCGAGAACAAGGGCAAGACCCTGGTCGTGGTCATTCCCGACTTCGCCGAGCGGTATCTGTCGACGATCCTGTTCGAGGGGCTGGGGTCTTAAGGGTTTCGCGCACCCATCTTCCCTTCTCCCCTTGTTGGGTCCGAAGGACGGGCCGAGACCAGTGGCTCGCCCGGGCAGTGGATCGGCGCGTCGCGCCGGAAGCGGCTTTCCTCGCGCACGAGATGTGGCCGGCCTGACCGGCCGAAAAAGCCGTCCACGCTCCGCGACCTCACTGTATGAGCGCGCTGCGTTTTGCCTGCAGGAAGCGGCGCACCGCGGGATCGCGCTCCAGGCCGATCGCGCGATCATAGGCTTCGAACGCTTGCGGTGCCTGGCCGAGCCTGGCCAGCAGGCCGGCACGCGCGGCCCAGTAGGGCTGGTAGTCGTCGAGCCGCTTGTCGTCGCCCAGCACGTAAAGCGCCGCCAGCCCCGCCACCGCACCCTCGGTCTCGGCGATCGCCACCGCGCGGTTGATGGCCACGACCGGCGATCCGGCGATCGAAAACAGCGCTTCGTAGAGCGCGCGGATCGCCGCCCAGTCGGTGCGGCCGCTCAGCCGTCGCGCCACATGCGCGGACTGGACCGCCGCCTCGAGCTGGTAGCGGCCGATGGCGCCCATTGTGGCGGCACGGCCGAGCAGGCCTTCGGCCTCGTCGACCAGGGCGTGATCCCACAGCGCATGGTCCTGCTCGGCGAGCGGCACATAATCTCCGGCCATGTCGCGACGTGCCGCGCGGCGCGCCTCGGCGAACAGCATCAGCGACAGCAGGCCGAGCGCCTCCGGCTCGTCCGGCAGCAGCGAGGCGACCAGCCGGCCGAGCCAGATGCCTTCGGTGGCGAGGTTGCGACGCCGCGTCTCGGTGCCGGCCGGGTCGGACCAACCTTCGGCGAAAGCGGCGTAGATCGCCTCCAGCACCGCGTCCAGCCTTTCGCCGAGTTCGGTCCGCTCCGGCACGCGGAACGGAATGCCGGTCTCGCGGATGCGGCTCTTGGCGCGCACCAGGCGCTGGCCCATCGTGGCCGGCGAGACCAGAAAGGCGGACGCGATCGTCGCGGCATCGAAGCCGAGGATGGTCTGCAGGATCAGCGGCGCCCGCACGCCGGCCTCGATCGCCGGATGGGCGCAGGCGAACATCAGCCGCAGCCGTTCGTCGGGCAGATCCTGGTCGGTCATGCGTGCCTCCGCCTCCTCGGCAATCAGCTTGAGATGGTCGCGGCCGGCTTCGCTGGTGAGCCGCCGCCGCACCGCATCGACTCGCCGCCGCCTCGCCACGGCGAGCAGCCAGGCTTCCGGCTTTTGCGGCACGCCGGTGCGCGGCCAGCGTTCCAGTGCCGCCGCGAAGGCGTCGGCCAGCGCATCCTCGGCGCCGGCCACGTCGCGCGTGCGCGCCGCCAGCCAGGCCACCAGCTTGCCATAGCTCTGGCGGGCGGCGGCCTCCGCGGCCGCCCGGGCGATCTCGGGGCGACTGTCCATCACGCCGTCACTTCCTGGGCATGTAATCGTCCAGTTCCCAGATCGGCCGCAACTCGACCGTGCCGGTGCTGGCCGCCGGGCAGCGTGCCGCCCATTCGATGGCGGTGTCGATGTCGGCCGCCTCGATCATGTAGAAGCCGGCGAGCTGCTCCTTGGTGTCGGCATAGGGGCCGTCGATGACGTTGGTCTTGCCATCGGCGATCCGCACCGATGTCGTCGCCTGGCTCGGACGCAGCCGGTCGCCGGCCAGCCAGGTGCCGGATTTCTTCAACGCCTCGGTATAGGCACCATAGGCCGCGCTCATCTGCTGGGCCGCCTCGATCGGCACATTCGCCAGCGCGGCTTCGTTGGCATAGATCATGATCATGTATCGCATGGGTTTTCTCCCGTGGTTTCGAAGGCCGCGTCCTTGCGAGGCCGGACGTATGTCGCGCGGCGGCGACCGATTTCGACAGCTCGCGGAAAAACTTTCCGCTCCGGCCGCGCCTTGTGCAAGCGGGCATGTGTTTGGCACCCTCTCAACCATTCGTCTAACGCGCCGAATTGCGGGTTGGCATTTCCCTTCCGCTGTCTAAACTCGCCTCCGTTCGTATCAGGGAGGTGATGCGGTCAATATTTCAGGGAGGAACCAGATGCTGAATTTCAGAACGAAAATTGTTGCTGCCGGCGCGATGGCGCTTTCACTTGGACTTGGCGCGGTGTCGGCCACCGCCCAGGAGTTCATCAACGTGCTGACCGGCGGAACTTCGGGCGTCTATTATCCGCTCGGCGTGGCGCTGTCGGAAATCTACGGCAAGGGCATCGAGGGCGCCCGCACCCAGGTGCAGGCGACCAAGGCCTCGGTCGAGAACCTCAACCTCCTGCAGCAAGGCAAGGGCGAGATCGCCTTCGCGCTGGGCGATTCCGTCAAGATGGCCGCCGAAGGCAATGCCGAGGCGGGCTTCCCCGGCAAGCTCGACAAATTGCGCGGCATCGCCGCCATCTACCCCAATTACATCCAGATCGTCGCCAGCCAGGAGTCCGGCATCAAAACACTGGCCGACCTCAAGGGCAAGAGCCTGTCGGTCGGCGCGCCGGCCTCGGGCACCGAGCTCAACGCACGCGCCATCTTCGCCGCCGCCGGGCTGAAATACGAGGATCTCGGCCGCGTCGAATACCTGCCCTTCGCCGAATCGGTCGAGCTGATCAAGAACCGCCAGCTCGACGCCACGCTGCAGTCGGCCGGGCTCGGCGTCGCCTCGATCCGCGACCTCGCCACCTCGCTGCCGATCAACGTCGTGGCGGTGCCGGCCGAAGATGTCGCCAAGATCGGCTCGCCCTATCTGTCGGTGATCATTCCCAAGGGCACTTATGAGGGCCAGAGCGAGGATGTCGCGACGGCCGCCGTCGGCAATTTCCTGATCACCCGCGCCGATGTCTCCGACGAGACCGCCTACCAGATGACCAAGCTGATGTTCGACCATCTCGACCAGCTCGCCGCCGCCCACGCCGCCGCCAAGGCGATCGATCCGGCCAAGGCGCTCGACGGCATGCCGGTGCCGCTGCATCCGGGAGCCGAGCGCTACTACAAGGAAAAGGGTTTGTTGAAGTAAGGGTGCGGCAACCGGAGATGTCTTCGCGAGGTGCCGCCTCGTCCTGCAATTTGCCCGCTTTGGAGTGCGTCGGATGAGCCAAGCAGCAGCCTCTGGTACGACAGCCGACCGCAAATCTTCCACCTCCCATCTCCCCGCGACCGAGGAGCAGGTCGAGGGCCTGCCGCCGGGCTTCGGCGACGGCATCGCCGGCAAGGCGGCCTTCGCCATCGCCGTCGCCTTTTCCGCCTTCCAGATCTACATCGCCGCCTATGGCAGCCTTCCGAGCCAGGTGGTGCGGGCCATGCATGTCGGCTTCCTGCTGCTGCTCGGCTTCGCCCTGATCGCCAATCTGCGCGCCACCAGTCTGGCGGCCAAGATCGCGTTCTGGACGCTGGGCGTGCTCGGCTTCGGTACCGGCCTGTACAATTGGGTGTTCTATAACGACCTCATCCGCCGCTCCGGCTTCCTCACCACGCCCGACCTGATCGTCGGCGCCGTGCTGGTGGTGCTGGTGTTCGAGGCGGCCAGGCGGCTGATGGGGCTGCCGCTGGCGGTCATCGCCTTCATCTTCCTCGCCTATTGTTTCGTCGGCAACCATTTGCCGGCGCCGTTCGTCCATCGCGGCTATGATTTCGCCCAGCTCGTCGACACCTTCGCTTACGGCACCGAAGGCATTTACGGCACGCCGATCTATGTCTCGGCCGCCTATATCTTCATCTTCGTCGTCTTCGCCGCCTTTCTCGAACGCGCCGGCATGATCGCGCTGTTCAACGATTTCGCGCTCGGCCTGGTCGGCACCTGGCGCGGCGGCCCAGCGCAGGTCTGCGTGCTGTCGTCGGCGCTGATGGGCACGATCTCCGGCTCCGGCGTCGCCAATGTGGTGGCGAGCGGCCAGTTCACCATTCCGCTGATGAAACGCTTCGGCTTCCGCTCGGCCTTCGCCGGGGCCGTCGAGGCAACCTCGTCCATGGGCGGCCAGATCATGCCGCCGGTGATGGGCGCGGTCGCCTTCATCATGGCCGAGACGCTGAACATCCCCTATGCCGAGGTGGTCAAGGCGGCGATCATTCCTGCCTTGCTCTATTTCGGCGCCTGCTTCTGGCAGGTGCATCTGGAGGCCGGCAAGGCCGGCCTGCGCGGCATGGCCAAGGCGGACCTGCCCAACCCATGGGAGGCGGTGCGGCGGCACTGGCCGCTGGTGCTGCCGCTGGCGGCGCTGATCTATCTGTTGTTCGCCGGCTATACGCCTGTCTTCGCCGGCACGATGGGCCTGGCGCTGACCATCGTGCTTATCCTCGGCACGCCGCTGGCGGCGCTGATCAGGCCGCTGGCCTTCCGCGTCGTCTTCTGGCTGGCGCTCGGACTTGCCGCCGCCTCCTTCATGAAATTCGGCGTCAACATCCTCAGCCTTGTCATCGCGGCGCTCGTCATAGCCTGCCTCGCCTTCAAGGGCGGACGCGAGACGCTGCAAATCTGCGTGGACTCGCTCGCCGAGGGCGCCAAGAACGCGCTGCCGGTGGGCATTGCCTGCGCCATCGTCGGCATCGTCATCGGCACGCTGACGCTGACCGGCATCGCCTCCACCTTCATCGGCTGGATCATCTCGATCGGCGAGAACAATCTGTTCCTGTCGCTGGTGCTGACCATGCTGACCTGCCTGGTGCTCGGCATGGGCATCCCGACCATCCCCAACTACATCATCACCTCGTCGCTGGCCGGACCGGCGCTGCTCTCGCTCGGCGTGCCGCTGGTGGTCAGCCACATGTTCGTCTTCTATTTCGGCATCATGGCCGATCTGACGCCACCGGTGGCGCTGGCCGCGTTTGCCGCGGCACCCATGGCCAAGGAGAGCGGGCTCAAGATCGGCATCCAGGCGACCAAGCTTGCCATTGCCGGCTTCGTGGTGCCGTTCATGGCGGTCTACACGCCGGCGCTGATGCTGCAGGACGCCGGCCCGATCGCCGCCCAGTTCGGCTATCCCGTCGAGGTCGCCTATATCGTCGTCAAGGCGTGCATGGGCGTCGTGCTGTGGGGGGCGGCCGCGGTCGGCTTCCTCGCCAGGCGCATGGCCTGGTGGGAGCGGCTCGTCGCCTTCGCCGCCGGCGTGCTCCTGGTGGCGGCGCTACCGCTCACCGACGAGGCGGGATGGGCGCTGTCGCTGGCCTGGATCGGCTGGCATGTCTGGCGGGCGCGGCAAGCGTCGACCGCCGCGTGAGCCTGTGCATCCTTGCCGCCGGCAAGACAGCGACACTGACTGTTGCCGCCTTCACGCTGTCC
Organism: Mesorhizobium sp. ES1-6; assembly: GCF_020164775.1. Classification (NCBI taxonomy): domain Bacteria; kingdom Pseudomonadati; phylum Pseudomonadota; class Alphaproteobacteria; order Hyphomicrobiales; family Phyllobacteriaceae; genus Mesorhizobium; species Mesorhizobium sp. ES1-6. Next base: position 351,323 of record NZ_JAIUGU010000006.1, read on the forward strand.
TGGACGCATTCGGTGGAGCGGACGCGCTGGGAAGAGAACTGGACGGTGACGCCGTCCGGCCTGCAAGTGGTCGAGGCCCGTATCAAGGGCTCGGGCGCCGGCATGGAGCCGCCGGAAGGGGCCGTGCTGCGCGACGGCTGGTGGGTCTATGCGCCCTGGGTCGGCCCGCAGCCGCGTCTCGTGCTCGCAGCCTCCGGCGCGACCGGCGATGGCTGGACGCTGTGCACGGTTCAGGGCTGTATGGAACTCGGCAGGACGGCGGGCGAAACGATCTCGCTCGAGCCGTGCGAACCCTTGGGTTCCAGCCAGCCGCGATAGCGCACGATCAGGCCGGTGAGCGGGTGCGAAATCTCGACGTGGAGTATGTCGCGGCGAACAGGATTCGCCTGATCTTTTGTAAGCTTCTGATTTTGTGTATGTCGTTGTCTGGAATCGATGACACTTCCGGGCGACATGCATTAGCCGATCAGCCGCCCGCGCAGCTCGGCCGACGGGACGTCGCAGCTGTCCTTCCTGCCGAACAGGGCATAACGATTCCCGGCGATGCGATCGTAGAACCAGTCGCGTAGCGGGCGTGGCAACAGCAACAAAGCCCTGGCAGCTCGCCAGGGCCAGCCAAGCTCGGTCATGACGGCGACGAAACTATCGAGACGCGTGAAGGGGACGCCGCCGACCAGGACGAGATTGGTTTCGTAGCTGTCGGTCGGCAGGTTGTATCCGCGGAACAGGACCTCGCCGAGCGGCGATTGCGCGGTTGCGAAGCGGAAGCGCGCCTTGCGGTCGAGGCGGACCACCATGCGCACGAAGCCCGAGCAGAACACGCAGACGCCGTCGAAAACGATCAGCGGCTGGCTTGCATCAAAAGATAGGGAAGGCGGCTTGGGACGGTCGGTCACGCTGGCCTCGGCTGCTTATGTCCCTAGGACCCTAAGCCAGCCGATAGCGGTGTCAAAGACGCGACGTTGTCGCACGCCGCCGGTCGGCGAAAATCGGCCGCTCGGCGCGATAGGTCGTGCCGCGGGTGTTGGCGTCCGGCCTGCAGATGCGGCTGTTGTGGCGGTTCTCGAAAGTCATGTCAGTGCGCGCCCAGCGAAGTGCCGCGACGGGCGCAGGCCGGACCGGGGCCGCGCATATAATAGCGCTCCGGCCGATAGGTCGGCGCGACGAACTCGCGGATGGCGGCGGCATAGCCGATGAGGTGCGTGAGGAAGTTCATTTTCCCTGTCCCTGTCCCGATTTTCGGATGTCCCTTCCGAATTGCGAGCACGATAGCATCGAGGCGTGAATAGTCGGTGAACGTGATGTTAATTTTTGGTCGAAAACCCGTTGCTTCATGGCCGGAATGCGGCTGATTCGGGGTGTTTCCGCGCCTTTTGTCACCATTCCAGCCAGTGTGACTTTTGCATCACATATGTTTCGTTTGAATGTCGCCTTGGCGCGCTTGTGTTTCAACTTCCGGGCCGTCGTTGAAATTTCCTTGCCCGATGGCCGGCAAGCTCCGGAACCGGCCCGCGCAGCGGACGTTGGCCCACAGGACCGGCATTGCCGGCTCGCGGGCGCTGCCCAGCAGGCAGGCCGGAAACCCCACGGCAAGAGCAATGGAAAGGCTGAAATCATGGGCTTCTTTTCGAAGGACATCAAAACGCTGAACGATCTCTTCGTGCACACGCTGCGCGACATCTATTATGCCGAGAAGCAGATCGAGAAGGCGCTGCCAAAGATGGTCGACAAGGCAACCGACCCGCAATTGAAGGCCGGCTTCGAAAAACATCTCGAACAGACCAAGGGCCATATCGCACGCGTCGAGGAGGTGTTCGAGTTGTTTGGCGTGAAGGCCAAGCAGGTGAACTGCCCGGCCATCGACGGCATTCTCGAAGAGGCCGACGACGTCAGCGGCGATGTCGACGACAAGGATGTTCTCGACGCCGCGCTGATCGCCTCCGCCCAGGCCGTCGAGCATTATGAAATGACCCGCTACGGCACGTTGATCGCCTGGGCCAAGCAGCTCGGCCGCAGCGACTGCGCCAATGTGCTGGCCAAGAACCTGAAGGAGGAGCAGGCGACTGATCGCAAGCTGACCGAAATGGCGGAAAGCAAGATCAACCTCCAAGCCGCCGAGTAGGGCAGGCCGCCAAATAGGACCGGGGCCGGAGGCAACCGCGCCGGACCCGGCCGGACAGGATTGGAACCGGGCGGGGTGGTCGCCCGTTCCACCTGATCTTTCTCTCACGGGGAACCATCATGGCGCCGCGCCCGGCCTGGAAAGGCTATCTGAAGCTCTCGCTGGTCACGTGCGCCATCGAACTGACCAATGTCGTCACCCATGCCGAGAAAGTCTCGTTCCGCATCCTCAACCGCAAGACCGGCAATACGGTGAAGCGGATCTATGTCGACGCCGAAACCGGCAAACCGATCGAGGACGGCGACGAGATCAAGGGTTACGAGGTCGACAAGGGCGATTTCGTCCACATAGAGGAGGACGAGATCGAGGCGGTGCAGATCGAATCCTCGCACACGATGAGCCTCGACGGCTTCGTCGACAAAGCCTCGATCGAGCAGATCTATCTCGACACGCCCTATTATGTCACGCCGGCCGACACGGTTTCGGAAGAGGCGTTCGCCGTCATCCGCGACGCCATGGCGGGCAAGAAGATGGCCGGGCTTGCCCGCATCGTTCTGTACAGCCGCGAACGTCCCGTGGTCATCGAGCCGCTGGGCAAGGGCATGGTGCTGACGACGCTGCGCTACGACAACACGGTGCGCCAGCCCGAGAGCGTCTTCGGCGACATCAAGGCGGTGAAGACCGACCAGGAGATGACGGATCTGGCCGAGCTCATAATTGACAAGAAGAAAGCGAAGTTCGATCCCTCGAAATTCGAGGACAAGTATGAGGATGCCCTGCTCGAACTGGTCCGCGCCAAGAAGGCGGGACACAAGGCGCCGAAGGCCAGGGCCGCCCCCAAACCCTCCAACGTCGTCAATCTGTTCGACGCGCTGAAGAAAAGCCTGTCGTCGGATTCAGGATCGACGAAGTCATCCTCGGCGAAAGCCAAGCCGGCGGCGAAGCGCGCCAAGGCGAAAAGCGTTGCGCCGAAGCGCAAATCGGCCTGAGGATACGACATGGCAAGCCTCGAACAATATCATTCGAAGCGTGACTTCAAGAAGACCGGCGAGCCGGCCGGCAAGGTTACGCGCGGGCAGAAGGACGGCGGCATCTTCGTCATCCAGAAGCACGCCGCGACAAGGCTGCATTACGATTTTCGCCTCGAGCATGACGGCGTGCTGTGGAGCTGGGCGGTGACGCGCGGTCCCAGCCTCGACCCGCACGAAAAACGGCTGGCCGTGCATGTCGAGGATCATCCCATCGACTATGCCGGCTTCGAAGGCACCATCCCCAAGGGCGAATATGGCGGCGGCTCGGTTCTCGTCTGGGATGAAGGACGCTGGACGCCCGAGGGCGATCCCGCGACGATGATGAAGAAGGGCCATATCAACTTCGAGCTCGATGGTCACAAGCTGCGTGGCAAATGGCATCTGGTTCGGCTGCGGCCGCGCCCGGGCGAAAAGCGGGACAACTGGCTGCTGATCAAGTCCGACGATGCCGCCGCGCGCCCCGGCGAGGACATTCTGAAGGACGAGCCGAAATCGGTGAAATCGGGCCTGACGATCGAGGAAGTCGGCGAGGGCAAGGCGGCCGAGGGCGAGAAACCGAAGGTCTGGCACTCCAACAAGCCGGCCACTGGCAAGGCCAAGGCCGGGGCCAGAAAACTCGACTTCATCGAACCGCAGCTGGCCACGCTGGAGCGGGACGCACCGTCGGGCCAGGACTGGCTGCATGAGGTGAAGTTCGACGGCTATCGCATGCAGGCGCAGATCGCCGGCACCGAGGTTCGGCTCCTGACCCGCACCGGCCTCGACTGGACGGAAAAATTCGGCGGCGAGATCGCGGCCGAACTGGCCGGGCTGAAATGCAGCGATGCCATCATCGACGGCGAGATCGTCGTGCTGGCCGACAGCGGCGTGTCGTCCTTCGCGCTGCTGCAGCAGGATCTGTCGGCGAAGCGTACGAACCGGTTCATCTACTATGTGTTCGACCTGATGCGGCTCGACGGCAAGGATTTGCGCCGGGAACCGCTGGTCGAGCGCAAGCGGGCCTTGCAGGACCTGCTCGGCGAGCAAGCCGACAATGCGGCGTTGCGTTTCTCCGACCATTTCGCCGAACCCGGCAAGATCATGCTGGAACATGCCTGCCGCATGGGGCTGGAAGGCGTCGTCTCGAAGCGCGCCGATGCGCCCTACCGTAGCGGACGCGGCCCGGCTTGGGTCAAATCGAAATGCACGGCGCGCCAGGAATTCGTCATCGGCGGCTATCTGCCGTCGGACAAGGCCGGACGCGGCCTGCGCTCGCTGCTGGTCGGCTATTACGAAGGCGGCGGCCTGCACTATGCCGGCCGTGTCGGCACCGGCTTCTCCACCAAGGGTGCCAACGATCTGAAGAAGAAGCTCGATGCGCTGAAGGCAAAGGGTTCGCCCTTCGACGCAGCCGTGCCGAAGGGCAAGGGGCTGGTCTGGGTCAAGCCGGAACTGGTCGGCGAAGTGGAGTTTCGCAGCTGGACGTCGGACCGTATAATACGCCATGCCTCGTTCCAGGGGCTGCGCGAGGACAAGCCGGCGGAGGAAGTCGTGCAGGAAAAGCCCAAGGCGGCGACAGGCAAGCCAGCGACAGGCAAGGGTCCGGCCAAGCCGACCGCAGGCGGCGCCGGCAAGGCCGGCGGAATGACGACCTCGATAAAACTCTCCCATCCCGACAAGCTGTTGTGGCCCGACGAGAAAATATCGAAGCAGAACCTGCTCGACCACTATGCGCAGGTCTGGCCGCGCATGGAGCAATTTGTCGTCAACCGGCCGCTCAGTCTGGTGCGCGCACCCGACGGCATTGGTGGGCAGCGCTTCTTCCAGAAACACGCCTCGCCCGGCATGAGCGACAAGATCCTGCGCATGAAGGACCCCACCGACGGCGAGGAAATCCTCTTCGTCAGGGATTTCGACGGCGTCGCGGCACTCGTCCAGTACGGTGTGGTCGAGATCCATATCTGGGGCTGCACCATCGACAAGCTTGAACAGCCGGATCAGATCATCTTCGATCTCGACCCCGACGAGGGCGTCGAGGTGAAGGCGGTGCGCGAGGCGGCGCTCGACATCAGGGGCAAGCTCGATGATCTGTCGCTGCCCAATTTCGTCAAGACCTCCGGCGGCAAGGGTTACCATGTGCTGGTGCCGCTGAAACCCTCGGCGGACTGGGACGAGGTGAAGGGTTTCGCCCATGATTTCGCCAGGGCGCTGGAGCAGGGCGCGCCTGACCGCTACACGGCGACGCTGTCGAAGAAGGCGCGCACGGGAAAAATCTTCGTCGACTATCTGCGCAATGGCAGGGGCTCGACGACAGTGGCGCCCTATTCGTCGCGAGCCAAGAAGGGTGCTACGGTATCGATGCCGGTGACTTGGGCCGAAATCGAGGCTGGCTTGGCCCCGAACGCCTTCCCGATCGGCGACAAGACGACGATGAGGCGGCTGGCGGACGCGGATCCGTGGGTGGATTTCTTCAAGCAGGGAAAGGCTTTGAAGCGGGGGTAATTCGACTTTCGACGCCGGGGGGCACCACCCCCCTCTGTCCTGCCGGACATCTCCCCCTCAAGGGGGGAGATCGGCTGTCATCTGGGCCTTCGCCAATTTTCATCGTCTGAAAGAAAGTGTCGGCATCGAAACTGCCAATCTCCCCCCTTGAGGGGGAGATGCCCGGCAGGGCAGAGGGGGGCGCTGTCCCGCCGACATCTCCGCAGTTCCATCACCCCAAAAACACCCTCTCGAAAGCCTGCTTGCCCGGTGGCGAGAAAACCACGGCGCGGCTGTCCTTCTCGCGGCGCGCCCATTTCTCGGCAAGGATCTTGTCGAGGATGGCGGCGCCCAGCGTGCCGGCGAGGTGCGAGCGGCGCACGCTCCAGTCGAGGCAGGCGCGGCAGACCGGCCGCCTGGGCTTGGTGTAGACGTCGATGCCGATCGCCGCGAAATGCGATGCCGCCGACGGGCCGAGCCTGATCTCCTTGTCGTCGCGCAGCAGGATGTTCTTGTCGACGAGGCGGTCCAGCATCGCAACAGCCTGCTCGCCGGCAAGGTGATCATAACAGACGCGCGCGATGCGCATCGCGCCGTCACGCGGGCCCGGCCGGACGCGCTTGGGGCCAACGGCTTCGGCCACGCCGGTGATGGCTTCGATCATGCCGGCCACTTGCGGGCCGGCCAGCCCGTAATAGCGATGCCGGCCCTGGCTCGCCACGGTCAGCAGGCCGCCCTCCATCAATTTGGACAGATGCGAGGAGGCGGTCGGCAGCGACACGCCGGCCTCCAGCGCCAATTCGCTCGCCGTCAATGCCGTGCCGCCCATCAGGGCGTTCAGCATGTTCGCGCGGGCCGGGTCGCCGACCAGGCTGGCGATGCGGGCTATGTCGGGTCCTTCACGCATGGTTTGTCCTCCATCGAAGTATTCTCGTCAGATAACCACTATTCTGCGGTCAGATCAAGGAGACGACGATGACATCCGCTTCCACCCCGCTCGCCAGCCGCAGCCCGTTCCCGTTCGTCGCCTGGGTCCGGCTGGGGCTGCTGGCCCGCTGGTATGACCGCCATCTGCAGCGGCTCGACCTTGCCGAGAACACGGCAGGACGTGCGCCGCGAATGCGCGAAGCCCTTCTGGCAGGCCTAGCAGATCGGCCGGCGCGACGTTTCGACGTCGCTCGAATTATCGATGCACACTCAGAGGAGAAAAAATGACCATCACCTGCTTCATCCGCTACGAGATCGACCCGTTCGGCAAGGCGGCTTTCGAGGAGTATGCCCGCAACTGGGGCCAGGCCATTCCGCGCTGCGGTGCCGATCTGATCGGCTATTTCGCGCCGCATGAAGGCTCGGCCACGACCGCCTATGCCGCCTATAACATCGAAAGCCTGGCGGCCTACGAAGCCTATCGCGCCCGGCTTGCCGCCGACCCCGCCGGCAAGGCAAACTACGAATTCGCCCGCCGCGAACGATTTATCGTCAAGGAGGACCGCATGTTCCTGAAGCACGTCTCCGGCCCGCATGCGAAGCTGGTACTGCCGTGATCGCCGTCATCTTCGAAGTTCAGCCGGCGGAGGGCAAGCGCGAGGCCTATCTCGGCATCGCGGCCAGCCTGCGGCCGCTACTCGACGGCATCGATGGCTTCATCTCCATCGAGCGCTTCCAGAGCCTGGCCGACCCGAACCGCGTGCTGTCGCTGTCATTCTGGCGCGACGAGGAGGCGGTCAAGGCATGGCGCAATACGGAAGAACACCGGCAGGCGCAGCAGGCGGGGCGCGGCGGTATATTTGCCGGCTATCGATTACGGATCGCCGATGTGGTGCGAGATTACGGGCTGACGGAACGCGACGAGGCGCCGGCGGACAGCCGCGCGGTGAATGGGTGAGGAGAGGCGCGGCTCTTCTTCCCCCCTTGTGAGGGAAGGTGGCCTCGCGAAGCGAGGTCGGATGAGGGGTGTTCCAGGGAATGCCGACGTCTCACTCCGCTGGAACACCCCTCATCCGTCTCGGCGCTACGCGCCGATCCACCTTCTCCCACAAGGGGAGAAGGGAAAAGTTCACGCATTGCCGATCAGCACGCCGGCCGCGAACACCAGGGCGCCGCCCAGAACCACCTGGAAGGCGGCGCGCAGGAAGGGGGTCTGCATGTAGCGGTTCTGGACGAAGGCGATGGCCCACAATTCGAAGAACACCACCACGGCGGCAACGGCGGTGGCCGTCCAGAAATGCGGGATGATGTAAGGCAGCGCGTGGCCGAGACCGCCGAGCGTCGTCATGATGCCGACGGTCAGGCCACGCTTGATCGGCGAGCCCCTGCCCGACAATTTGCCGTCGTCGGAAGCGACCTCGGTGAAGCCCATCGAAATGCCGGCGCCGATCGAGGCGGCAAGCCCGACCAGCAGCGTCTGCCAGGTGTCATGCGTGGCGAAGGCGGCGGCGAAGATCGGCGCCAGCGTCGACACCGAGCCGTCCATCAGCCCGGCCAGGCCCGGTTGCACATAGGTGAGGATGAACTGGCGCTGCTCGGCCGTCGCCTCCTCGACCCTGACGTCGCCTGGAACATGTTCCTGCTCCAGCGCATGCGCCGAGCTTTCATGGCTCTGTTCGGCCACGGCCAGATCGTCGAGCAGTTTGCGGGTCGAGGCATCCGACGTGCGCTTGGCCGCCTCGACATAGAACAGATAGGCCTGCCGCTCCATCGCCTCGGCCTGGCGGCGCACGGCCTCGATGCCGAGCGGCCGCACCAGCCAGTCAGGCTTGCGCTCGTAATAGCCCTTTACATGCTCGCGGCGGATCAGCGGAATGCGCTCGCCGAAACGCTTGCGGAAGAGTTCGATCAGGGAGTCGCGATGGCCGTCTTCCTCCTCGGCCATGGCCTCGAAAACCTTGGCCGATTGCGGAAAAGTCTCGGCCAGCCCGTCCGCATAGGCCCGGTAGATGCGCCCGTCATCTTCCTCCGATGAAATGGCGAGCGCCAGGATCTCCTGTTCGGACAACGATTCGAAAGAGCGACGGCCGAAGCCGAAAACACGGGAAAGCATGAGGAAATTACCCTAGTTTAGAATTGTTCTAAACTAGGGTTTACGGTGACCTCGGTCAACCGCGCCGGTGATCGCGGGTCAAGATTTGTTGAAGCGTCCGGCTCTTCATTATCAGCGAATGTTCACCTATATGTCGGAGCCAAGCCAGAAAAGGAAACGACAGATGACGGCCAAGAAGCCTCCGCATGCCTATGACGCCAAGCCTGTTCTCGACCTCATCGCCAGCATAGAAGCCGACCTGCAACGCCTGAAGGCGCTGGTCGAACAGCAGATCGAGAAATTCGACCCCGCCAATCCGCACAACAAGGCCCCGGACGGCAAGCTGACCGAGGAAGGCGTCGAGTGCTGCTACCGCATGTTCGACGAAGGCAAGTCGCGCTATTCGGTGGCCCAGCAGATGAAGATCTCGTTCGCCGCCGCCACGCACCGCTTCAACAATTGGCGCAAGCTTGGCGGGACGAAGAGGCAAAGGACGCTGCTGGGGTGAATTTGCCGAAATGTCGGCGGGACAGCACCCCCCTCTGGCCTGCCGGCCATCTCCCCCGCAAGGGGGGAGATCGGATGTGGCTTCGGCCTTCGCCAATCTCCAAGATCTCAAAGCGCGACGCATGAACTGCCAATCTCCCCCCTTGCGGGGGAGATGTCCGGCAGAACAGAGGGGGGTGTGCAGGCCGCAACGCTAGCGACACTTGGCACCTCGTCGCATTGCCAAACTTTGTAACCATCACATCTTTTCGTTGGCATCGCACGGCTCTTTGCGTGCACCATGGCGCGATCACACTCCGCAGGACCCGCCATGACCACCCCTCCCGGCATCGCCGATATCCACGCCGCCGCCGCACGCCTCTCGGGCCTGATCGTCGAAACCCCCCTGATCGAATCGGCCGAGCTGAGCAGGCGGTTCGGCGGCCGCATCCTGTTCAAGCCGGAGACGCTGCAGCGCACCGGCTCGTTCAAGTTCCGCGGCGCCTACAACAAGCTGTCGACGCTGAGCGAGGAGGAGCGGTCCCGTGGCGTCGTTGCTTTCTCCTCGGGCAACCACGCGCAAGGGGTGGCAGCTTCCGCCGCGATGTTCGGCGTCAAGGCGGTCATCGCCATGCCAGCGGACGCGCCTGACATGAAGATCGCCAATGTCCGCAAGATGGGAGCGGAGGTGGTGCCGTTCGACCGTTTCAAGGACGACCGCATGACAGTGATCCGTCCCTATCTGGACAAGGGCATGGCGTTGGTGCCGCCCTTCGACGACCCGGCCATCATTGCCGGCCAAGGCACGATCGGACTGGAGCTGGTGAAGCAGGCGCGGGCGCTCGGCGTATCGCTCGACGCGGTCGTCATCCCCTGCGGCGGTGGTGGCCTGACCAGCGGCATTTCCGTCGCGGTCAAGGATGCCTCGCCCGGCACCGCGATCTGGGCGGTCGAGCCCGAGCATTTCGACGACACGCGCCGCTCGCTGGCGGCGGGCGCCAGGGTTTCGAACGAGCCGGGCCACAGTTCGATCTGCGACGCCATCCTCACCGCCGAGCCGGGTGCCATCACCTTCGAGATCAACCGCCGCAACCTCGCCGGCGCCATCGCGGTTTCCGACAAGGCGACGGCGCAGGCGATGCGCGACGCCATGGCCTACCTCAAGCTGGTGGTCGAGCCCGGCGGCTGCGTCGCGCTGGCAGCCCTGTCATCGGGCGAGATCGACCTGTCGGGCAAATGCGTTGCCGTGGTGCTGTCGGGCGGCAATGTCGATTTCGGCACCTATGCCGGGATCATGGCGGCATAGAGCGTCGTCGTCCCTGCCCGTGTGATCTCCGCACCTCCCGCACGAGGAATTCGGGCGGCTCCAGGCACCTGGGCAAGCTCTCCTCAGTCCAGCGTCCGCCTGAAGCGCACCAACGCCACGCCGGCAAACAATGCGACAAAGACCACCAGCCAGCCGATCTCGGTCGCCACCGCCGGCAGTTGGGCGCCCTTCAGCATCACCGCGCGGGTGATGCGCAGGAAATGCGTCAGCGGAAAGATCTCGCCGAAGGTCTGCGCCCAGTCCGGCATGCCGCGATAGGGGAACATGAAGCCCGACAGCATGATCGACGGCAGGAAGAAGAAGAAGGTGAGCTGAAGGGCCTGCATCTGCGTGCGCGCGATGGTCGAGATCGTATAGCCGAGCAGAACCAGGGACAGCACGAACACCAGCACCGCCGACAGGAGAAGCGTCATCGAGCCGGTGAAGGGGATCGCGAACAGAAGCTTCGACGCCGCCAGCACCACCACCACCTGCACCGCGCCGACCGCCAGATAGGGCAGCACCTTGCCCATCATGATCTCCAGCGGGCTCGACGGCATCGCCAGGAGGTTCTCCATCGTGCCGCGCTCGGTCTCGCGCGTCAGCGCGATCGAGGTCATCATCACCATGGTCATCTGCAGGATGACGCCGAGCAGGCCGGGCACGATGTTGTATTGCGAGATGCCTTCGGGATTGTAGCGGCGGTGGACGACGACATCGAGCTGTCCCCTGGCGGCCTCAGCGGCGGCTTCCTGCGTGCCCTGTGCCCGCAGCAGCGCCTGGCCGGCGATGGTGCCGAGCGTCGAGATGGCGCCGCTGGCAACCGCCGGATCGGTGGCATCGGCCTCGATCAGGATCTGTGGCTTGTCGCCGCGCTCGACACGCCGGGCGAAGTCGGCGGGGATGGTGACGACGAAGGCGACATCGCCGCGCGCCATCAGGAACTCGGCCTCATCAGCGCTTTGCGCGACATGGTCGAAGCGGTAATAGCCGGTGGTCTGCAGCGCCGAGACCATGGCGCGGGTGTAGGGGTCGCTGCTGGTCGCCACCAGGGCCGCCGGCAGGCTCTTCGGATCGTTGTTGATGGCGTAGCCGAACAGGACGAGCTGGATGAGGGGCACGCCCAGCATCATGGCGAAAGTGATGCGGTCGCGCCGCATCTGGATGAATTCCTTGATCAGCAAGGCGCCGAGCCTGGCGAAGGAAAAGACGCTGTTCATGCCATATTGTCCTTCGAACCCGCCATGAACTGGATGAAGACGTCCTCCAGGCTGGTTTCGCCCGGCGTCACCGTCACGCCCTTGTGCTGTCTCTCGACATCGGCAAGGGCGGCTTCCAGCTTCTTCCTGTCGGAGCCGACGACATGCAGCGTTGCGCCGAACGGCGCCACCTGGTCGACGCCGGGGCGGCCTTGCAGCGCCTGCGCCACCTGGTCGAGCTTTGGACCCTGCAGCACGAAGGTGGTCAGGCCCGCATTCTTCACCACCTCGGCGACGGTGCCGGTGGCCAGCATCTTGCCGTAGGAGATGTAGGAGATGCGGTGGCAGCGCTCGGCCTCGTCCATGTAGTGGGTGGAGACCAGCACGGTGAGCCCGCCGCTGGCCAGGCGATGGATCTCGTCCCAGAATTCGCGCCGCGCCTTCGGGTCGACGCCGGCGGTCGGCTCGTCGAGCAGGAGCAGTCTAGGCTTGTGCATGATGCAGGCGGCGAGTGCCAGCCGCTGCTTCCAGCCGCCGGACAAGGTGCCGGCAAGCTGGTTGCGGCGCGTGGTGAGCCCAAGTTCCTCCAGCGTGCGCGAGACATACTCCTCGACCGGCCTCAGCCGGTAGAGCCGCGCCACGAATTCGAGGTTCTCGCCGATCGTCAGATCCTCGTAGAACGAGAATTTCTGCGTCATGTAGCCGACTTCACGTTTGATCTTGAGACTGTCCGTGCGGATGTTGAAACCCAGCACCGTGCCGTCGCCCTCGTCCGGCGTCAGCAGGCCGCACATGATGCGGATGGTGGTGGTCTTGCCCGAGCCGTTGGGGCCGAGGAAGCCGACGATTTCGCCCTCGGCGACCGACATGGTCACATGGTCGACGACGGTCTTGTCGCCGAAGCGCTTGACCAGGCCGTGAACGTCGATGGCGTTCATTTCGCCGTTCCCGCGAGATCGACGTCGACGATCTGGCCGGGCTGCAGTGGACCCGTATCGCCCTCCGGCCGCGCCTCGACGAGGTAGACAAGCTTCTGCCGGTTTTCGAGGGAGTAGATCACCGGCGGCGTGAATTCGGGATCGGGCGAGATATAGCTGACGCGCGCTTTCACGCCCTCGCCGCAGCCGTCGCAATGGACGCTGAGCAGGCTGCCGACCTTGACCGAGGAGAAGGCGCTTTCGGGAATATAGACGCTGAGCTTCACCGCGCCGTCGGGGAGCACCGAGATGACAGGCGCGGTCGGACCCGCCGTGTCGCCGGGGTTGCGGATGACGTCGTTGACGCGGCCGGGCGACGGGGCAGCCAACACCCGTTTGGAGAGCCGCCATTGCGCCTGATCCAGCGCCGCCTGTGCCTGTTTGACCTGGTTGTCGGCGGCCTTGATCGTTTCGGCGCGCGCCGGCAGCCCGCCGACCGCAAGGTTGGCCTCCGCCTGGCCGACCTGCGCATTGGCCGTCTCCAGCGTCGCGGAAGCCGTGTCGAAATCAGCTTGCGTGCCGGCGCCGCGTTTGAACAGGTCGCTGGCGCGGTCGAACTTTCGCCTGGCGTCGGCGGCCTGTGCCCTGGTCATGTCGACCTCGGCCTTCAGCACGGCGATTTCCTCCGGGCGCTTGCCGACCTGGAGGTCGGCATACTGCGCCTGCGCCTGCGCAAGGGCTGCCTGCGCCTGCGCCACCGCGATCTTGGCGTCGGCATTTTCAAGCGTCACCACGGTGGCTCCCGGTGTCACGCGGTCGCCGCGCTTGACCGTCACCGTCTCGACCTGTGCCACCTCGATCGGCGCCAGGAGCACATAATCGCCCTCGACATAGCCGACGGCGAGCGGGGCCGCCGGCGCGCAGGCGCCGAACAGTTGAGCGGCGAGTGGCAGCGAACACAGGAAGCTCATTGTCTTGATCCCTTCATCCCTGCCCCCTTTCGGGCGGCCAGCATGGCGCCGAGGTTGTCCGTGGTGACGGCCACCACCTTGGCGGCCTCGGCGGCCCCGATGTCGTGCCAGCCCATGCGGCGCATGACAGCCTCGCGGCCGATGCGGAAATAGATGACCTGGCCGATCAGCGTAAACACGGTGAGCCGGGTGCGTTCGCTCTCGGCCGGCTCGCCGGTGGCCTGTTCCCACAGCAAACACAACCGGCGATGCGCCGGCTCGAAGACGCCGTCATAGATGCGGTCGAGCGCCGCCGTCGGATGCGACAGCTCGCGCAGCACGAACTGCACGATCTCGCCGGCCTGGGGGCTCGCCACGACAAAGCCGACCATCCGCTCCAGCGCCGCGATGAGCTGTGCCCGCGCCGCCTCCGGATCGCCAGCCGTCACGGCCTGTCCATCGAGCGTCTGACCGGCGCCCAGTGCTTGGCCGGCGCCCAGTGCTTGGCCGGCGCCCAGTGCCTGGCCAGCGACTGCCTGAATGGTCTCGACGATGAAGTCGGCGGCGGCGGCGCGAAGACCTTCCTTGCCGCCGAAATGATAGGCGATGGAGCCGATATTTGCCCCAGCCTCGGCCGCCAGCTCGCGCGTCGAGGTGCCGTCGAAACCTTGCCGTCCGAACAGTTTCAGCGCCGCCTGGACGAGCGCCGCCCGCGTCAGCTCCGCCGGGGACGTCTCGCGTCGGGGCGGCTTGGCATCTGGCATTTTGATCATGACAGGACTTTAATCAATCGATTGATTAAAGTCAACTTATAAGCGAGGGCGTCTTGCCATCGCGCGCGGCAAACGCTTTAGTGCGCGGCCATGGGCAAGGAAGTCGAGCGTAAGTTCCTGGTCTCCAGCACCGCATGGCGGGATCTGGTGGAAGCGGAGATCCGCATTCTCCAGTTCTATCTCGCCACGGCACCCGGACGAACCGTCCGTATCCGCATCAGCGATGGCGCCTCGGCCAGGCTGACGCTCAAATTCGGCAGCAGAGCGCGCGAACGCGACGAATTCGAATATCCGGTCCCGCTGGAGGAGGCTGTGGAGATGCTGGACTTCGCCATCGGACGTGTCATCGAGAAGACACGTCACCATGTTAGGCATCGCGGCTATCTCTATGAAGTCGATGTCTTTGGCGGCGCACTGGCGGGACTTGTGGTGGCCGAGCTCGAGACTCCGGAAGACGTTCCGGACGAAATGCTGCCTGACTGGCTCGGCCGTGAAGTCACCGGCGAGCAGAAATTTTACAACGCGTCGCTCGCCCTCGGGGGGATACCGGAGATCGCCGCATGAGCTTTCGCATAGATCCGCGCCTGCCGCTGACCGGCGAGGTCAGGCGTATCCTTGCCGAGGAAATCGGCAAGGCGCTCCTGCATCTGGATGTGGCGCGCACCCGGCCGGAGCAGGGGCTGCACAAATGCCGTAAGCGGCTGAAGAGCGCGCGTGCCTTGCTGCGCCTTGTTCGTTCCGGAGACGAAACATTCTGCGCCACGGAAAACCAATGCTATCGCAATGTCGCCGCGCTGCTTGCCGGCCCGCGCGAAGCGACAGCGCTGATCGAAACCATCGACCGGCTTGCGGCGGGTTTTGCCAGGGAAAGCGCCGATGGCGGGCTCGATGCCGTGCGCGACAGGCTGATCGCACGCCAGCATGATCTGCACGAAGGCGCCGGGCTGCGGGCAGCGATCGGCGCGGCCACCGCCGCTTGCGAAGAGGGCATGAAGCGCATCGAAACCCTTGCCCTGCCCGGCCAGCCGGAACAGGCTGCCGACGTGCTTGCCGAAGGCGCGCGCGTCACCTTGCGCCGTGCCAGGAAGGCGCTCGACAAGGCCGGCGCGCGTGGCGAGGCCGACGATTTCCACGACCTGCGGAAGGCTGCCAAGACACATGGCATGCACCTGTCACTGCTGGGCAGGCTGTGGCCGAGCCCGATCAAGGCGCGGCGCAAGGCCGTCGACGCGCTGGGCGAGCGGCTCGGCGAACTGCACGACGTTTTCGTCATGCGCGCGCTGCTCGAGGCCGACGACCAGCCGCTTGGCCCGCCAGAGGACACAAAACTTCTAGGCAAGCTGCTGAAGCGCTCCGAAAAGAGCCTGAAGAAGGCCTGCCTTGCCGAAGCGACCGAACTGTTTGGCGACAGTCCCAAGCGCTCGACGAAAAGGCTTGCCCGCAAGGCGCGCGACGATCTCGCCGGTGCCTCGACCACGGACGATCTGGCCGCCGCCTAAATAAACTTCCTGTTTGTTGCTTCACCACAATTGCTGTACATTCACCGCTTCATCTACGAACCGTCATGGAACGACAAGGTGTCGTCGTTCAAGGTCAAGCGCGGCTGCACCACCACGCTGTGGGAACATATCGACCGCGGCGGCCACCATTTCCGCTCCAGCAGAAGCTACTCCTATGTTGGCAGCGGCTGGAACGAAAAGGCCAGCGAGGCCGAATGCGATTGCGGCGGCGGCGCCAACTATTGACCGATGGCCTATGCCGGCAGCGGCGGCCGCTTTTTGACCAGGGAAGGCTGATCCTTCGTCCGCGCGCCGGCATCCCGCGCATGCGGGCCGATCGGCATGATCGCCTCGAACGGCGTGGCGCCGAAGGCAAACGTCCATTTGTAGCCGACCAGCCCATCTTCCGGCGTGGTGTGCTGGTCGTGATGGGCCAAGAGTTTGGCGCGATCGGCCAGCTCCTCGGCCTCGCGCCGCACCATCTCCGCCGTTTCCGGCCGCATCCGCCTGGAGAAGCTGACGAAGGTCGCTTCCTTCTCGATATGGGTGATCGCCCAGCCGATGAAATTCTTGTTGGTCATCTCGAACAGCGGCCTCAGCGGCCCCTCGAAATTCCACTGGATCGGCGTTTCGACCAAGAGCCTTGCCGACAGGCCACGGCCGAGCGCGATCAGGCCGAGTTCCTCGAGATCGCGCAGATAGAGGAACATCGAGGCTTCGCTCAAGCCTTGCGAGCGCATGATGCCTTCAGGCGTGAATTTTTCCGACAGCATGACGAAGACGAACAGCAGTGCCGGACGGCCGGCGAGCCGGCGCTCGATCTCGGGTGCGACGCGGTTGACCGGTCCCGGCCCCCTGCTCATCGAGCCGAGCACGTTTTCCAGCTCCACGCCGGCGGCAGCACAGATCTCCACCAGACGGTCGAGCTTGCAGTTCTTGTCATGGAAGATGCGCTTCACCGTCGGCTCGGAAACGCCCATGCGTTCGGCGAGTTCGCGATAGGTGACGCCCTTGGCCTTCAGCGTCCGTTTCAGCGCCTCGAAGATCAGACCGTTCATGGAATGCACCTGTTGCCGGAAGTTTCGTATCGGTATTCGATACTAGCGGCAATTGCCCTTCCCGGAAAGTATCGAAAATCATAGGTCTCCGCCGTCATCACAGGAGACCGGACATGAAACGCCTCATCGCTACCGCTTTTTCCGCGGCCATCGGAATCGCCGCCCCGCCAGTCGCCCAAGCCGCAGAGCTCTGGCGCGCCACGGGCCTCGAGCAGCCGGAATCGGCGCTGTTCGACGCCGCCAACGGCCGCGTCATCGTTTCCAACATCGTGGGCAATCCGGGCGATGCCGACGGCAATGGTTATCTCAGCGTGCTGTCCCTCGACGGCAAGACAGTGACCCAGCACTGGACGGACGGCATGGACGCGCCAAAGGGCATGGCGATAGCGGGCGGCAAACTCTATGTCGCCGACATCACCAAGGTCCGCGTCGTCGACCTCGCCAGCGGCAAACTGATCGCCAGCATCGCGGTGCCGAATGCCGTGTTCCTCAACGACATGACGGCGGACGCTTCCGGCCACGTCTACGTCACCGATATGCTGGCGGATGCGATCTACCGCATCGACGGCGACAGGCCGGAGCTGTTCGTCAGGGACCCGCTAATCGCCTCGCCCAACGGCGTCTTCGCCGATGGCGACAGGCTCATCGTCGCCTCATGGGGCAAGGGCATCAAGGCCGACTTCAGCACGGCCGAGCCGGGCGGGCTGCTGGCGGTGGACCTCGCCAGCAAGGCAGTGACGCCGCTGGCGGGGGCGCAGAAATTCGCCGACCTCGACGGCGTCATCGCCATTGGCGACACCGTCTACGCCACCGCCTACATGACCGGCACGCTCTATCGTTACAGGGAAGGCGGCGCGCCGGAAGAAGTAGCGCATTTCAAGCCGGGCAGCGCCGACATCGGCACCGACGGCAAGTCGATCCTCTACGTGCCGTTGATGAACGAGGGCGAGGTCGCGGCGTTCAAGATCGATTGAGCGCCGCGAGGCGTAGCAGGGGTGATGGTCAGACCCGCAGCAGCGTCTTGATGGCGCGGCGCTCGTCCATGGCCTTGTAGCCTTCGGCCACCTGGTCGAGCGGCAGGACCAGGTCGAACACCTTGCCGGGATTGATCTTGCCCTCGGTGACGAGGGCGATCAGTTCGGGCAGGTAGCGGCGCACGGGTGCCGGGCCGCCATGCAGGTGCACATGGGCGAAGAACAGCTGTTGCCCATCCAGTTGCACCTGGTGCGGGACGCCGACATAGGAGACGTAACCGCCTTTGCGGGTCGAACCGATCGCCTGCTTCATCGATTCCTGCGTGCCGACGCATTCGAGCACGGAGTCGGCGCCGATGCCGCCGGTCATGTCCAGGATGCGGGCGACGCCTTCCTCACCGCGCTCGGTGACGATGTCGGTGGCGCCGAATTCCAAGGCGAGCTTCTGGCGCGGCTCGTGCCGGCTCATGACGATGATGCGCTCGGCGCCCATCTGCCTGGCGGAAAGCGCGGCAAGCAGGCCTACCGCGCCGTCGCCGACCACCGCGACCGTCGACCCTGGTTTTACGTTGGCGGCGTCGGCGGCGAACCAGCCGGTGCCCAGCACGTCGGACGTGGCGAGCAGGCTCGGGATCATCTCGGCCGAAGGCTGATCGGACAGCGCCACCAAGGTGCCGTCGGCCAGCGGCACGCGCAGGAAAGGCGCCTGGGCGCCGGTCATGAATGTCCGGTGCTGGCATGACGACTGATAGCCGTTGCGGCAATTGGGGCAGGTGTTGTCGGAGGTCGCGAACGACCCGACCACGAACTGGCCCGGGCGGATGGTTCGAACCGCGCTGCCGACCTCCTCGACGACACCGCAATATTCGTGGCCCATATGGGCGGGCTCGGCGATCGGTTGCAGGCCGCGATAGGGCCACAGATCCGATCCGCAGACGCAGGTCGCCGACAATCGCACGATCGCGTCGGTGGGCAGCAGGATCTCGGGATCCGCCACTTCCTCGCAGCGAATGTCGCCGGGGCTGTAAAGAACGGTGCCGCGCATGGAACGTCTCCTATCGGTTGGTGTCGTATTGCGCATCGGTGACGTGATCGAGCCAGTCGACCGCCTTGCCGTCGAGCGCTTCCTGGATGGCGATGTGCGTCATTGCCGTGCTCGGACTGGCGCCGTGCCAGTGTCTTTCGCCAGGCGCGAACCAGACGACGTCGCCGGGGCGGATTTCCTCGACGGGACCGCCTTCGCGCTGCACACGGCCCAGGCCAGCCGTGACGATCAGTGTCTGGCCGAGCGGATGGGTGTGCCAGGCCGTGCGTGCGCCTGGCTCGAATGTGACGGCGGCGCCCGCGGCGCGTGCCGGGGCAGGCGCGGAAAACAGGGGATCGATGCGGACCGTGCCGGTGAACCACTCGGCGGGTCCCTTGGCGGACGGCTTGGCGCCGGCGCGTTGGATATCCATGGAACAACCCTTTCCTTTCCTGGTGTCAGTGAATGCGCTCGATGCGCAGGGGGAATTCTCCGCGCGTCAGCAGGGGCTCGAATCCGTCGTCGAGGCGCCCGAGCCGGATCAGCCCGGTTGACCAGCTATACCCGGCATAAAACAACGCCAGATTGCCCCAGGGCGCGAAGTAGCAGAGGTCGCCGGGCCGTTCGTTGCCGAACGAACCGCTGCCTTGTTCGGTGAGCTTGCGCGGCAGATAGGCGATCTTCTCGTTGCCGGCGTAGTTGTCGATCGTCAGATCCAGCGGCAGCAAGGCATGAAAATCCCGTGCCGAGGGATTGTCGTACAGCGTGGCCGTCATCGTCTGCCCGTTGAAGCCGATCCTGATCTTCATGTCCGTGGGCTCCTGGCTTGCCGGGTCGGCGCCTTGCTGCCCGAAAGCCTGTCCAGGCAAGACCGCCGCCTGCGCGATCGCGGCCCAGAGCAGCGTGCGTCGGGTGACCTGTCGTCGTGTCACGACTGTCGGCTCGCCAAGGTGGAGGTCGCCGCCGCGACGGCAAATAGCGTCGAGCCGAGGAGAAGCAAGGCGGCGAGGGCGAAGGGGCTCCACCAGCCGGCGGTGTCGAACAGCAACCCGCCGGCAAACGCGCCGAAAGTGATGGCGAACTGGATCAGCGCGACCTGCAGGCCTCCGCCCGCCTCGAGATCGTTCGGGATGACCTTGGCCATCCACGTGTTCCATGCCACCGGAATGGGCGTGGTGAACAATCCCCACAGCAGGAGCAGGATCGCGGTCGCGGCGGCGAAGGGGCCAAGCGCGATCAACAGCAGCGCGATGAGCGTAAGGATAGCCGGCAGGCCAATGAGCACGGCGCCCAGATGCGAGCGCAGGGCGAAACCGACGAGCGACGTGCCGACGAGGCCCGCCAGCCCGAGCCCGAGCAGGACCATCGAGAGCGTGTTCACGTCGAGCCCGGTGACGCCTTCGAGAAATGGACGCAGGTAGGTGGAAAGGGAGAACTGGCCCATGAAGGCGAGCGTGGTGGCCGCCATGCCGATGGCGAAGGCGCGGTTGCCGAGAAGGCCGAACATGCGCCTGGCCGAGACGGGTTCTTCGGCGGGCATGCTGGGCAGGACGGCGAGTTGCCAGACGATGGCGGCGAGCCCGATCGGCACGACGATGAAGAAGGCGCCGCGCCATCCGATCAGGCCGCCGAGAAAACTTCCAAGCGGCGCCGCGATGACCGTGGCGAACGCCGTCCCGCCCTGCAGCATGGCGATCGCCTTGGGCAAGTCGTCGCGCGAGACGATGCGCGCCAGAATGGCTGTCGACAGTGACCAGAAGCCGCCGATCGACACGCCGATCAGGGCCCGTCCGAGCATGAACACCGGATAGTTCGGCGCAAAGGTGATCGCCAGTCCGGAGACGACGAGCACGACGGTGTAGAGAAGGACGACCGTGCGCCGGTCCAGCCTCGACAGCAGGGCGTTGCCGAACAGGCTGGTGACGACGGCGAAGAATCCCGAGACGGAGATCGCCTGGCCGGCCTGGCCTTCGGTGATGGCCAGGTCCCTGGCGACTGGCGTGAGCAGGCTGACGGGCATGAACTCCGACGCCACCAGGACGAAGGTGAGCAGTGACAGGCAGATCACCGCGCCCCAGGCGCTCGGTGATTCGGCAAGTTGGCTGTCATAGGTGGTTTCCATGCGCCTCGGCCCGCGACGGGACCCTCCAACGGTTTTCGTTGGTGGCTATATAAATCGCCCGGACTGCCCCGATTAGCCGTTGTAATTCGCATGGACTTATCCAATTCTGATATAAATAATACACGAGGGCTGGCCATGAACCGCCGCGACCTGAACGACATGCTCTGGTTCCAGGCGGTGGCCGAGGAAAGCAGCTTCACCAAAGCGGCCGCAAAGCTCGGCACGTCCCAGTCGACGCTCAGCCACACCGTGAAGCAGCTCGAGGCGCGCCTCGGCCTGCGCCTGCTGACCCGAACCACGCGCAGCGTCTCGCCGACCGAAGCCGGGGAGCGGTTGCTGCGCGCTTTGGCGCCGCGCATCCAGGATATCGAAAACGACATCGACGCGCTGATGGCGTTTCGCGACAAGCCGTCGGGCAATGTGCGGATCACACTCTCCGATCACGCGCTGGACTGGATCGTCTGGCCGAAGCTGAAACCGGTCCTGCGGCACTATCGCGACATTCACGTCGAACTGAATGTCGACAATGGCTTCCGCAACATCGTCGAGGAGCGGTTCGACGCCGGCGTGCGGCTGGGGGAAAGCGTCGACAAGGACATGATCGCCATTCGCATCAGCCCCGACTGGCGGCTGGTTGTCGTCGCGTCGCCTGAATATCTCGCCCGGCATCCGGCGCCCGGCACACCCCTGGACCTCGTCCAGCACGATTGCATCAACCACCGCCAGTCACGGTCGGGCGGCCTCTATGCCTGGGAGTTCGCCAGGGACGGGCGAGAGCTGAGGGTGCGTATAGACGGACAGCTGACCTTCAATTCGACGATCCCCATGATCGACGCCGCCGTCAGCGGCCTCGGGATCGCCTATGTGCCTGAGAATTTGGTGGCCGACGAGATCCGGTCGGGCCGGCTGGTGCTGATGCTCGACGAATGGTGCCCGCTGTTTCCGGGCTATTACCTCTACTATCCGACCCGGCGGCAGAACTCACCTGCCTTCGCGGTGATCGCCAATGCCTTGCGCCATACGGATGTCTCATCATGAGCCTGACCGCGCCCCGCCTGCTCGCGCGGGAAGAACTGCCGCACGATACGGCAGCGCTTGCCCGCCATCTCATCGGCAAGCTGGTGGTGCGCGACTTGCCCGAAGGCAAGGTCAGCGGCCGGATCGTCGAGACTGAAGCCTATGTCGTCGGCGATGCCGCCGGACATGGTTTTCGGGGGATGACGGCGCGCAACCGCTCGCTGTTTCTCGAGCGGGGGCACGCCTATGTCTATCTCGCCTATGGCATCTCGTTCATGCTGAATGTTTCGAGCGAGGCGCCGGGCATCGGCACCGGCGTTCTGATCCGGGCTCTGGAGCCGCTGGAAGGCATTCCGATCATGCGGCTGAACCGTGGCGTAGAACGGCTGCGCGACCTGACGCGCGGGCCGGGACGACTGGCCGCGGCACTGCGGATCGATCGTTCGCTCGACGGGCTCGACCTTTGCCAGAGAGGCCCGCTATGGCTGGCGGATGACGGGCACTACGCCGGCGAGATCGGACAGAGCACCCGGATCGGGATCTCCAAGGACGCCGAGCGCCTGCTGCGCTTCCATGTCAGGAAAAATCCCTTCATCAGCGGCCCGGGGTCGCTCAACCGCTGAGGGGAGGCTTCTCCGCCTCTTGTTTTCCCGCCAGTTGGGCCCGCGCGTCGCGGATCGAGGCGGCGTAGGTCACCAGCGGCCGCTTGACGCCGTGGTTGATCAGCATGCGCCGTATCCGCGGCGAGGCGCCCGATATGATGAAGCGCACGCCGGCGCGGCTGGCCTTGCGGGCCGCGCTTTCGATGACATTGACCGCGGTCGAATCGAAAAGCGGCACGGCCGAACAGTCGAGGATGAAATTCTTGCGCTGGTCGGCGATGCGGTCGAGCACACTGCCGACGGTGGAGGCGGCACCGAAGAAGAAGGCGCCCGAGATGCGATAGACGACGGTGTCGGCGTCGACAGCCGCGCTGGAATCGTAGGCGCGACCGCCGTCGGCGCCGTCGGCGACATCGTCCTGGGCCAGCTCCGCCTCGACCGCGACTGACTTCGCCATGCGGTCGATGAACAGGATCGAGCCGAGCGCGAAGCCGACGACGATGCCTTCGGTCAGGTCGCGGAAGACGACGATCAGGAAGGTCGCCATCAGCACCAGCGCATCGCCCCGCGAGGCCCTGAGCAGCGTGGCGAAGGCCTGTTTCTCGACCATGTTCCAGCAGACCACCGCCAGCACGCCGGCAAGGGCGGAGAGCGGAATGTAGCTGGCCAGCGGTGCGGCCGCCAGCATCAGCACCAGCAGGATGGCCGAATGGACCATGCCCGAGACCGGGCCGTGCGCGCCGGCCCGCACATTGGTGGCGGTGCGGGCGATGGTGCCGGTGGCGCAGATGCCGCCGAACAGGGCGGACGCGATGTTGGCGAAGCCTTGCGCGACCAGCTCGCAATTCGACCGATGCCGCCGCCCCGTCATGCCGTCGGCGACGACGGCCGACAGCAGCGATTCGATGGCGCCGAGCAGCGCGAAGGCGACGGCATCCGGCAGCACCTCGATCATCCTGTCGAGACTGACCGGGGGCAGGCCGGGCCATTGCAGGCTGCGCGGAATGCCGCCATAGCGCGTGCCGATCGTCGCGGCCGGCAGCGCGAACAACGCCACCACGATCGAGGCAAGCCCGATGGCGATCAGCATGGAAGGCCATTTCGGCCGCCAGCGCTTCAGGAAAACGATGGTTGCCATGGTCAGCACCGCCACCGACGTCGCCGCGAGGTTGATCGTGCCGGACGCTTCGCCAAGCGCGATCAACTTGGGGACGAACGGTCCGGGCTCCCTGACCGGCATGGTCAGCCCGAACAGTTCGACGATCTGGCCACAGAAGATGATGACGGCAATGCCGGCGGTGAAGCCGACGGTGACCGGATAGGGAATGAATTTGATGTAGGTGCCGAGCCTGAGATAGCCGATGGCCAGCAGGAACACGCCCGCCATCATCGTCGCCAGCAGCAGGCCGTCGACGCCGACGCGCGCGACCGTCGCCGCCACCAGCACGATGAAGGCGCCGGCCGGGCCGCCGATCTGAAAGCGGCTGCCACCGAAGGCCGAGATGAGGAAGCCGCCGACGATGGAAGTGTAGAGGCCACGTTCCGGCGTGACGCCGGAAGCGATCGCGATTGCCATCGACAGCGGCAGCGCGACGATGGCGACCGTCAGGCCGGACATCACGTCGGCCTTGAATTGCGGCAGGTGGTAACCCTCCCGCCAGACCGTCACCAGTTTCGGTGTGAACAGTTCGGAAAAGGTCGGTTTTGCCGACCCTTGAGGCGATCCACGGGCCGGCCCGTGAACCCGATGACGGGCCGGTTGATGCACTGCTTGACGGGCTTGGTCCATGGGCTGCCTTCCGCACCTCGCAAAGGCGGCGGGATCGTCGGCAGGACTGTCGGCGGTCGCCGTCGCGACTTATGCCGGCTCAGCCTTGGGATCCGGCGGCACCGCGGACTTGAGGCGCACGCCCCTGCCGCCGCGTTCGCTGGCATGGTTCTCGCCGATCAGCTCCACCCCGGCCTCGTCGAGAGCCTGGATGACCTTCATCAGCGTATCGACCACGCCCCTGACCACGCCGTCGCTCGCTTCCATGCGCTGGATGGTCGGAAGCGAGACGCCGGCGCGCTCGGCGAGCGTCTTCTGGTCAATGCCGGCCAAGGCCCTTGCGGCACGCATCTGCGCGGCAGTGATCATCGGCCGGAACCCATGTCTGAGTCTGCTGATATAACGTATAATACCATCATTGTGATGTTTCAAGCATCATCATGCATATATCAGACATGTAAGTTCACTCGCTTTCACCGACCACCTTGCGGCGCTGCAGCATCCGCGCCGCCAGCCAGCATAGCATCGCCCAAGCAAAACCGGCGCACCAGCCCGCCAGCACGTCTGACGGCCAGTGGACGCCGAGATAGATGCGGCTGACGCCGACCAGCACCGTTGTCAGCACGGCAAGGGACAGGACATAGATCTTGGTCGCCCGGCCACGCAGGAACCGCGCAGCGAGCGAGCCGAGCGTCAAGTAGGTCACCGCCGACAGCATGGCGTGGCCGCTCGGGAAGGAGAGCGAGGTCTCGTTGACGAGATGCGAGATCAGTTCGGGCCGCGGCCGGTCGACGCCGACTTTCAACAGGCTGGACAGAAGCTGGCCACCGGCGACGGCGACGAACATGAGAAGTGCCGTCCCCGGCCTCCGGATCAACAAGAGGTAGACGATGGTCGCCGCCGTGATCAGCACCAGCACGCTGGCGCTGCCAAGGCTTGTGATGTCGCGCATCGCCCCTTCCAGCCATGGCGGACCGATGGGAACGCCGGGCTGGCCCGGCTGGCGGAAGGCGAGCAGGATCTCGGTGTCGAAACCATGCGCGGCGGTGGCGCGTGCCAGCTCCATCAGCTCGACGAAACCCCACAGCCCGCCGGCGATGGCCAGGCCGGCCAGCAGCACCGGGAATTCGATCCGGTTGAGCAGCGTGCTTGCGGGATCTTTCATCGAGCCGTCATCCCTGACCATCGTCCCTTCATCGCCCTTGTCATCGCCCTTGCAGATAGGGGCCAAGCGTGATCAGCGCCACGGCCGCGACCGCCAGCACGATGCCGGCCGCCTGCAGCGCATTGACGCGCTCGCCGAAGAACACCAGTGCGACGACGTTGACCGAGACCAGCTGGATCACCGCCGAGAGGCTGAAAGATACCGACATGCCGAACTCGCGGATCAGCCGCAGCATGATCAGATTGCCCAGCGAATAGAGTGCCAGCGTCAGCAGGATCTTGCCCAGGCTGGGCGCCAGCCCCCATTGCTTGGCGGCGGTCGCCGCCAGCAGGAAGATCACCGTCGAAAAGCCAAGCTGCAGCAATCCCGAAAAACTCAACGTCCGTCCCCCTCGAAGCGGCTCTGGCCGCGTGCGTGGCGGACCTTGTTCCCGAAGCATGCCGGTCCGTCAAGCGATGTCATGCCCATGGCGGCCTCGTGCTAACGAGGGTCTTGGCAACGGCGGGGCTGAGGCTCAATGTGGTGAAAATCGCCCAGCCTGTCGATAAAAGGGCGATCAGGGGCTCATGATTCGTATTCTTCAGAACTTGGCGCGGCGCTGGAGCGAGCTTTCCCTCGCCTTGCAGTTCGTCGTTGCCGGCGGGTTCGGCTTGCTGGTCGTCATGCTGGTGGTGGGCGCCTGGGTGACGACGCAGATCCGGGAGGGGGTCACCCGCAATTCGGCCGCCACGACGGCGCTCTACGTCGACAGCGTGATCGCGCCGCTGTTGCCCGACCTGCGCAAGAACGAGGAGCTCAGCGAGTCCGTCAAGCAGGCGCTCGACGAGACGCTCGGCCAGGGCGCGCTCGGCAAACGCCTGGTGTCGTTCAGGCTCTGGCGCCGCGACGGCACCGTGCTCTATTCGAAAGACGCCGCCTTGATAGGCCGGCGCTTCGAGGTGACCGAAAATCTGCGTTCCGCCTTCCAGGGCAACGTTACCGCCCAGTTCGATACGTTCGACGAGAACGAAGAGAAGGAGCGGTCCTCGGGCGTGCCGTTGCTGGAGATCTACAACCCCGTGCGCGAACCCTGGTCCGGCGATGTGGTCGCCGTCACCGAATTCTATGAGGTCGCCAGCGACTTCAAGGCCACGCTGGCATCGGCGCTGCTGTCGAGCTGGCTGGTCGTGGCCGGCACCACCTTGATGGCATTCCTGCTCCTGTCGGGCATCGTGCTGCGCGGCAGCCGCACCATCGACGACCAGCGCGGGGCGCTGCGCCGCCAGGTGTCGGAGCTGCAGGACCTGGTGACGCAGAACAGCGCCCTGCGGCACCGCGTGCAGCGGGCGTCACGCCGCGCCACCGCGCTCAACGAAAGATATCTGCGCCGGATCGGCGCCGACCTGCATGACGGCCCGGCCCAGCTCGTGGCCCTGGCGGCGCTGCGCATGGACAGTCCCGTGTTTACCGGCGACGGCCTTGCCAGCGAGGGCCGCTCGACCGAGGTCGCGATGATCCGCAAGACCCTGGAGGACGCGATGCGCGAAATACGCGGCATCTGCACCGGCCTGGTCCTGCCGCAGATAGAAACGGCGGCGGTGGCGGACGTGTTGCGGCTGGCCGTCGAGGAACATGAGCGCCGGACGGGCACGGCGGTGAGGCTCACACAGCCCGCGCATTTGCCCGAGCCCGGCGCTTCTGAGAAGATCAGCATCTATCGCTTCGTGCAGGAGGGGCTGAACAATGCCTACCGCCACGGGCGGGGCAAGGATCAGGCGGTGCGCGCGGGCATGAAAAACGGCAGGCTTTTCGTCGAAGTGTCGGATGGCGGGCCGGGTTTCGATCCGGCGCGGGCCGAAGGATTGGGGCTCGCCGGCCTGAGAGAGCGGGTTGAAAGCATTGGCGGACAGTTCGAAACCCTGACGGGGCCGAAGGGCACGAAACTGGTGATCCGTCTTTCGGTCGAGGAGCAAGCATGATGGGCGCCATCCGTATCGCCATTGTCGACGACCACCCTCTCTTCCGCGAGGGTGTGACACGCAGCCTGTCGGAGATAGGAGGCTTCGAGGTGGTCGGGGAAGGGGCTACCGCGCAGGATGCGGAACGCATCGCCTCGACCGTGCAGCCCGACATCTTGCTGCTCGATATTTCCATGCCGGGCGGCGGCCTGCCCGCGGTCGCGAACATCCTTGCCGACCACCCCGCCCAGAAGATCGTCATGCTGACCGTGTCGGAGGCCAATTCCGACGTCACCAAGGCCCTGAACGCGGGGGTGCACGGCTACATCCTCAAAGGCGTCGGGTCGCGCGCGCTTGCCGATATCCTGCGCAACGTGGCGGCCGGTGAAAGCTATCTTTCGCCGACGCTATCGGCGCGGCTGCTTTCCGATGTTCAGTCCCTGCAGCCCGCCAACGGCATGGCGGACCGGCTGCGGCAACTCACCGGTCGACAGACCGAAATCCTGCGGCTGGTGGCGGAGGGGCTCAGCAACAAGGAAGTGGCCTTGCGCCTGGAGCTGCAGGAGAAGACCGTCAAGCATCACATGACGGGGGTGCTGTCGAAACTCAACGTGCGGAACCGCACCGAAGCGGCCCTGATGATGCGCGAGTTTCGCGACCGCGAGAGGGATCGCCCGTAGAGGTGGGCAGCGTTCAATGGAACAGCCGGCCCGCTCGCCGCGCGCTTTTCCCGCGAAAGCGGTTATGTATCGCGGCACTGGAATGCCGCGCAAAACGAGGTCACCTCCGCCGGGGGGCGGCGGAGGTGACGTGTGAAACTGGTCGTTGCCTGTTGACCAGTTTCACAAGGCCGAAATTCACGGGGCCGAAATTCACGGGGCCGAGATTCACAGAGCCCAGATTCGCGCTGCCTGGAGTCACAGAGCCTTGAGACGGCTGACATCGGCGGGTGTGGCACGGCGATCGATGATCGTGCGGCCGAGCTTGTCCTTCATGCTGAAACGGCCGTTCTCTATTTTCTCCGTCAAGCCATCGGGGTGCTGAACCGTAATCTTGTTGCCGTCCACGTCGACCTTGTCGCCGGTCGTGGCGTTGACATGACTGCTCTTCGCACCCTGGCCCTTGCCGGCCCCCGAATTGCCGCCACCGTTATCAGCGCCGTTGCCGTTGCCGTTGCCGTTGTTTCCGTTGCCGTTGCCGTTGTTGCCGCCGCCGTTTCCGTTGCCACTATTATTTCCGCTGCCGCCATTGCCGTTTCCGCCGCTGCTGTTCCCACCGCCGCTATTGCCGCCGTTTCCGCCGCCACTATTCCCGCCGCCGTTGCCGCCGCCATTTCCACCACCGCCGCCGCCCTTGCCGGCAAGCGCGGTCGCGGCCTCGAGTCCGGGAACGAAGCCATGAAAGGCAATTCCATAAGGAGCGATGGTCAGCACCAGCAGAGCCGCCGAGCCGAAAGCCAGCCGGCAACAACGGGCCGTTATCGATCCGTGCATCCTGATCTCCGTCGATTGAGCCGGCGCGCCCACCCCAACGTCGCAGTGCGACCAACATCGCCGAAACAAATGGTGACCGGAAGCGACCTCCGACCGTTGCGTTTGTCTTCCAAGACCTTTGCAGGCGCAAGATTGGACCAAAGTCCCATGCCGGTCGTGAAAAAGCGGTGTCGTGAGGGAGCGATGGCGGGGATACGATGTCACGAAAATGTGATCAGCAAGCTATAAGGCGGTTGAAAAGGCAACAAGCTCCAGCCAAATCCAAGCCAGAGGCTCCCATGACCGAACATCGCTCCCCCGACGTCCGATTCCGCACCAGCCTGCTCGAGGAAAACGAGGGACCGGCCAACAATCCCAGCGAAAACCGCACGATGGGCGAGATCATCGCCGCGCGGTTTTCGCGCCGTGGCTTCCTCAAGGGGTCGCTCGCCGTCTCGGCGATCGCCGCCACCGTCAGCCCGCTGGCTCTGATCGCCGCCGACGATGCCCGCGCCGCGGAAGGCTCCGCCTTCAAATTCGACGAACTGGAAGCCGGCATCGACGACAAGCACCATGTCGCGCCGGGCTACGACGCCGACGTTCTGTTGCGCTGGGGCGATCCGCTGTTCGCCGATTCGCCGGACTTCGATCCGACGAAGCAGTCGGCGCAGGCCCAGGCCAGGCAGTTCGGCTACAACAACGACTATGTCGGCTACATTCCGCTCGACGGTTCGGCCGAACATGGCCTGCTGGTGGTCAACCACGAATACACCAACCCGCATCTGATGTTCCCGGGCATCGTCAAGATCGTCGAGAAGGACGGCAAGAAGTCGGCCGAGGTGGCGCCGCTCGCGAAGGAGCAGGTCGATGTCGAGATGGCCGCCCATGGCGGCACCATCGTCGAGATCCGCAAGGATGGCGGCAAGTGGCAGGTGGTGCGCGACGGCAAGCTCAACCGCCGCATCACCGCCAACACCGAAATGGCGCTGTCGGGCCCGGTCGCCGGCCATGACCGCGTCAAGACCAATGCCGACCCATCCGGCGCCAAGGTGTTCGGCACCATCAACAATTGCGCCGGCGGCGTCACGCCCTGGGGCACCTATGTGATGTCCGAGGAGAACATTCACGGCTACTTCTCCGGCGAACTGCCGGAAGGCCACAAGGAAGCGGCCAACTACAAGCGCCTCGGCATCCCGGAAGGCGCTTATGAATGGGGCGCGCATTACGACCGCTTCAACCTCGCCAAGGAGCCGAACGAGGCCAACCGCTTCGGCTGGATCGTCGAGGTCGACGTCACCGATCCGAATTCGGTGCCGCGCAAGCGCACTGCCATGGGCCGCTTCAAGCATGAGGGCGCCGAATCGATCGTCGCCAAGGACGGCCGCGTCGTCTTCTATCTCGGCGACGACGAGCGCTTCGACTATGTCTACAAATTCGTCACCAAGGGCACATTCAACGCCAACGACCCTGCCGCCAACAAGGACCTGCTCGACGACGGCACGTTGCATGTCGCCAAATTCACCGAGGACGGTTCGGTTGAATGGCTGCCGATCGTGTTCGGCCAGGGTCCGCTGACGGCGGAAAACGGCTTTGCCGGCCAGGTCGACGTGCTGATCGAGACACGCCGCGCCGCCGACCTGCTCGGCGCCACCAAGATGGACCGGCCCGAGGACATCCAGCCAAATGGCGTCAACGGCAAGGTCTATGTCATGCTGACCAACAATTCCAAGCGCAAGGCCGACCAGGTCGACGCCGCCAATCCGCGCGCCGAAAACGCCTTCGGCCACATCATCGAAATATCGGAGGACGGCGGTGATTTCGCCGCTGCCAAGGGCAAGTGGGAAGTGCTGCTGAAATGTGGCGATCCCTCGGTGGCCGATGTCGGCGCCACCTTCTCCACCGCGACGACGGGCAATGGCTGGTTCGGCATGCCCGACAATTGCGCGGTCGATTCGGCCGGCCGCCTGTGGGTCGCCACCGACGGCCAGGGTCCGAAGGCCACCGGCCGCACCGATGGCCTGTGGGCGGTGGACACGGAAGGATCGGCGCGGGCGACCTCGAAACTGTTCTTCCGCGTACCGATCGGCGCCGAGATGTGCGGCCCGCTGTTTACGCCGGACGATCAGACCGCCTTCGTCGCCGTCCAGCATCCGGGCGACGGCGGCGAAGACTGGGAAGCGTTCGGCCGGCCCTCCTACTATGAGGACCTGTCGACGCGTTGGCCCGATTTCAAGCCCGACATGCCGGTGCGGCCGGCGGTCGTGGCGATCACCAAGCAGGGCGGCGGCAAGATCGCCATCTGACATCGGACAAGACAAACCGAGAGGGGGCTCCGGATCGCCGGAGCCCCCTTCTTTTGCGCGGTATTGCATTCAAGCCTCGGGAAAGATTGGCAATTTAAACAGGGCGCCCTAGATCGTGATGAGGAGATCATCGCCATGCCCAAGTCGATCTACGACCGTGGCCTGCTCAAACCCGACGAGGTGGCCACCTTGCAACGTGTCTTCGACGAGGCCTGCCGCCGACGGCAAGCCCATCCCGAATCCGCCGAGGCGCGTGAATTGGCGCTCACCTTGCTTGCCCTCTACAATGCCGGCATGGTCGACGAGGAGACGCTGACGGAGGCTGTCGGTTTCCGGCGGCTGGAGCCGAAATCGGCGTAGCATCCGAGATCAGCACGTCGCGTCGAAACGGATTCATGCTGTCAGCGTGATGCGCTGGATGGATGGGTCGCACCGGCGATGCGCTTGGCGATGGCCTTGGCCAAAATGGCGGCATTGGCGAAGCAGCCGCGGATGCTCGGCCGCATGCCGGTGAACCACAGGCCGGGAAGTTTCGGATCGTCCTGGCCGCCATTGAAGAGCGGAACGCCCTTCTCGTCGAGCACGCCGAGATTGCCGACCATGCGCTCCAGCCCGGTGCGGTAGCCGGTCGCGGCAATGACGATGTCGGGAGCGATCAGGCTGCCATCGGCCAGGATGACGCCATCGCGGGTGAACTCCCGTATCCCCGGCACCACCACGATCCTGCCCGATTTGATGGCATCGACGGCGCCGTCGTCCGCGGCGATCGCGGTGTAGTCCGACATCAAACGGCTGGCGCCGCCGGCAGGCGCGGGCGGCATGCCGAATTTGGTCAGATCGCCGAACACCAGACGCTGCGTCGCCGCCATCACGACGTCGGCGACGCGCGGCGGCAGGCGCGCCATGAGCGGCGAGAGGCGGTGCACGGCGATCTTGCCGATGCGCTTGGGCAACAGGGCGGGGCCGCTGCGAGCCGACAGCCAGACAGCTGAAGTATCGATGCCCGACAGATGATTGAGGGCATCGAAGCCCGAATTTCCGGCGCCGACAACCAGCACCTTCTTGCCCGCATAGGCCTGGGCGTCGCCAAAATCCGCCGAATGGACGATCCGGCCCGCGAACGCTTGCATGCCCTTCCACTGCGGCGTGAAGGGTTCCCTGTCGCGGCCGGTGGCGACAACGACATGACGCGCCAGGCGCGAGCCGGCGCTGGTGCGCACGGCCCAGTGATCGCCCTTGAACATGACGGCCTCGACGGAAACGCCAAACTCCACCGTCAAGCGGTTCGCCTCATGGAAATCGTTCATATGGCGGATGACGACATCCCGGTGCGGAAAGGCGGGGGTCCCCTTCGGATAGGCAAGGCCGGGCAGCGCGGAGAGATCGCGATGGGTGTTGAGGTGCAGCTGCTCGTGGCGCCGGCGCCAGGGTTCGGCCAGCCGGCTTTCCCTCTCCAGGATCACCGTCGCGACGCCGGCCTTGATCAAAGCCTGCGCGACAGCCAGCCCGGCGGCACCGGCGCCAATGACGATCACCGGCTCGACCGCCACCAACTGCTCCATCATCGTCCGGGTTGTCGTATCAGCCATGCACTCTCGAATCCCACTCACCTAGCGGCAACCCCGAAAGGTTCGCAGGCCGTTGTAACGGTTTGATCGCGCACAGGGTCCGAACGGCAACCCGATGCCGTTTCCAGGCCCCGCGCCGAGCCGCGATGCCGATCGGGAGGATTCCGTGCGCCCGGCGAAAACAGCCGGGGCGGCAGCGCGGCCAAAACGACGACATGACGGTTTCCCGCTTCTGTCCGAATACATCCAGCCCTATATGGCATATCGGCGGCATCGGCGATAATCAGGTCGCGGCAATGTGATTGATTCGAGGTCCGGGGGCTGGCGGACCTCTTCTGACGGCGCAGGAATCCGAACCCGTAACCCATTCGGCTTCCCGCAAGAAATCAAGGCGCCACGGCGGTCCAGCTTGCCATTCAAGGCATGCGGCGCCGCAGACGGCACGCGGAATCTCGACCATGCCCTCCTTGCGGATCTATTTCGACAAAATCCTCGAGGGCGCCTCGCCCAAGGTCGAGCGCCTGGCGCTGACGCATGTCGAGCGCCTGGCGCTGGTGCGCCGTCATGGCGACTTCTCGCTCGCTTACTCCACCGCCGTGCAGCAAAAGCTTTCCTATTTCGGCGACGCGAACGGCTACATCGCCTTCGGCACCAAGATGAGGCATCATTTCGCGCTTGGCGACCCTGTGGTGGCTCCGGCGCTGCGGCCCGACATGATCAGGCGTTTCGTCGAGGCCGCCGGCAGCCCGTGGTTCGTGCAGATCGGCGCGGAGACCGCGCGCGTGCTGGCCGGGCTCGGCTACAAGGTCAACCGGCTGGGCATCGACACCCGGCTTGTCCTGCCCGACCATGATTTTTCCGGAAAGCGCAACGAGACCGTGCGCTATTCCGAGCGCTGGCTGTTGAAGAAAGGCTTTTCGTTCGAGGAGGACAAGCGCACCGTCCATCTCGACGAGATCAAGCGGCTGTCGGACAACTGGCGCGGCGACCGCATCGTCAAGCGCTGGGAGATGGGCTTCCTCAATCGTCCCTTCAACGATCAGCTCGGCACCGACATGCGCCGTTTCGTGCTGCATGGCCCCGATGGCGAGCTCATCGCCCTGCTCGACTTCGACCCACTTTTCGCCGGCGGCAAGGTGATCGGCTATACCACCGCCTTCAAGCGCAAGCATATCGATGCCTCGCCGCATGCCGAGATCGGCCTGACCAAATACGCCGTCGACCGGTTTCGCGAGGAAGGCATCTCCGTGGTGACGCTCGGCCTGTCGCCGCTCGTCGACGTGGGGCCGAGCGGATTTTCAGAAAGCGACTTCTGGCGCAACACCTTCCAGCGCGCCTACGATTCGCCCTGGGTCAACCGCCGCAGGTTCAACCTGCAGGGACAGGCGGCATTCAAGCGCCGCTTCCACGGCACCGAGGAGCCGGTCTACATCGCCTTTCGCGAGGGGACCTATATCGAGATGCTGGGGTTGCTGCGGCTGGTCAAGGCTATTTGAACTCTACAGGACTTGGGTTCTCCGCCCCCACTTCCGTAAGCTCTATGTACATATCTTCCGTAACTTGCGTGACTGATCGGCGCGACACTTGATTGCCATGTGGTTCCCCCAATCCGTCGCTGCTTCGCAGCGCCACCTTTCCCCCCCCTCCGGAGGGAAAGGAAGGGAGCCTCATTGGAAAAGCGTTGACGGCAAAAAGCTTGGCGCCTTTCCTCTCCCCCGTCGATCGGGGGGTCCGAAGGACGGGCGAGACCCGTGGCTCGCCCCGGCAAGGTGGCTCGGCGAAGCCGAGACGGAGTGGGGGTCGACCAGCGCAGCGTAAGACAATGCATGCGCCAAGCTGCCACATACACCAGACCAACCGCGTCAGTTGCGCAGCCGGTAGCCGGTCTTGAAAATCCAGGCGACGATCGCGATACAGACGCCCAGGAACACCAGCGTCATGCCGAGGCTGACGCCGACCGAGACGTCGGCCTTGCCGTAGAAGCTCCAGCGGAAGCCGCTGATCAGGTAGACCACCGGATTGAACAGCGTGATCGTCTTCCAGATGCCGGGCAGCATGTGGATCGAATAGAAGCTGCCGCCGAGGAAGGTCAGCGGGGTGATGATCAGCAGCGGCACCAACTGCAGCTGCTCGAAGCTTTTCGCCCAGATGCCGATGATGAAGCCAAACAGGCTGAAGGTCACCGCCGTCAGGACCAGGAAGGAGAGCATCCAGAACGGATGTTCGATGTGCAGCGGCACGAACAGCGAGGCGGTGGCGAGGATGATCAGGCCGAGGATGATCGACTTGGTGGCCGCGCCGCCGACATAGGCGATGACGATCTCCAGATAGGAGACCGGCGCCGACAGGAGTTCGTAGATCGAGCCTACGAATTTCGGGAAATAGATGGCGAAGGACGCGTTGGAGATCGACTGCGTCAAGAGCGACAGCATGATCAGGCCCGGCACGATGAAGGCGCCGTAGCTGATGCCGTCGATCTCGGTGATACGCGAGCCGATGGCCGAGCCGAAGACGACGAAATAGAGCGATGTCGAGATGACCGGCGAGATGATGCTCTGCAGCACGGTGCGGAACGCGCGCGCCATCTCGACCCGGTAGATCGCCCATACAGCGCGCAGGTTCATGGCTCTTGCCTCAGAAGATTGACGAAGATCTCCTCGAGCGAGCTGTTCTTGGTGTCGAGATCGCGGAACTGGACGCCTGCCGCCTCGAGATCCCTGATCAGCGAGGCAACGCCCGGCCGGTCGCTCTGATTGTCATAGGTGTAGGTGAGCTGGCTGCCGTCGCCCGACAGTTCGAGCGCATAGCGCGAGAGCCCTTCGGGCACGCTGGCGAGCGGCGCGCGCAGCTCCATCGTCATCTGCTTGCGGCCGAGCTTGCGCATCAGCTCGGCCTTGTCCTCGACCAGGATGATCTCGCCGCGGTTGATGACGCCGACGCGGTCGGCCATGGCCTCGGCTTCCTCGATATAGTGCGTGGTGAGGATGATGGTGACGCCGTCCTCGCGCAGCCGGCGCACCATTTCCCACATGTCCTGGCGCAACTCGACGTCGACGCCGGCGGTCGGCTCGTCGAGAAACAGGATGCGCGGCTCGTGCGACAGCGCCTTGGCGATCATCAGCCGACGCTTCATGCCGCCCGACAGGGTGATGGCCTTGGCGTCCTTCTTGTCCCACAGCGACAGGTCGCGCAACACCTTTTCGACGAAGGCCGGATTGGCCGGCTTGCCGAACAGGCCGCGGCTGTAGTTGACGGTTGCCCAGACGCTCTCGAAGGCGTCGATGGTGAGCTCCTGCGGCACCAGCCCGATCAGGCTGCGCGCGGCGCGATAGTCCCTGTTGATGTCATGGCCATCGACGGTGACGGTGCCCGACGAGCGGTTGACGATGCCGCAGACGATCGAGATCAGCGTCGTCTTGCCGGCGCCATTGGGGCCGAGCAGCGCGAATATCTCGCCGCGCTCTATGTCGAGATTGACTTGTTTGAGCGCGGTGAAGCCGGTGGCGTAGGTCTTGGAGACCCCGGAAATGGACAGAATGGAGGGCATGGCTGAAAACTGCTGCCTGAAAGAGGTGACTTGATATAGGCCTGTTGTCGGCCAGCGCAACCACAAGTCAATGCCCTGCTGCCAGTTCTGGACATCGAGGCTCGGGGCCGGCTGGAAATGCATCGCCTGCAACCGGTAAATTGTCCTGTGGCGTTGAGCCTCGCGGCAGGACGCCGCTTTGACCTGACCGCGCTTCGGGCCTATCCTCCGCCAGTATTGGAGCAATTCCAGGAAAAGTGTAGCGCGCTTTCCCTCGGGAATTGCGTCGAATAATAAGCAGCCGGAGCCCGCCATGGACCCGCTTATTCTGTCGCGCATGCAGTTCGGCGCGAATATTTCGTTCCATATCCTGTTTCCGACGATCACCATTGCGCTTGGCTGGGTGCTGCTGTTCTTCAAGCTGCGCTACAATGCGACCAATGATTCCGCCTGGATGCGCGCCTATTTCACCTGGGTGAAGGTGTTCGCGCTGTCCTTTGCCATGGGCGTCGTCTCGGGCGTCACCATGAGCTTCCAGTTCGGCACCAACTGGCCGGGCTACATGCAGCATGTCGGCAACATCGCCGGGCCGCTGCTGGCCTATGAGATCCTCACCGCCTTTTTCCTCGAGGCCGCCTTCCTCGGCATCATGCTGTTCGGCTTCCGCCGCGTCTCCAACCGCGTCCACACGCTGGCGACGGTGCTGGTCGCCGGCGGCACGACGCTGTCGGCCTTCTGGATCATCGCGCTCAATTCCTGGATGCAGACGCCGGCCGGGTTCGAGATGCGCGATGGCGTGGCGCACGCCGTCGACTGGTGGGCCATCGTCTTCAACCCGTCCATGCCCTACCGGCTGGTGCACATGCTGCTCGCCTCGGGGCTGACCGTGTCGTTCCTGATCGCCGGCCTGTCGGCGCTGCGCTACCTCAAGGGCGACCGTTCGGAATCGATGTGGAAGGCGCTGCGCACCGGCGTCTTCACCGCCGCCATCCTTATCCCGATCCAGATTCTTGCCGGCGACCAGCATGGGCTGAACACGCTGGAGCACCAGCCGCAGAAGATCGCGGCCATGGAAGCCAACTGGAACACGGGGCCTAACGTGCCTCTGGTGCTGTTCGCGCTGCCCGACGAGGCGGCGAAGGAAAACAGATTCGAGATCGCCATTCCCGACGGCGCCAGCCTTATCCTGCGGCACAGCACCGACGGTGTCGTGCCGGGGCTGAACGATTATCCGGGCAACCATCCGCCGGTCTTTCCGCTCTTCTGGAGTTTTCGCATCATGGTCGGCACCGGGCTTTTAATGCTCGCCGTGTCGTGGTCGGCGGCCTTCTTCCTCAAGCGCCGGCATTCGCTGCCCAGGCCGCTCGCCATGCTGATGGTGCCGATGGCGTTGTCGGGCTGGCTGGCGACGCTCGCCGGTTGGTACACGACCGAGATCGGCCGCCAGCCCTGGCTGGTGACGGGGGTGCTGAAAACCGCCGACGCCGTAGGTCCGGTGGCGGGCAGCCATGTCGCGCTGACGCTCGCCATCTACCTCCTGCTCTACGTGCTGTTGCTGATCGCCTATCTCGGCGTGCTGGTGCATCTGGCGCTGAAGGCGGCCAAGGATGGCGATTCCTCGCCGCTGCCGGGCGTGATGAAGATAGCGATGTCGCAACCGGCGGCGGAGGAGTGAGAAAATGAGCTACGACTGGCCAACCCTGCTCCCGCTCATCTTCGCCGGCCTGATGGGCCTCGCCATCCTGATCTATGTCATCCTCGACGGGTTCGACCTCGGCATCGGCATCCTGTTCGCGGCGGCAGAAGACACCGAACAGGACACGATGATCGCCGCGATCGGCCCGTTCTGGGACGCCAACGAAACCTGGCTGGTGCTGGCCGTCGGCCTGCTGCTGGTCGCCTTCCCGCTGGCGCATGGCCTCATCCTCACCGCACTCTACATTCCCGTCTTCTTGCTTCTGGTCGGGCTGATCCTACGCGGCGTCGCCTTCGACTTCCGCGCCAAGGTGCCGGCGGGGAAGAAACATCGCTGGAACCGTATTTTCTTCCTGGGCTCGGTTATCGCCTCGCTGGCGCAAGGCTATATGCTGGGCGTCTATGTGCTCGGCCTCGATGTCGACGTGGGCGGCATGGCGTTCGGCGTGCTGGTGGCGTTCTGCCTGGCGGCAGCCTACGCGGCGATGGGCGCTGCCTGGGTGATCTACAAGACCGAAGGCGAGCTGCAGAAGAAGGCGGTGCGCTGGCTGCGCACCGCGCTGGTGCTGACCGCGCTCGGCATGGCCGCCGTGTCGCTGGCGACGCCCTTCGCCAGCCCGCGCATCTTCGCCAAATGGTTCGTCTGGCCGGAAATGCTTTATCTGTCGCCGCTGCCGATCCTGTCGGCGCTGCTTTTCCTGTGGCTGTGGCGGCAGACCTTCCATCTGCCCAAGCCCGATGACCGCCATGCCTTGAGGCCGTTCCTGACGCTGGCGGCGATCTTCGCGCTCGGCTTTGCCGGTCTTGCCTGGTCGTTCTACCCGTTCGTGGTGCCCGACAAACTGACCATCTGGCAGGCGGCGTCGGCGCCCGAAAGCCTCGCCATCATCCTGGTCGGCACCGTGGTGGTGCTGCCGGTGATCATCTTCTATTCGTTCTACGCCTACCGTGTGTTCGGCGGCAAGGCGACGGATCTGACGTATGACTGAGGGTTATGACAGCGTCTTTCTCCCCGTTCACGGGGAGAAATGCCCGGCAGGGCAATGAGGGGCAGCGCAAACCTGTCAAGCAAAGCGGATGGCCCAATCCTTCAAATGCCGGCGCCGCCCCTCATCCGCCTGCCGGCACCTTCTCCCCGTAAACGCAGGGCTGTCCGGGGAAAATTATACATATTGGAAGCCCATCTGATTTGGGGAGGTCCACTTGGTTCGGCGGCTTGG
>NZ_JAIUGU010000007.1:0-274239 GCF_020164775.1 Mesorhizobium sp. ES1-6
AGCTCGTAGAAGTCGCTCTCGCGGTCCGACACCATGGTGATGCTGGCGGCCGTAGCCAGAACCTTGCCGGCTTGCTCGGTGCCGTCGATCCAGCGCCGCGACTCCTTGTCCGCCGTCGCCCGCTGACGCCGCGGCGTCACCTCTTCCGTGCCGCGGTTCCAAACCTGCATGCAAGCCAGGCCCAGCAGCGCCCCCGTGCCAGCCTCCACCGCAAGCCGGATGCAGCAGAAGGCCAGCTGTATTGCCCTTGCTCACCGCGCCATAGCCTGGCCGCGACCGCCGCGAACCCAATATCAGTTCCGAGGTGTCCTGCATCGCAATCACATGCCGGCCCGCCACACGCTGCGCAGTCAGCTCCCCGGCATGCTGCGACATCTCTACCGCCGTCACCGAGCTGTTGTGCAGAAAACGTCTGAACCGCATCTCTCTCGCACGCTCGCCACCCAGCCGCCGAATGCACGAGCCAGGACGCGCGACCAGTCTTGCATGCAAGCAGGCCCCCCTTTTTGCAGGCGGCGATCGCCAAATCGCCCCAGCCCGTACTCTATCCCTGACATGCCACATCTCCATCGAATCAATCCCAGTAAGGAATCGAGCTTCAATGCGCCGCGCAACCGAGATGTGTGAACGCGATAGGTATAGTGACGGGGAGAAAGACGCTGTTCTCGCCCATTTCGCCAATCATCAACGTATTCTCGTTTCTGAAGCAGGACGCTGCATTTTCCTATTGCAGATAAAAGATATCCACGATAAAACATATCCATGAACGGAGATCATCACCATGAAGCTGGGTGAGGGCGTTGAGGCGGCCATCCATTGCGCGGCGACGCTGGCGAGCGTGGAGGGCAACAGCACCATGCCGGGCGCGGCGCTGGCGGAATCCTTCGGCCTGTCGCCGAGCTATCTCTTGAAGCATCTCAACATGCTGACGGCAGCGCGCATCCTGGAATCTGTGCCGGGGCCGGCGGGCGGCTACCGGCTGGCACGGGCGGCGGAACGCATTACCCTGCTCGACATCGTGCTGGCCATCGAGGGGCGCGAGCCAGCGTTTCGCTGCGGCGAGATCCGCCGCAATGGTCCAGTCAAGATCGATGCCTCGGCCTATGTCAAACCCTGCGGCATCAATGCCGCGATGCTGAGGGCGGAGCGCGCCTATCGGGCAGCACTCGCCGAAGTGAAGCTATCCGAGATCGTGGCCGAGTACGCGGCGGAAGGCGACCCCCGCTCGCGCGCCGCGAGCTGCGCCTTTGTCGAGCGCCACCAGCGGCGGCAGAAATCCGGTTCGATCGACCAAACCTAACCCTCCCGACGATGTGAAAGGACAAGACGATGAAACAGAGAATGCAATTCTTCGCCAAGGCGCCCGAAATCATGAAGGCCGTCTCGGCGCTCAACAAGGCGGTCGATGAATGCGGTCTGGAGGCGGGCTTGCTGCACCTGATCAAGCTCAGGGCCTCGCAGATCAATGGCTGTTCCTTCTGCGTCGAGATGCACAGCCGCGAGGCGAGGCGCGACGGCGAAACCGAGCAGCGGCTCTATCTGGTTTCGGCCTGGAAAGAATCGCCGCTGTTTTCCGAGCGTGAACGCGCCGCGCTGGCCTGGACGGAGGCGGTCACGCTGGTCGCCGACAACGGCGTGTCGGACGAGCTCTATGCGCGCACGCTTGAGCATTTCTCAGAAGAAGAACTGGTCAAGCTGTCCGTCGCGGTTGGCATGATCAACACTTGGAACCGGCTTTGCATCTCGTTCCACGCCATCCATCCGATGCCGGCCGCCAAGGCGGCCTGACCATTCCGGCATATCCGGGAGCGCCATCGCGGAGGTGGCGCTCCTACTTTTTCAGCCATGTGTTGTCAGGGGGCGCGTTTGACGCCTGCCGATTTGCCCTCGACCTTGCTGTTTCTCGGCCGTCTGTTGCTCCGTTCACGCCGCGAACCGCAGGCCGCCGTCGCAGGTCAGCACCTGGCCGGTCATGAAGCCGTTGGAGACGAGGAAGGCAATCGCGGAGGCGACGTCCTCGGCGCGGCCGATCCTGCCGACCGGCGTCTTGCCGGCGTATTCGGCGAACACCGCCCGCCGCTGCTCCTCGGGAAGAAAATCCCACCACGGCGTGTCGATGACGCCGGGCGCCACGACGTTGACGCGCAGCGGCTTCAGCTCGACAGCCAAGATCGGCGTCACGGTCAGCAGCATGCCGTTGACGGCACCGATACCGGCGACACCGGGCATGGTGACCTGAGCCGACACCGCCGAGATGAAGGTGACCGATCCGGATTTGTTGAGCGTCGGCAAGGCGGCCTGCAGGCAGGACAGTTGCGGCCGCACTTTTTCGTCGACGCCGCCAGCGATGTCGGCAAGGTCGAGGGTCTCGAACGGTCCGAGGCCCTTGCCGCCGCTCGCCGCCAGAACGAGGTGGTCGAGCGGGCCGAGGCGCTCGAAGAACTGGCGCACCTCCTCCGGTTTTGAAGCGTCGAAGGCGGCCTTGTCGGCGGCTCCGCCAAGGCTTTTCCAGGCGCCGACGAGTTTGTCCTGGTTGCGCCCGGTGATGGTCACCTTCATGCCCGGGCCGAGTAGTTTCCTCGCCGTCGCCAGGCCGATGCCGGACGAGCCGCCGATGATGACTGTGTGTTCGGTTCTGCTGGTCATCAATGCTGTTCCTTGGTTTGAGCCAGCCCGACGAGGTCGAGGCTCAGGCTTCGCAATTTCTGTCTGGCCCCGGCGTCGTAGGCCTGGGCGTCGGCGCGGGATTCCCGCAGACCGTCGAAATAGAGGCCGCTGCGGCCTTCGAGCGCGGACGAGGTGGCGAGGTTGACGATGGCGTCGGCGCCGGTCTCCACCGAACTCCAGGGTGTCACGCCGGCCTGCCGGACCATGGTGG
Source organism: Mesorhizobium sp. ES1-6 (assembly GCF_020164775.1). NCBI lineage: Bacteria > Pseudomonadati > Pseudomonadota > Alphaproteobacteria > Hyphomicrobiales > Phyllobacteriaceae > Mesorhizobium > Mesorhizobium sp. ES1-6. The sequence continues at coordinate 2,879 of NZ_JAIUGU010000007.1, forward strand.
TGTCCATGTAGCTCGCCGGATGCAACGCATTGACGGTGACGCCGGTGTCTTTCAACTGTTCAGCCAGATCGACGGTGAACAGGATCTGCGCCAGCTTGCTCTGGCAGTAGGCGCGCACGCCGCTATAGCCGTGGGTCAGCATGACGTCACCGAAATCGATCGCCTGCTGGCCGGCGGACGCGACATTGACGATGCGCGCCGGGGCGCTGTCCCTGAGCAGCGGCAGAAGCTCCGAGGTCAGCAGGAAGCCGGCGAGATAGTTGACGGCAAAGCGCAGTTCGTGGCCGTCGGCGCTTGTCTGCCGCTTGTCGCCAGCCGTACCGACGCCGGCATTGTTGATGAGGATGTCGAGGCTGCTCGTCCTGGCGCGCACGGCCTCGGCGACGCGTCGCACCTCGGCCAGCGACGCGAGATCGGCCGCGAGAAACTCGGCCTTGCCGCCGTCGGCTTCGATGGTGGCGATAACGGCCTTGCCGCGCGTGGCGTCGCGGCCATGCACCAGCACCCGTGCGCCGGCGGCACCCAGCCTTTGTGCCACGACCCGGCCGACGCCGTCGGTCGATCCGGTGATGAGGATGGTCTTGTCTTTCAATTCCATGTTCAGAGCCTCCTGTTGCTGCTCCGAACGCAAGATGGAGTGTCTGGCCGGTCTCAAACAGTTCAAACTTTATCCTGGTATCAATACTGCTATAATAGCCGCATGAACGCTTCCATCTCTGCTGCTCCGGCCCACTCAGCCGACGAGAGCCGCCGGCGTGAACTCGGCGCCTTCCTGCGCTCGCGCCGGGAAAGGCTAACGCCATCGGCCACCGGCATCGCGACAGGTCCGCGACGGCGAACGCCCGGCCTGCGGCGCGAGGAGGTGGCGATGATCGCCGGTGTCGGCACCACCTGGTACACCTGGCTGGAACAGGGCAGGGATGTCAGGCCCTCGGTGGAAGTGCTTTCGGCGCTCTGCGAGGCGTTGCGGCTCGATGCCGTCGAGAAGCGGCATCTGTTCATCCTCGCTGGCCGCCAGCAGCCCGAGCGCCGTGTGGCGGCGCCCGAGAAGGTGGACGCCACGCTGTTGCATATGCTGCAAAGCCTCGTGCTGCAGCCGGCCCAAGTGGTCGGCCGGCGTTGGGATGTTCTTGCCTGGAATGACGCGGCCGTGGCGGTGTTCGGCGACTATGGCCTGCTGGACGGCGATGCCAGAAACATCGTCCACATGGTGTTCACCAGCCCGCACCATCGCCGCCTGCTGGTCGACTGGGAAGAACTCGCTCGCGTGGTGCTCGCTTCGTTTCGTGCCGAAAGCGCCAAATATGTCGGCGATCCGGATTTCGAACGGCTGATCGCCCTGATGATTAACTCGAGTCCCGAGTTCCGTGACTGGTGGCCCCGGCGCGACGTGGCGCGCAGGCTGACCGGCATCAAGCACGTCCGGCATCCCAAGGCAGGCTTGATGGCCTTCGAGCATATGAGCCTGTCGATCGACGACGGCTCGGACATGCGGCTGATCGTCTACACGCCGCTCGCTGAGCAGAACTCGATCGCCAAGCTGCGGACCTTGCTCGACGCGCTGCCGGCGGAGCGGCGCAGTGCCTGACGACGGTGCGGTCCGCGGCGAAGCCCCCCGGGCTTCGTCATCCTATGGTCTGCGCCGCGTCGCTTCGCTCCTTGCTCCGCCATAGGATGACGAAAGGACGAGACGCTAGCCCTTCGGCTTCAGCCCATCGAGGAACAACTGTTCCAGGAACCTTGCTGCGTCCTCGAAGCGGCCGTCGCCGCCGCGGTTCGGCCCCAGCACGGCGCGGACCTGGACATCGAAATCGGCATAGTGCTGGGTGGTCGCCCAGATCGAGAAGATCAGGTGCCAGGGATCGGTCCTGGCGATCTTGCCGGCGCGCATCCAGCCCTTGATGACCGCGGCCTTCTCGTCGACCAGCGTCTTCAGTTCGCCCGCCAGCAGCGGCATGATGCGCGGTGCCCCCTGCAGGATCTCGTTGGCGAACAGCCGGCTCTCGCGCGGGAAATCGCGGGCCATTTCCAGCTTGCGCCTGATGTAGCTCCTGAGCTCGGTCATCGGATCGCCGATATCGTCGAGTTCCCTGAGCGGCGCCAGCCAGGTCTCGAGCAGCCGTTCCATCAAGGTCTCGTGAATGTCTTCCTTGCGGCGGAAATAGTAGAGCAGGTTCGGCTTCGACATGCCGGCCGCCTCGGCGATCTGGTCGATGGTCGAGCCACGGAAACCGTGAGTGGAAAACACCTCAAGCGCCGCCTCCAGGATGAGTTCGCGCTTTTCCTGCTGAATGCGGGTGCGGCGAGGGGCTTCCGTGCCGCTGTTCACGGTTGCGGACTCCGCCGTTGACGGTCATCTGGACCAATTCTCTGGACCAGTTTTTCCCCAAGCTGTGGAACGCACTTCAGGTGCCGCATTTCCGCTAGTAATCCTTGACCGCCGACAGGGCGGTGCTAACGTTTGTCCAATCGGTCAAAAATTTGCGTAGCATGAAAACGCGGCAAAGACCAAGCGTTGGGCGCACCGAAACAGATTACAAGGGGAAGTCCTGGTCATGTCCAACCGGCTGAAAGTCACGCCGAACGATCTCAGCGCATTCTGGATGCCGTTCACGGCAAACCGGCAGTTCAAGCAGGCGCCGCGCATGTTCGTGTCCGCCAAGGACATGCACTACACCACCAGCGACGGCCGCAAGGTGCTGGACGGCACCGCCGGTCTGTGGTGCGTCAATGCCGGCCACTGCCGCCCGAAGATCACCGAGGCGATCCAGCACCAGGCCGCCGAACTCGATTACGCCCCGGCCTTCCAGATGGGCCACCCGATCGTGTTCGAACTGGCCAACCGTCTGGTCGATCTCGCGCCAAAGGGCATGGACCATGTGTTCTTCACCAATTCCGGTTCGGAATCGGTCGAGACGGCACTGAAGATGGCAATCGCCTATCACCGCGTGAAGGGCGAGGGCTCGCGCACCCGCCTGATCGGCCGCGAGCGCGGCTATCACGGCGTCAATTTCGGCGGCATCTCGGTCGGCGGCATCGTCACCAACCGCAAGATGTTCGGCACGCTGCTCGGCGGCGTCGACCATATGCCGCACACGCATCTGCCGGAGAAGAACGCCTTCTCCAGGGGCGTGCCGGAATATGGCGCGGAACTCGCCAACGAGCTGGAGCGCATCGTCGCCCTGCATGACGCCTCGACCATCGCCGCCGTGATCGTCGAGCCGGTCGCCGGCTCCACCGGCGTCATCCTGCCGCCGAAGGGCTATCTCGAGAAGCTGCGCGAGATCTGCACCAAGCACGGCATCCTGCTGATCTTCGACGAGGTCATCACCGGTTTCGGCCGCCTCGGCGCGCCGTTCGCGGCCGATTATTTCGGCGTCACACCCGACATCATGACCACCGCCAAGGGCGTCTCCAACGGCGTCATCCCGATGGGCGCGGTGTTCGTGAAGAAGGAAATCCATGACGCGTTCATGACCGGCCCCGAGCACATGATCGAGTTCTTCCACGGCTACACCTATTCGGGCAATCCGATCGCTTGTGCCGCCGCACTCGGAACCCTCGACACCTATAAGGAAGAGGGCCTGCTGACGCGCGGCGAGGAACTGGCGCCCTATTGGGAAGACGCGCTGCATTCGCTGAAGGGCGAGCCGCATGTCATCGACATCAGGAACATCGGCCTGATCGGCGCGATCGAGCTGGCGCCGATCGCCGGCAGCCCGACCAAGCGGGCCTTCTCGGCTTTCGTCAAGGCGTTCGAGCGCGGCGCGCTGATCCGCACCACCGGCGACATCATCGCGCTGTCGCCGCCGCTGATCATCACCAAGGGTCAGATCAACGAACTGATCGACCATGTGCGTGAAGTGCTGCGGTCGATCGACTGAGACCCCTATGCGGCCACCCTCCAACGAAGAGGAGGGGGCCGTGAAAGCAACTGGTCGGCGCGATACCGCGCCGGCCCTGACCTTTTCCGCAACGGGGCGATCAGTCAGACCGACCGCGCGCCGATCCCGGTCAGGATCACCCGCTTGATATTGTCCTTGGCTTCCCGCCATTGCCGGTCGGACAGCGGCTTGCCGCCATTGAGCGTCTCGATCTGGTGGCCGAAATCGGCGTAGTGCTGGGTCGCGGCCCAGAGCATGTAGAGCAGATGGCGCGGGTCCACTGGGTCCATCTTGCCTTCCTCGATCCAACGCCGGATGATCTCGACGCGGCCATCGGTCCATTCGCGCAGTGTCGATTCCATATAGTCCTGGAGCACCGGCGCCCCGTGCATCACTTCGGAAGCCCAGACCTTCGAGCCGTCCGGATGGCGGCGCGATATTTCCATCTTGGCGTCGATATAGGCGCTGATGCCGTCTATGGGCCCGCGCGCCGCGTCGAAGCAATTGGCCGCCTGCAGCCAGATTTCGAAGATGTTCTGGACGACGGACCGGTAGAGTTCCTCCTTGGTGGCGAAATAATAGTGGAGATTTGCCTTTGGCAGATCCGCCAGATCGGCGATCAACTGCATCGTGGCGCCGCCGAAGCCAGCCTCCGCGAACACCTTCTCGGCGGCGACGAGAATGGTTTTTTCATTCTCCCGCCGGATGTCCTGGCGCCGCGTGGGGCGGGTGGGTTCGGCCATGTTTTCCCCAAGATTCTAGTTGACCGCTTGGTCAGGTTGTGTAGTCTGAAAGCTGACCATACGGTCAGGCTGCAAATCACTCAAGGGGCGACAAGACTCCTGGTGTAGATGGGAACTTGAGATGGCCGCACCCGGCGAAAATCTGCGAATCAATTCAGACCGCTTGTGGGATTCGCTGATGGAGATGGCGAAGATCGGCCCCGGCATTGCCGGCGGCAACAATCGCCAGACTGTGACCGACGAGGACGGCGAGGGCCGGCATCTTTTCAAACGCTGGTGCGATGCGGCCGGGCTCGAAATGGGCGTCGACGAAATGGGCACCATGTTTGCCCGTCGCGAAGGCGCCGACCCCAGCCTGCCGCCGGTCTATGTCGGCAGCCATCTCGATACGCAGCCGACCGGCGGCAAGTATGATGGCGTTCTCGGCGTTCTCGGCGGCCTGGAGATCGTGCGCTCGCTCAACGATCTCGGCATCAAGACCAAGCATCCGATCGTCGTCACCAACTGGACGAATGAGGAAGGCTCCCGCTTCGCACCGGCGATGATGGCCTCCGGTGTGTTCGCCGGCGTGCTCGACCAGGCCGACGTCTACGAGCACACGGACAAGAACGGCAAGAAATTCGGCGAGGAACTGGAGCGTATCGGCTGGAAGGGCACCGAGAAGGTCGGCGACCGCAAGATCCACGCCTTCTTCGAACTGCATATCGAGCAAGGCCCGATCCTCGAGGACGAAGACATCGACATCGGCGTCGTCACCCATGGCCAGGGCCTGAAATGGTTGCAGGTGACGCTTACCGGCAGGGAGGCGCATACCGGCTCGACGCCGATGCCCAAGCGCCGCAACGCCGGCCTCGGCATGGCGCGCGTGATCGAACTGGTGCACGAGATCGCCATGGACTACCAGCCCGACGCTGTCGGCGCGGTCGGCCACATGGAAGTCTATCCGAACTCGCGCAACATCATCGCCGGGCGCACCGTCTTCACCATCGACATCCGCTCGCCGGAGAAGGAAGTGCTCGACGCCATGGATGGCCGCATCCGCGAAGGCATCGACACGATCTGCGACGCGCTCGACATCCAATACGATATAGAGCAGGTCGGCCATTTCGATCCGGTCACCTTCGACAAGGACTGCGTCAAGGCAATCCGCGATGCCGCCGAACGGCTCGGTTACACGCACCGCAACATCGTCTCGGGCGCCGGCCACGACGCCTGCTGGATCAACCGCGTCGCGCCCACCGCCATGGTGATGTGCCCCTGCGTCGATGGATTGAGCCACAACGAAGCGGAAGAGATCACCAAGGAATGGGCTTCGGCCGGCGCCGACGTTCTGTTCCACGCGGTGGTGGAGACGGCCGTCATCGTGGAGTGAACTTAGAGATCCAACTTCCAAACGCCGCTCACCAAGAAGCGCGAAGAGAACAGGGAACAGGCAAATGACCAAAGTCATCAAGAACGGCACCGTCGTCACCGCCGACCGCACGTGGAAGGCCGATGTGCTGTTCAGCCACGGCAAGATCGTCGCCATCGGCCCGGACCTGCATGGCGACCATGAGTACGACGCCACCGGCTGCTATGTGATGCCGGGCGGCATCGATCCCCATACCCATCTCGAAATGCCGTTCATGGGTACCTATTCGGCCGATGATTTCGAATCCGGCACGCGGGCTGCCCTTGCCGGTGGCACCACCATGGTGGTCGATTTCTGCCTGCCGGCGCCGCAGCAGTCACTGCTCGAAGCTCTGCAGATGTGGGACAACAAGACTTCCAAGGCTGCCTGCGACTACTCCTTCCACATGGCGATCACCTGGTGGGGCAAGCAGGTGTTCGACGAGATGGCCACGGTGGTCGACAAAGGCATCACCTCGTTCAAGCACTTCATGGCCTATAAGGGCGCGCTGATGGTCGACGACGACGAGATGTACGCGTCGTTCCAGCGCTGCGCCGACCTTGGCGCCTTGCCGCTGGTGCATGCCGAGAATGGCGACGTGGTCGCCGCACTCTCGCAGAAGCTGCTCGCCGCCGGCAACAACGGCCCCGAGGGCCATGCCTATTCGCGCCCACCGGAAGTGGAGGGCGAGGCGACCAACCGCGCCATCATGATCGCCGACATGGCCGGCGTACCGCTCTATGTCGTGCATGTCTCCTGCGAGCAGAGCCACGAAGCGATCCGCCGCGCCCGCCAGAAAGGCATGCGCGTGTTCGGCGAACCGCTGATCCAGCACCTGACGCTGGACGAGAGCGAATATTTCGACAAGGACTGGGACCATGCGGCGCGTCGCGTGATGAGCCCGCCTTTCCGCAACAAGCTGCACCAGGATTCGCTGTGGGCCGGCCTGCAGGCGGGTTCGTTGCAGGTGGTGGCGACCGACCATTGCGCCTTTACGACGGAGCAGAAGCGTTTCGGCGTCGGCAACTTCACCAAGATCCCCAACGGCACCGGCGGCCTCGAGGATCGCCTGCCGGTGCTGTGGACCAGAGGGGTCAACACCGGCCGGCTGACGATGAACGAGTTCGTCGCCGTGACCTCGACCAACATCGCCAAGATCCTCAACATGTATCCGAGGAAGGGCGCGATCGTGGAAGGCGCGGATGCCGACATCATCGTCTGGGATCCGAAGCGGAAGAAGACGATTTCTTCGAAGAAGCAGCAGTCCGTCATCGACTACAACGTATTCGAAGGCGTCGAGGTGACCGGCCTGCCGCGCTTCGTCTTCTCGCGCGGCGAACTGTCGATCGAGGAAGCCGAGGTGAAGGCCAAGCCCGGCCACGGTGAGTTCGTCGGACGCGAGCCGAACGCGGCGGTCAACCGGGCGCTGTCGACGTGGAAAGAGATCACCGCGCCGCGCAAGGTCGAGCGGACTGGCATTCCCGCGACGGGGGTTTGACCATGCGGGCTGTTTTTCTCGCTCTGGCTGCGGCGGCGGTGATGATCGCCGGGCAGGCGTCGGCAGCGGCGATCGACCTCAGCAAGCCTTATGGCGACAAATATGGCTGCATCAACAAGAACGGCCAGGAAGTCGCCGCCGATCAGATGCTGCTTCTGACCGACAAGGAACTGATCACGGCGGCCAGCGCCTGCACTTTCACCGAGACCAAGGCTGAGGCCGATGGCTCGTTGACGATCAAGGCCGAGTGCGAAGCCGAAGGTGAGGACGGCAAGTCGCCGGCCACCTTCACCATCAAACGCAGCGCCAGGAACGCCAAGAAACTGTCTGTCGTCGACGAGGACGGCAATGTGATGGGTGAAGTTTCCCGGTGCAAATGATGGCGACAATCCCCGCGCCGGTGTCAGGCGACCAGCGCATCCAGTTCCGGCAGCAGGACGACGCTTTCCTGCTCGTTGGGATCGGTGCGGGCAATGACGGCGGAAGAGGGGGCGTTGCTGAGATTGGCCGGCAGATGCGGCACGCCAGCCGGGATGTAGAAGAGGTCGCCCGCCTTGACGACGATGTGGTGTTCGAGCCGGTCGCCATACCAGGTATGGACTTCGCCGGAGAGCACGTAGATCGCCGTCTCGTGGTTCTCGTGCAGATGCGCCTTGGCGCGGGCGCCGGGCGGCATGGTCAGCACGTGCATGCAGATGCCGGATGAGCCGACCGTTTCGGTCGCGATGCCGGCCAGATAGGTCAACCCCTGCTTGCCTTCATAGGTGCTGCCAGGGCGGATAAGATGACAAGTGGGTTTGGGCGACATCGGGGAAACTCCGGGCGTCGAAATAGAACAAAGCCAATGGGACAGGGCGAGTGGAAAACAACATCGCGATAAAAGCAATCGGATTCCAGCCCGCGCCCCGGTGGCGGCGGAAGGCGAGCAGCAACCGATGACGGGATCGTCGCCAGCCGTCGTTTCGGCAAGCAAGCTTGGCCTCACCTTCCAGACCAATGACGGGCCGGTGCAGGCGCTGTCCAATGTCGACCTGACCATCGGCAAGGGGGAGTTTGTCTCCTTCATCGGGCCGTCCGGCTGCGGCAAGACCACGCTGCTGCGCGTCATCGCCGATCTAGAGAAGCCGACTTCGGGGACGATCTCGGTCAATGGCATGACGCCGGAACAGGCGCGCGAGAAACGCGCCTATGGCTATGTCTTCCAGGCCGCCGCCCTGTTTCCCTGGCGCACCATCGAGCGCAATGTCGGGCTGCCTTTGGAAATCATGGGCCTGTCGAGGGCCGAGCAGGCGGAGCGCATCAAGCGCACGCTCGACCTCGTCAACCTCAGCGGTTTCGAGAAGAAATATCCCTGGCAGCTTTCCGGCGGCATGCAGCAGCGCGCCTCGATCGCCCGGGCGCTGGCTTTCGACGCCGACCTGCTGTTGATGGACGAGCCGTTCGGCGCTCTGGACGAGATCGTGCGCGACCACCTCAACGAACAGTTGCTGCAATTGTGGGGGCGCACCAACAAGACCATCTGCTTCGTCACCCACTCGATTCCGGAGGCGGTCTATCTGTCGACGCGCATCGTCGTCATGTCGCCCAGGCCGGGCCGGGTCAGCGACATCATCGTATCGACGCTGCCGAAGGAGCGCCCGCTCGATATCCGCGAGACGCCGGAGTTTTTGGCGATCGCGGCCAGGGTGCGCGATGGCTTGAGGGCAGGGCATAGCTATGATGATTGAGGGGGGGCAGGACGAAGTTCCTCCTCTCCCCTCCGGGGAGAGGGTGGCCGCGAAGCGGCCGGGTGAGGGGGCGTCGCCGACGCATCCAACCAAGAGGAAGGCCGGGGCAACCGCTCGTGCCCGAGAGCTGCGGTTTGACGAGACAAAGGCCGAATATCGGCTTTGGGGCGAGTTACGGGGCCGTCACCTCAACGGCTACAAGTTCGTAAGGCAAGTGCCACTTGGGCCGTTCTTCGCCGATTTTCTCTGCCGCGAGAAGAGCTTGATCGTTGAAATCGATGGCAGCCAGCATGCCGAGTCCCTGACCGATGAAAGCAGAACAACTTGGCTGAATCGCAACGGCTACTCTGTTCTTCGGTTCTGGAACCAAGAGGTTCTCGCCGAGCGGCGTGCGGTCTTGGATACGATTCTGGCTGTGCTTGAGGGGCAGATACACTCACCCTCACCCGGCCTTCGCTTCGCTCCGGCCACCCTCTCCCCAACGGGGAGAGGAGGAGGGGAGCGCTGATGGACACCTTCCGTGACAAGCTCGTCCCCGTCATCTCCATCCTCGCTGGCGTCATCATTCTCTGGTACGTGTTCGCCGTCATCCTCAACACGCCGTTCCAGCGCGATCTCGACCGGCGGGCCAATGAAACCTCCACATTCAGCGAATTGATCGGCAAGACGCTGGCGCAGCCGAAGCCGACGCTGCCGGCACCGCACCAGGTGGCGGTGAATTTCTTCGAGAACACCTTTCTGCGGCCCATCAATTCGAACCGCAGCCTCGTCTACAACGCCTGGGTGACGCTGTCCTCGACGCTGCTCGGCTTTGCCTTCGGCACCGCGCTCGGCATAGTCATTGCCGTCGGCATCGTCCATGTGGCGACGCTCGACCGCAGCCTGATGCCGTGGATCATCGCCTCGCAGACCATTCCAATCCTGGCGGTTGCGCCGATGATCATCGTCGTGCTGGCGGCGGTCGGCATCACGGGGCTGATCCCGAAGGCGATGATCTCGACCTATCTGTCGTTCTTCCCGGTGACGGTCGGCATGGTGAAGGGCCTGCGCTCGCCCGAGATCATGCATCTCGACCTGATGCACACCTACAATGCCAGCCGCACGCAAACCTTCTGGAAATTGCGCGTGCCGGCCTCGGTGCCGTTCCTGTTCACCTCGATGAAGGTGGCGGTGGCGGCAAGCCTGGTCGGCGCCATCGTCGGCGAGCTGCCGACAGGCGCGGTCGCTGGTATCGGCGCCAAGCTTCTGGCCGGCGCTTATTACAGCCAGTCGATCGACATCTGGTCGGCGCTGGTCGCGGGTTCGATCGTGGCGGCGCTGCTGGTCATGGTGGTCGGCATTGCCGGGCGCCTCGTCGACCGCGCTATGGGCGGGAGGCCGGCATGAATTGGCTGAAACCGTCCTGGCAAGCGGTGATTGCCATTGCGCTGTGCCTGATCGCGGTCGCGCTTGGCGCCATGTCGAAGCCGGAAGCGGCAGCGCTTGCCGACCCGACGGCAAGCATCGACTATCCCTATCTGGGGACGAAGGGCTTGATGCTCGGCCTTGCCGTGGTCGCGGCGCTGATCTCGATGGTCAGGATTCCATCGGTCGCGGAGGCCGTGGTTCTGTTCATCGGCGCCCATCTCGTCGCCTGGCTGCTGATATCGGGCATCACAGGGTTCGAGGGCACCGCACTGGCGCCGTACTTCCTTCTGCTCACGGCTGCCTGGCTGCTTGGCTGGCGTTGCGTTGCGGTGCTTTCGGGATTGCGGCCGCCGGCAAGCTGGGCGCGGACCACTCTGCGGCTGATCATCCCCGCTATCTTCGGCGCCTGGATCCTGATCATCTGGGAAGCGGTGACGCGGGGCGCAGGCATTCCTTTCATCCTGCTGCCGCCGCCGAGCGCGATCGGCGCGCGCATCGCCAGTTCGCTGCCGGTGCTCGGCGCCGATGTCCGGCAAACCATCTTCAAGGCGGTGCTTTTCGGCTATGTCGTGGGCAGCGGCGCCGGCTTCATCACCGCGATCCTCGCCGACCGCGTGCCGTTCCTGCGGCGCGGGCTCTTGCCGATCGGCAACATGGTCTCAGCGCTGCCGATCATTGGCGTGGCCCCAATCATGGTCATGTGGTTTGGCTTCGACTGGCAGTCCAAGGCGGCGGTGGTCATCATCATGACCTTCTTCCCGATGCTGGTGAACACGGTCGCCGGGCTTGCCGCTTCCGGCCATATGGAGCGCGACCTGATGCGCACCTACGCGTCGGGTTACTGGCCGACGCTGATCAAGCTGCGGCTTCCGGCCGCCGCCCCCTTCATCTTCAACGCGCTGAAGATCAACTCGACGCTGGCGCTGATCGGCGCCATCGTCGCCGAGTTCTTCGGCACGCCGGTCGTGGGCATGGGATTCCGCATTTCGACCGAGGTCGGGCGGATGAACATCGATATGGTCTGGGCCGAAATCGCAGTTGCAGCACTTGCGGGTTCGGTCTTTTATGGCGTGGTCGCCCTTGTCGAAAGGGCCGTCACGTTTTGGCATCCCTCTGTCCGTGGTGGATAGGGGCGGTGGGTTTAGGGCACTAACTTCAGAGGGTAAAAAAATGAAAAGACTTATTATTCCAGTTCTGGCCGGCGCGATGTCGCTGGCCGCGTTCCAGGCAATGGCCGCCGACAAGGTGACCTTGCAACTGAAATGGGTCACGCAGGCCCAGTTTGCCGGCTACTATGTCGCCAAGGCAAAGGGTTTCTATGACGCCGAAGGTCTCGACGTCGATATCAAGCCGGGTGGACCCGATATCGCGCCCGAGCAGGTGATCGCCGGCGGCGGCGCCGACGTCATCGTCGACTGGATGGGCGGCGCGCTCGCCGCGCGCGAAAAGGGCGTGCCGCTGGTCAACATCGCCCAGCCGTTCAAGAAGGCCGGCATGGAGCTGGTCTGCCCGAAGGACGGCCCGATCAAGACCGAAGCCGACTTCAAGGGCCATACGCTGGGCGTCTGGTTCTTCGGCAATGAATATCCGTTCTACGCCTGGATGAACAAGCTTGGCCTCAAGACCGAAGGCGGCCCGGACGGCGTCACGGTTCTGAAGCAGAGTTTCGACGTGCAGCCGCTGATCCAGAAGCAGGCCGACTGCATCTCGGTCATGACCTATAACGAGTACTGGCAGCTGATCGACGCCGGCTACAAGCCGGAACAGCTCACCGTCTTCAATTACTCGGCGATGGGCAACGACCTGCTCGAGGACGGCCTCTATGCCTCGGAAGACAAACTCAAGGACCCGGCCTTCGAGGACAAGATGGTGCGGTTCGTGCGCGCTTCGATGAAGGGCTGGAAATACGCCATCGACAACAATGACGAGGCAGCCGGCATCGTCATGGACGGCGGCGGCCAGGACGAGAACCACCAGAAGCGCATGATGAGCGAAGTCGCCAAGCTGATCGACAATGCCGACGGCAAGCTCGACCCGGCGACCTACGAGCGTACCGCCAAGGCGCTGCTCGACCAGAAGATCATCACCAAGGAGCCGACCGGCGCCTATACGACCGCGATCACCGACAAGGCTGTCAAGTAAGGCACCGGACAGGCGCGACCATAGCGCCTGAGATTTGGGCTGACATCAAAGGGGCGGGCGACCGCCCCTTTTTCATACGCTCCGATCACAAAGCCGTGTGCGGGGATACATTGCTCCCTCCAGCCGTTGCATTGGAGCATACGCGCGTCGGGGAGCCGCGACGGATGCTTCATCCAATCGGAGGTTCTTCATGCGCGCTCACTCTTTCCTGCCGGCGCTGTCGGCGCTCGCTATTTCCACCGCTTTCCTGTTCGCATCGCCGGCCATGGCCGAGGTGGTGAAATACAAGGCGACACTCGATGGCGGCCAGCAGAGCCCAGCCGTCACCACCAAGGGCAAGGGGACGGCCACGCTTACCTTCGACACCACCAAGAAGAAGCTCAGCTGGAACGTGAAGTATTCCGGCCTCAGTGGCCCGGCGGTGGCCGCGCATATCCACGGCCCGGCGGCGACCGGCGAAAACGCGCCTCCGGTGATCCCGTTCAAAGGCAAGCTGAAGAGCCCGATCAAGGGATCGGCGACGTTGACCGACGCGCAGGCCGCCGATCTGGAAGCCGGCAAATATTATGTCAACGTGCACACAGCCGCCAACAAGGACGGCGAGATCCGTGGCCAGATTGAAAAGGCGATGTAGGGCGCGGGGGCGCGGCCAACGCTTGAGGGCCGGCGCGAGGCGCCCCCCTCTGTCCTGCCGGACATCTCCCCCTCAAGGGGGGAGATTGGCAGCCTGGATGCAGCGCCCTTTCTTTGGATGCCGATCGGTTGCTTCAGCTCCTGTCGCGGATCTGCGTCATCGTGCGGGTCGGCGTGATCGCTTCCGGGTCGAGCCGGATCTCGACGATCGCCGGCTTGCCGCTGGCCCGCGCGCGTTCGAAGGCCGGGGCGAAGTCCTCGGTCTTCTCGACCATCTCGCCATGGCCGCCATAGGCGCGTCCAAGCGACGCGAAGTCGGGATTTTTCAGGTCTGTGCCGACCACACGGCCCGGATATTCGCGCTCCTGATGCATGCGGATGGTGCCGTAAATGCCGTTGTTGACGACGATCACGACGATCGGCAGGTCGTACTGCACGGCGGTGGCGAATTCCTGCCCGTTCATCAGGAAGCAGCCGTCGCCGGCAAAGGCGACCACGGTGCGCTCAGGATAAAGCGCCTTGGCCGCGACCGCCGCCGGGGTGCCGTAACCCATCGAGCCAGAAGTCGGCGCTCCTTGCGTGGCGAAGCGGCGGAAGCGATGGAAGCGATGGACCCAGGTGGCGTAATTTCCGGCGCCATTGGTGAGGATAGCATCGTCCGGCAGGACCTTTTCCAGATAGTTCATGATCGGTCCCATCTGGACCGTGCCGGGACCGCTTTCCGGCGGCGTCGACCAGTCGAGGTAAGCGGCGTGCAGCTTGGCTGTTTCGCCCGCCCATGATGGCGTGCTGGCCGGCTTGCGCTTGGCGAAGGCCTCGACGAAAGCCGCCGGCGAGGCGTTGATCGCCAGTGTCGGGCGGTAGACCCTGCCGAGTTCGCCGGCATCAGCATGGACGTGCACCAGCGCCTGGTCGGGATAAGGGCTCTTCAGCAGCGTGTAGTCCGAGGACGGCATCTCGCCCATGCGGCCGCCGATCAGCAGCACGACATCGGCTTGCTTGATCGCCGTCGCCAGTTTCGGATTGATGCCGATGCCGACATCGCCGGCATAGTTCGGATGCAGATGGTCGAACAGCATCTGGCGACGGAAGGAACAGCCGACAGGAAGCGACCAGGCCTCGGATATGGCGCGCATCCGTGCGACTGCCTGCTCATTCCAGCGGGTGCCGCCGAGTATGACGAACGGTCGCTTGGCGTTGCTCAGCAGCATGTCCAGCGCGTCGAGTTCGGCTTCGCCGGGATAAGTCTCGACCGGCGTGTGTGGCAAGGCGGAAGGCGCCTCGACCACACTGGTCAGCATGTCTTCCGGCAGCGAGATGACCACCGGGCCGGGGCGGCCAGACGTCGCCACGGCGAAGGCTCGGGTGACGAATTCAGGGATGCGCGAGGCATCGTCGATCTCGACCACCCATTTGGCGATGTCGCCGAAGAACCTGACGTAATCCACCTCCTGGAAGGCCTCGCGCTCCTTGGCGTGGCTGGCGACCTGGCCGATGAACAGGATCAGCGGCACCGAATCCTGCATGGCGATGTGGATGCCGGCCGAAGCATTGGTGGCGCCGGGGCCGCGGGTGACGAAGCAGATGCCAGGGTTGCCGGTCAGCCGGCCCTGGCAGTCGGCCATCATGGCGGCACCGCCTTCCTGGCGGCAGACGATGGTGCGGATCGGGGAGTCATGCAGCGCGTCGAGCACCGCAAGGTAGGATTCGCCCGGCACGCAGAAGATACGGTCGGTGCCGTTGGCTTCGAGGGCGTCGACGATCAGTTGTCCACCGGTCTTCATTTCCCAGACTTCTCCAGTTCGGCAAGGATTTCGTCGGTGTGCTCGCCAAGGCGCGGCGAGGGCCGTTCGTAGACGAGCGGCGTCCCCGACATCACCATCGGCGCGCGCACCGACGGCAGGCGATTGCCATGGCCGTCATCGAGGTCGAGCCGCATGCCGCGCGCAATGGTTTGCGGGTCGGCGAACATCTGGCCGATCGTGTTGATCGGGCTTGCCGGCACGCTTGCGGCTTCGAGCTTGGCCAGCAGCGGATCGCGATCCCAGCTCTTCAGCGCCTCGATGATGCGTGCGCGAAGTTCCACGCGGTTGGCGACACGGGCCGGATTGGTGGCGAAATCGGGATTCGCCGGCAAATCGTCCAGCCCGACTGCATTGCAGAATTTGGCGAACTGGCCGTCATTGCCGACCGCCAGGATGATGTGGCCGTCCCTGACCGGAAGCACTTCGTAAGGGGCGATGTTCATATGCGCATTGCCCATCTGCACCGGCGACTTGCCGGAGACGAGATAGTTGAGGTTCTGGTTGCCGAGGGCCGAGATCTGGGTGTCGAACAGCGCCATGTCGATGTGCTGGCCTTCGCCGGTTTGTCCGGCGTGACGCAAGGCGGCCTGGATGGCGATGACCGAATAGAGGCCGGTGAAGATGTCCGAGATGGCGACGCCGGCCTTCTGCGGCTCGCGGCCGGCCTCGCCGGTGATCGACATCATGCCGGCCATGGCCTGGATGATGAAATCGTAACCGGCGCGTGGCGCATAGGGTCCATCCTGGCCGAAGCCGGTGATGGAGCAGTAGACCAGGCGCGGGTTGATCGCTTTCAGGCTCTGATAGTCGAGCCCGTATTTCTTCAGGCCGCCGAGCTTGAAGTTCTCGATCAGCACATCCGCCGTGGCAACCAGCCGCCGCACCGTCTCGGCGCCGTCGGGCGTCGAAAAGTCGATGGCGATTGAGCGCTTGCCACGATTGCAGGAATGGTAATAGGCGGCCGACAGGTTCTCGCCATCGTGGCTCATGACGAAGGGTGGACCCCATTTGCGGGTGTCGTCGCCGCCATCGGGGCTCTCGACCTTGATGACATCGGCGCCGAGATCGGCGAGCAACTGCCCGGCCCAGGGCCCGGCAAGAATGCGGGCGAGTTCGACGACGCGGACGCCTTTCAGCGGGGGCTCAGCCATATATCACCGTGATTGCAATCATCCTGATTGCTGCGAAAGCAGAGCCTCTATCAAGCCCGGCAGCGGCTGTCACGGTCCTTGCAATGGGCCAATCCGTCACGCCTTCAGGACATTGTCCGCCCAGGCGGCGAAATCGCCCATGATGGTGTCCCGGTTCACCTCGTTCAGGCTTTCGTGGCGGGTCTCGGCGTAAACCGTTGAAACCAGATTCGAAAAGCCCATCTTGCGCATGCGATTGGCGAGGTGGGCGATGCCCTTGCCGTAGTCCGAGGCGGGGTCTTTCTCGCCGCCAACGATGGCGACGGGGAGGTCGCGGCGAACGGTGGCAAAGCCTGCATCCTTACCGCCGTTCAGCGCCATGGCGACGACATCGCGCCACATCGAGATGGAGGCATCCCAGCCGCACAGTGGATCGGCGATGTATTTCGCCACCTCTGCCTCGTCGCGCGACAGCCAGTCGAACAAGGTGCGATGGTTGGGCACTGCCTTGCCCCAGGCCTGGAAGGTGAGTTTCGGCAGCAGGCGTGACGGGACATCGGAGCCGAGCCGCATCCGTTCCCAGGCGAGGACACCGAGCGCCATCTGGCCGAGCAGGCCTTGCGAAAAATTGCCGTTCCAGATCGCGGCGGCATGAACGCGCCCGGAATGGCTCAACAGGTAGTTCAGCGCCACGGACGCGCCCATGGAATGGCCAAAAAGGATCACCGGCAGGTCAGGCTGTTCGCGGGCGATGAGATCGTGGAGGGCGTCGACATCGGCGATGACCTTGGCCGGGCCGTCCTTGTCGGCGAATCTGCCGAGCGGCGCGTCGGGCGCCTTGGTCGCGCCATGGCCACGGTGGTCATGGACATAGACATGGAAGCCCCGGGCGGCCAGGAAAGCGGCGAAGCGGTCGTAACGCGCGGCATGCTCGGCCAGGCCGTGATTGATCTGGACCACCGCCCGCGTAGGGCTGTCGGCCTGCCGGACGAACAGATTGAGGTCGGCGCCGGTCGGCGAGCGAACCACGCGCTGCTGGCTGAATGGCATGCCGACTGGTCTCCCCTTGGTTCGTCTTTGCGATGTCCAAGGTGTGCGCCGGCGCCGGATTTGCGTCAATCCGGCCCGCCGGCCTTGCCGCGACGATCTTTCTTGCCATGGACCCGCAAAATATCGCAATTCTGACATGGAGACAGCTTCAGTCTGTCGCCCACTTTCTTCCAGCCGGGGATTCTCCATGCGCATTGCTGTTGTTTTCGGATTGGCCTTGCTGGCGGCATCGCTGGCCGGGGCGGCGCGGGCCGACGTCAAGATGAGCGGCACTTTCGTAGCCGACGCCTCTTGTCCGGCAACGCAGGCGATCAAGAACGGCAAGAATCCGGGCAATGTCTCGACCGATGCCGGACAGAGCTATCAGCTGCTCGCCGGCAACAAGGACACGCCGACCCACTATCTCATCCTGGTGCCGGGCGCCGATCCCGAGCGCCGCTGGGTGAAGGTCAGCTGCGGCCATCTGTCGGGCAGCAGCGCCGCGGCCGTGCCTGCGGCACCCGGCGGGCAAGGCAAGCCCGCCCCATCGGGAAAACCCGAATATGTCTTCGCCTTGAGCTGGCAACCGGCCTTTTGCGAGACCAAGTCGAACAAGACCGAATGCAAGGCGCAAAACCCCGGCGAGTTCGACGCCACCAATTTCACGCTGCACGGCCTGTGGCCGCAGCCCAACGGCAATTTCTATTGCCAGGTGTCGGCAAGCGACAAGGCCAATGACAATCCTGCCCATTGGAAAGACCTGCCTCCGGTCAATCTCGATGCAGGCACGCGCAAGGAGCTCGACAAGGTGATGCCAGGCACCGCCTCGAAGCTGGAACGGCATGAATGGATCAAGCACGGCACGTGCTACGGCAAGAGCCAGCAGGAGTATTTTTCGGATGCTCTCGGCCTGATGCGGGAGGTGAATAGCTCGCCGGTGCGCGATCTCTTCGCCAGGAATATCGGCGGCAAGCTGACGGCCGACCAAATTCGCGGCGCCTTCGACACCGCCTTTGGCCCCGGTGCGGGAGACCGGGTGCGGGTGTCCTGCGTGATCGATCCTTCGAGCGGCCGGCGGCTGATCGGCGAACTGACGCTCGGTCTTGCCGGTCCGATCGGCCCGAACAGTTCACTCAAGGACCTGCTGCTGGCCTCGGTGCCGACCAACAAGGCCGGCTGCCCGACCGGCACGGTCGATGCGATCGGGTTCCAGTAATGCAGGGACATGGATTTAGGCAGCAGTCGGGCTTTCGCTTGCCGTGGCTGCTGTTATGTTTGCGTGGCGGTTCATTCAGCGGGGGTTGCAATGAGTGGCATCACGAGCGGCGCGCTGGCGCGGCTGGCCTTCTGGGCCAAGGGCATGGTCTTGATCAACGATGCCCGCATGGAATGGCCGGGTTTTTCCTACAGCGAGCCTGAGTGGACGCGGATGCGCGCGCTGTCCGCGCCGATCGGCGCCGGTACCTATCAGCTCTTCACGGTCGTCAACGCGGCGATCTTCATCGCCATCGCCGCCCTTGGCATTTTCGGCGTCTTCCTGCCGCTGGCGACGCTGCTGTTTCCCGTCCCGTCGGAGACCAGCGCGCTGAAGTTCTCGCTGCTCCTGGCGGCCTGCGCCTTCCTCATCATCGGGCTCGGCCTGCCGATCTCGATGCGCTTCTCGACCATGCTGGTCGGCGGCAAGGCGATGCGAGAGGCGCTGGTTCCAGCGGCCGGGGATGAGGTGCTGGCATCAAAGGTGTCCTGGCAGATCAACCGCATCATGCTGATCATGTGCGGCCTGCTGGTGCCGGGTATCCTGCTGTTCATCGCCTATGACATCGAAGCCGGGCCGATCATCACGTCGCTGAAATGGCTGGCGATCGCGCTGATGGCGGTCTCGACGCTGACCGGCATCGCGCGGCAGCGGAAGTCGTAGCGACGTCAGATCCGGCTAAATCTGGGCGGACCTGGTCCAGGCGACGGCGGCATCGGGCTCATGCCCGCCGGGTTCGCCGACGACGCGGTCGCGCCCGGTCGACTTCGCCTTGTACAGGCGCTGGTCGGCGAGCGCGAACAGGTCGGCAAGGCACTGCGTCGTTTCGCTGACGGTGGAAACGCCGGCGCTGACGGTCAGTTCGAACCGGCTCGTGGCGGCCGATGCCTTGACCGCCGTGCGGACGCTTTCGCCAAACAGCCTGGCGACGGCATGCGGACGCGAACTCAGGATGGCGAATTCCTCGCCCCCGATCCGGAACACCTGGTCCTCGGCGCTTGCCGCCTCGCAAAGCACGGCCGCGACCGCCTTCAGCACCTTGTCGCCCTCGGCATGGCCGAAGCGGTCGTTGATCGATTTGAAGTGGTCGACATCGACGATGAGCAGGCTGAGCGGCCTTGCCGTGCGCAGGCTGGACTGGACGGCGGCCTCGCCATCGGCATCGAAGCGCCCGCGGTGCAACAGGCCTGTCAGGCCGTCGCGGCCGACATGTTCGACCAGCGCTTCGTAGCGCTCGCGATAGGTCAGGGTTTCGAAAATGTCGGTGAGGCCGCGCGGCATCTGGGTGTCGCGGACCTCGAACCATCTGAGATAGGCGACCAGCATGGCGCTGAAGGTCAGTGCGGCCACCATCTTGGCGAACCAGCCGCCGAAGAAGACCGCGATCGGCGCGCCGGCAACGAAATGCAGTGCGGTGAAGAAGCCTGCCTGGTCGAAGGTGAGCACGCAGGCGACGCAGATCAGGATGCGCGCGAACTGTGCCTGGCGCAGATACCTGCCAAGCTTTTCATAGAGCAGGATGATCAGGATGGCGTCGATGAACAGCAGCGTCGTGCCCCACACCATCAACCAGCCCATCTCGTCGATGAAGCCGATGTCGGGCATCTTGCCGTCGGGCAGCGGCGCGATGGCATGCATGCGCAGCAACAGCCCCAGGCCGATCATCAGCGCATTGCCAAGCAGCAGGCCATAGATCGGCTGGCGCACGGTGGCGGCGTCTTCCTTGATGTAGAGCAGGAGCAGCATCACCAGCTTGCCGGAAAACAGCACCGCCGAGCCCGGCGAGACCATGCCGAACGGCAAGGCGACGTAAAAAACGCTGGCGAGATAGGTTTCCAGGAAATGCATAGCGCCGAGCGCGCAGACGAAGACGCCGAGACCAATGCGCTTGCGGAAGCGGAAAAGCGTGACCATGACGCTGAAGTAGACGACGGCTTCGGCGAGGAGCAGGAAACTGTTCAACACGACCGTCGATCCGTTCTCTCTCGCGCCAGAAATCGCGGCAAGCCGGCGATTCCACCCCGATCCTGTTTTGACGCCCAAGGGTTAACCAGAGATTTCGAGGCGCATGGCGGCCGCTGGAAAACTTCATCGACGGCGCGCACATGTGCGTGTGGCTGGCCTGATCTGGCAAAAGCGATTGCCGTTCGCCGCCGCATCGCCTACATAGCGGCCAACCTCCATTCAATTCGACAAATCCAGTCATTTTTTCAGGGAAAGCGCGCGTGGCACGCCAGTTCATCTATCACATGGCCGGCCTCAACAAGGCCTATGGCACCAAGAAGGTGCTCGAGAACGTTCATCTGTCCTTCTACCCCGACGCCAAGATCGGCATTCTCGGCCCCAACGGCGCCGGCAAGTCGACGATCCTCAAGATCATGGCCGGCATCGACAAGGACTGGAGCGGCGAAGCGTGGCTCGCTGAAGGCGCCACCGTCGGCTACCTGGCGCAGGAACCTGCGCTCGACCCGAAGAAGACGGTGTTCGAGAACATCATGGAAGGCGTCGCCGCCAAGACCGCCATCATCGAGCGCTACAACGAACTGATGATGAACTATTCCGACGAGACGGCGGACGAGTCCGCCAAGCTCCAGGATGAGATGGACCGGCTGAACCTTTGGGATCTGGAACAGCAGGTCGAGATGGCGATGGAAGCGTTGGGCTGCCCGCCCAAGGATTCGGAAGTCACCAAGCTGTCGGGCGGCGAGCGCCGCCGCGTCGCGCTCTGCCAGCTCCTGCTGCGCCAGCCCGACCTTCTGCTGCTCGACGAACCGACCAACCATCTCGACGCCGAGACCACGGCGTGGCTGGAAAAGCATCTTCGCGCCTATCCCGGCGCGGTGATGATCATCACCCACGACCGCTATTTCCTCGACAATGTCACCGGCTGGATCCTCGAACTCGATCGCGGCCGCGGCATTCCCTATGAGGGCAACTACACCAAATATCTCGAAGCCAAGGCCAAGCGCCTCAAGCAGGAAGGCCGCGAGGACGACGCCCGCCAGCGTGCCATCGGCCGCGAGCGCGAGTGGATCCAGTCCAGCCCGAAGGCCCGTCAAACCAAGTCCAAGGCGCGTATCCAGGCCTTCCAGGACCTGCTGGACGCAGCCGACAGCCGCCGTCCGACCGACACGCAGATCGTCATTCCGCATGGCGAGCGGCTCGGCAATGTGGTGATCGAGGTCGACGGCCTGTCGAAAGGCTTTGGCGACACGCTGCTGATCGATGGCCTGGAATTCAAGCTGCCGCCGGGGGGCATTGTCGGCGTCATCGGCCCGAACGGCGCCGGCAAGACGACGTTGTTCCGCATGATCACCGGCCAGGAAAAGCCGGATGCGGGCACAGTCCGCGTCGGCGAGACCGTCAAGCTCGGCTATGTCGACCAGAGCCGCGACCAGCTCGATCCTTCAAAGACAGTCTGGGAAGAGATTTCGGGCGGCGCCGAAGTGGTCAAACTCGGCAAGTTCGAGGCCAACACGCGTGCCTATTGCGCCTCGTTCAACTTCCGTGGCGGTGACCAGCAGCAGAAGGTCGGCAATCTGTCCGGCGGTCAGCGCAACCGCGTGCACCTGGCCAAGATGCTGAAGACCGGCGGCAACGTGCTGCTGCTCGACGAACCGACCAACGATCTCGATACGGAAACGCTCGCAGCACTCGAAGACGCACTGGAAAATTTTGCCGGCTGCGCCGTTATCATCTCGCACGATCGCATGTTCCTCGACCGCCTGGCGACGCACATCCTTGCCTTCGAGGGCGACAGCCATGTCGAATGGTTCGAGGGCAATTTCGAGGATTACGAGCAGGACAAGATCCGCCGGCTCGGGCCCGAAGCCGTCAACCCGCACCGCATGACCTACAAGAGGCTGACGCGGTAAAGGGTTTACCGGGCGGCGAATTTCTCAGGAATATGAGGAGCTCAAATGGCTGATTGGTCCGCCGCCCAATATCTGAAATTCGAGGACGAGCGCACGCGGCCTGCACGGGACCTGGTGGCACAGGTTCCGGTCGACTTTCCGCGCCGGGTCGTCGACATCGGCTGCGGGCCGGGCAATTCGACAGAACTTCTGGTCGGGCGCTGGCCGGACGCGCAGGTGAGCGGCTTCGACACCTCGCCCGATATGATCGAGAAGGCGAGGGCGCGCCTGCCCAATGTAAGCTTCGATCTGGCGGACGCCTCCAAATGGCAGCCGGCCGAGCCCGTCAATGTGATCTTCGCCAACGCCGTCTTCCAGTGGCTGCCGGAGCATCCGGCGGTGTTCCAGCGGCTGATGGGTTTTCTCGCGCCCGGCGGCGCGCTGGCGATCCAGATGCCCGACAATATGGGCGAGGATTCGCACCGCCTGATGCGTGAGACCGCGGCGGAAGCGCCGTTTGCCGAAAAATTGAAGACCGCCGCGCGCGCGCCCCTGCCGACCGTGTCGTTCTACTACGATCTCCTGTCGCCGCTTTCCGCTCGGCTCGACATCTGGCACACCGTCTACAACCACCCGCTCGCCAATGCCGAGGCAATCGTCGAGTGGGTGAAGTCGACCGGGCTGAAGCCGTTCCTCGATCCGCTGGAAGCGGACGAGCGCAAGTTGTTCCTCGACAGCTACACGGCCAGGATCGCCAAGGCCTATCCGAAGACGGCTGATGGCAAGGTGCTGCTGCGTTTCCCGCGCCTTTTCATCGTCGCCAAGCGGGCGGGCTAGGCCAACATTACCCCTTGGCCAGCGCGTCGTTGCTGCCGCTTGACCCGTTTTCGCCGCCATGCGCAATTCATCTTGCGGGCTCATGATGGCCCGTATGCAAGGGGGTGAATGCGATGTTGAGAAAACTGCTTTATGGGTGTGGGGTGTGCGCGGCGGCGCTTCTGGCTTTCTCGGTCTCGGCCGAGGCCAAGCGAGCACGGTGCTTCACCAGCGATGACGGCTATTTTGCATGCGCCTACCGGGCGATCGACGATGCCGGCAGCTTCCGCATCTCGGCGCCGGGCTATCCGACCTATGTGCTGGAGATCGACGGACCGGGCTTTGCCTATGGCTATGTCAATCTCGGGCGGCGCAACGTGCCGCTGCCGGGGCAATTCGTGCGCAGCCGCGACGACGGCGCGTGCTGGAACAACCCGCAGGCCAATACCAAGCTGTGCGCCTGGTGAAGCTTGTTGAGCCGGCCCAAACCTTTGGTTTAAGCCGGCGTAAACCGGCCAGATGAGAAAAGTGTTGCGCCGAAGCGTTTCGGCGCCCACATGAAGCCGCATCGCCCGCGGATGGGACGGACTGGAACATGCATCGCGTCATCATCAGCGGCATCGGCGCTGAAATCCCCAAGCCTGTCATCACGAACGAGGAACTGGTCGCCAGCTTCAATGCCTGGGTCGATACGGAGAACACGCGGCGCCAGGCCGCCGGCGAGACGCCGCTGCAGAAATCGGATGCCGACTTCATCGTCCATGCCTCGGGTGTGCGCTCCCGCCACGTGATCGAACGGGAAGGCATTCTCGACCCGACCCGCATGGCGCCGCGCATTCCGGCGCGCCCGGACGACGCGCTCTCGCTGCAGGCGGAATTCGGCATCGCTTCGGCTGGGAAGGCGATCGAGCACGCCGGCATCGAGGCGTCGGAGATCGATCTGGTGATCTGCTCGTCCTCGCATCAGCAGAGGCCGTATCCGGCGATCGCCATCGAAATGCAGGAGGCTCTGGGCACGCGGGGCGCCGGCTTCGACATGGGGCTTGGCTGTTCGTCCGCGGCGGCGGCACTGCACATGGCGGTCAATCTGGTGCGCTCGGGCGCCCACAAGCGCGTCCTGGTGACGACGCCCGAGATCATAACCGGTCATCTCAATTTCCGCGACCGGCAGACGCACTTCATCTTCGGCGACGCTTCGGTGTCGATGGTGGTCGAGGGGCTCACCCAGGGGGAGAAGCGGCCGGGCCGCTTCGAGGTGCTGGACACGCGCCTCTGGACGCAGATGTCGAACAACATCCGCACCAATCTCGGCTACCATACCCGCACCGCCCAAGACGATCCCTACATGATCGACCTTGAGGGCAACCTCATCAAGCAGGTCGGCAACAAGGTGTTCAAGGAAGTCACCGTCGCCGGGCACAAATTCATCGTCGAATTCCTTGCCGAGCACGGTCTGACGCCGGAGGCGATCAGGCGCTTCTGGCTGCACCAGGCCAATGCGCGCATGAACGCGATGATCCTGAAACTGGCGTTCGGCCATGATGTCGACCACGACCGCGCGCCGATGGTGCTGGAGCGGCTGGGCAACACAGCGGGCGCCGGCGCCATCGTGGCGCTTTCGGAAAACCATGCCGACATGAAACCCGGCGATTTCGGCCTGATCTGCGCCTTCGGGGCCGGATATTCGATCGGTGGCGCGCTGCTGCGGATGCTGTGACCGAGGGCTACGCGTCAGGCCGGCGTGAAGGGAACCAGCATCGGCACTCGCCGCGCGTAATCATCATAGGCGGGGCCAAGTTCGCCGCGCAGCAAACCCTCTTCCAGCCTCGCCTTCACGACGACGCCGATGATGAGCAGCGCCGTCCCCGCAATGCCCCAGATCGTGCCCTTCGCCGCCATGGTGGCGAGCACCGACAAGAGCAGCCCGGTATAGATCGGATGCCGGACCAGGCGATAGGGGCCGGTGTCGACCACGCGATGATCCGCCTTGGCGGTGACCGAGGCCGACCACAGCCTGCCCAGATGGATGCGCGCCCACCAGGCGAAGGCGATGCCGACCGCAACCAGGGCCACGCAGGCCCAGGCTTCGGTAAGGGTCGGAGCCCACAATCTTAGCCGGCCTTCATAGCCGTGCGCTGGAATGAAGAGCAGGGCGGTGCCGGCCAGCCAGAAGACGCGGTAGCGGGCCTCCGCTCCGATGGTGGCGCGCTTTTTGGCCGGATCGGCCCAGGATGCGGCGAGGATCCAGGATACCACCCAGAACAGCCAAAGCGCTGCGATTGCCGTACCGGGGCGCATGCGGAACCTCCATCCATGGTCTGGACCACCATGAAGCCGGCGCGGCGCGGCGGCAATGCGGCGCCGGGCCGGTTTGCGGTAAGAAGGTTGTGATCGAGCGGCATCGTCGCGGCTGATCCTTCCATCAGCAATTTCGACTGGACGTCTTCAAACCCAGCCAGCTATTCCAGTGCTTCGCGAAAGGACGCAACGCCATGCTGGATCTCTTCCCCGAGGCCGAGAAGCCGGTCGAAATCATCCCGGCGAAGAAGCTTACTGCCCGCGCGGCCGCGCTCTATGTCGCGCCAGCGGATCATTTCCAGACAAGACCTGTGGATGAATTGCGTCTGGGTTTCGACGGCATATCGGGCGATTTCCATGCCGGGCCGACGCGGCGCTCCGGCGGACGCGAGCCGTGGTATCCGCGCGGCACCGAGATGCGCAATGAAAGGCAATTGTCCATCGTGGCGGCGGACGAACTGGCCATCGTCGCCGAACGGATGGGGCTGGCCGAAATCAGGCCCGAGTGGATCGGCGCCAATCTGGTGATCGAAGGCGTGCCGCATCTGTCGATGCTGCCGGCAGGCACGCTGTTGTTCTTCAAGGGGGGCGTGACCCTCAAGGTGGACGCACAAAACGGACCATGCCGTATCGCCGGACGATCGATCGCCGAGAATGTCGGAATGGCCGATGTCGAAGCCGGTGCGCTGTTGTTTCCCAAGGCGGCGAAGCGGTTGCGCGGCGTCGTCGCCTGGGTTGAAAAGCCCGGCATCGTCAGGGCCGGCGAAGAGATTTCAGTGCGCGTGCCGGAGCAATGGATCTACAAGGCATAGCCACGCCGCCGGGGGGGCGGCGTGGCAGAACGGCAAAGGTCAGCCCTTGCGGTTCTTGTTGGCGCCTTGCGCCATGACGGAGACGTGGTCCCACTTGTCCCAGGTGGCGAGGCGGTTGGCGTATTCCTGGCGGATCATCGGCAGGCCGCCATCGCCGAAGAAGACCCTGAGCGGCGGCTCGGCCGCATCGACGATGGCAAGCATGGCCGGGCCGGTCGCCTCGGGATCGCCGGCAACCGAGTTGGCGCGGCGCTCGGCCATTTTGGCGCGGGCAGGTGCGTAGGCCTCGATCGGCTTGGAGACCTTGGCCGATGCTCCCGACCAGTCGGTGGAAAAACCGCCCGGCTCGACCAGCGTGACATGGATGCCGAATTCCGCGACCTCGATGCCGAGCGACTGGCTGAAGGCTTCCAGCGCCCATTTGGAGGCGTGGTAGAGGCCGAGCGAGGCAAAAGCGTTGACGCCGCCGATCGACGAGATCTGGATGATGTGGCCGGACCGCTGTGCCCGCATGATCGGCAGGGCGGCCTGGGTGACCCATAGCGCGCCGAACACATTTGTCTCGATCTGGTCGCGGGCTTCCTGCTCGCTGACTTCCTCGATGGCGCCGAAATGGCCGTAGCCGGCATTGTTGATGACGACGTCGAGCCGGCCAAAGCGCTTGTGCGCCTCGGCGACAGCGGCATCGACGGCTTTCTTGTCGGTGACGTCGAGCTTAAGCGCGGCGATGTTGTCGCCGTATTTTTCGACGAGATCGGCGAGCGTGCCTGTGTCACGGGCGGTCGCGGCAACGCGGTCGCCACGCGCCAGTGCAGCCTCGGCCCAGACGCGGCCAAAGCCCTTCGACGATCCGGTGATGAACCAAACCTTGGATGTCATGATGTTGGATCCTTGCCCCTGCGGGCGTAATTTCTGGATAAAAGCGGAGGCTTCTCCGCTTTCGGGCATATACGGCCTGTCCGGCGATTTTCCAGAGGCGAGGGGAAATCTTTTTGAACAAGGCGCCTTCTGATCTCTGACCAGGCGCCGCTAGTCAGGGGTAGTTCACCTCGGTCGACCAGGCGGGGTTGTCGTGCTTTTGCCAGTAGAGCGCCATCAGCCGGCTGGTGATCGGTCCGACCTTGCCGCCGGCGATGTCGGCGCCGTCGATCCGCGTCACCGGCATGATGCCGCCGGCGGTCGAGGTGATGAAGACTTCGTCGGCTGCCTTGAGCGAGGCGACGCTGACATCGACGGCTGTCGCGGCAAGTCCTTCCGCGCCACAGAGATCGAAGACGGTGCGCCGGGTGATGCCCGGCAGCACGCCAATGGCCGGTGTCGCCAGCACGCCGTCCTTGACGCGGAAGACGTTGAAGCCCGGGCCTTCGGCGACATTGCCGTTGAAGTCGAGAATGAGCGCGGTCTCGGCGCCGCGATCATAGGCATCGTAGAGGCCGCGCACGAGATCGAGCCAGTGGTAGTTCTTGATCGCCGGATCGATCGAGGCTGGCGGAATGCGCACCTTGTCGCTGATGCCGACATGCAGGCCCCGCTGCAACTGCTCGGCATTGGCGACCGAGCCGAACGGCACGGCGAACGCCATGAAGCGGTTGATCGCCTGGCGCGGGTCGCGGCTGAAGCTCGGCGAAGCGCCGCGCGTGCACAGCATCTCGACATAGGCGGCGCGATGACCCGAAAGTGCCGTGCAATTGTGCAGGATCTCGGCGACGCCGTCGCGATCGAACGGGATCGTCATGCGCAGCTTCTCCAATCCGCCGAAGAAACGGTCGAGATGCAGATCGAGGCGGAAGAAGCGGCCGTTCCAGACATGCACCGTATCGTAAGTGGCGTCGGAGTGCAGAAATCCCCAATCCAGCACCGAGACCTTGGCTTGCGACATCGGCAAATACTGGCCATCGAGGAAGGCAATGCCGTCGGGATAGGAATGCGGGTCGATGTGGCGATCGCTCACCACAGGCGGCGGCGGTGTATCCTGTGCGATTTGGCTCATCGGCAGCTCCTGGCCATTGCCTCACAAGCTATCGGCGGCAGGCCGGGCGCATAGAGCCAGTCGTCCGACTTCAGTCGTCCTCGATATGGCGATCCGGCCAGCATGGCGGGGTGAGCACTGTTCCGTCCGGCATAGCCTCATTCCTCTTCGTCGTCGGCGTCGAGCAGCCGCGTGGCGCGCCAGCGCGTGAGCACGATGTTGGTCTGCTCGATGACGAAGAAACGCGCGGAGTCGCGGTCATAGCCCTCGCTGAGCAGCTTTTCGTAGTCCGTGTGCATGTGACGGACATGCGCAATCGTCGCCAGCCAGACCGCGATCGTCGGCGGCAAGGTCTTCATATGCACCGCGCCGGCGTCGGTGCGGATCTTTTCCATGTCAGCATAGGGGGCCAGCGGCAGAAGTGCTGTCAGCGCCTTGGCGATGGCGCGGCGGCGGCCGGTCGGCGCGCTCATCGCTCCTCGCGCCCCTCAACGGTCGCCTCGGCAATGGCGTCGGTCGAGGCGAAATAGGGCTTGATGTCGATGACTGGCGTGCCGTCGAGCACGTCGATGGCGTCGAGGTCGATGCGTCCGGTGGAGACGTCGAGCGCGACGAGCTTGGCTACATGCAGGCCGATCGGGTTCGGTCGGGCCGGCGAGCGCAGGCCGAATACGCCTTTGGCATCAGCCGCATGGCGGGGTTTTTGCACGATCAGATTCCGCGGCGCGTGGTGCAGCCAGGAGAGGATGACGACGTGGCTGGCGCGCTCCAGTCCGCGCAGACCTTCTCGATAGGGCGCTTCGATGGTGAGCACCGCGGGCTGTCCAGTCTCACGTGCCGTGCGCATGTTCTTCGGGCAGCTTTCCTGGGTGGTCCAAGGCGAAGCGATGCGGCCGATGAAGACGATGCCGCCATCGGGCGGCATCGTCGCCGGATCCTGCTCCAGTGTCCGCTCGCCTTCGCGTGCCTCGAACATCTCACGCGGTTCGCTCATTCTGCCCATCTCTGCGCTGGTGCCTATCATCGCCCCAAGACCGCACCACATTTTGCCGGGGTACGCACCGGAAAAACACGCATGCGGCATTTTGTTGTCCGGGAGCGTCATAGCGCTTGCACGGTTTTAAAAATCGACATAAACATATGTTTATATCTTTTTCAAAGAGAATGCGATCATGCACGTTTCGCTCGACACCATGGTGGATACGCTGAAGGCTGCGGCCGAATCCAGCCGGCTGCGCATATTGGCACTGTTGTCGCGCGGCGACCTCACAGTGTCCGACCTTACCGAGATTCTCGGCCAGTCGCAGCCACGTGTCTCGCGGCACCTGAAACTGCTGCTCGAAGCGGGGCTGATCGGCCGCTACCAGGAAGGGTCATGGGCGTTCTTCCGCTTGTCGGATGCCGATTCGGCGCGCGATTTCGTGCTGAGGCTGGTGGCCGGCATTCGTGACGCCGACCCGCAGGTCGAGCGCGATCTGGAGCGGCTGGCTTCCGTCAAGCGCAAGCGCCAGGACCGCGCCACCGAGTATTTTTCGCAGAACGCCGCGAGCTGGGATCATATCCGTTCGCTGCATGTGCCCGACCGCGCCGTGGAGGCCGCGATGCTGAAGCTGGTCGGCAAGCGGCCGTTCCAGTCCATGCTCGACCTTGGCACCGGCACCGGCCGGCTGCTCGAAATCTTCTCGCCGCTCTACCGGCGCGGCGTCGGCATCGACATGTCGCGCGAGATGCTGACCGTGGCGCGCGCCAATCTCGACAAGGCCGGCGTCTCGAATGCACAGGTGCGGCAGGGCGATATCTTCTCGCCGCCGGTCGAGCGCGATGCGTTCGATCTCGTCACCATCCACCAGGTGCTGCATTATCTCGACGATCCCGCCCGCGCCATCCATGAGGCGGCGCGGCTGCTGCGCCCGGCGGGCCGTCTGGTTATCGTCGATTTCGCGCCGCACGCGCTGGAATTCCTGCGCGACGAGCATGCCCATATGCGTCTCGGCTTTTCCGACCGGCAGATCGGCGAGTGGTTCTCCGAAGCCGGCCTCGATCTCGAGGATGCCCAGGAATTCGAACCGCGCGGCGGCAACGAGGCCAGGCTGACCGTCAAGCTTTGGCTTGGCCGCGACCGGCGCCTGCTGATCGCTGATCCCGCCAATGCCAGCCAGCAGACCAGAGTGAGCTCGATAGGGGAAATCGCCTGATGAACCAGTTTCGCTTTTCCCGCCGTCCCGATATCGGCGACAAGGTCAGGGTTTCGTTCGAGTTCTTCCCGCCGAAGAACGACGAGATGGAGGCGAGGCTGTGGGACACGGTCACAAGGCTGGAGCCGCTGCAGCCGAAATTCGTCTCGGTGACCTATGGCGCCGGCGGTTCGACGCGTGAGCGTACCGCGCGCACCATCGGCCGCATCCTGAAGGAGACCAGCCTGACGCCGGCCGCGCACATGACCTGCGTCGACGCGGCCCGCCACCAGGTCGACGCCGTGATCCGGGAATTCACCGACATGGGCGTGAAGCGCTTCGTCGCCTTGCGCGGCGATCCGGCGGAAGGCGTCGGGGCTGCCTACCGGCCGCATCCGGACGGCTACGCCAATGGCGCCGAGCTGGTGGGCGCGCTGAAGGGCGCCGGCGATTTCGACATCTCGGTTTCTGCCTATCCCGAAAAGCACCCGGAAAGCCCCGATTTCGCCACCGACATCGACATGCTCAAGCGCAAGGTCGACAATGGCGCGACGCGGGCGATCACCCAGTTCTTTTTCGACAACGATCTCTACGAGCGTTACGTCGAGCGCGCGCGCCGGGCCGGCATCTACATTCCGATCGTGCCAGGCATCCTGCCGGTGCACAATTTCACCCAGGTCGCCAATTTCTCGGCGCGCTGCGGTGCGCTGGTGCCGGCGTGGCTGGCCGAGCGCTTCGATGGCCTGCAGAACGACCCGCAGACGCATGCGCTGGTGGCATCCGCGGTGGCCGCCGAACAGGTCCTGGACCTGGTCGAGCGCGGCGTCGGCGATTTTCACTTCTATACGATGAACCGGGCCGATCTCGTCTTCGCCGTCTGTCACATGATTGGCATCCGCTCGCACGAGCCGGACGTGGCCGGATCGGCTGCCGCCTAGGGGTCAGCCGGACAAGCAAAAGGCCGGGTAAAAACCCGGCCTTTCGAATTGGTTGGACTATTTGGTGCTGGTCTTCCCCGTCTTGGCGGGTTCAGGGAAGGACGCCCATAATGAGGGCGCCGATGAAAGCAAACGCAGCACAAATCATCAATGCGTTGATTGGCCTCGTAAGTCCCATGACATAGCCTCCTCTTAAAGAGCTATGCCCGGAGTCTAGGTTCATTTGTGCCACAGGCAAGCGGAAAATATGCTGCATTGCGACGTGATTGTGGATTTTGCGACCCAAGGTTCGCCGTTAGCCGTTGAAACTCCTTGGCAAAACCCCGCTTCGGACCTGTGAATAAATTGTGGCGGGACGGTGTCGTTGGTGTGTCATGACAGCGCTACCTCCGCGAAAGTCACATTCGACTTTCGCGACATGCCTCGCCTTAGCGGCGCGCGAATATGCGTCCGTCGATGGTGACGAGGCCAAGGCCGATCAGCACCACGCCGCCGATCTCGAACAGTTCGAGCCGTTCGCCCAGGAAAAGAAAACCGATCAGCATGGCGCTGGCCGGCACGACCAGAGTGACCAGCGAAGCGTTGGTGGCGCCGGCCGAGGCGACGAGGTTGAAGTAGAGGATGTAGGCGAAGGCGGTGGACAGGAGCGCCAGCGCCAGCACGGCCGCCCAGACCGGCGGCGAAGCGGAGAACAGGCCCACCGTGCCATGGGCGAAGAGCACGATCGGGATCATGATGATGGTCGAGGCCGTCAACTGTCCGGTGGCGATGACCGGCGAGGGCACGCCCTTGAAGCGGCGGGCGACCATCAGCGCGACGCCATAGGACAGCGAGGCGCCGATCAGCGCGAACTTCGCCCAGGCCGGGCCGCCCAGGTTGGCAATCAGGCCTGGACCGATCATGACAGCCGTGCCGGCGATGCCGAGCGCGATGCCGGCGAGCTTGTTCCAGGACAGTTTTTCGTCCGAGGTCAGGGCGTTGGCGAGGATCAGTGTCCAGAACGGCGTCGTGGCGTTGAGGACGGAGGCGACACCGGCGCCCAACTGGGTCTGGCCGGCGAAGATCAGCGAGAAGGGGATGACGTTGTTGGTGAGGGCCAGCAGGAAGAACAGGCCGGCATGCGGCAGAGCGAGGCGGAAGGACGGGCCGCGCAGGCCGAGATAGACCTGCAGCGCGATCGCCGCGATGGCGACGCGAAACAGCACCAGCACCAGCGGGTGAAGTTCCGCCACCGCGATGCGGGCGAAGAAGAACGAGCCGCCCCAGATCGCGCCGAGCAGCAGCAACTGGCCCCAGTCCTTGAGCGCCATCGGTCCCCGTGGGGCGGTTGCTGCTATCGCCATGTGATTTGTCCCCCGAGGCGGCTCCAGGCCGGCCAGCCAGACGGAAGCCATATCGGGTTCGGCGACAAGGGCCACCCGAAACCTGACCGACAGCCAAGCTTCCCGGCAAAAAGGCTACTGCCGCACCGTCAGCGGTGCGAGACACAGAATTGTTTTCATTAGCCGCTAGCTTGGATTAATTGTGCGCAGGCTGAAGTCGAGGATTCGTCCATGCAGCGATTCGAGAATGCCCGCGAGGCGGCACTGGCGCTTCGCCCTGACGATCCGGTCTATTGCTTTCGTCCGCAGGTCTTGAAGGCCGACGCCAGGCAGTTCATGGGCATGTTCCCCGGCAAGACCGCCTATGCGGTGAAGACCAATGGCGAGCAGATCGTGCTGAAGACCTTGGTCGAGGCCGGCGTCACCGCTTTCGACGTCGCCTCGCCAGGCGAGTTCGCCGCCGTGCGCGCCGTCTCGCCCGATGCCGAGATGCTCTACATGCACCCGGTCAAGGCGCAGTCGGATATCAAGCTGGCGCTGGAGAAATACGGCATCCGCGTCATCTCGCTCGACCATGAGGACGAGATCACCAAGCTGACGCGGGTGGTGCGGGCGCTCGACATCGATCCCGGTGCGGTCACCGTCTTCGTGCGGGTGCAGACCAAGGGCCATGCCGCTTACGAATTGTCGAAGAAATTCGGCGCCGGGCCGGCCTATGCCGTGGAACTCGCCGAGCGGTTGAACCGCACAGGCTACAAGGTTGGCCTGTGTTTCCATGTCGGCAGCCAGATCGAGGATCCCGACACCTATGAGCGGGCGCTGGCCTCGGCCGACTGGGTGCGCAACCGGCTGACCTTCGACATTGCCGGGCTCGATGTCGGCGGCGGCTTTCCAGCCGAATACGGCCATGATCCCAACCGCAAGCAGATCGAGATGCCATCGCTCGGCCAGATCATGTCGCGGCTGTCGGGCGACCTGAAGGAATACCAGTTCGACCAGGTGCCGCTGGTGGCGGAGCCGGGCCGGGTGATCGTGGCGCGCTGCCTGTCGCTGATCGTGCGCGTGCTGTTGCGCAAGGGCAAGCGTCTCTACATCAATGACGGCATCTGGGCGTCGCTGTCGGATTCATGGACCGGCAAGATCACGCTGCCGGCGCGCTTCATTCCCGATCCGGCGATCCGAACGCGCAATGGCGACGAGAAGAACATCGTGCCGTTCAAGGTGTGCGGCGCGACCTGCGATTCCGTCGACATCCTGTCGCGGCCATTCTGGCTGCCCGAAACCGTCGACACCGGCGACTGGATCGAGATCGGCCATATCGGCGCCTACTCGCTGTCGCTCAGGACCCGCTTCAACGGCTTTTATCCCGACACCTTCGTCGAGGTGACGACGCCCTTCGACGAGGGCGACGCGCCGCAAGGCTTTGCGAGCCTGGAGACGATGGCGGATTAGGAAAAGAGTGAGTAGTGAGTAGTCAGTAGGGAATTCTCCATATTTCACTACTCACTACTCACTACTCACTACCTTACAACTTCCCCAACAACTCTGGCGTCGGCCAGCCATCCACCGGCATGCCCAACCGCATCTGTTCCCTGCGGATCGCTTCACGGGTGTTGGTGCCCAAAATGCCGTCGACGGTGCCGACGTCGTAGCCTCTGGCTTCGAGCTTGGTCTGCAGTTCCTTCATCTGGTCGTTGTTGAGACCTGGCTCGGGATTGCGCGGATCGAGCGGCGGCGCGCCGGCGAGCCGCGCGGCGAGATTGGCCGCGGTCAGCGCGTAGGTAAAGGACTGGTTCCATTCGAGATAGACGTCGAAATTCTCATAGGTGAGGAAGGCCGGACCCTTGCGGCCCATCGGCAGTGCCAGGCCGGCCTTCAGGCCCTTGTCGACCAGCGGCGAGCCGTTGGGATTGGTGACGCCCCACTGCGCCCACTGCGTCAGCGGCAGTTTGTTGGTGCGCCCGGTCTGGTCCCACGGCATCTCCTCGGGCACGCGCACTTCCTGGATCCAGGGCTCGTCGCGCTTCCAGCCGCGCGACAGCACCTTGTTGCCCGTGGTCATGATCACGTCCGGCACGCTGTTTCGCAGGTCAATCTTGCCGTCCCCATCGCCGTCGACGCCGCGCGCAAGATAGTCGGACGGCAGGATCTGCGTCTGGCCGATTTCGCCGGCCCAGGCGCCCGTGACATCGGCCGGCAGCACGCCGCGATCGATCAGTTCCAGGAGCGGCACCAGTTGCTGCCGGAACAATTGCGGGCGGCGGCAGTCATGCGACAGGGTCACCAAGGCGCTCAGCGTATGGAAATCGCCCTGGACGGCGCCGAAATCCGTTTCAAGCGCCCAGAAGGCGGTGATGACAGGCGCCTGGACGCCGAATTGCTGGTCGGCGCGGGCGAAGATGTCGGCGTATTTCTTCATGTTCGCCGCACCTTGCTTCAGCCGGTAGGCCGAGATCATGCGGTTGGAAAACTGGACGAAGGTTTGCGTGAAGACGCCCTGCGCGCGGTCGCGCGCCAGGGCCCTCGGGTCAAAAGTGGCATCCTCCAGCGCATCGAGACCCACGGCGCCGACACCGGCGGCCTTGGCTTCCGCCGCGACGCCCTGTTTCCAGGTTTCGAAATCGCCGCCGCATTCCTGCGCCATCGCCGGCAAGGCCGTGGCGCACAGAAACAGCGCCGCGAGGGCTTGGGAACGCAGTCGCATCAGCTTCCTTTCGAAACGAAGAGGGCATTGGCGTGCCTGGAGCCTAACGCCCTGAATTGCCAGCGGTTGCACTCTTTACCGCTGGTAGTGTCGAAAAGCAGGCGGCAGGCCCGGTGTCAACGGTTCTTCTGCCGCAGCCGCCATTCCAGCCGGCTTCGCGACCGTTAGCCGGTATCAGCGCGTGTTCTGCCGCAGCCACTTGTTCCAAGCGGCTTCCGAGCCGTTGAAGACGTTGATGTCGGATTTGCCGGTCATGCCGGGAACGATACCGGTTCCGGTGTACTGCCAGAAGGTGAAGGGGTGGCTGCCATATTTTTCGCGTGGGTGGCCGGCGACGGAGCGCAGCCAGTAGGGATAGCCGCGGAAGGTCGACAATTCATTGTCGTCGAAGAAATCGACCGAGGTGTAGATGATCGGTTTCTTGCCATAATGCCGCTCGACGATTTCGAGGAAGGTGGTCATCTCCGCGCGTACCGTGGCCGGGTCGGGGCGCAGGCGGCAGGTCGGCGATTTCGGATTCCATTCCATATCCAGCACCGGCGGCATGGCCGAGCGGTCGACAGGCACATTCTGGATGAACCAGCGCGCCTGGGTGGCCGCCGGCGTGCAGAAATAGAAGAAATGATAGGCGGCGCGTGGAATGCCGTTGGCTTTCGTGCGCGCCCAGTGCTCGCTGAAATATTCATCGAAACGGTCGCCGCCCTCGGTCGCCTTGATGAAGGCGAAGGAAATGCCGCTGGCCCTGGCCGCCGGCCAGTCGACCGAGGTCTGGTATTTGGAGACGTCGGTGCCGTGGACAACATAGTTCCATGGCGCGCCGCTGTCCCATTCATGCGGCTTGGAATCGGCGAAGCGCGGCGCGCGCACGGCCACCGTCGGACTGCTCGACGCGGACGGCGACAGCGGCGACAGATCGTCCACGGTCGAGCAGGCGCCGAGCAGCGTCAGCATGAAAAGAACCGCAAGACGACGCATCGCAACTTCCAAGCCGGAATCAGCCGGTCGCTGATGGGTCTGTGCACCGATGGCCTAAATTGGTCTGGCCCCTCCAGACGATAGCCCCACGCATCGCCTGATATCTTGATTTCGTGCATGTCGTTGTTCCAAAACCGCTGTGCACTTTTGGGCGACATGCATCATGTGATCGCCGATCATGGTTGATAATCAGTTGACGGCGCTCGACAAGAGGCCCGATTTTGCCGAAGCAATGGCGGCAATTCGATGACACAAGGGCAGGCGATTGCCTGGGAGGAAACGCATGCGGTTCGTCGTCAAGATCGTCAAATGGCTGCTTGGCCTGATCGTGCTGGCGGTCGCCGCGCTGTTTGCCTGGCTGTATATAGCGCCGCCGGAACTCATCCGCGTCGGTTCGGGCTATTCGGCCAAGATCGTCTGCTCCAACGTCTTCGTCGCCGGGCGCGACGCCAAGGAGGTGCTGGCCGTCGATGTGCAGGCGCCCGGCCACCCGCTGCTGCGGCTGATGCGGGTCTCGGTCGACAAGAACCGGGGGACGGTTTCGGCCGGACTGCTCGGCTTCCTCGGCAAGAGCGAGGCGGTTGCCCGTGACGGGCTGGGCTGCGCTTCGGTCCCGGACGGCGATATCGGCAAGGCGCGGCGCACGGCGGTCCATGCCGAACCCGCGGCGACGAGCCAGGATGCGCTGTGGCCCGAGGGCGAACGGGTCGATGCCTCGCAGAATCCGGAGGTTGCGAAAATCGTCGGCGACGACGCCATGGCCGGCACCGGCATGCGCGCGATCGTCGTGGTCAAGAACGGACGGGTCGTCGCGGAACGCTATGGCGACGGCTTTTCCGCCAAGACGCCGCTGCTCGGCTGGTCGATGACCAAGACGGTGAATGCCGCCATCGTCGGCACGCTGGTCAAGGACGGCAAGATGGCAGTCGACAACAAGGGCCTGTTCACGCCGTGGAAGGCGGATGGCCGCGCCGCCATCAGCCTCGCCGACATGATGGCGATGTCGAGCGGGCTGGAATTCAACGAGGACTATGGCGACGTCGCCGACGTCACGCGCATGCTCTATCTCGAGCCCGACATGGCGGGCTTTGCCGAAGCCAAGCCGCTCACCGGCGCGGTGGGCAAGGTGTTTTCCTATTCGAGCGGCACGGCGGTGATGCTGTCGCGGCTCTGGCAGGACGCGATCGGCGACAAGGCAAAGGCGCTGACTTGGCCACGTACGGCGCTATTCGAACCGCTCGGCATGCACAGCGCGGTGCTCGAGACCGACGAGCAGGGCACTTTCGTCGGCTCTTCCTACCTCTACGCCACGGCGCATGACTGGGCGCGCTTCGGCCAGTTCCTGCTGCAAAGCGGGGTGTGGAACGGCAACCAGATGCTGCCGGCCGGTTTCGTCGACTGGATGCGCGAGCCGGCGCCCGCCTCGAAAGTCTACGGCAAGGGCCAGTTGTGGATAGAGGCGCCGGGCGATGAGGAAACCCCCGGCGCGGGCGTTGCCGCCGGCCTGCCCAAGGACACTTACTGGATGGAAGGCCATGACGGACAGACCGTCGCCATCATTCCCTCCGAGCAATTGGTCGTGGTACGGCTCGGGCTAACGCCGGCCAAGCTCAATTATCGCCCGCAGGCAATGGTCGGGGCGCTGGTGAAGGCGCTGCACTAGAGCAATTCCAGGAGAAGTGTGTAACGGTTTTCCTGGGAGAAGCGCGTAGCGCTTCCCCTTGGGAATTGCGTGGAAACAAAGAGCTAGAGCGGTTCGGCGTTTCTATTAAACGCTGAACCGCTCTAAAGCGGAAGTCGATCGATACAATCTGTCTTCTATGCCGCGGTCGCCAAAGGCTTGGCGCGATCGACACGCGCTCGCTCGTCGGGCGAGTTCATGACCGTCCAAAGATCACTGCGGCGCTGCACGTTGAGCCAGAAATCCGGGCTGTTGCCGAAGACCCGCGCCAGGATGAGCGCGGTCGCAGCCGTCACGTTGCGGCGGTCGTTGCACAATTCGTTGACATGCTTGCGCTGGACCCCCATCGCTTCCGCCAAAGCAGCCTGTGTCAGGCCGAGCGGCTGCATGAATTCTTCCGTGAGGATTTCGCCCACCGTTGCAGGCTTGCGTGTGGTCATCAACATGTGTCACCTCACCTTGAGGTCATACCATAACCGCATCCGCCGGGGGTGGGAATGGAGCGGCAGGTGGCCAGCGCGAATGCGAAAGCGCCCCGAACTCGGGCCACTTTTACCCGAGCTTGATCACAGCCAGCCAGGCATAGCCACGATAAAGCGTGCGAAAACGGAAGGTTGCGCTGGCGCGCTCGGCTTCCGATTCCAGACCGTCACGCAGGGATTCGCGTGGCGTGACGTGGAATTTTTTCAGCCACCCGCGCAGCAAGGCGCGAAACCACCCCGGCAGGCCTTCCTGCTGGCCGAAATCGACCACGTGCAGCGAGCCCGTCGGGGTCAGCGCGGCAAGTGCCGCCGAGACCGTCTTCTCCCAGCCCGGGATCATCGATAGCGAATAGGAGACGAAGACCCGGTCGAAGCTGGCTTTGCCGAACAGCGCCTTGGCGGCGAAATCGGTGGCATCGCCCCTTGCCAGCACGACCCGGTCCGACAGGCCTTCGCGGTCGATCGCCTTGCCCGCCGTTTCCAGCATTTCGGCCGAAATATCGAGACCGAAGAAGCGCGCGTCTGGATAGGCGCGGGCGGCGAGGATGATGTTGCGGCCGGTGCCGCAGCCGAGCTCCAGAACGGTGCCGCCCGGCGGTACGTCCAGCCCCGCGATCAGCCGGTCGCGGCCGAGCAGGTAGTATTTGCGCGTCAGGTCATAGATGTGGCGCT
Source organism: Mesorhizobium sp. ES1-6 (assembly GCF_020164775.1). Classification (NCBI taxonomy): domain Bacteria; kingdom Pseudomonadati; phylum Pseudomonadota; class Alphaproteobacteria; order Hyphomicrobiales; family Phyllobacteriaceae; genus Mesorhizobium; species Mesorhizobium sp. ES1-6. The sequence continues at coordinate 42,219 of NZ_JAIUGU010000007.1, forward strand.
GCCAGCGGTAGACGCCGTCCATCAATTCGGCATGGTTAGCCTTGAATTCGGGGCTGGCCGGCAGTTCCGTCGTGCTCATGCCGCGCGCTTCACATAGAGATGGAAGCCGCCATAGATGGCGGAGCGGTCGCGGGCCGAGAATTCACGCGATGCTTCGTCCTTATAGTCCCACTGGTCGAGCAGCGAGGTGGAGACGCGACCTGGCAGCAGGCTGGGCTCGGCGGCGGTGCGGAAGATGACGCGGGCGCCGGCCGAGGCCGTGCGGGTGATCTCCGACCACAGCGCATTGAGCTGGTCGTCGGTCATCCAGTCCTGCGCGTCGAGCAGGATGAAGCGGTCGACGGCGCCGGCATCCTTGCCGGCGAGGAATTCGATCAGGTTGGCATGGTGGATGGCGACGCGGTCGATGTTGCCGCGAATGGTGTCGTAGTTCTGCTTTTCCAGATAGGCGGGCAGGGCGGCCTCGCCTGGTTCCGGGTAGCGGCGGGCGAAAGCCTGCCAGGCGAAGTAATTGTTTTGCAGGGGGAAATCGCAGGCGAGCTTTTCCAGCCGGGCCTTCAGCACGCTGGCCATGGTGCCGTCGCCGGAGGTGATCAGCGAATCGTACTGCGCCGGCGGAATGCCGAGGCCGAACAGGGAAGCCTTGCGCGAGGTCGCCCACTTCAGAAGCTTCCTGTCGAAGACCGGCGCCAGTTCCTCGTTGAAGAAGCGGCGCTGCTCGCCGATATTCCTGGCTTCCATCATGCGCGCCGGGTTGACGCCGAAGAATTTCGCCGTGCGGTGGCCCATGGCGATGAACAGGCCGAGCAGTCCGGTCTGGTAGAAATTGCGGTCGAAAACAGCGATGCGCCTGTTGCCGCGCCAGTTGCGGCGCTCCCAGTAATGCCGGCTGACCGGATCGAGATGCGGCGCGATGAAGCGGTCGTAGGCTTCCGAATTATGGCTGGTATCGGCTGCACCGAAGAAGCGGAACAGGTCGCCTTGCGAGGGCAGATGGCGAACCGCTTCCAGCTTCATGCGGTTCAGCGCGATGTGGGCGGCGTTGAGGTCAACGGCGTCGATCCGTGCCGGCGAGCGGGTGAGATAGGCCAGGATGTTGCAGCCGCCTGACGCGATTGTGACGACGCGGTGGCCCTGGCCAAGCTGCATCGCCTCCATGTCGACGTCAGGGTCTTCCCAGATCTGCGGATAGACCAGGCCGGAAAACAGGAAGGCGAACAGCCGCTCGGAGATGCCGGCTTTTGAAAGCGCGCGGTTCTGGTAGACGGCCTTGCCAACTTCCTTGCCGCGGCGAAAAACCAGATCCGAGGAGACGTCCGTCATGGCAAAGTGATTCCCCATTTGCTTTGCCGCAAGCGGGTAACCCAGGGTCATGACAGGCCAGTGACAGCTTGTTGACGCCTTTCTTACAGCTTGCCAAACCCTCCCGGCGTTGGTGTCCTCAGGATGACAGCCTCGCCTGCCTCAAGCATGGTCTGGTCACAGGCTTTCAGCACATCGACCGTGCCGTCGTTGCGGCGCACCTTGGTCGAGCCGACCTCGCCGTCGCCGCCACCGTCCAGCCCCTGCGGCGGGCGGTTGCGGTGCGAGGACAGGATCGCGCATTCCATCTTTTCGAGGAAGCGGATGGTGCGTCTTGTGCCGTCGCCGGCGCTCCATTTGCCCTTGCCGCCGGAACCCTGGCGGATGTGGAAATCCTCCAGCACCACGGGAAAGCGCAGTTCCAGCACTTCCGGGTCGGTGAGACGCGAATTGGTCATGTGGGTGTGCACGCCCGACGTGCCGGCAAAGCCGCGCCCCGAATTCATATGCCCTGCCGGCGAGCCGGAGCAGATCGTCTCGTAATACTGATATTTCTTGTTGCCGAAGGTCAGGTTGTTCATCGTTCCCTGCGCATTGGCCATCGCGCCCATGGCGCCGAACAGCGCGTTGGTGACGTGCTGTGAGGTCTCGACATTGCCGGCGACGACGGCGGCAGGGTAGGCGGGCTTCAGCATGCAGCCATCGGGAATGACGATGTTGATCGGCCTGAGGCACCCGGCATTCATCGGGATCATGTCCTCGACCATGACGCGGAAGGCATAGAGTACCGCGGCACGAGCGACGGGCTCCGGAGCGTTGAAATTGTTCTTCATGACAGGCGACGTGCCGCTGAAATCGACGGTCGCCTCGCGTTTTTGCCGGTCGACCGATATCCTGACCTTGATCACCTGGCCCGTATCGGTCGGATATTCATACTCCGATGTATCGGGCAGCCGCTCCAGCACACGCCTTACGCTCTCGGCCGCATTGTCCTGGACATGGCCCATATAGGCCTGGACGACATCGAGGCCGAAATGCGTGACCATCTTGCGCAACTCCGCCACGCCTTTCTCGTTGGCCGCGATCTGGGCCTTGAGGTCGGCGATGTTCTGCTGCGGGTTGCGGGCCGGATAGGGGTGGTCGGTGAGCAGCGTATGCAGCTCCGTCTCGCGGAATTTTCCGCGGTCGACGACGCGGAAATTGTCGAACAGCACGCCTTCCTCGTCGACCGTGGTGGCGAGCGGCGTCATCGAGCCGGGGGCGGTGCCGCCAATATCGGCGTGGTGGCCGCGCGAGGCCGCCCAGAAGAGGATGTTTGTCCTGGCATCGTCGAAGACCGGCGTCACCACGGTGATGTCGGGCAGATGGGTGCCGCCATTATAGGGGGCGTTCAAGGCAAAAACGTCGCCGGGATGGATATCGCCGGAGTTCAGCCGGATGATGGTTTCGACCGAACGGTCCATGGAGCCGAGATGCACCGGCATGTGCGGCGCATTGGCGACCAGCGCCCCGGTGTGGTCGAAGACCGCGCAGGAAAAATCCAGCCTTTCCTTGATGTTGACGGAATAGGCGGTGTTCTGCAGCGTCACGCCCATCTGTTCGGCGATCGACATGAAGAGATTGTTGAAGACTTCGAGCATCACCGGATCGGCTTGCGTGCCGAGGGCTGCGGCGCGCGCTTTCTTTTCCGTGCGGCGTATGACGACGTGGTTGACGTCCGTGATTTCGGCCCGCCAGCCAGGCTCGACGACGATGGTCTGGTTCGGCTCGATGATCAAGGCGGGACCAGCGACCAGACTGGACGGCCTGAGGTTTTCGCGGCGGTAGACGCCAGCTTCATGCCACTTGCCTTCCGTGTAGACAGGCCTGGTCTCGGAGGTGTCCGGCTTGGCCTTCGCCGGTCCGGCGGGCGCATGGGCTTCGGCGCTGGTCTGGCCGGTTTCGGTGCCTTCGACGCCGACCGTCTCGACGATCATCGGCTTGTCGTCATAGACGAAGCCGAACTGCGCCTTGTGGGCGATTTCGAAATCGCGCCTGGCCTGGAAGATCGAATCCGCCTCGAAATTCACCGGCAGTGCCGTGTCGGTGCCGTCATAGCGGATGTGCAGCACCGGCTTGGTGGCGACCGCGTTCTCGGCGATGCCTTGCGCCGCCAGCTCCGCGACCACGGCCTTTTTCAAGGTGGCGATGAGGTCGCCGATCTCCGTTCTGGACTCTTCGGCGAGCGGCTTCAGCAGCGCCTGCTGGCGCGAGGCGAACACCGAGGCGAGGCCGATGCCGTAGGCCGAAAGCAGGCCGGAGAAGGGATGGATCAGCACCGCCTCCATGCCGAGCGCGTCGGCGACCAGGCAGGCGTGCTGGCCGCCGGCGCCACCGAAGCAGTTCAGGAGATATTCGGTGACGTCGTAGCCGCGCTGGACGGAAATCTTCTTGATCGCATTGGCCATGTTCTCGACCGCGATGGTGACGAAGCCTTCGGCGACCGCTTCGGGCGTGCGGCCGTCGCCGATCTCGGAGGCCAGTGTTTCGAATTTCGCGCGCACGGTTTGCGCGTCGAGCGGCGCGTCCTGGTCCGGGCCGAAGATCGACGGGAAGAAATCGGGCCGCAGTTTGCCGAGCATGACGTTGGCGTCGGTGACGGCAAGCGGCCCGCCGCGCCGATAGGCGGCGGGGCCGGGATTGGCGCCAGCGGAATCCGGTCCGACGCGGAAACGGCCGGCCTCGTAGTGCAGGATCGAGCCGCCGCCGGCGGCGACGGTGTGGATGCGCATCATCGGGGCGCGCACGCGCACCCCGGCGACTTCGGTGTCGAAGGCCCGCTCATATTCGCCGTCATAGTGAGCGACATCGGTGGAGGTGCCGCCCATGTCGAAGCCGATGACCTTGTCGAAACCCGCGAGCTTGGCCGTCTCGACCATGCCGACGACGCCGCCGGCCGGGCCCGACAAGAGCGCGTCCTTGCCTTGGAACATGTCGGCGGCGGTAAGCCCGCCGGAAGACATCATGAACATGAGGCGGGGGGATTCGTCGTTCCCTCCCGCCGTGCCCAGTTCTCCCGCCACCCTTTGCACATAGCGCGACAGGATCGGCGACAGATAGGCGTCGACGACCGCCGTGTCGCCGCGGCCGACCAGCTTGATCAGCGGCGAGACCTCGTGGCTGACCGAGACCTGGCCGAAACCGAGCTTGCGACAGACCTTTGCCACCGCCTTCTCGTGATCGGGATATTTCCAGGCATGCATGAAGACGATGGCGACGGCGTCGATGCCATCGGCTTTCGCCTGCTCCATGGCCGGCCGGCAGGCCGCGATGTCGAGCAGCCGTTCGACGCAGCCATCGGCGAGCACGCGCTCGTTGACCTCGATGACGCGCTCGTAGAGCTGTTCGGGAAGGATGATCTCCTTGGCGAAGATGTCGGGCCGCGCCTGATAGGCGATCTTGAGCGCATCGCGAAATCCCTTGGTGATGAGCAACAGCACACGATCGCCCTTGCGCTCCAGAAGGGCGTTGGTGGCTACCGTGGTTCCCATCTTGACGTCGCCGATCAGGCCGGACGGGATGGCGGCCGCCGGCTCCAGGCCGAGCAGGTCGCGGATGCCCTGAATCGCCGCATCGGCATAGGCCTCGGGATTCTCCGACAGCAGCTTGCGCGGATGCAGCCCGCCTTGCGGGTCACGGCCGATAATATCGGTGAAGGTGCCGCCGCGATCGATCCAGAAATCCCATTTCGCGGCCATGCCTGTGTCTCCGGTATTGCGTTTGCGGTGTCGTTGTTAAAGCGCCGAAGCGCCGGCAGCAATGTCGCCCGCATGCCATTGATGTTACAGGCGGAAACGCAACGTTACGAAACCCTCGGCCCAGTCACGCATTTTCCCTTCGACCGTTCACCGCAACGTGAACGTGTGTTGAAGGAGAGATGTTATGAAAAAGATCATTCTTGCTTCCGTGTCCGCACTTGCCCTGCTGGGCGTCGCGGCCTGCAGCGACAGCGGCACCGGCACTGACAACACCACGACGCAGAGCACCAATCCGCCGGCCGCCGAGCAGCCGATGAAGCCCGCGGCCCCGACTGATAATTCGACCAAGCCTGCCGAGCCGGCTCCGGCAACGCCTGCTCCTGCGCCCGCGCAGTAGTTTGTAAGCAGTGAGTGTCTTGGGAGGGAGGCCGGCGTGATGCCGGCCTTTTCTCGTGAAGACCCACCATCGGCACCGGCAATCGCCTCGGGTTCACAGGCCTAGAGGTGGCCTTTATTGGCTTGATAGCGGGGACCGGTTCGCTCTATGAAGCGGGCCATGTCGATTTGGGACCGCCTCGGCGACTTCATCACGCGGGTTTCGTCTTCGACCACGTCTGGCGTCGCCGACGTGGTCGAAGCCGTGCGCACGGTTTTTTCCGGCGACGCCGACCTGCGCCGCCGCGTCGCCTTCTCGGTGGCCATGATCGCGCTGTCGGCCAAGATGGCCAAGGCCGACGGCATCGTCACCCAGGACGAGGTGCGTGCGTTCCAGGAAATATTCGAAGTGCCGCCGAAGGAGACGCGCAACGTTGCACGTCTGTTCGATCTCGCCCAGCAGGACGTGGCCGGTTTCGAAACCTATGCCGAGCGCATGGCGCAGCTTTGCGGCTCCGGGCACTCCAATTGCGTCATGCTGGAAGACATACTCGATGGCCTGTTCCACATCGCCAAGGCCGATGGGCTGGTGCATGAGCGCGAAGGCATCTTCCTGCACCGTATCGCCGAGATCTTCCGCATCGACGACACGCATTACGAGTCGATCATGGCCCGGCACGTCAATCTTGGCGCCGGCGACCCCTATGTCGTGCTCGGCATTGAGCGCGGCAAGCCGTTCGAGGAGGTCCGGAAACGCTATCGCAAGCTGGTGTCCGACAACCATCCGGATCGGCTGATCGCGCGCGGGCTGCCGCAGGAATTCATCAAGATCGCGACGACCAGGGTGGCGGCGATCAACGCGGCCTACGAGATGATCGAACGGGGTCTGCGGCACGCATGAGCGGCTTCCTGCCCGACGAGCCGAGCGCGGAGGTCAGGGTGTCACCGAATTTCGGGCCAAGGCGCGACGGGCTGAAGCCGGACATGATCGTGCTGCACTATACGGGCATGGCGACCGGTGCGGGGGCCGAAGCCTGGCTGTGTGATCCCGCCAGTGAAGTCTCATCGCATTATCTGGTTCATGAGAATGGACACATCGTGCAGATGGTCCGGGAAAGCGACCGCGCCTGGCACGCCGGCCAGAGTTCCTGGTTCGGGCGCACCGACATCAATTCCTGCTCGGTCGGCATTGAAATCGTCAATCCGGGCCATTCACTGGGCTATCCTGGCTTTCCGAAACGTCAGATCACGGCGGTCATCGCGCTGTGCAAGGGGATCGCCGCGCGGCATGGAATCGCCGCCGAGCGGGTGCTGGCGCACTCCGACGTGGCGCCGGGGCGCAAGATCGATCCGGGCGAGAAGTTTCCATGGGTGGCGCTGTTTAAGGCCGGTGTCGGCCATCTCGTGCCTGCCGCTCCCATCCGGCGCGGAGCCGCGTTGAAGTCCGGCGACCACGGTCCCGATGTCGAGGAGCTGCAGTCGATGCTGTCGATCTACGGCTATGGCGCCGAGATCTCGGGTGTTTTCGACGATCGGACACGGATCGTCGTCGAGGCCTTCCAGCGGCATTTCCGGCCGCGCCGGGTCGACGGATTTGCCGACGGCTCGACGATGCGTACGCTTCGGAACCTGCTTGCTTCCGTCGGGTCATGACCCGATTCAAGTAATCCCCAACGTCATAAAGTTACGAACTGTCACGGAAAGTGACTTGCCCCGCCTTCATTGGTTCCAAATCGGGCTTCAAAGGGCGTTTCGTACAGTTTGTCGGACATCAAGCCCCCGCGTGTTCCGATAGTAATCAAGCGACGCCGCGCGAAAATCTTCGCATGGCCCCAACAGAACAGGATCACATGCAGAAATTGACCGTTTTAACGGCAGCTCTTGCTGCCGGCGCAATGAGCTTTGCCTTCAGTGCAGCCGACGCCGCGCCGTTAAGCCAGCGGGCCGATCAGGGCCTCGTCACGGCATCCGCCAAGGGCAACCCCATTTCGGCCAAAGGCAGCAAGAGTGCGAAGGCGACGACGAAGCAGGCTTCCGCGAAGGTGGAAAAGGCAAGCTGGGCCAAGGCGCGGAAATCCTCCGCCAAGAGGACAAAGCGCGGCCGCAAAACCGTGGACATGACGACGACGGCATCGATCGGTCTCAGGAACGTCGCCGCGTCGACCGCGGCCGTGGCGAGCAGCGGCCAGTATTCCGCGATTGTCGCCCGCTATGCGGCGAGCTACGGGGTTCCGGTGTCGTTGGCCGACGCCGTGATCAAGATCGAGAGCAATTACCGGCCGAACATGGTCGGCGGCGCCGGCGAGATCGGCCTGATGCAGATCAAGCCGGCAACCGCGCGGATGATGGGTTACAACGGATCGGCCAAGGGCCTGTTCGATCCCGACACCAACATCAAATACGGCATGAAGTACCTCGCCATGGCGCGCGACCTCGGCGGCGGCACGACCTGCGGCACGATCCTGAAATACAATGCCGGCCATGGCGCCACCCGCATGAACCCGGTTTCGGCGGCTTACTGCAGCAAGGTCAAGGTTCAGCTGGCGGCTGTCGGCGCGCCGGCTTGACGAGAACCGGTCACTACGGGCTTTTTCGGTTGCGTTTTGTGGTGTGAACCCCTTTATACGCCCTGCCAGCTGGCCGGGCGGCCGCACCCGCAAACGCCGAAAGGCCGCGGGTGAGGAAAGTCCGGGCTCCATGGAAACACGGTGCCGGTTAATGGCCGGCGGGGGCGACCCCAGGGAAAGTGCCACAGAAAGCAAACCGCCACGACTTGTCGGGGTAAGGGTGAAAGGGTGGGGTAAGAGCCCACCGCGCGACTGGCAACAGGAGCGGCACGGTAAACCCCACCGGGAGCAAGACCGAATAGGGGCGGTGCGAGGGGAAACCCTCGAGGGCTGTTTCCGGCTCACCGTCCGGGTAGGTTGCGTGAGGCGCATGGCAACATGCGCCCAAGATGAATGGCCGCCACGTTCTTGCCTCGCAAGGGGCGGGGGCCATACAAAACCCGGCTTACAGGCCAGCTGGCAATTTTCTCCCGATATCCGGATAAGTCTTTCGATATCAGAAGGTTGCGCCCTTGGGCGCAGCTTCCGATTCAAGGGCGTCGCCACAAGGCATAGCCTTCGCCTCATTTTCTTGAAACTGGTGCGATTAAATCGTACCATCGCGACTCATCATCGGGAGCCTATCATGGGTCAGGTCGACAAACGCAGCATCACGCTTTCGCCGGAACTGGCACAAGCGGTCGACGATGTGGTCGCGGCTGGAGAATATGCCTCGGCGAGCGAAGTGATCCGTGATGCCTTGCGACAGTGGAAGGACCGCCGCGACCTGATGGGCTACACGGTCGAGGAGCTGCGCAAGCTGATGCAGGAGGGGATCGACAGCGGGCCGGCGCAAGACGGCCAGCCAATCATGGAACGACTGCGCGCGAAATACCTGAAGATGGCCGAGGCCAAAGGCTTTCAGGAGTGAAATATCGACTGCTTCCTCAAGCCGCCGTCGATCTCGAAGGCATCGGTGACTACATCGCCAGCCATGACCCGCGCGCTGCTGCTCGCCTCGTGGCCGCCATGGAAAGACGTTGGGATTTGCTGACCTTGCATCCCTTCTCAGGTGCGCCACGCGACGATATCGGGCCCGGCATCCGTCATTTGGTCATCAGCGAGTATCTCACTCTGTATCGTATCAGCGCCGATGCCATCGAAATTCTTCGCGTGCTCCATGGTCGTCGCAACATCGAAGCCGATGACCTCGGCGCGTAGTCGGTTTGTCAGCCGCTGATCCTGTCCAGGGAGGCCTCGATCGCCTTCCAGAGCTCTTCCACCGGCTCGCAGCCGACCGACAGGCGGACAAAGCCAGGCGGCACCGCGTCGCCTCGCTTCAAACGCCGCTCGGCTGAAGTGTGGACGCCGCCGAAAGAGGTCGCGGCCTCTATCAGGTGGCAATTGTCGATGAAATCCTCGGCCTTCTGCTCGGAGGCGAGTTCGAACGAGATGAGAAAGCCGAAGCGCTCCATCTGGGCGCGGGCAAGGTTGTGCGAGGGATCGCCATCGAGGCCTGGAAAACGCAGGCCGCGCACCGCGCGATGTTCCTTCAGCCGTTGCGCGATCGTTTCGGCGGATGAGCACATACGGTCGAACCGTACCTCCAGTGTTTCAAGGCCGCGATGCACCAGCCACGCCTCGAAAGGTCCGGGAATGCCACCGACCATTCCGCGCCAATCCGCCACCTTGGTGATGATATCGGCGTTGCGGCTGGCGACATGACCGAACAGCACGTCGGAGTGGCCGTTAACCGCCTTGGTGTCGGCGGAGACGACGGCATCGGCGCCGAAGTCGAGTGGACGCTGGCCGAATGGCGTCATCGTCGTGTTGTCGACGACAAGGATCGCGCCCTGTTCGCGGACAGCCCGGGAAACGGCCGAGATATCGCAAATGTCCAGGCGTGGATTGGATGGCGTTTCCATGAAGACCAACGAATAGCCTTCGAAGCCGCCGTCAAGGAAAGTCGGCGTCGGTCGGACATCGAAGTTCACGCCCAGAGGCTTCAGGAAGCGTTCGGCCATCGCGCGCGTGGCGTGGTAGCCGTCCGCGGGCAAAAGCACGCGATCGCCCGATTTCAAAAGCGCGAAGAACACCGCCGAGATCGCGGCCATTCCAGAGGGGTAACTCACGCATTGTGCGTCTTCCAGGTGGCCGAGTACATGTTCCACGGCGCGCCAGGTTGGATTGTCGTAACGACCATATTGATCGATCCCGGTCTCGGTGCCCGGCGTGTGAAAGATCGAAGCCATGGTCAGCGGCAATGGGATCGGATCGCCCTTGGCGAAATCGCGGCTGCGCAAATGGGAAAGTTCGGCGGCGCGTGACCTTGCCGTCTCGGACATGAGTTCGATCCTTGTAATTGGACGTGTAGTGCGGCGAAAGACGTCGCTCGACGCTATGCCCGGCAAAGGTCCTCGGCAAGGCGTGTCGAGTTGGGCCAGACGGCCCTAAACGCTTCGTTAGGCTTAATGGATCATAAAGACGAGACGTGCCGTAACGGCTGCGCTCGTCGGTCGAGATGCGCACGTCTGTGAAGCCTATTCCCGTTGACGCCCATAGTGCCCCATGATATCCCATTTCGACATCAAAGCCTTCGTTCCGCGTCAGGGTAAAGCGTACGCCAATCGGGCAGCCGCTGCGGCTGTGCGTTTGCCGGTTTTCGCCTGTGTGGACGAGGTGGGTGCGGGGCAGGGAACGCGCGGCGGTGGCGCGTGCGACACGATGAAGAGGGGTGCGGCGGCGCAAGCGGCTGTAACGCGTGATGGACCGGTTTCTGTCGAACACGGTGAGCAGGATCGATGCGAAGGGGCGGGTGTCCGTTCCGGCGAATTTTCGTGCCGTCGTGCAGAAGCGCGGCTATTCGGAACTCTATGCGCTGCGTTGCCTGGACCTGCCGGCGATGGATGTCGGCGGCCTCGACCTGCTCGACCGCTACGAGCAGCGCATCGCGCAGGAAGATCCCTTCCTGCAGGCGGCGGACGACATGTCGTTCTTCTGCCATGGCGACGGAGCGTTCCTGAAACTCGACCAGGACGGCCGCATCACCATGACCGATTTCATTCGCGAACATACCGGCATCTCGGTGGAGGTGGCCTTTGTCGGGCGCGGCAATTTCTTTCAGATCTGGGAGCCTGGACGGCTTGCGACCTACGGGGCGCAAGCGCGGGCCAGGCTTTTGCAGCTTCGGCAGGGGACGAAGGCTCACGAGGCCAAGGCTCACGAAGCGAAGGCTGGGGAGCGATCGGAATGACGGTGGGCCACGGCGATGATATCAACGCCGTTGGCGGATCGGTCCGCCACATTCCGGTCCTCCTTGGCGAAGTGCTGGAAGCGCTGGCGCCGGCGGAGGGCGACATCGTCATCGACGGCACGTTCGGTGCCGGCGGTTATACCAAGGCCATCCTGGCGTCCGGCGCGTCCGTGGTTGCGATCGACCGCGATCCGGATGCCATCGCGGCCGGCCGCGACCTCGAGGCGCGATCCGGCGGCAGGTTGAGGCTGGTGCAGGCGCCGTTCTCGACGCTGGACGAACATATCGACAGCGCCGATGGCGTCGTGCTCGACATCGGCGTCTCCTCGATGCAGCTCGACCAGGCCGAGCGCGGCTTTTCCTTCCGCTTCGATGGCCCGCTCGACATGCGCATGGCGCAGGCAGGGCTCAGCGCCGCCGATGTCGTCAACAGTTTCAAGCCGGGCGACCTTGCCCGCATCTTCGGCTTCCTCGGCGAGGAGCGTCACGCCGGCCGTATCGCCCGCATGATCGAGGCGCGCCGGGAAAAGCGGCCGTTCGAGCGCACGCTGGAACTCGCCGACGCCATCGAGACGCATATCGGCCGCGCGCCCAAGGACAAAATCCATCCGGCGACGCGGGTCTTCCAGGCGCTGCGCATCTTCGTCAATGACGAGCTCGGCGAATTGGCCAGGGCCTTGCTGGCGGCCGAGCGCGCGCTGAAGCCGGGCGGGCGGCTCGTGGTGGTGACGTTCCATTCGCTGGAAGACCGTATCGTCAAACGCTTCATCGCCGACCGCGCCGACGCCATGACCGGTTCGCGCCATATGCCGGAAGCGCAGGCGCGGGCTGCGACCTTCCGCAAGGCCGGCGGCGGCGTGACGGCTGATGACGCCGAGGTCGCGGCCAATCCACGCGCCCGCTCGGCCAGGCTGCGTGCGGCAATTCGCACCGAGGCTCCGGCGCGCAGCGGCGATTTTTCGATCTTCGGCCTTCCAAAGCTTCCCGGCATCGATCGGCCGGGGGAGAGGTAAGCACGTGTTTCGTACCAGCGACATTGTCCTGATCGCCGTCATGGTTTCGGCGGCGGCCTTGACCTACAAGGCCAAGCGCGAGGCCGAGGACCAGTTGGCGGCCGTGCAGAAGATCCATGCCCAGATACGCTACGAGGAGGACACGATCGACCTGCTCAAGGCCGACTGGAGCCTGCTCACCCAGCCGTCGCGGCTGCAGAAGCTGGCCGAGCTGTACAAATCGCAGCTCGCACTGGAACCGGTCAGTGGCCGCCAGATCGTGGGCCTGGGTGACCTGCCGGCCAAGGCCCTCGACATCCAGGACATCCTGAACGGGCGCCAGGGCGCCATGGCCGACAATGCCGACAAGGCGCCCGCGGGCGACAAGGATCCCGTCGTGACCGGAGACATCGCCCAATGATCGGCAAACTGCTGAAGCGCTTCGCCACGGCAAGCCGCGCCAGGACGGGCGAGGACAGGTCGATCGTGGTCGAAGGCGCCCGCAAGGCGACAGGCGGCAAGGGCAAGGCGCGCATCGTCATGACCATGGCGGTGTTTTTCGGCATCTTCTCGACCATATCGGGGCGGCTGGTCTATCTCGGTTTCCAGACTCCCGACCTGTCGGGCGGTCCGCAGAGCCGGGTGACCGCCTCACGTCCCGACATCGTCGATCGCAACGGCGAGGTGCTGGCCACCGACATCAAGACGGCGTCGCTGTTCGCCGAGCCGCGCCGCATCGTCGATGCCGACGAGGCGATCGAGAAGCTGTCGACGGTGCTGCCGGAGATCGATTACGAGCAGACCTATCATAAGCTCAAAAGCGGAGCCGGCTTCGTCTGGCTGCAGCGGCAGCTGACGCCCAAGCAGCAGGCCGACATCATGCAGCTTGGCATTCCCGGCTTCGGCTTCCGCACCGAAAAGCGCCGTTTCTATCCGAGCGGCGAGACCTCGTCCTACATTGTCGGCCTGACCAACATCGACAACCAGGGCATCTCCGGCATGGAGAAATACATCGACGAGCAGGGGCTTAGCGACCTGCAGGCGTCGGGCCTGGCGGTGGCCAAGGATCTCAGGCCGGTGAAGCTTTCGATCGATCTGCGCGTCCAGCATGTGGTGCGCGACGAGATCGCCGCCGGCCTGGAGCGCTATCGCGCCATGGGCGCGGGCGCCGTCGTGCTCAACGTCAAGACCGGCGAAGTGGTGGCCATGGCCTCGGTGCCGGATTTCGATCCGAACAATCCCTATAATGCGCAGGACAAGGACCGGCTCAACCGGATGTCGGCGGGGCTCTATGAAATGGGCTCGACCTTCAAGAGCTTCACTTCGGCCATGGCGCTCGATTCCGGCAAGGCGACGATGTCGAGCCGCTTCGACGCTTCGCATCCGATCCGGGTCGGGCACCAGGCCATTCACGATTTCCACGGCAAGAACCGTGTGCTGTCGCTGCCGGAGGTGTTCCTCTATTCCTCCAACATCGGGTCGGCCAGGGAGGCCGAGCTGGTCGGCATCGAGGCGCACCGCGAATTCCTGCATCGCCTCGGCATTCTGGAAAAGATGCAGACCGAACTGCCCGAAGTCGCCCGTCCGACCGAGCCGAAAGTCTGGAAGCAGGTCAATTCGTTCACCATCGCCTTCGGCCATGGCGTGTCGACGACGCCGCTGCAAGCGGCCGTCGGCTGCGCGGCGCTGGTCAATGGCGGCTTCCTAATGCCGCCGACCTTCCTGGTCCGCAGCCAGGAGGATGCGATGGCGGCGGCCAAGAAAGTGGTCAGCGAAAAGACCGTCGAGGGCATGCGCTACCTCTATTCGCTCAACGCCGAGAAGGGGTCGGCCAGAAACGCCCGGGTTCCCGGTTACCGCGTCGGCGGCAAGACCGGAACGGCCGAGAAAGTCATCAACGGCCGTTACTCGAAAGACTTGAATTTCAACACCTTCGTCGCCGCCTTCCCGATGGACGATCCGCAATATCTGGTGTTCACGATCGCCGACGCCCCGCATCCGGAAAAGCCTGGGATGACCGACGTCGCGGCCAACAATGCGGGGGTCATGGCCGGCAATATCATCCGGCGTTCAGCGGCCATGCTTGGCGTGAAGCCAGATTTCAGCCATGAAAATGGTGCAACGCTGGTTTCCTATCAGTGATTCTTAGGGCGCGCCGGCAACTGCGCGCTATTTTGTTGCGGTGAACGGGACTCGATGAAGCTCAAAGATCTAGCCGGTATCCTGCCAGTCGAAGGAACAGCTTCCGCCGATCTGGAGGTTACCGGCATCTCGTCGGATTCCCGCCAGGTAAAACCGGGCGTCGTCTTTTTCGCGCTCGCCGGAACCAGGGCCGATGGCGCGAGCTACGCCGCCGACGCGGCCCAGCGTGGCGCTGCCGCGATCGTCGCGGGCAAAGGCAGCGGCCTTGGCGATTTGCGGGTTCCGGTGCTGGCGGTCGATGATCCGCGCCTGGCATTGGCGTTGAGCGCCGCCCGCTACTTCGGCAACCAGCCGCAAACCATGGTCGCGGTGACCGGCACCAGCGGTAAGACGTCGGTCGCGGCCTTCACCAGGCAGATCTGGGAGCAGGCGGGATACGCCGCCGCCTCGATCGGCACCACCGGCGTGGTGGCGCCCGGCCGCAACGAATATGGGTCGCTGACGACGCCGGATCCGGTCGCCCTGCACCAGTTGCTCAGGGAATTGGCGGATGCCGGCGTTACCCACGCCTCGATGGAGGCCTCCAGCCACGGGCTCGACCAGCGCCGCCTAGACGGCGTCAAGCTTGCCGCCGGCGGTTTCACCAATCTCGGCCGCGACCACATGGATTACCATCCGACCATTGAGGATTATCATCGCGCCAAATTGCGCCTGTTCGACACGCTGCTGCCGAAGGGCGCGCCCGCGATCGTCTTCGCCGACGATCCGTGGTCTGAACCGACGATAAAAGCGGCGCGAGCCGCCGGGCTCGACGTGCTGACGGTCGGCCGCCATGGCGATTTCCTCAGGTTGAAGCGGGTCGAGCATGAACGTCATCGCCAGCGTGCCGAGGTCGAGGCCGACGGTGTGATCCACGAGATCGACCTGCCGCTCGCCGGTGATTTCCAGATCGCCAATGCGCTGGTTTCGGCGGGACTTGCCATTTCCACTGGAACGCCTGTCGCCAAGGCCTTGGCGGCACTGGAGAAATTGAAAGGCGCGCCGGGCCGGCTCGACCTCGTCGGCACCACGGCGGGCGGCGCGCCGGTCTATGTCGACTACGCTCACAAGCCCGATGCGCTGGAGAATGTGCTGGCGTCGGTACGCCCGTTCACCACCGGCCGGGTGATGGTCGTGTTCGGCTGCGGCGGCGACCGTGACCGGGGCAAACGGCCGATCATGGGTGAGATCGCGACACGGCTCGCCGATGTCGTCATCGTCACCGACGACAATCCGCGCTCGGAAGTGCCCGAAACCATCCGCGCCGCCATTCTTGCCGCGGCGCCCGGCGCCATCGAGATCGGCGACCGGCGCAAGGCAATCCACGAGGCAGTCGCCATGCTGCATGCCGGCGACACGCTGATCGTGGCCGGCAAGGGGCATGAGGAAGGCCAGACCATCGGTTCGCAAACCCTGCATTTCTCCGACCACGAGGAAGTGCGCGCCGCGCTCGGGGAGCGCGCCGCATGAGTTTGCTGTGGACTTCGGAAGCGCTGGTTGCCGCCACGGACGGGCGGCCTCTCGGCCCCATGCCGGAAGGCATATCGGGGATTTCGATCGACAGCCGCAGCCTGCAGCCGGGCGATGCCTTCTTTGCCATCAAGGGCGAGGCGATGGATGGCCACGACTTCGTCACCGCGGCCATCAAGGCCGGCGCCGGCGTGCTGGTGGTGGCGGAAGGCAAGCTGCCGTCTCTCGGCCGGCTGACGGCGCCGATCATCGTCGTCGAGGACGTCCTGGTGGCGCTGGAAAAGCTCGGTGTCGCCGCGCGGACGCGCTCGCAGGCCAAGGTCATCGCGGTCACCGGATCGGCGGGCAAGACCACCACCAAGGAGGCGCTGCGCCACGTGCTTTCATCCGTCGGCAAGGTGCATGCCTCGGCGCAGTCCTTCAACAACCATTGGGGCGTGCCGTTGACGCTGGCGCGCATGCCCGTCGACTGCGACTATGCCGTGTTCGAGATCGGCATGAACCATCCCGACGAGATCCGGCCGCTGGTGAAGATGGTGCGGCCGCACGTCGCCATCGTCACCATGATCGCGGCCGCGCATCTCGGCTTCTTCAAGAATCTGGACGAGATCGCCAAGGCCAAGGCCGAGATTTTCGAAGGGCTGGAGCCTGACGGTGCCGCCGTCCTCAACCGCGACGATGCGCGTTTCAAGCTGCTGGACAAGATGGCGCAGGCCGCCGGCGTCGAGCATGTCTATGGCTTCGGCGAGAATGCGCGCTCGACCTTCAAGCTCACCAAGTGCGAGTTGCACGCCGACCATTCCGACATCGCCGCCAGAATCAGCGGCCACGACATGATCGCGCGTATCGGAGCGCCCGGCCGGCACATGGTGCAGAATGTGCTGGCGGTGCTGGGTGCCGCGCATCTGGTCGGCGCCGATCTCGACAAGGTGGCGTTGGCGCTGGTTGATCTCTCCGCCGAGCGCGGCCGCGGCAAGCGCCATGTGCTGCGCCATTCCAAGGGATCCATCACGCTGATCGACGAGAGCTACAACGCCAATCCGGCCTCGATGGCGGCCGCCATGGCGCTTCTCAACGCAACGCCGGTGACGGGCGAGGGCAGGCGCATCGCGGTGCTTGGCGACATGCTGGAACTCGGCGATCACTCGGCCAAGCTGCATGCCGCGCTTGCCGATCTGATCGTCGACACGGGCACGCGGACCGTCTTTCTCGGCGGGCCGGAAATGCGCTCGCTGGCGGACGCGCTGCCGGGCGATATCGAGACGGAATACCGCGCCGGCGTCGAGGAGTTGAAGCCGGTGCTGCTCGCCGCGCTGAAGCCGGGCGACGTGGTGATGATCAAATCGTCGAAGGGCATCGGTTTTGCAAAACTGGTCGATGCGCTGCTGGGCAAATTCCCGGCCGAGACGACAACCAGCAACCAGACCTAGTCGGGGGACGAAAACGCATGTTCACACTGCTGGTCGATTTCGCGGACAAGGTCTCCGTCTTCAACGTCTTCCGCTACATCACGTTCCGCACCGGCGGGGCGCTGATCACTTCGGCGCTGATCGTCTTCATCTTCGGGCCGACCATCATCAATTCGCTGCGGCTCCGGCAAGGCAAGGGCCAGCCGATCCGTGCCGACGGGCCGCAGACCCATTTCAAGAAGGCCGGTACGCCGACCATGGGCGGACTGATGATCCTGTCCGGCATCATCGGCTCCTCGCTTTTATGGGCGAACCTATCGAGCATCTATGTCTGGGTGGTGCTGCTGGTGACGCTGGGCTTCGGCTCGATCGGCTTCTACGACGACTACCTGAAAGTGACCAAGCAGTCGCATCTGGGCTTCTCCGGCAAGGCGCGGCTTGGTCTTGAATTCATCATCGCCGGCATTGCCGCCTGGGTGATCATGCACAACGGCCAGGCGCCGTTCTCGTCGTCGCTGACATTCCCCTTCGCCAAGGAATTCATCGTCAATCTCGGCTGGTTCTTCATTCCGTTCTCCTGCTTCGTCATCGTCGGCGCCGGCAATGCGGTGAACCTGACCGACGGTCTCGACGGCCTGGCGATCGTGCCGATCATGATCGCTGCGGCGTCGTTCGGCGTCATCGCCTACCTCTCGGGCAACGCGGTGTTCGCCGAATATCTGCAGATCCATTTCGTGCCCGGCACCGGTGAACTGGCGGTCGTGCTTGGCGCGGTCATCGGCGCCGGCCTCGGCTTCCTCTGGTTCAACGCGCCGCCGGCGGCGATCTTCATGGGCGACACCGGGTCGCTCGCCATGGGTGGCCTGATCGGCACTGTCGCGGTGGCGACCAAGCACGAGATCGTGCTGGTCATCGTCGGCGGCCTGTTCGTGGTCGAGATCCTCTCGGTGATCATCCAGGTCGGCTACTTCAAGATGACCGGGAAGCGGGTCTTCCTGATGGCGCCGATCCACCATCATTTCGAAAAGCTCGGCTGGACCGAAAGCCAGGTGGTGATCCGCTTCTGGATCATCGCTGTCATCCTGGCGCTGGTCGGCCTTTCCACCCTCAAGCTCAGATAGGCTGCCCTTTGATCCCCGCCGCATCCTTCGCAGGCAAGCGCGTTTCGCTCTTCGGGCTGGGTGGCTCGGGGATCGCCACGGCGCGCGCGCTGATCGAGGGGGGCGCTGATGTTCTGGCCTGGGACGACAATCCCGACAGCGTCGCCAAGGCCGCCGCCACCGGCATCGCCACCGCCGACCTGCGGGGCGCCGACTGGGCGAAATTCTCGGCCTTCGTGCTGTCGCCCGGCGTGCCTTTGACGCATCCCAAGCCGCACTGGACGGTGGAGCTCGCACGCGGCGCCGGCGTCGAGGTGATCGGCGACATCGAACTGTTCTGCCGCGAACGGACCCTCGGCGCGCCGACCGCTCCCTTCGTCGGGATAACCGGCACCAACGGCAAGTCGACGACGACCGCGCTGACGGCGCATATCCTTCAAGCCAGCGGGCGCGACACGCAGATGGGCGGCAATATCGGCCGCGCGGTGATGACGCTCGACCCGCCGAAGCCCGATCGGCACTATGTGGTCGAATGCTCGTCCTACCAGATCGACCTTGCGCCCTCGATCAATCCGACGGCCGGCATCCTGCTCAATCTGACGCCCGACCATCTCGACCGCCATGGCACCATGCAGCACTACGCCTCGATCAAGGAGCGGCTGGTGGCGGGCAGCGAAACGGCGATCATTGGCATCGACGATTCCTGGTGCGCGCAGATCGCCGAGCGGCTGGAGCGGGCGGGACGGCAGGTCATCCGCATTTCCAAGCGTCTGCCGCTGACCGACGGCTATTTCGCCGACGGCACCAATCTGATGGAAGCCGTGCATGGCCGCTACAGCCGTGTCGCCTTCCTCGACGGCATCGGCTCGCTGCGCGGCCAGCACAATGCGCAGAACGCGCTGGCCGCCGTCGCCGCTTGCCTCAGGGTCGGCCTCGACCTCGGCGAGATCCAGTCGGGGCTCGAAAGCTTCCCGGGCCTGGCCCATCGCATGGAGCAGGTCGGCCGCAAGGATCATGTGCTGTTCGTCAACGATTCCAAGGCGACCAATGCCGATGCCGCGGCACCGGCGCTGTCGAGTTTCAACCGCATCTACTGGATCGCCGGCGGGCTGCCCAAGGAAGGCGGCATCGAGCCGCTGCGCGGCTTCTTCCCGCGCATCGCCAAGGCCTATCTGATCGGTGAGGCCGCCCCCGCCTTTTCGGCGACGCTGGGCGAGGCCGTGCCCTACGAGATCTCGGGCACGTTGGCGGCCGCGGTCGAGCACGCCGCGCAGGACGCAGCCAAAGACGACAGCGGCGAGGCGGTGGTGCTGCTCTCGCCGGCCTGCGCCAGTTTCGACCAGTTCAAGAATTTCGAGGTTCGCGGCGAAGCCTTCAGGCAAGCTGCGAGCGCTATAGATGGCGTCAAACCCATCGGAGGGGCACGATAATGCAGAGCCGTCTCGACAAAAGTCCGGTCGCAACCTGGTGGTGGACGATCGATCGCTGGTTCCTGGCGGCGTTCCTGTCGCTGATGGGGCTCGGCATCGTCTTGTCCTTCGCGGCAAGTCCCGCGGTCGCCGAACGCATCGGCCTCGACAGCTTCCACTTCGCCACAAGGCAGATCATCTTCACCGTACCGGCGCTCGGCGTGATGCTGGCGGTCTCCTTCCTCGATTCCAGAGAGATCCGGCGCATGTCGCTGATCATGCTGTGCCTAATGCTGGTGCTGATGGTGGCGGTGCTCTATGTCGGCGTCGAGGTGAAGGGCGCGCGCCGCTGGGTGTCGCTTGCCGGCCTGTCGATCCAGCCTTCGGAATTCCTCAAACCGGCCTTCGTCATCATGTGCGCGTGGCTGTTCGCCGAGCACAAGCGCCAGCCTGACATTCCCGGCAATCTGTTCGCCATGCTGCTGCTGGTGCTGGTCGTGTCGCTGCTGGTGGCGCAGCCGGACCTCGGCCAGACCATGCTGACCACCGGCACCTGGGGCATCATGTTCTTCATGGCGGGGCTGCCCTGGATGTGGATCATCGTGCTCGGCGGCTTGGGCGTCGGTGGCGTGTTCGCCGCCTACACGGTGTTCCCGCACGTTGCCCTGCGCATTGACAAATTCTTGACCGGCGAGGGCGATACGTTCCAGGTCGATATGGGCCGCGAGGCACTGATCAACGGCAACTGGTTTGGCGTCGGGCCGGGCGAGGGAACCGTCAAGCGCATTGTTCCGGACGCTCACACCGATTTCGTCTTCTCGGTCGCTGGTGAGGAGTTCGGGCTGATCATGTGCTTCTTCATCATGTCGCTCTTCGCCTTCATCGTGCTGCGCGGCCTCAATGCTGCGATGAAGGAGCATGACGACTTCACCCGCTATGCCGTCGGAGGGCTCGTCACGGTCTTTGGCTTGCAGGCCGTCATCAACATGTGCGTCAACCTGCAACTGATGCCGGCCAAGGGCATGACGCTGCCCTTCATCTCCTATGGCGGCTCCTCGCAGATCGCGATCGCTATCTCCATGGGCATGGTGCTGGCGCTGACGCGCAAGCGGCCGGAAAAGCGCAAGCAGATGGGCTTTACGCTGCCGCAGCGCGCCATGCCGGCGGAGTGACATGGCCAGAGGCGTTATTCTTCTGTGCGCGGGCGGCACCGGCGGACACCTGTTTCCAGCCGAAGCGCTGGCGCACGAACTGATCGAGCGCGGCTGGTCGGTGCATCTGGCGACCGATACCCGCGCCGAGCGGTTTACCGGCCATTTCCCGGCCGCCGCCATCCATCCGATCCAGTCGGCGACGATGGGGTCGAAAAATCCGGTCGCCCTGCTTGGCGCCTTCTGGAAAATCTGGCGCGGCGTGCGGCAGGCCTCCGCCATAATCGGCAGGATCAAGCCGGAGGCAGTGGTCGGCTTCGGCGGCTATCCGACCCTGCCGCCGCTCTACGCGGCGACGCGCCGTAAGGTGCCGACGCTGATCCACGAGCAGAACGCCGTGATGGGGCGCGCCAACCGGGCGCTGGCCGGCCGTGTCGATGCGATCGCCGGCGGCTTCCTGCCGCAGGACGAGAGTGCGGCCGGTGCCAAGACGGTGACGACCGGCAATCCGGTCAGGCCGGCTGTGCTCGAAGCAGCCAGGGCACCTTACGCGGCTTCGACCGGGGACGAGCCCTTCCGCCTGCTGGTGTTCGGCGGCAGCCAGGGCGCGCAATTCTTTTCCGATGCCATGCCGGGGGCGATCGCGCTGCTTTCCGATGCACAACGCAAGCGATTGCTGATCACGCAGCAGGCGCGCGCGGACGACGTGGCGCGGGTGAAGGCAGCCTATGCCGCCCTTGGCGTCGCCGTCGAGGTTTCGCCCT
The DNA here is from genome assembly GCF_020164775.1 of Mesorhizobium sp. ES1-6. Lineage (NCBI taxonomy): Bacteria > Pseudomonadati > Pseudomonadota > Alphaproteobacteria > Hyphomicrobiales > Phyllobacteriaceae > Mesorhizobium > Mesorhizobium sp. ES1-6. The sequence goes on from NZ_JAIUGU010000007.1 coordinate 63,908, forward strand.
TCTTCACCGACATGGCGGCGCGCATTGCCGCGGCGCATCTTGTAATCTCGCGTTCCGGCGCCTCGACCGTGTCGGAGATCGCCGTCATCGGCCGACCGGCGCTGCTGGTGCCTTACCCCTATGCGCTCGATCACGACCAGGCGGCCAATGCGGCGGCCCTTGCCGCGGCCGGCGGCGGCGAAGTGCATGCGCAATCCTCGCTTTCGCCCGAGCGCATCGCGGCATTGCTCGGCGCCCTGATGGACGAGCCGGAGCGGCTGGCGACGATGGCTGCCGCGGCCAGGTCGGTCGGCAGGCCCGACGCGGCGCGGTTGCTCGCCGACCTCACAGAGGCTATTGCGTCCCGCAAAACAGTATCGGATTTCAGGAAGGGGACGCACGCATGAAGATGCCGCAGACCATCGGCCTTGTGCATTTCATCGGCATTGGCGGCATCGGCATGAGCGGCATCGCCGAGGTGCTGCACAATCTCGGCTACAAGGTGCAGGGGTCCGACCAGGCCGACAGCGCCAATGTGCAGCGGCTGCGCGACAAGGGCATTGACTGCTTCGTCGGCCACAAGGCGGAGAATCTCGGCGATGCCGAGGTCATCGTCGTTTCGACGGCGATCAAGAAATCCAATCCGGAACTGAAGGCCGCGCGGGAGAAATTGCTACCCATCGTCCGCCGCGCCGAAATGCTGGCCGAGCTGATGCGCTTCCGCCAGGCCGTCGCCATCGGCGGCACGCATGGCAAGACGACGACGACCTCGATGGTGGCGACCTTGCTGGAGGCCGGCGGGCTCGATCCGACCGTCATCAATGGCGGCATCATCAATGCCTACGGCACCAATGCCCGCATGGGCGACGGCGAGTGGATGGTGGTCGAGGCCGACGAGAGCGATGGGACCTTCCTCAAGCTGCCGGCCGACATTGCCGTCGTCACCAACATCGATCCCGAGCATCTCGATCACTATGGCAGCTTCGACAAGGTGCGCGAGGCGTTCCGCCAGTTCGTCGAGAACGTGCCGTTCTACGGCTTTGGCGTGATGTGCACGGACCACCCGGAAGTGCAGGCGCTGGTCGGCCGCATCGAGGACCGGCGCGTCATCACCTATGGCGAGAACGCGCAGGCCGACGTGCGCTTCACCAACCACCGCATGGCGGGCGCCACTTCGGAGTTCGACGTGGTCATCCGCGACCGCAAGGGGCGCGGCCAGACGACGATCGCGGGCCTGCGCCTGCCGATGCCTGGCCTCCACAACGTCTCCAACGCCACCGCGGCGATCGCCGTCGCGCACGAGCTCGGCCTGTCGGCCGAGGCGATCAAGAAGGGCCTGTCGTCCTTCGCCGGCGTCAAGCGCCGCTTCACCCATACCGGCTCCTGGAACGGCGTCGACGTGTTCGACGACTATGGCCATCACCCCGTCGAAATCTCGGCGGTGCTGAAGGCGGCGCGCAGCGCCACCAAGGGGCGTGTCGTCGCCATTGCCCAGCCGCACCGCTTTACCCGGCTGCATGATCTGTTCAACGAGTTCTCCGCCTGCTTCAACGACGCCGATACGGTGATGGTGGCTCCGGTCTACGCTGCCGGCGAAGAGCCGATCGACGGCGTGACATCGGATGCGTTGGTGTCGCGCATCCGCGCCGGCGGTCATCGTGATGCCCGCTACATCGAGGGGCCGGCCGATATCGCGCCGATCATCCGTGAGCTGGCGAAGCCTGGCGACTTCGTGGTCTTCCTCGGCGCAGGCAACATCACCCAATGGGCCTATGCGCTGCCGAAGGAGCTCGCCGCCTCATGATGAACGGCCAGGCCATGATCGACAGACTTGGCGACCGGCTTGCAGGCCTGCGCGGCCGCGTCACGCCGAATGCCGAGATGGACAAGATCACCTGGTTCCGGGCAGGCGGCCTTGCCGAGGCGCTGTTCCAGCCGGCGGACGAGGAGGACCTTGCCGCGTTCCTCCAGGCGGTTCCCGAAGAGATTCCCTTGACCATCGTCGGCGTCGGATCGAACCTTCTTGTGCGCGACGGCGGTATTCCCGGTTTCGTCGTCAGGCTTTCCGCCAAGGGCTTTGGCGAGTCCGAAGTCGTTTCGCCGATCAGGATCAAGGCGGGTGCCGCCACCCCCGACAAGCGCGTGGCGGCGGCGGCGCTGGAGGCCGGCATTGGCGGCTTCCATTTCTATCACGGCATTCCAGGCGCCATCGGCGGCGCGCTCCGGATGAATGCCGGCGCCAATGGCGTCGAGACGCGCGAGCGTGTCGTCGAGGTGCGCGCGCTCGATCGCAGAGGCAATGCCCTGACGCTGAGCAATGCCGAGATGGGCTATGCCTATCGCCATTCGGCGGCGCCCGCCGGGCTGATCTTCACCTCGGCCGTTCTCGAAGGCTTTGCCGAGGACAGAGCTGTTATCAAGACGGCGATGGACGCGGTGCAGAACCATCGCGAGACCGTGCAGCCGATCCGCGAGAAAACGGGCGGCTCGACCTTCAAGAATCCGGAAGGCACGTCGGCCTGGAAGGAAATCGACAAGGCGGGCTGCCGCGGCCTGATGATCGGCGGCGCGCAGATGTCGCCGATGCACTGCAACTTCATGATCAACACCGGCACCGCGACCGGCTACGACCTCGAATATCTCGGCGAGACGGTGCGCGCGCGGGTGCTGGAACATTCCGGCATCCGGCTGCAGTGGGAGATCAAGCGCATCGGCAATTTCCGCTCCGGACACGCCGTGCAGGAGTTCCTCGGCCAGCTGCTTTAAGGTGGCTTGAAGTTCACGTGATGGATGAACTTTAACACGTTTTCAAAAGCCTCGAAACCGTTGCTGCAAAGACTCAGCGAGACGGTTTTCGCATCCATTTTCTCACAAAGTGAATCTCTCGGAATCATAGGCACTTGCCAGTGAATCAACTCTCTGATTCTCTGCTCCAAAGCGTTTCCTGATTTGAGTCGTTCGACGCGTTACCCGCGTTTTCCGTCTGGGGGGTAACCTGCCGGGAGACTCGGACTCAATGTTGCGGAAATCTTGGGTTTTTTTGGTCCGCCATGAGAGGGGATGACGGGGAATGAAGAACAAGCATGTGGCCGTATTGCTGGGAGGTTTCTCGTCCGAGCGGCCCGTGTCCCTGTCTTCCGGAAAGGCCTGTGCCGATGCGCTCGAACAGGAAGGCTACCAGGTCACCCGCGTCGATGTCGGGCGCGATGTCGGCTCGGTGCTTGCCGAGCTTCGGCCCGACGTCGCCTTCAATGCGCTGCACGGACCTTTCGGCGAGGACGGCACCATCCAGGGCATCCTCGAATATCTCGGCATTCCCTATACTCATTCGGGCGTGCTCGCCTCGGCTCTTGCCATGAACAAGGAGCAGGCGAAGAAGATCGTCAAATCGGTCGGCGTTCCCGTTGCCGAATCGAAGGTCGCCAATCGCTTCTCCATCCAGAACAAGCATCCGATGAAGCCGCCCTATGTGGTCAAGCCGGTCAGCGAGGGGTCGAGTTTTGGCGTCGTCATCGTATCGGAAGGGCAGTCGCATCCGCCGCAGGTCATCGGGTCGTCCGAGTGGAAATATGGCGATGCGGTCATGGTCGAGCGCTACATCCATGGACGCGAGCTGACCTGCGCCGTCATGGGCGACGTGGCGCTGGGCGTCTGCGAGATCATCCCGACGGGCCATTCCTTCTACGATTACGATTCAAAATATGTCGCGGGCGGATCAAAACACGAATGCCCCGCAAAAGTTTCACCGAATATTTACCAAAAAATACAGACACTGGCGCTCAAGGCTCACCAAGCTGTCGGCTGTCGGGGCGTTTCCCGGTCGGACTTCCGTTATGACGATCGTCACTCCGAAAATGGCGAGGTTGTATGGCTCGAGGTCAACACTCAGCCGGGCATGACGCCGACGTCTCTGGTGCCTGAAATTGCCGCCCATGCCGGGCATTCGTTTGGTGAACTGTTGAGTTGGATGGTGGAGGACGCTTCGTGTCTGCGTTGAAATGGGGACAGGGCAAGGTGAGGGGCGCGGCCGGGCCGTCGCTGTTCGGCCTGCCATTGTCGCTGGACCATTTCGTTCTGCCGCGCGTGCTTCGCCGCCCGGCGCGCATCCTGACGCGTCTGGGTGACGGCGAATTCCAGGCGCCACGATTCTCCGCCGCGATCATGTCGGCGGTGCTGCTGGCTTCGAGCGTAGCCTATGGCTCCTATATTGGCGGCCATGCCGACGGCATCATTCAAAGCATCACCGCCCGCACCGGCTTTGCCGTCGACCAGGTCAAGGTGGTCGGCAACCGTCAGACGTCGGAGATCGACATTCTCGACCGGCTCGAACTGGATGGCTGGACGTCGCTGATCGGCTTCGATGCCGAGGCCGCGCGCGAGCGCATCGCGACCTTGCCGTGGATCGAGGTCGCCGCGGTGCGCAAGGTCTATCCGCACACGCTGGAAGTGCGCGTCGAGGAGCGCGAGGCCTTTGCGCTCTGGCAGCAAGGCAGCGATCTCTCTGTCATCGAGAAGGATGGCGCCATCATCGCGCCGTTCTCGGGCGGCAAGCAGGTGCTGCTGCCGCTGTTGATCGGCACCGGCGCGCCAGCCAAGGCGCCCGATTTCATGGCCAAGATCGAGCAATATCCCGACCTCGCAAGTCGCATCAAAGGCTATATCCGTGTCGGCGAGCGGCGCTGGGATCTGAAGCTCGACAACGGCATCACCATCAAGTTGCCCGAGGATGACGAGGATCAGGCGCTCGCCGAACTCGTCAAGATGGATCACGACAAGGGGTTGTTGTCGCGCGACATCGCCGCTGTCGACATGCGTCTTTCGGACCGGCTGGTCGTGGAACTGACGCCCGAAGCGGCAACCCAGCGCGAGGCCGCGCTCAACGAGAAGCCGAAAACCCTCAAGCGCAAGCCGGAGACGAAGATATGAGCTGGCTTGGCGGTTCTGGCGATGCCTCGTCGCGCCGGTCCGGCACCCTGACGGTGCTAGATGTCGGCTCGAACAAGGTCTGCTGCATGGTGGCCAAGCTGAAGCCGAACGATGACGGCAAGCTTTTGCGCGGCCGCTCGCACCGGATCCAGGTGATCGGCATCGGCCATCAGAAATCGCAAGGCGTGAAATCGGGCGTGATCGTCGATCTCGACCGCGCCGAACATGCCATTCGCCTCTCCGTCGACGCCGCCGAACGCATGGCCGGGCTGACGGTCGATTCGCTCATCGTCAACATGACCGCCGGCCGGCTGAAGAGTGAAAGCTTTTCCGCGACGATCAATCTTGGCGGCCACGAGGCCGACGAGGCCGACATCAAGCGCGTGCTCGGCGCCGGTGCCAAGCAGGCGCTCAAGGCCGAGCGCGAGGTGGTTCATTCGCTGCCCGTCGGCTTCTCGCTGGATGCCGAACGCGGCGTGCGCGACCCGCGCGGCATGGTGGGCGATGCGCTTGGCGTGGACATGCATGTGCTGACCGGCGATGCCGCGCCGATGCGCAATCTGGAGCTTTCCATCAACCGCTCGCATTTGTCGGTCGAGCGCATGGTGGCGACGCCCTATGCCAGCGGACTGGCGGCCCTGGTCGACGACGAACTGGAATTGGGTGCCGCCTGCATCGACATGGGCGGCGGCACGACCACGATCTCGGTGTTTTCGGAAGGCAAGTTCGTTCATGGCGACGCCATCGCCATCGGCGGCAACCATGTGACGCTCGACATGGCCAAGGGGCTCTCGACCTCGCTCGATGCCGCCGAGCGGCTGAAGGTAATGCATGGCTCGGCACTGCCGGGCAGCGCCGACGACCGCGACCTGGTCTCGATCCTGCCGATCGGTGACGATGGCGACGTGCCGCTGCAGATTCCGCGTTCGGTGATGACACGCATCGTGCGCGCCCGTATCGACGAGACGCTCGAACTCCTGCGCGACAGGTTGAACAAGTCCGGCTACGGCAATGCGGTCGGCAAGCGCGTCGTGCTCACCGGCGGCGCCAGCCAGTTGGCCGGCTTGCCCGAGGCGGCACGACGCATCCTGGGGCGCAATGTGCGCATCGGCCGCCCGCTCGGCGTGGCGGGCCTGCCGGAAGCGGCGAAGGGACCGGCCTTCTCGGCCGCGGTCGGGCTTCTGATCTATCCGCAGATGGCGAGCTTCGAGAGCCATCCGGCGAAAGGCATTTCCGGTCTCAGGATGACTGGAACGGGTGGAAAACTGCATCGCATGAGTCAGTGGTTGAGAGACAGTTTCTAATTGACGGGGACAGCCCCATAGGCGGCCGCGGCGGCGAAGCGGCGTGAAAGGCAAAGGACGGAGACAATGACCATCAATCTGCAGAAGCCGGACATCACCGAGCTCAAGCCGCGCATCACCGTGTTCGGTGTCGGCGGCGGCGGCGGCAATGCCGTGAACAACATGATCACCGCCGGACTGCGCGGTGTCGAGTTCGTCGTGGCCAACACCGACGCGCAGGCGCTGACCATGTCGAAGGCCTCGCGGCTGATCCAGCTTGGCGCGCATGTCACCGAGGGGCTCGGTGCCGGCTCGCAGCCGGAAGTCGGCCGCGCGGCGGCGGAAGAGTGCATCGATGAGATCCTCGACCATCTCACCAACACCCATATGTGCTTCGTCACCGCCGGCATGGGCGGCGGCACCGGCACGGGTGCTGCTCCCGTGGTTGCCCGCGCAGCCCGCGAGAAGGGTATCCTGACCGTCGGCGTCGTCACCAAGCCGTTCCACTTCGAAGGCCAGCGCCGCATGAAGACGGCCGACTTCGGCATCGAGGAGCTGCAGAAGTGCGTCGACACGCTGATCGTCATCCCCAACCAGAACCTGTTCCGGCTGGCCAATGACAAGACCACCTTCGCCGACGCCTTCGCGATGGCCGACCAGGTGCTTTACTCCGGCGTTGCCTGCATCACCGACCTGATGGTCAAGGAAGGCCTGATCAATCTCGACTTCGCCGACGTGCGTTCGGTGATGCGCGAGATGGGCAAGGCGATGATGGGCACCGGCGAGGCTTCGGGCGAGGGCCGTGCAATGGCCGCGGCGGAAGCCGCCATCGCCAATCCGCTGCTCGACGAGACCTCGATGAAGGGCGCCAAGGGCCTGCTGATCTCGATCACCGGCGGCCGCGACCTGACCCTGTTCGAGGTCGACGAAGCGGCGACCCGCATCCGCGAGGAAGTCGACCAGGACGCCAACATCATCCTCGGCGCCACGTTCGACGAGGAACTCGAGGGCGTCATCCGCGTCTCGGTGGTCGCGACCGGCATCGACAAGTCGGCGGCTGAAATCGCCGCGGCGCCGATCTCGATCCGCACCGCGCCGCCGAAGCCGGCCGCCCGTCCGACCGTTGCCGCGGTGGAGAGCCGCCCGGCGCCGGTCCAGCAGACCGTCTATGAGCCGCGCGCCGTCGATCCGGTTGCTGAAGCCATCCAGTTGGCCGAAGCGAACGCCGCCGCCATGGCGCAGGCGCGTCCGGCACCGGTCGCCCATGCGGACGATTTCCGCCCGCAGAGCAAGATCTTCCAGGCGCCGCCCGCACAGCCGCAACCGATGCCTCAGCCTGTCCAGCAGATCATGCAGCCGGCCCCGCAGCCGCGCGAGATGCTGCGCGAGGTCCAGCAGCCGGTGGCGATGGCGCCGCAGCGCATGCCGCGCGTCGAGGACTTTCCGCCGGTCGTGAAGGCCGAGGTGGATGCCAAGAGCCGTCCGGCCGACCATGAGAACAGCGGCCCGATGGGCCTCCTGAAGCGCCTGACCAATGGCCTGACCCGCCGCGAAGAAGAGCCTGCACGGCTGCAGCCGGCGCAGCCGCGCGAGCCCAAGCTGCGCCAGGCCGCACCGGAAGTGCGCCGCCTCGCCAGCCAGGACGCCCAGCTCTATGCGCCGCGCCGTGGCCAGCTCGACGACCAGGGCCGTCTGACGCCGCAGACCAGGGCGACTCAGGATGACGATCAGCTGGAGATTCCGGCGTTCCTGCGCCGCCAGGCCAATTGAGCGGTTAACGGACTGTAACAACTGTTAACAGGAGGCAAGAAATTGCTTGCCTGTTAACGTTTAAAACGCTGCGTAATCAATCGGTTATGATGCCGTACATGTTCCAGTTCGCGGTTACAAAGAGTAAGAAACCGTGATTTGGAGTCTCCCTGCCGGGACATTATCTTTGCTGCCTACCATAGTCGGTTTGCCGGGATTCGGGGGAAGTGGCCCTGCCAGCCGATTTAACAAGAGCCGCGCCCTCGGGCTGGAGAAGCGGACCTAGGCATTACGGGCTCATGGGGATTGTCTTGCACGACCACCAGACGACAGTGAAGACGCGCGCGTCGCTTACAGGCACCGGCGTTCACAGCGGCAAAGAAGTTTCCATCAGTTTCCTGCCCGCGGATGCCGATACCGGCATCGTGTTCCAGCTTCTCAATGGTGACGGGCAGGGCCGTGAGTTCCGCGCCCTGTTTTCCGAGATCGGCGCCACCGACCTTTGCACCATGCTTGGCGATCCCTCGGGCGAGCACATCGCCACGGTCGAGCACATCATGGCCGCCCTGTTCGGGCTCGGCATCGACAATGTCGTCATCGAGATCGACGGTCACGAGGTTCCCATCCTCGACGGCAGCGCCATGGCGTTCGTGGAAGCCATCGACCAGGCCGGCATCGAGGTGTTGGCCGTCAAGCGGCGCTATATCAGGGTGGTCAAGCCGGTTCGCATCGAGAATGGCGCCTCCTGGGCCGAATTCAGGCCCTATGACGGCACCCGCTTCGAGGTCGAGATCGACTTCGAAAGCCCGGCGATCGGCCGTCAGCTCTTCGCCTCCGACATCAATGCCGAAATTTTCCGCCGCGACATCGCACGAGCCCGCACCTTCGGCTTCATGAAGGACGTCGAGCGGCTGTGGGCCGCCGGCTATGCGCTGGGATCCTCGCTGGAAAACTCCCTGGTGATCGGTGACGACAACCGCGTCATCAATATGGGCGGCCTGCGTTATCCCAACGAATTCGTGCGCCACAAGACGCTCGACGCCATGGGCGACCTGGCGCTGGCCGGCGCGCGCTTCATCGGCTGTTTCCGCTCCTATCGCGGTGGGCACAGGCTGAACGCCGCGGCGCTGCGTCGCCTGCTGTCGGACCGCACGGCCTTCGAGATCGTCGAGACGACACGCCGCGAACGTGGCCGCGCGGCGGAAATGAGTGCCGTCAACGCGCCGCTCTACGCGCCCTGGATGATCTGATTTTCTTCATTTTTCTCGGATATGATGGTGGTGCGAGTGTTGCAGTAATGCACCATCCGCCAGCGAAATCGCAGGGATGCGCCGCCGCTGACGGGCTGCCACAAAAATGCGCGATTGGCTGGACATAGCGTTGCCGGGCAAGGCGGTTATGGTTTATGGCTGCTGCCGTCGATTAGTGCATATCGCTCAAAAGTGGGGACCAGTTTTGGGAGAACTGCATGCAAATGGCACGAAAATAACGCCGAAAGGGCGCAATCCAATCATGTTTTTCAAGCGAGTCGGTCAATCGAAGGCGCCACAGCGGTCTGTTTTCCTGGCGCTTTCGGTGGTTGTTCCATCGCTCTTTCTGTCGGCCTGCATGTCGTCCGAGAAAGACATCGACCTGTCGACCTATGTCGACCAGACCGAACCGGCCGACGTTCTCTACAATCAGGGCCTGGCCAATCTGAATGCCGGTCGCCTGGATGAGGCGAGCAAGAAGTTCGACGCGGTCGACCGCCAGCACCCCTATTCGGAATGGGCCCGCAAATCGATGGTGATGGGCGCGTTCGCCGACTATCGGAAAGGCAGCTACGACGACGCGATCCAGTCGGCAAAGCGCTACCTGGCTCTCTATCCGTCGACGGATGACGCACCCTATGCGCAGTACATCATCGGTCTCAGCTACTATCGCCAGATCAAGGACGTGACGCAGGACCAGAAGGAAGCACGCCAGACCGTGCAGACGATGCAGGACCTGGTAACGCGCTGGCCGACGTCGGAATATGTCGACGACGCCAAGGAAAAGATCCGCTTCGCCAACGACCAGCTCGCCGGCAAGGAAATGCAGATCGGCCGCTATTATCTGGAGCGTCGCGAATACATCGCCGCCGTCAAGCGCTTCCGCACCGTCGTGGAGAATTACTCCAACACGCGCCATGTCGAGGAAGCGCTCGCCCGCCTCACTGAAAGCTACTATGCGTTGGGCTTGACCTCCGAGGCCCAGACGGCGGCCGCGGTGCTGGGTACCAACTATCCAGACAGCTCGTGGTACAAGGATTCCTACAAGCTGCTGCAGAGCAACGGGCTGGCGCCGCGCGAAAATGCCGGATCGTGGATATCCAAGGCCGGGAAGCTGATCACCGGCGCCTGACCGCGGAAGCTCCGAGCGAAGCGCGCGCAACGCGCTTTTCGGATTGATCCGAAGCCCAAACAAAAAGATAGTGCGGCGCTGCGACTCCACTGTCGGGCGCCGCCTCAAATCTTTTGTTTTCGTGCCTGTCGTTATCCCGAAACCGGGTCCACTCTTGGGCGGCATGCAATAGGTCCGGTTTCTCATGCTTTCCAGACTGTCGATCCGAGATATCGTCCTGATCGAAAAGCTGGACATCGACTTCCAGCCGGGTCTTTCCGTGCTGACCGGCGAAACCGGCGCCGGCAAATCCATCCTGCTCGATGCCCTGTCGCTGGCGCTCGGCGCGCGCGGCGATGCCTCGCTGGTGCGCCATGGCGCCGCCCAGGGCCAGGTCATTGCCGTGTTCGATGTGCCGCGCAACCATCCGGTGCGCGCGCTGCTCGCCGAAAACGCCATCGAGGATGATGGCGACGTGATCCTGCGGCGCGTGCAGACGGCGGACGGCCGGACCCGTGTGTTCGTCAACGACCAGCCGTCCAGCGTGACGCTGATGCGCGATGTCGGCCGCGCGCTGGTCGAGATCCACGGCCAGCATGACGAGCGCGCCCTGGTCGATCCCGGCGCCCACCGCGACGTGCTCGATGCTTTCGGCGGCCATCTCGGCGCCGTTCGTTCGACGGGGGAGGCATGGCGGCATTGGCGCGCCTGCGAGCAGGAGCTGACGCGCCATCGCGCCAAGGTGGCGGCCGCCGCGCGCGAGGCCGACTATCTGCGCGCCGCGGTGGCCGAACTGACCAAGCTCGATCCGCAGCCCGGCGAGGAAACCGAACTTGCCGAGCTGCGCGCCCACATGATGCGCGCCGAGAAGATCGCCTCCGAGATCCACGACGCGCAGGACGTGCTTTCGGGCCCGTCCTCGCCCTTGCCGCAACTGGCCAGCCTGCTGAGGCGGCTGCAGCGCAAGGCAACGGAGGCGCCCGGCCTGCTCGAGGACGTGGTCAAGTCGCTCGATGAAGCCATGCTGTCGCTCGACGCCGCGCAATCGGGCGTCGAGGCCGCGCTTCGCGCCACCCAGTATGACCCGCAACGGCTGGAGAAAGCCGAAGAGCGGTTGTTTTCGCTGCGCGCGGCGTCGCGCAAGCACAGCGTCGCCGTCGACGATCTGGCACAGCTGCGCGACACGATGGTTGCCGATCTCGCCGATCTCGATGCCGGCGAGGAGCGCCTGCATGGGCTGGAAAAGCAGGCGGCCGCCGCGCGCGAAACCTACGATATCGCCGCCGCGCAGCTATCCTCGCTTCGCCATGCCGCGGCGGTCGGCCTGACCAAGGCGGTGATGGCCGAACTGCCGGCGCTGAAGCTCGAACGCGCGGCCTTCATCGTCGAGATGAAGAGCGAGGCCGACAGCCGCATGGAGGAGGGTATCGACCAGATCGAGTTCTGGGTGCGCACCAATCCCGGCACGCGGCCCGGGCCGATGATGAAGGTCGCCTCCGGCGGCGAGCTGTCACGCTTCCTGCTGGCGCTGAAAGTGGCGCTTGCCGATCGTGGTTCGGCGCCGACGCTGGTTTTCGACGAAATCGACACCGGCGTGGGCGGGGCGGTGGCCGACGCCATCGGCCAAAGGCTGGCGCGGCTGTCGAAGCGCGTTCAGGTGCTTTCCGTCACCCACGCGCCGCAAGTCGCGGCGCGGGCGGCGACACATTTCCTGATCTCCAAATCGGGCGGCACCGACCGCGTGGCGACCGGAATTACCGAGATGGACAGGTCGGCGCGGCAGGAGGAGATCGCCCGCATGCTGGCCGGCGCCACCATCACCGACGAGGCGCGCGCCGCCGCCGAGCGGCTGCTGCGCGAGAATACAAACGCGGCTTGAGACTATCGGGCGTCATGGGACGAGTCAGGATATGGCTCCATCCCGCTGTTCAGGAATGATCTTTTCCGAAAACCGGTTCCCACCTTTCAAGATCATGCTCTATTGTAGCGCGCTACCGTTCGGGGACAAAAGCATGGCCGAAAAACCTGTCGATTCGCTCAGCGAAAGCGAGGCTGAAGCCGAGCTCCAGCGCCTTGCCCAGGAGATCGCCGGTCACGACCGGCGCTACCATGCCGAGGACGCGCCCACGATCACGGACGCCGAGTATGACGCGCTGCGGCGGCGCAACCTTGCCATCGAGGAGCGCTTTCCCGGGCTGGTGCGTGAGGATTCGCCCTCGCTCAGGGTTGGTGCCGCACCGGCGGAAGGCTTCACCAAGGTGCGCCATGCCGTCCCCATGCTCAGCCTCGCCAAGGCCTATACCGACGCCGACGTCACCGACTTCATCGAGCGCGGCCGGCGCTTCTTCGACCGCGACAAGGACCTCGACATCGCTTTTACCGCCGAGCCGAAGATCGACGGGCTGTCGGCGTCACTGCGTTACGAAAAGGGTGTGTTCGTGCAGGGCGCGACGCGCGGCGACGGCGCGGTCGGCGAGGACATCACCGCCAATTTGAGGACAATCGCAGACATTCCCGCGAAGCTCAAAGGATCAGGCTGGCCCGAGACCATCGAGATCCGTGGCGAAGTCTATATGACCTATGCGGAATTCGAGGCGCTCAAGGCGCGCTCGGCGGCTGTCGGCGGCCAGGATTACGTCAATCCGCGCAACACGGCGGCCGGGTCGCTGCGCCAGAAGGATCCCTCCGTCACCGCCAGCCGCAACCTCAAATTTTTCGCCTATGCCTGGGGCTACACCACGCAAGATCCGGCCCCGACCCAGTTCGAATCGGTACAGAAGTTCGCCGAGTGGGGCTTCAAGATCAGTCCGCTGATGGTGCGGGCGAAATCGGTCGAGGATCTTATCGCGCATTATCACCTGATCGAGGAACAGCGCTCCTCGCTTGGCTATGATATCGATGGCGTCGTCTACAAGGTCGACCAGCTGGAACTCCAGCGCCGCTGGGGTTTCGTCACCGGTGAGCCGCGCTGGGCGGTCGCGCATAAATTCCCCGCCGAACAGGCGATGACATCAGTGCAGAGGATCGACATCCAGGTCGGCCGCACCGGCACGCTGGCGCCGGTCGCGCGGCTTGCCCCGGTGACGGTCGGCGGCGTCGTGGTCGAAAACGTCACGCTGCACAATGAGGACTATATCAAGGGCCTGGACAGCACCGGCCAGCCGATCCGCGACGGCATCGACGTGCGCATCGGCGACACGGTGGTGATCCAGCGGGCAGGGGATGTCATCCCGCAGATCGTTAGCGTCATCATCGACAAGCGTCCGCCCGATGCCGTGCCGTACGAATTCCCGCACACTTGCCCGGTCTGCGGCTCGCCGGCGACGCGCGAGATCAACGAGAAGACCGGCAAGGAGGATTCGCGGCGCCGTTGCACGGGCGAGCTGATCTGCGCGGCGCAGGCCGTCGAAAGATTGCGCCACTTCGTGTCGCGCGGCGCCATGGATATTGAAGGCCTGGGCGCCGAGAACATCGACCTGTTCTTCAACTCGGGGCTGGTCAAGACAGCCGCCGACATCTTCACGCTCAGGGAGCGCCGCCCGGCCGTGACCAAGGCGCTGGCCGAGCGGCGCGAGGAGCAGGCCAGGCAGCGCGAGGCGGCGTCCGGCAAGACACGCAAGAATGTGCGCGGCGTCGAGGACCGCAATTACGAAGGCCTCGACAAATTGTTCGCGGCCATCGATTCGCGCCGCGCGCCGGAGCTCGACCGCTTCATTTTCGCGCTCGGCATCCGCCACATCGGCGAGACGACGGCCGCCCTATTGGCCCGGACATTCTCGACCATCGAGGAGCTGATCCGGGTCGGCAAGGAGACGGCGGCGGCGCAGGATCCGCATGCCGTCTTCCCATCGATCAACGGCATTGGCGATACGGTGATCGATGCACTGCGCGACTTCTTCGGCAATGAGCGCAATGACGAGGTATTGGACAAGCTGCTGGAGCAGGTCAAGCCGAAGCCGTATATCGTCACCGTCTCGGCCGACAGCGAGGTCGCCGGCAAGACGATCGTCTTTACCGGGTCGCTGGAAAAGATGACCCGCTCCGAAGCCAAGGCAATGGCCGAGCGTCTCGGCGCCAAGGTGGCCGGCTCGGTTTCGGCGAAGACCGATCTGCTGGTGGCCGGCCCCGGCGCCGGTTCCAAGCTCAAGCTTGCCAGTGAACTCGGCGTCGAAGTCATCGACGAGGACACCTGGCTGCAGCGGGTCGGCAAGTCGTGACGGATGGAATTTTCAAAGGGTTTGGGCCGAAGGCCATGCCGTTCTTCAAAGCGCTGGACTTTCACCAGAGCCGCGAATGGTTTTGGGAAAACCGGGCGCTTTACGACAGCGAATTGTACGAGCCGTTCTGCGATCTGGTCGAGACGCTGACCCAGCGCTTCGCGGCGGCCGGGCTTGGCCTGCGCGGCGACCGCAAGAAATCCATGTTCCGCATCAATCGCGATGTGCGCTTTGCCAAGGACAAGCGGCCCTACAACCGGCATCTGTCGGCCATCCTGTCGCCGGACGGCACCAAGATGGAGCAGGGCGTGTTCTACGTTCATATCGGGCTCGAACGCTGTTTCGCCGGCGTTGCCTGGTGGAGCCCGGAGCCGGCGCTGCTGCTGGCGATCCGTAGGGCCATCGAGACGAAGCCTGAAAAGTTTCGGGGAATGGTCAAGGCGCTCGCCAGGAACGGCCTGGTGCTCGACACGGATGGCTGCATGAAACGCACGCCGCGCGGCTTCGAACATGTTGCGGACGCCGATCTCGTCGCGGCCATCCGCAACCGGCATTTCGTTGTCCGCCACGCCATCGATCCGGCCAACATTCACGGTCCGGCGCTGGTCGAGGAACTCGTCGATTTCACCACGCGCGCCAAGCCGCTGCTCGACTGGGGCAGGGCGATCGAAGGCAAAGCGGCGAAGGACTGAGCTGCCGCGCAGCCCGCGACGATCATTTCCGCTGATCGTTTGGCTCAAGCGAATTCGTGTGACAAGCCGGGTGGTGCTTCCTACATCAGCCCTCTGATCGGGGAGAGACATGTCGGCGCAAGCAATTTCGGAGAACGGCGCGAAAAGCGATTTCTGGCAAGGCGTACGGCTCTCCATGCCGGTCGTGGTGGCGGCGGCACCGTTCGGGCTGCTGTTCGGCGCGATTGCCGTCGACAATGGCTTTTCCGTTTTCGAAGCCTTCCTGATGAGCGCGCTGATCTTTGGCGGCGCCAGCCAGATGGTCGGCATAGAACTGTTCGGCCAGCATGTCGCGCCGTGGCTGATCGTGCTGTCGATCTTCGCCGTCAATTTCCGCCACGTGCTCTATTCCGCCGGTATTGGCCGGCGCATCGCGCACTGGTCCGTGGTGCAGCAGGCGCTCGGTTTCTTCATCCTCACCGATCCGCAATTCGCCGTCGCCGAGGCCAGGGCCCAGTCGGGCCAGACCGTCGGCTTTGCCTGGTATCTGGGACTTGGGCTGCCGGTCTATGTGTTCTGGACCATCGAAAGCGCGCTCGGAGCGCTGTTTGGAAAGCTCATTCCCGACCCCCATGCGCTGGGCATCGATTTCCTGCTGCCGATCTATTTCCTCGGCTTGGTGATGGGCTTCCGCAAGCGGCCGCTGTGGCTGCCGGTGGTCGTCGCCAGTGCCTGCGCCTCGATCATCGCCTACAAGACGGTCGGTTCGCCTTGGCACGTTTCGATCGGCGCGGTTGCCGGCGTGCTGCTCGCCGTCATCCTGCCGCCACACCACAGCGGCGTGGAGGCAAGGCCATGAGCACGACCTTCTGGATCATCATCGCCGGCGCGATCGCCACCTATCTCACGCGTGTCGGCGGCCATCTGGTTATCTCCCGGTTCGAAAACATCCATCCGCGCGTCGAAGCCGGGCTCAACGCCGTACCGGCCGCCGTGTTGACGACGCTGGTGGCACCGGCCGCGCTCGGCGCGGGGCCGGCGGAATGGGCGGCGCTGGTCGTCTCCGCGCTGGTGGCGCTGCGCGGCGGGCTGATGGCGATGTTTCTAGCGGGTGCTGCGGTGTTGATCGTGGCGCGTCAGTTCGTGGGATAGGCGTTCTGGCGGAGCGATCATTTCGAACTGTTTGCGCCGCCCCTCATTGCCCTGCCGGGCATTTCTCCCCGTAACGGGGAGAAAGAGGCTTGTGTCAAATCTTCGCGTCATGCGGCAGCGGTGCTGTCGCCTTTTCCAGCCAGGCCAGCGTTTCGCCGTCGAGCATCGGGCCGATCTCGGCCAGCACGCGGGCATGGTAGGCGTCGAGCCAGTGCAGTTCGTCACGCGTCAGCAGGTCTGATCGTACCAACCTGACGTCGATCGGCGCCAGCGTCAGCGTCTCGAAGGCGTGCATGGCAATGTCGCCACCCTCGATCTGTTCGGCCGGCGTCACCAGGATCAGGTTCTCGATGCGGATGCCGTAGGCGCCTTCCTTGTAATAGCCTGGCTCGTTGGACAGCATCATGCCTTCGAGCAGTTTTTCGGTGCCGGTGCGGGCGATACGCTGCGGCCCCTCATGCACGGCCAGATACGAGCCGACGCCGTGGCCGGTGCCATGGGCGAAGTCGCAGCCATGCTTCCACAACGCCATGCGGGCGACGGCGTCGATCTCGGAGCCGCGCGTGCCGGCGGGGAAGCGTAGCGTGGAAATGCCGATCATGCCTTTCAGCACGAGCGTGAAGCGTTCGCGCATCTCTTCGGTCGGCTCGCCGATAGGCACGGTGCGGGTAATGTCCGTCGTGCCATCCTGGTATTGCGCGCCGGAATCGAGAAGGAACAGTTCGCCAGCCCGCAGTTTGCGGCTGGTGGCGCGCGAGACGCGGTAATGCATGATGGCGCCGTTCGGGCCAGCGCCGGAAATGGTGTCGAAGGAGACGTCGCGCAGCGGCATCTGGGTTTCCTCGCCGGTCTCCCGGCGTGTTTCCTCCAGCCTGGTGACGACCGCGATTTCGTCGAGCGAGCCGGGTTTCTGGCGCTCCAGCCAGCACAACAGCTTGGCCACCGCCGCGCCGTCGCGGCGATGCGCGGCGCGCGAGCCATTGATCTCGGCCTGGTTCTTGGTGGCGCGCGGGATGCGGGCGGGGTCGGGCGCGGCAACCACGGTGCCGCCATTGTCCTCGACCAGCATGCGCAGCCGGTCGGCTGCCAGCACGGGATCGAGCGCGATTTTCGCGCCGCCTTTCGCCAGTGCCACGATCGCTGCTTCGAATTCGCCGGGCTCATGCGGATCGGCAAGCTGGGTGAGATAGGCCGCGACCTGGCGCGAAAATTTGCGGCTGTCGATGAACAGCTGGTGCAACCCGTCGGCGGCAAGAATGGCGAAGCCGAGCGCCAGCGGTGTGTGCGGCACGTCGCCGCCACGGATGTTGAAGGCCCAGGCGATGGAGGAGGGGTCGGTCAGCACCGCATGGGTGGCGCCCTCCTTGCCGATCGCCGTCGCCAGCCGCGCCAGCTTGTCCTTGGCGAGCTCGCCGGCAAAGCCGATCGGGTGCAGTTCGACCGGGGCCACGGGTGCTGCTGGCTGATCCCTCCAGATGATGTCGATCGGGTTCCTGTCGAGCGGCACGAGCACCGCGCCGGTCTTGTCGGCGGAGGCCTGCAGCGCCTTGACCTCGCCGATCGTGTGCAGCCAGGGATCGAAGCCCAGCCGCGCACCCTTGCCGATGTTGTCCTTGAGCCAGACAGCGGGCGGGTTGTCGACCAGGCTTTCGATCGAAAAGATGCCGAGATCGACTTCGCCCCGCACTTGTAGCGTGTAGCGCCCGTCGACGAATATGAAGGCGCGGTCGCGCAGCACGATGGCGACGCCGGCCGATCCGCTGAAGCCGGTCAGCCATTTCAGCCGTGCGGAACGATCGGCGACATATTCGCCCTGGTGCTCGTCGGCGCGCGGAACGATGAAGCCGTCGAGGCCGTTCGCGGCCAGCCACTGGCGCAGCAGCGCCACGCGCGGCTTGCCGACCGCCGGATCGCCCGCGGAATCGAAGGTCTGGAACATGATGGGCCTCCTGGTATTCGCGCGACCGTAACCTATGGGGCTGCAAATCGGAATCGATTTCCAGCCGGCGCAAACTGCTACAGCGTCGCCTGGCTGACAACCGATCGCGCTTGGTCCAGCCATGCCGCAGAATTTTCGCGCTTCGGCATGTGGCGCGCAAATGTCCATTGATGCAAATTCGCAACGGACCCCCGCGGATTTCCTTCCGAGGTCACCGTTGCGTGGTTTCGGCAATCTTTACGGCTTGCAATCGGTTGTCTCTCGGCGGCGGTTTTCGTACCGTGGTGACGGGCTTCAGGGTCGATACAGTCAAGGGATGGCTGGTCGGGGGATTTTATGAGACATTCGGTTTTTACTGCGCATGCCAAAAACAACGGCGAGGCGAAGGCGCGGGTTGCATGCTCGCTGCTGGCATCGACCTCGCTTCCTGCTTTGTTGATGGCCGGACTTGTTGCGGTCGCCATGACGCCGCTGGTGCCTGGTGTCGCCTCGGCCGAGGATTTCGTTCACCAAAGCGGCAATTGGGGTACGGCTGCGAACTGGACGCCCGCAACGGTTCCCAACGGCGTCGATGCGGTCGCGACCTTCAACCATGATGCGGCGGACCAGGGTCTCGGCTATACTGTTAACCTGTCAGGTGGACCCTACACGGTAGGCACATTGAACTTGAATGCCACCAGCACCTCTGGCGGCTACCGGTTGTCAAACGGTGTTTTGAATTTGGAGGCATTCGGCCAAGCCGCCATCAACGTGCAAACGAACAATTTCATTGCCGATCTGGAGGCCGATGCCGGTCTCAACATGATCTCCGACACCGTTTTCACGGTTGATGCCGGTGCTCATTTTACCGCCGATGGAGCGATTTCAGGCAGTGGCTTGACCAAGAGCGGCGATGGCTTGCTGAGGTTGAATGGGGCCAACACCTACACAGGCGGCACCAATCTCTATGGCGGTACGCTCAGCCTGGGTAACAATGCTGCGCTTGGCACCGGTCCGGTCTATGCGAATGGTGGTACCGTCATCGACATCCAGAACGGCGTCGCGATCGGCAATGACCTCACCATGTACGGGAGCATGATGCTGAATGTCGGTTCGGGAACCGGCACTTATGGCGGACAGATTTCTCAATTCGACGATCCCGCCACGCTGATCAAGACCGGTGCCGGCACGCTCGTTTTGAGCAGCAGCAACAGTTTCGGGGGTGGCGCCACCGTCAACGGTGGCACGCTTCGGATCATGACCAACAATTCGCTGGGTGCCACAGGGTCCGGGATGGTCACGCTGGATGGCGGTACGTTGCAAGCTGGTGCTGATAACATCGTCATTTCCAACAGCCTCATTCTGTTCGGGGCCGCCGGCGGTGCCATCGATACGCAAGGCTTCAGTCTGAGCACTGGCGCCAATATGGGCGATGGCGACGTTCCGAACGGGACGTTCACGAAGCTCGGCACGGGTACGTTGACCGTGACCGGCTTTGCCGACAGCAACACCTATTCCACGGCCACGGATGTCGCCGAGGGAACGCTCAAGGCGAGCGACGTCAATATCTTCAGTGCCAACAGTGCCTATACGGTCGGCGCCGGCGCCACGCTTTCACTCAACAATTTCAGCCAGGTGATCGGCTCGCTGGCCGGCGCGGGAACGGTTGATGAGGGAACGGGCAAGCTGACGACCGGAGGCAATGGTGGCTCGACCGTCTTTTCGGGCGGCCTCACCGGCACCGGCGGACTGATCAAGGACGGAACGGGGACTTTCGAGCTGTCGGGTTCGAGCACCATGTCGGGCGCCACTGAAGTGAAGGCCGGCACGCTTCTTGTCTCAGGCTCGCTGGGCGGTTCGCCCGTCACCGTTGACAGCGACGCCACGCTCGCCGGGAGCGGCACGGTTGGAGCACTCAATGCCTCCGGCACCGTTGCGCCCGGCAACAACGCGATCGGGACGCTGACGGTCAACGGGACCGCCAGCTTCGCGTCGGGCTCGACCTATGCGGTTGAGCTCAATTCGGCTGGTCTTTCGGATCTGATCGGCGCGTCCGGCGCCGCCACCATTACCAGTGGCGCCGGCTTGACGGTGACCAATATCGGCCTTGGCGGCCTGGTAGCCGGCACCCGCTATACCGTGCTCCAGGCCAGCAGCGTCAGCGGAACCTTCACGCTGAGCGATTCGCAGATCTCCAACTTCGTCAGCCTGAGCACCACGTCCGATGCGACCCATGCCTATGTCGACGTAACCCAGACGAAAACCTTCGGCTCGGCCGGCCTGACGCCGAACCAGATCGCTACGGGCGAGGGGCTTGACAGCGCCGCCAGCAGCGCCCTCGTCAGCGCCATTCTCGGTCTGCCGAGCGACGAGGCCGCGCAAGCCGCCCTCGATCAGCTCTCCGGCGAAATTCATGTATCGGCCAAGGGCATGCTCCTCCAGGACAGCCACTTCCTGCAGGATGCGGTGACGGCACGCCTGCGCGCCGCCTTCGGCGAGAGCGGCAAGACCGCTTCGCTGCCGGTGATGGCCTATGACGAGGACGGCGTTCAGCCGGTGGCGGCCGACACGGATCGCTTCGCCTTCTGGACGCAGGGCTTTGGCTCTTGGGGCGGCACCGACAGCGACGGCAACGCGGCTGCCTTCGATCGGTCGGCGGGCGGGCTGCTGATAGGCGCCGACGGCATGGCCGGCGACTGGCGGATTGGCCTGGCCGGCGGCTACAGCCGCACCAGCTTCGACGCCGATGACCGGCATTCCTCGGGCGACAGCGACAATTACCACCTCGGCCTCTATGGTGGGACCAATTGGGGCGCGATCGCGTTCCGCACCGGTGCCGCCTATACCTGGCACCGGATCTCGACATCGCGCTCGGTCGCTTTCGACGGCTTCGCAGACAGCCTGTCGGCTGATTACGATGCCGCCACGGCGCAGGCCTTCGGCGAACTGGCCTACAAGACGGATGCCGGGCCGTTCGCCTTCGAGCCGTTCGCCAATCTTGCCTATGTGAACCTGCACACGGACGGCTTCACTGAAACGGGCGGGGATGCCGCGCTGACGAGCAGCAGTTCGACGGCCGACGCGACCTTCACCACGCTTGGCGTCCGGGCTTCCACCGACATTACAATTGGCGGCGTTGCGGCGACCGCGCGCGGCATGTTCGGGTGGCGCCATGCCTTCGGCGACGTAACGCCGCTGTCGGCCTTCGCCTTCGCCGGGGGCGACGATTTCACCATCGCGGGCGTGCCGATCGCGAGAGACGCAATGCTGGTCGAGGCCGGCTTCGACGTGCAACTGGCGCGGAATGCCACGCTTGGCCTGTCCTATGCCGGGCAGTTCGGACCGGATGCCTTCGACAACGGCTTCAAGGCCAATCTGGGCATCAAGTTTTAAGAGTTAGCCTGAGAGGGCCGGCAACCGCCTTGCCGGCCTCAGTGCTTGAGGTGGATCGTCACCCAGCCTTCGCGGTGCAAGGTGCTGATATGGCGGAAGTTCTGGCCGACATAGGCTGAGATGACGGCGTCGCGCTGGCGGTCGAGGATGCCTGACAGCACGATCGAGCCGCCGAGCGCGATATGCCCCGCCATTTGCGGCGCCAGCCGCATCAGCGGCCGCGCCAATATGTTGGCGACGATGAGGTCGAAGGGCGCGCGCCTGGCAAAGATCGGGTGGTGAAAGCCTGGCGCGGTCACCGTCTCGATCAGGCCCTTGACGTGGTTCAGCCGCGCATTGGCGGCGGCGACCCTGACCGCGACCGGATCGATGTCGGTGGCCAGCACCGGAATATGCGCCAGCTTGGCGACCGCGATCGCCAGAACCGCGCTGCCGGTGCCGAGGTCGAGCGCGTTGCGTGGGCGCTCGCGCCGCACGACTTTCTCCAGCATTTCGAGGCATCCTGATGTGGTGCCGTGATGGCCGGTGCCAAAGGCAAGGCCTGCCTCGATCTCGATGGCGAGTTCCCCGCTATGGCGCTTCCTGCGGTCATGCGCGCCATGGACGAAGAAACGGCCGGCACGCACCGGCTTGAGGCCTTCCAGCGAGCGCGCCACCCAGTCGATGTCGGGCAGTGCCTCGCGCTCGACCGGTCTCGATATAGCTAGGCCGGAGAGAACGTGCTTCAGCCGCGCCTCGACGGCGTCGACGTCGCCATCGGTATAGAGCGAGACCTCGTGGATGTCGGCGTCCTCGTCGACCTCAAGCACGGCGATCGGCAGGCCTTCTTCCTCGAAGGCCATCTCCAGCGCCGCGAAGATGCGTTCAGCCTCGATCTTGCCGGTGGTGAAATGGAGCCGCGTCTGGGTCATGTGAATTTGTGTTTCTCCAGGCTTGTTCTTGTCCGAAACCGGTCTCCACTTTTCGGAATCAAG
Organism: Mesorhizobium sp. ES1-6; assembly: GCF_020164775.1. Taxonomy (NCBI): domain Bacteria; kingdom Pseudomonadati; phylum Pseudomonadota; class Alphaproteobacteria; order Hyphomicrobiales; family Phyllobacteriaceae; genus Mesorhizobium; species Mesorhizobium sp. ES1-6. The sequence continues at coordinate 86,531 of NZ_JAIUGU010000007.1, forward strand.
CTCTAGCCCTTCGCGGCAAGGCGCTTCAGTTTCTCCACGGCGGTGCTGGCGCTCTCTCCGTAGGCGATCGTGCCGGCAAAGTCGCCCTGGGGATTGAGCAGCAACACCGAGGCGGTGTGGTCCATCGTGTAGTCGCCGTCGCCGGTGTCGACCTTCTTCCAGTAGATGCCGAACGACTTGGCCATGGCGTGGACCTTGTCCGGGTCGCCGGTAATGCCGGTGATGCGATCGGAGAAATTGCTGACATAGGCGTTCATCACCTGCGGCGTGTCGCGCTCCGGGTCGACCGAGACGAAATAGGCGTGCAGGTTCTTGCCGTCATCGCCGAGCGTCTTCAGCCAGCCGGAGAGTTCGAACAAGGTGGTCGGGCAGACTTCGGGGCAATGGGTGAAGCCGAAGAAGACGACGCTGGGCTGTCCGCGGAAAGCAGCCTCGGTGATCGGGGCGCCTTTCTGGTCGACCAAGGTAAAGGGCGCGCCGAACGGTTCGCCGCCATAGTGGCCGCGATACCAGTCGAAGGTCAGCCAGCCGACGCCGGCCGCCATCAGGACGAGAATGCCGACCAGGATAGAACGCATCATCAGAAAAGTCCGTCCGCAGAAATCATCGCGCCGGCTCAATGCCGCGCCGGTGCGACAGTCTTAGCGGTTCGGCCCCGCGCAGGCAAAGTGCCGCGTTGCCGCAACCGGCCGTGGTGTTGACGCTTGCGCTTGCAAAGCCACACAGTCCGCCCCACCTGAGACCGGCAACCCGAACCGAGGAGGCTTCTTTGCTCGAACTGATTGGGCTCGAACTCACTGGGCGAAAACTGGCTGAGCGAAAACTGACCGGGCGAAAACTGATCGGAGGCGCTTTGGCCGCATGCGTCGTGCTTGGCGCCGGCAGCGCCGTTGCTGAGGAAGTCGGCAAGGTCGGCGTCGACTGGGTCGGCAATGACATCATCGTCGAGGCGATCAAGGATCCGAAGGTGGAAGGCGTCACCTGCCACGTTTCCTATTTCGACCGCAGCGTCATCGACCGGCTGCACAAGGGCAACTGGTTCGAGGATCCCAGCGATTCCTCGATCTCGTGCCGCCAGACCGGCCCGATCACCATCGGCGACATCGACACGAGCGAGGGCGGCGAGGAGGTTTTCAAGCAGGGCATCAGCCTGATCTGGAAGAAGCAGGTGGTGAACCGCATCTACGACAAGAAGAACGAGACGTTGATCTATCTCTCGCACTCGCGCCAGGTGCAGGACGGCTCGGCCAAGATGTCGGTCACGACGGTGCCGCTCTATGGCCAGAACGTGGTGTGGAGCAAGGACAAGCCGAAATAGGCGATTCTTTCGAGCCGTTTGGCGTTACGGCCAATTGCTCCGCCTTGCGGCGGCAATTGCTCTGACGTAAAGCCGCCGACATGGACCGTTCCGAAGATCTCGTTCCGAAAGACCCCGAGCCGCGCATTCATCCGACCGCGGAGATGAAGGGCTGCAAGCTTGGCCGTTATGCCGCGATCGGCGAACGCGTCGTGCTGCGCGAGGTCATTGTCGGCGATTTCTCCTATTTCGAACGCCATGCCGAGGCGATCTATACGACGATCGGCAAATTCTGCTCGATCGCCGCCAACAGCCGCATCAATGCGCTGGAACATCCGATCGAGCGGCTGACCCAGCACAAGGTCAGCTATCGGCCGAACGAATATTTTCGCTGGCTGGGCGTCGATGCCGCGTTCCGCGAGCGGCGGCGGTCGAAGGCCGTGACCATCGGCCATGATGTCTGGATCGGCCATGGCGCGGTCATCTTGCCTGGCGTTGCCATCGGCAATGGCGCGGTCATCGGTGCCAATGCCGTGGTGACGCGGGACGTGCCGTCCTACACGATCGTCGCCGGCGTGCCGGCGAAACCGCTCAGGCCACGCTTTGCTCCTGAAATAGCGGCACGCATCGAGGCTCTCGCCTGGTGGGACTGGCCGGTCGAGAAACTCGCCAGGGCGGTTCCCGACATGCAGGCGATGCCGATCGAGACCTTCCTCGATCGCTGGGAAAACGACGCCGCCTGAGCCGGCATCCCTATACGTTCTCCACAGCCGCCATTTCCCGGAAACGAAATATTGCGTTGGGCGGAGATGCTTCGAGGGTAACCAATTTTCTTAACGTAAAATATTAGCGTTAAAAATTGGAAAATGAATTGTATCGCTCAAATTAAACAATCCATGGTTGCACGACTTTTTGCGAAATGCACTAATCGATGCGGGGGTAAGTCGTAAGAAGTCGAAGGAAACACTGTTAGCAACAATGGAGAGAAGTCATGAAGAAGTTCGCACTTGTACTCACTGCTGCAATGGTTTCGTTCTCGACTGTCGGCGCCTATGCCGGCGGCTGGGGCGGAGGTAGCTCGGGCAGCCTGATCAACGTGTCGCCGTCCATCGGTCTCGGCCAGGTGAACGCGTTGAACGGCGTTCTCAATGGCAACAACATCCTGAGCGGCAATGTCGTCCAGGGCATCCTGAACGGCAACAAGACCAACGTCCTTTCCGGCGTTCTCAGCGGGATCGGCGTCAACGTGCTCGGCGGCAACAGCTACAAGCTGGGCGGCCGTCACTAGGCAGCAAGGTCACGGGCAATTTCCGTGTCGGGGCAGGAGGGTCTCGCACACCCTCCTGCCTCGCTGGTTTGTATCCCTGGGCCGAGGCAAACTCCGGACGGAAAACCGTTCTTCCAGGACTAGCCTTCCCCGCAAACAGGCCGGACATGCGCGAAGACGAAGTCAGATCTTGGCGCGCAACGCAATGAAGGCATCGATGCTGTGTTCGCGGTCGTCGATGACCGTCTTGATGGTCCTGTTGATATCGACGCGCAAGACGATGGCCATCGACTTGCTCGCGTCATATGTCGCCTCGGCATAGATGCCTTTTCGGCGCTCCTGGTTCTCATAGAGCAGATTGTCCTTGAGCTCGTAGAAGATGCCGGACGCAATGCCGAGATTCTCGCGCAGCTTGGTGCCGATTTCCAGTTCCGCGCGCTGCAGCCATGAGGCCAGCGGGTCGTCGGTGTTGGATGTTTCGTAGCGCCCGAAATACGTGCCGCGCAGCTCGAAGCCGCGCGGCAATGGCTTGCCGAAGGTCACCTGCCAGGTCGGGCGCCAGCGCTGGTAGATGTTGTCGGCGCCGCGCAGGAACTCCGCGCCCAGCGCCAGGCCCAGTGTCGAGCCGTCCGATCCCTTGTAGGCGGCCTCGGCGCGCAGCGTATAGGCGTCGAACGACAGGAACAGCGGCGGATAGCCGATCCGCTCGACGCTGGCGAAGAGCGCCGATGCCGACCCGCCGAAGGCGAAATTGCCGACGGTCCGGGTGATCCTCGCCGCCAATTGGAAGAGGTTGCGGTCGGCGTGCAGTTTCGCCGGCAGGATCAGGTCGTCCTCGAAATGCGTCGCGCCGAGTTTTTCGAAACTGTCGGCGGCTTCGAGGATCAGCGAGGTCGCATTGCCGAGATCGATGCCGAGCTGTGTCTGGGCACCGAAGACCTGCTTGGCCTCGCGCGTTCCCAGCGTCAGCGGGCCGATGTCGAGATTGTCACCGGTGCTGGACACGCGATAGCTCAGCGTTCCCCTCAATTCGAGACCCGGCGTGAGGCGGCGGAAGGCCTCGGCCGACACGCCCAGGGAGCGGTCATCCTCGATCGAGGTGTGGTCGTAATGCGAAACCTGGAAGTCGGCGTTGAGCTTGGCGTAAGCGTCGCTGTCGCCCCATTGCTGTTGCAGCGCGCCGCGCAGCAGCGAATACCAGTCGGAGACGTTGCGATCGCTGTCCAGCGCGTTGTTGGTCCAGTGGCGTTCCAGACTGCCGGTGATGACTGGATCGGTTGACGCCGCGGCCGCCTCCGCCGCCGGCGGGGCCGTCGGTTCGGCTGCCGGCGTGGTCGTGGATTCAGCCCGGGCGGTGACGGCAGCGCAGGTCATCAGCAGGCCGAAGCCGGCGCTGCGGAGCAGAGTGCGCGAAAGTGGAGCGATGGTTTGTTCTGGTGCCGGTCGGCGCTTTGGGGAAACCATGCTCCGCGCTCTCCGGAATGAAACCCCTTCCGCCATGCGGGGGTGGCGCAGCGGAAGGGGCTGGAGGTAAACCGCTGTGAAGCGGAAGGAACAGGCTCCTTGCCTGCATGGTTACCATGACATTGAACCGATAAGGTGTGTTTTTCACCAGATGCACGTCCTGCGTGTATTCAATTGTGCCGGTTGCATTCCTTGCGGTGGGAACTCGAACGGCCCCCGCTTGTTTCTCATCGCGGCAAACATTGAGGGCACTCGACACATGGAAAAGCATTTCACCAAGGTTGCCAACTGGGTCGCTCACATGACCGGCCTGCCGCTGACCTTTGCCGGCTGCTGTCTGATCGTCGTCGTCTGGGCGGTCAGCGGGCCGTTCTTCAGTTTCTCGGACACCTGGCAACTGGTGATCAACACCGGCACGACCATCATTACCTTTCTCATGGTGTTTCTCATCCAGAACACCCAGAACCGTGACGGCGCGGCGATCCAGGCCAAGCTCGACGAATTGATCCGGGTCAGCGAGGGCCACAACCACTTTATCGGCATCGAACACCTGACCGAATCCGAGGTCGAGGAAATCCGCTCCAAATGCGAGCGGGCGGCAAAACGGCACGACAAGGAGATCGCCACCCTGGCGGCCAACAAGGCGGTTGCCAAGAAACGGAGCGCGGGAAAGAGCGCTGCTTGAGGCTCAGCCCTTCAGGAATGCCGCGAACGCATCCTTGTGGTCGGGGTGCCAGCGCGACAGGGCAGGGCGGTTTTCGATGATGTCGCCGATCGCCCAGGCCATGCGCTTTTCGTCCAGCGGCCGCGCCACCTCATTGTCGGGGCACAGGATGTAGAAGTCGCCCCGGACCAGCGAGACCAGCATGAAATCGACGACCTGCTCGCCGGTCCAGGCACCGGCGGGCTTTTCCGTCGCGCCTTCGGTCAGGCCGGTATAGGTGAAGCCGGGAATGAGCAGATGCGCCGACAGGCGGGCGCCGGGCTCGTTGCGCAGCGCATGCGCAAGGCCTTCCGTAAAGGTCTTCACGCCGGCCTTGGAAACGTTATAGGCGAGGTTGCCGGGCGGCGTGGTGATGCCTTGCTTGGAGCCGGTGTTGATGATCAGGCCGGGCTTGGCCGACGCCAGCATGCGTGACGTGAAGGCTTCGACGCCATGCAAGACGCCGCAGAAATTGACGTCGAGCAGCCGTTTCCAGCCGTCGCGGTTTTCCCAGGGCTTTCCAGGATTGTCGCCGACGCCGGCATTGTTCATCAGCAGCGAGACTTCGCCGAAGGCGCCGAATGCCCGGTCGGCGAGACGGTCGACCTCATCGGCCTTCGAAACGTCGGATGCAACGGCAAGCACGGCGTCGTCGCCGGTAATCGCGGCGACGGCGCGCGAGGCATCGTCGAGGCGCGGCCCGCCAATGTCGGCCAGCACGATCTTCATGCCCATCAACGCCAGCCTTTTGGCCGCCGCAAGGCCGATGCCGCTCGCGGCGCCGGTGATGACGGCGGTATTGCCTTGGCCAAGCGCTGGCAGGGCGGTCTGGATTTCGGCGTCGGTGATCATGAGCGGAAAGGTCCTTTTCTCGATGGCGCCGAACTTAGCGCCGGATCGGGCTTGCGCAAGCCTCTGTCGGGCTTGTCGGGTTGACCAGCCCGGTCGTGGCTGCGCATGCTGCCACGACAAAGGAGACTTCCGATTGACGGATTGGGTTGCAATTCTGAAGGAGCAGACCGCCACCGGCGACCAGATGGGGCGCGAGGTGCCACAGATGCTGGCCAATCCCGATATCAGCGAAGCCCAGGTGAAGACTTTGTTCTCGGCGCTGGAAAAACAGGCCGAGTTCGTCGAGAAACTGCGCATGGCGCTGGAGAAGTTCGGCCATGATTTCTCGATCATCAAGGCGGCGGAGCGGCTGGAAGAGCGCTATGGCGACCTTGCCGCGTCGGTGGCGGAAAAGCTGAAGGCGATGCGCGGCTAAGCAATTCCAGGAAAAGTGTGAAGCGGTTTTCCGTCCGGAATTGCGCCGGGCAAACAGTTATTTTTCGATCACCCGCGCGAAGCGCGTGTCCGGCACCAGCCAGACCAGGGCGACGGCAACATAGAGCGCAACGCCGATCCACCGGTCGAGGAAGGTCAGCCCGACGGCCGCGATGTAAATGGCGAGCGAGATCCTCCCCTTACGGTCGGCGCCGATGGCCTTGGCGAATGCGGTGTCCTGCCCATGCAGCCGATGCAGCGCGATGACCAGGATGCTGTAGGCGGTCGCGCACATTACAAGGTCGAAACCGTAGACCGCGACGGGAACCGTGGCGAAATGGTTCTCGCCCATGAAGGCGGTTGTCACCGGCATCAAGGACAACCAGAACAGCAGATGCAGGTTTGCCCACAGCACGCGGCCGTCGACCCGCTGCACGGTGTGGAACATATTGTGCAGATTGTTCCAGTAGATGCCGACATTGATGAACGAGAGCACGTAGCACAGGAAGATCGGCCACTGCGGCAGCAAGGCCGAAAAATCCTCGCCTTCCGGCACCTTCAGGTCCAGCACCATGATGGTGATGATGATCGCCACCACGCCGTCGGTGAATGCCTCGACCCTGCCTTTGCCCATGATCACTGCCCCGGAGCGCGATGAATTGCCGAAAGATAGTAAATCGTTAGCGGATGTTGGCGTGCCGATAAACGGCGTACGGTAAATTCCTCAACTATATCAGGGGAAATCTCCATGCCCGGACCGGTGATCATGGTGATTGGCCTCGGCCAGTTGTTGACTTTTCTTGCCGCTGCATCTCCCCTTGCGACGCGGTCCCGGCCGAAGCAGTCGAACGGCCGGCGCTCGAATGGAGGGACTGATGAGATTTCGATTTCTGCTTGCGATAGCGACCATCCTGGCGACGGTCTTCGGTACGTCGGCCGCGGCCTTTGCCTACAGCGCCCACACCACGACCAATCTCAACGTGCGTAACGGGCCCGGCGCGGGATATGCCAAGGTCGGGACGCTGCCGGCGGGCTTCAGGGTCAATGTCACCGGCTGCCAGCCTGGCTGGTGCAGGATACATGGTGGCGGTGTCAGCGGCTGGGCCAGTTCGGGCTATCTCGCGCGCGCCCAAGTCGTGCATCCGCCTGTTATCATCGTGCGCCCGCCGCATCGGCCGCCGCACTGGCACCATCGGCCCCATCACCGTCCCCCGCATCACCGCCCGCCGCACAAGCCGCGACCCGGCAAGTGCAAGATCGCGCCCGGTTTCCCCTGCAAATAGAACCGATCGCATCCGGTACGGCACACGGGATGCCGTTGATGGACCGGGGCCGCTGGCCCCGATCCGCGTTTTTGGCCGTGAGCCTGGCGGGTCAAGGCCCACCGTGGTGTCAGGAGCGTGGCCGTTGATCGGAACGCCGGCGGGAAGGGTGCGTTAACGTCGCGATCCCTGAAACCGGTGACGAGCTTGGCCATGGCCCTTCGCGATCTCGCGCAAACTCACGACGATGCCGGCGGCGACCTAGCGATCCCCACTGTCGCCGCGATGATCGCGGTGCTGTTTGCCGGCAGCACGGTGCTGACGCCTCTCTATATCGTCTACAAGCAGCAATTCGGCTTTTCGCAGATCACCTTGACGCTGATCTACGCGGTCTATGTCGTCGGCAATCTCGGCGCCTTGCTGGTGTTCGGCGGCGTGTCGGATGTCGTGGGACGCCGGCCGGCGGCACTCGCGGCAATGATCGTGGCCATTGTCAGCGCGCTTGTCTTCCTGTTCGCAGGCAATGTCGTCGCGCTCGATGTGGCGCGCATCCTGAGCGGCCTTGGGATCGGCGTCGGTGCAGGGACGGGGACCGCGTGGATTGCCGAGCTTCTGCCTGATGCCGACAAGTCGCGCGCCAGCGTCATCGCCACCAGCACCAACTTCCTCGGCCTCGGTTTCGGGGCGCTTGTTTCGGGCCTGTTGGCCCAATACGAGCCGTGGCCATTGCGCCTGGTTTTCATCGTCTATCTGGCGGCGCTTGGCGTGGTGACGATCCTGGTCTGGCGCACGCGCGAAACGGTGACCAAGCCCAGCGGCCTTGGCCAGGTGTCGATGCGGCCGCGCCTCTCCGTGCCGGCGCGGATCCGCTCGCGCTTCGTGGCGCCGGCGGTGACCGGCTTTGGCGCCATGGCGCTGGTCGGCTTCTATGCGGCGGTGGCGCCGAGCATCCTGGCGCAGCAGCTGCACGAAACGAACCATGCCGTGGCCGGGGCACTGTTCTTCGAGCTGGCGATGATCGCGGCGCTCAGCATTGTGGCGCTGGCGCGGATGCGGAGCAGCACGGCGATGCTGGCCGCGCTGGCCTTGATGATCCCGAGCGCCGTGCTCGTGGTGGCGGCGCAGATGCTGGCGTCGATGGCGCTGATGATCGCGGCGACCGCCTGCTGCGGCGTGGCGGCCGCTCTCGGCTATCGCGGCGGCCTGCAAGTGGTGAACGAGATCGCGCCGCGGGATCGCCGTGCCGAGGTCGTGTCCAGTTTCTTCATCTGCTGCTTTGTGGGTAATGCCTTGCCCGTCATCGGGCTCGGTGTCGTGTCGACCTATGCCAGTCCGGTCGTCGCGAGCCTGGCCTTCGCGGCCATGATCATCGCGTTCGCGCTGGTGGCGCTAGGATTCGGGCTCAGACAAAGGCGCTGAGACAGCCGCGCCGATCCGGCAAGGTGGCCTGCTTCAGCCGTTCGGGGTTTCAGGCGTCACGTTGGCGCGCTGGCGCGGCACACCGAGCCCTGTATCGGGCGGTTCGCCGGCGGCCGGCCTGTTCTCGATCATATGCATGGTGCGCCAGCCGCCGAAGCGGTAGTAGGCCGCCGCCAGCAACAGCGATGTGATCGAGCCGGCGGGGAAACTCCACCACAGCGCCTCCTCGCCGATCACGCCGCGCATAAAATAGGCAAAGCCGGTGCGCACGACGAGCACCGAGATCACCAGGATGATCAGCGGCGGCATCACCGCGCCGGTGGCGCGCACGGTGGCAAACAGCACGATGGTGATGCCGAACAGGATGAACGACCAGGACGCGACACTGTTGATGTGAGCGGCAATGTCGATCGCCGCGCTGTCGCTGCTCAGGAAGAGGCTCAGGATCGAGCGGTCGAAGGCCCATAGCAGCGCGACGAGGGCGCCGGTCAGGACAAGGTTGAAGCCAACGCCGGAGACCGCGATGCGGCCGATGCGGTCCCAGCGGCCGGCGCCGACATTCTGCGCCGCCATGGAGGAGACCGCGGCGCCGATGGCAAGCGCCGGCATCTGGATGTAGGTCCAGAGCTGCGCGGCGATACCGTAGGCGGCGGCGACCTGGGACCCGTAGGAGTTGACGATACCCATCACCGTCAGTGCCGCCGCCGAGATGACGATCATCTGCAAGCCCATCGGCACGCCCTTGAAGACGACGATGCGCAGCAGCGCCGGATCCGGGCGTAGCAAAGCGAGATTGGCGCCGGCCAGCCGCAGCGGATGCTTGCGCGCGTAGAGCACGACAAGGATGGCGATGACGCTCACGGTCTGGCCGATCAGCGTCGAGGTGGCGGAACCGGCGATGCCGAGTTCGGGAAATGGACCGATGCCGCGGATGAGCAGGGGGTTGAGCACGATGTCGAGCACGACCGCTAGCGCCATGAAGAAGAAGGGCGTGCGTGAATCGCCCGCGCCGCGCAGCACGGTCATGACGAAGGACAGGAGGTTCATCATCGGCACGGCGACGAAGATGATGCGCAGGTAGGAGCGTGCGAGCGGCAAGGCGTCGGCCGGCGTGCCGAGCGCGCCGAGGATGGCGTCGACCCAGACCCAGCCGCACACCGCGAACACAACCGAGACGAGGAAAAAGAACGTGGCGCTGGTGCCGACAATGCGGCGCGCCTGGGGCAGGTCGCGGGCGCCGACCGACTGCGCCACCAGGATGGTGGCCGCCATGCCGATGCCGAACACCGTGCCGAGGATCAGGAACAGAACGAGATTGGCGTTGGACGTCGCGGTCAGTGCCGATTCGCCGAGGAAGCGGCCCACCCAGACGGCATTGACCGAGCCGTTGAGCGACTGCAGCACATTGGAACCCAGCACCGGCAAGGCAAACAACAGCAGCGTGCGCGGGATCGGACCGCTGGTCAGGTCGCCGGTGCGACGACGGGCGGGCATTTTTTCGTCCATGGCCGACAGAGCCTATCTTTGAGTCCGGTGCGCGATGATCGCAGATTCAACCGGGCAGGTCGATGCAGGGCGGGAAGGACGGTCGAAGGGCCATGCCTTGATCCATCCTGTTCTCAAAGCTTGTGGAATGGGATATTGATCCCAGGCGCGTAGGGCCGCGTTTCTTACCGGGGGGTTCATGTCAGATATTCCGCTTTTTCCTGAGCGCCTGAGTCGGCGTGCGTTTCTTGGCGCATCCGCTTTGGGTGCGGCTTCCCTGACGCTTTCGGCGTGCACCACGACCGATGTGGCGCCGCCGACCGTGGCGCCGGCCCCACCGTCGGCCGCGCCAAGCGATGCCGCTTTCGGCGATACAGCGATCATGTATGCGGCGCGAACGGACGAGGGTTATCAGCTGCCGGCCATTCCGGTTGCCAAGCTCGATCCGAAGTTCGTGCGCCAGGTCGTGGCCGATCCGACCGGAGAAAAGCCCGGTACGATCGTCGTCGACGTATCCGAGCACTTCCTCTATCTGGTGCGCGACGGCGGCAAGGCCATCCGCTATGGCGTCAGCCTCGGCAAGGCCGGTTTCGGATGGACCGGCAGCGCCGTGGTCCAGGCGAGGAAGAAATGGCCGGTGTGGACGCCGCCGCCGGAAATGATCCAGCGCCGGCCGGAACTGGCGAAATACAAGGACGGCATGCCGCCCGGCCCGCAGAGCCCGCTGGGCGCGCGCGCGCTCTATCTGTTCCGCGACGGCAAGGACACAATGTACCGGCTGCATGGCACGCCGGAATGGGATTCCATCGGCAAGAACGCGTCGTCCGGCTGCGTCCGCTTCATGAACCAGGACATCATCGACCTCTACAGCCGCGTCAATGGCCCGGCCCAGGTCTTCGTGCGGCCCAACCTGTCGGCTGCCGGCAAGATCATGGCCGTGTCGAGCAGAACCGCCGAGCCGATCGATGCGGGCGTGCCGAAGGACGCGGAGTTCCTGAAGTAAGCCTTTTCACGACTTGCGGGCGGACGCCAGGCGCGTCCGCCCCGCTGGGATCGTTACTTCTTGCCGAGGCCCGCCAGCGTGACCTGATAGACCAGGAACATGGTGTCGACATCGGCGCCGTCATCGGCCTTGTAGGGGGCGCCGACCTGGAAGCCGTCCTGGGCGAGGAAGTCATTGTCGTTGCCGACGAACAGGAAATAGTCGTCGGGCAGCTTCGGGTCGAGCACGCTGGCGAGCGACATCGCTTCCCACTTTTCGGAGAGCTCGTTGCGGTCCTTCGCCCCGCCATTGTGCAGGCCGAAGCGGCCAAGCGCGGCGGCGTCGTTGATGTCGATGAACGGCGTCAGCTTGGCCGGGGTCACCGACGGATCAAGCACGCCCTTGGGCGCGACCGGCTTGTCGGCGGCGTCGAAGGGTCCGCCCGCGATGTCGGTCGCGCCGGAAAGGTCGACGATGTTGATCTGCCGGTAGAGCGACGCGTCGCCCTTCTTCAGGCCCTGGCCGTTGCCGCTGTCGCGTGCCAGCATCAGGAAGGACGTGTCCGAAAGCGCCACGATCTCGCTCTGCGCGGCGACCTTGGTCTTGCCCTTGGCATCCTTGAACACCGGCAGCGGCACGACATATTCATGCGCTAGCTTCAGATGGGCGAGGTCGGAGGCGTCATAGACCAGGGCCCTGGTGTTCTGGCGCGTCGAAGGGGAATCGCCGCCGTCCTGCCTCGGAGCCGACTGCAGCACCGCGATCAGGAACTTGCCGTCCGGCGTCATGGCCATGCCTTCGAGGCCCTGGTTGTTCTGGCGCCCGGTCTCGGGATCCTTCGGGTCAGGGTCGGCGGCGCCCGGGCCGGGGTTGTCGGAAGAGAAGTTCGGCGCTCCCTTGCGCATCGGCACGAGGGCCGCCGGCGGCTGGGTCGCCGACATCAGGCGGCCTTGCGCGGAGAACCGGTAGATGTTGGGGCCGTATTCGTCGGAGATGAACATCGAACCGTCGGGCAGCCGCACGATCGCTTCGTTGTCGAGAGCGAGCTTGCCGTTGGTGGCGACGGGCAGCATCGGCATGTCGCCCGCGGCCGGGCGTACATCCGCCAACGGATCGAGGCCGGTGGCGTCGGCGCCCTTGTCGTCGGTGAGAAGCATGGTGTCGGCAAGCGTCGCCTTGACGCCGGTCTGCTCCTGGCCGGCGGCGGGAGCAGCGCCCGGCGCGACAGGCGTGAACTCGATGCCGATCGTGTTGAGGCGCGGCCGGTAATCGGTGGTGCCGGCGACATTGTAGCCACGGTCGGGCAGCAGCCAGAGCGACCCCTTGTAGGTGCCGGCATCGTGCGTCCAGCCGGATGTGTCGATCGCCATGCCGGAGCCCGAGCCAAACGTCTCGCCGAACTTGTCGCGCTGTGCGGCCGGGATGCGGCCGACGCCGACGAGGCCCTTGTTGATATAGGCCACGCCATCGGCAAGCGCGGGGGTTAGGGCGGTGAACAAGGCCAGCGCTGCGCCGAGTGCGACGCTCCGGTTCAAATGTTTCATGGACAATCCTCTTTGTGACGAAGCACGCCGGAGCGGCCGAAGGACAAAAATGAAAAGAGGTGCCGCATCGACGATGCCGCGCATGCCTCCCCGAAAGCGATCTAAGGCGTCAACATGATGCTTGCGTGACAGTGCGCGATGTCGGCCCGCCGGGGTCTCCGTGTGGCGATAAAAATACTGGACGGCGTGAGATTATTGATCGGGCCATCGCTCGTATTCAGCGCACTAGACACTAATGTACAGTCCATATATGGTGTCCCCTCTGACAGACCAGGAGGGAAGCCTTGAAGTCGCATTACCGCGCAGTCGTCATTGGAGGTGGCGTGGTCGGCGCCTCGGTGCTCTACCATCTGACACGGTTCGGCTGGAGCGACGTGGCGCTGATCGAGCGCGCCGAACTGACGGCCGGCTCGACCTGGCACGCGGCGGCCGGTTTTCACGCGCTCAACGCCGATCCCAACGTCGCGGCGCTGCAGGATTACACCATCAAGCTTTATCGCGAGATCGAGGCCGAATCCGGCCAGGACATCGGCCTGCACATGACCGGCGGCGTCAACATGGCCAGCGATCCGCAGCGCTGGGAATGGTTGAAGTCGGCCTGGGCGGTGTTTCAGTCGGTGGGCATCGAAACGGCCCGCCTGGTGACCCCGGAAGAGATCAAGGCGATCTGCCCGATCATCGACGTCAGCGGTGTGCTCGGCGGCCTGTATGATTCCAACGAGGGCCATCTCGACCCCTACGGAACGACGCACGCCTATGCCGGAGCGGCGAAAAAGCGTGGCGCCGAAGTCATCCTGCGCAACCGCGTGGTCGCGCTGAAGCCACGCGCTGACGGCCACTGGGATGTCGTCACCGAGCAGGGCACCATCGTCGCCGAACATGTTGTCAATGCCGGCGGCTTATGGGCGAAGCAGCTCGGCCTGATGGCCGGCGTCGACTTGCCGGTGACGCCGATGGAGCACCATTATTTCGTCACCGAGGACATTCCCGAGGTCGCCGCGCTCGACCGGGAACTCGGACTTGCGGTCGACCTCGACGGCTTTTCCTACCTGCGCCAGGAACGCAACGGCGTGCTGCTCGGCGTCTACGAGCAGAACCCGAGGCACTGGAACATGGACGGCGCGCCATGGGACTATGGCATCGAGCTGATCCCGGAGGACATCGACCGCATCAGCCCGGAACTCGCCAAGGCGCATGAGCGCTTTCCCTGCCTGGCGACGGCCGGCATCCGCAAATGGGTCAACGGCGCCTTCACCTTCACCCCCGACGGCAATCCGATCGTCGGGCCGGTGCGCGGCCTGAAGAACTACTGGGTCGCCTGCGGCGTCATGGCCGGCTTCAGCCAGGGCGGCGGCGTCGGCAAGTCGCTGGCCGAATGGATGATTTATGGCGAGCCGCGGGCCGACATCTTCGGCATGGACATCGCCCGCTACGGCGCCTTCGCCGCCAACCGGGAGTATCTCAAACAGACGACCCGGCAGTTCTACGCGCGCCGCTTCGTCATGACCTTTCCCAATGAGCGATTGCCGGCGGGCCGGCCCTTGAAACGCCCCGGCGCCTATGACGGCATGAGCGCGGCCGGCTGCGAATGGACGGCCTCCTGGGGGCTGGAAATCCCGGCCTATTTCGCGCCGATGGGTTTTCGCGAGAACACAACGCTCAAGCGCTCCAACGCCTTCGATATCGTCGGCGACGAAGCGCTGCGGGTACGGCGCGCCGCCGGTCTCGTCGATATCTCGGCCTATTCGCGCTACGCGATTTCAGGACCGGGCGCCGAGGCGTGGCTCGACCGGTTGCTCGCCTGCAGGCTGCCGAAGGCCGGCCAGGCGCGGCTGGCGCCAATGCTCGGACCGGACGGGCGGTTGAAGGGCGACCTGACCGTCATCAACTGGGGCGGCGGCGACTATTGGCTGATGGGCTCCTACTATCTCAGGGAATTCCACATGCGCTGGTTCGAGAGCCATGCGCGAGAGGGTGTCACGGTCACCGACATTTCGGACGCGATGAGCGGCTTCCTGCTGACCGGGCCCAATGCGCGCAAGATTCTTGAGTGCACGACGCATCAGGACGTGTCGGGCAAGGCGCTGCCGTTCATGGCCTGCGGCGCGTTCGACATCGGCATGGTGCGGGCGCGGGTTGCCCGCCTCTCCATCGCCGGCGAACTGGGCTTCGAGATCAGTTGCCCGGTGGGCATGCATGCCACGCTGCGCGAGACGCTGCTTGCCGCCGGCGAGGACCTTGGGCTGGCCGAGATCGGTTACTACGCGCTGAATGCACTCAGGCTGGAGAAAAGCTTCGGCATCTGGTCGCGCGAATTCACGCAGGGCTACACGCCAGGCCAGACCGGGCTCGACCGCTTCATCGCCTTCGACAAGAGCGACTTTATCGGCCGCGACGCGGCGCTGAAGGCGCGCCACGCCGGCGCCGCGCGGCGGATCGTGACGCTGGAGATCGATGCCGTCGATGCCGACGCCAGCGGCTTCGAGCCGGTCTGGCATGGCGGCCGCCGCGTCGGCTTCGTCACCTCTGGCGGATTCGGCTACACGATCGGCAAGAGCGTCGCGCTGGCGTTGGTGGACGACGATTTCGCCGGGGAAGGGACCGCGCTTTCGGTACACATTGTCGGCGTCGAGCGGCCGGCGCGGGTCATCGGGGTCTCGCCCTACGATCCCCAGGGCAAGGCGATGCGGCAATGAGGCAATGAGGCAATGAAGAGGAGTTTCTGATGGTCGATGACGCGGCACGGGATATGAGGCGCGAACGCCGGCGTGGACGCACGGGCGAGGCCGGCAGCGAATCCAGCCGCAAGCCCGATTATCGCTCGCTGAAGAACCCGTTCCTGCCGCAGCCGATCTTTTCCAACGACCAGGTGGCGTCGATCCACGACACGGCGCTGCGCGTGCTGGAAGAATTGGGCATCAAGGTGCTGCTGCCGCAGGCGCGCGAAGTGCTCGCCCGCGCCGGCGCGCTGGTCGATTCCGAGACCGACATGGTGCGCATCGGCCGTGACATGGTGGCGGCCGCGCTCGCCTCGGCGCCGCGATCGATCCATGCCAATGCAGGCGCGCGGGCTCGCGACCTGTCGCTCGAACTGGGCTCGATGACGTTCCTGGCGGGCTCCGGCGCGCCCAATGTCACCGATCTCGACCGTGGCCGGCGTCCCGGAACGCTGGCCGCCTTCGAGGAGCTCATCAAGCTGGTGCAGCATTTCGATGTCTTGCACATGCTGGGGCCGTGCATCGAACCGCAGGATATCGACAATCGTTTCCGCCACTATGCCGTCAACCGGGCGCAACTGACCCTTTCAGACAAATTCCCGTTCGTGTTCGCGCGTGGCACGCCGCAGGTCGATGACAGTTTCGAAATGATCAGGCTGGCCCGCGGCCTGTCCGAGGATGAGTTCCGCTCCGGCGCGCATTGCTACACCGTCATCAACACCAATTCGCCGCGCCAGCTCGACATTCCCATGGCGCAAGGCATCATCGATTTCGCAAGGGCGGGCCAGGTCCTGATCATCACGCCCTTCTGCCTGGCCGGTGCGATGGCACCGATCACGGTGGCCGGGGCCTTGACCTTGCAGCATGCCGAAGCGCTGGCCGGGCTGACGCTGGCGCAGATCGTGCGGCCCGGCGCGCCGGTGGTCTACGGCTCCTTCTCCTCCAATGTCGACATGAAATCCGGTGCGCCCGCCTTCGGTACGCCGGAGCACGTCAAAGCCACACTGGGCGCGGGCCAGCTGGCGCGCTTCACCGGACTGCCCTGGCGCTCCGGCGGCGGCAGCGCGGCCAACATATCGGACGCGCAGGCGGCGCACGAGACGCAGTTCGCGCTATGGGGCTCGGTGCTGTCTGGCGCCACCGTCTGCATCCATGCCGCAGGCTGGCTGGAAGGCGGCTTGAGCGTTTCGCTGGAGAAGCTTGTCACCGACATCGAGGCGCTGCAGACGGTCGCCGAACTCTGCGCCGCGACGCCTGGCGACGACGACGCGATCGGCTTCGAGGCGATCGCCGAGGTGCAGCCGGGCGGCCATTTCTTCTCGGCCGGCCACACCATGGCGCGCTACCGCACCGCCTTCTACGAACCGCTGGTGGCCGACTGGTCGAATTTCGGCAACTGGACGCAAAGCGGCTCGAAGACCGCGACCGAACGCGCCACCGGCATCTGGAAGCGCATCGTGGCCGATTTCGAGCCGCCTGCAGCGGCTGCCGCGACCGCGGGTGTGCTCGACGACTTCATCGCCCGGCGCACCGAGGAGGGCGGCGCCGCGCCGGTGTCCTGAGATTGCTTGCAGATTCACCGTCCCGAATTGTGGCTGGATACCGGAACCCGCGGCGCGTTCCACGCATTCATGGATTCGGGCCAGTGCCTTTGGCTCCATCCGCGAGCCGTTGAGGGAGGACGACATGGGTTTCGACCAGTATCACGAACCGCCGGAAGAACTGTCGCAGAAGGTGCGGACCTTTGCCCGCATGATCGCCTCGCTGATCGAGGAGGCGGAAGCGATCGGCTGGTACGAACAGCGCATGTCGGTTGAAAAGGACCCGCAGGCCAAGGCGATCATGAAGAACGCACAGAGCGAGGAGTTCAAGCATTTCGGCATGGACCTCGAATTCCTGCTGCGCCAGAAGACGGACTGGCGCGCGGAGCTGAAGGAAATCCTGTTCACCACCGGGGATATCGTCAAAGCCGGCGAGCGGGGCGAGAAGAAGGTGGATTGAGCGGGTTCGCCAGCGCTGGTCCCATCAATCGCTATCGCGTGCGACCAGCTCCAGCGGCCAGACTTCGCGAATGACGCGCGGGCCTTCCGGGCCGGCGAAGGCGGGGAGCGATGCCAGCAGCATTTCGGCCAGCCGCCGGCCCATCGGCTCCAGCGCCGGGCGAAAGGCGGTCAGCGCCGGCGAAAAATAGCGGCAGAGCGGCGTGTCGACGATGACGTTCACGGCAATGTCTTGACCGGGCCGCATGCCCATCTCGGCCAGCGCCTTGCAGCCGCCGAGCGCCATGGCATCATTGTTGAAGATGATTGCCGTCGGCGGGTCTTTTGCCAACATCACGCGCGGCGTCACCTCGTAGCCGCCGGCCTCGTTGATGAAACCGTCGGCGATCAGCTCGTGATCGACCTCGATGCCATGCCGCCGCAAGCCCCTGCCATAGCCGTCCAGGAACAGATAGCCGAAGTTGAGATCAAGCGAAGGGCGGATGGCGGCAATGCGACGGTGTCCGCGCGCCACGAGGCGGTCGACGGCTTCTTCGCCCGCCCTCTCGAAATCGATATCGAGCGAAGGATAGGTGTCGTCGCCCGACTGGCTTCGGCCAAGCGTGGCGAAGGGAAAGCCGACTTTGCCGAGATAGTCGATTCGATCGTCTTCCCGCCGCGTATTAGCCAAAACGACCGCATCGACCAAGCGCGTCTCGACCACGCGGCGCAACCGCTCCTGCTGATATTTGCCGGGCTCACCCATGACGACCATCAGATCGAGGCCATGCTCGGCCAGCTTCGCCTGCAGCCCGATCAGGAACGGGATGAAAAACGGTTCGCCATATTGCTGGTCGCCCTGATGCGGCTGCAGCATGAAGGCGATCGAATGGGTGGCTCCTTGCCTGAGACTGCGTCCGGACTGGTTGGGCGCGTAGTTCAGCTGCCTGGCGGCATCGAGCACGCGCTGGCGGGTGTCGGCATTGACGTCGGCGCGTCCGTTCAGCGCCCGCGACACGGTGCCGATCGAAATGTTCAGGTGTCGCGCAAGGTCGTGGATGCTGGACGCCAAGTGACTGTTCTCCCCCTTCTTGGCTAGCACCGGCTGCCGCCCCGGCCAAGGCGCAACGGCGATTTTCGACAGCGGCCGATTGACATTCTACGCTATCGGGTGTGTTGTCGTAAACGTTTACGGAAAAACGTTTACGACGGTGTCGTGAATGCCGTGACATTCGGCCTGGAGGGGCCGAACGGGAGGATCGCCGGATGATGAATGTCGTCCTCGTCGGCTGTGGCGCGATGAGCAGGCAATGGCTCGATGCCGCAAGCCGGATCGACGGGCTTGCCATTGTCGGCCTTGTCGACCTCGACGCCGAACGGGCGCAAGCGAGGGCGGCCGAATACGGGCTTGCCAATGCCGTCATCGGCACCAGCCTCGACGCGGTGCTCGACCAGACAACACCCGACGCGGTGTTCGATGTCGTGGTTCCCGCCGCCAGGCGCGACGTTGCGTTTTCCGCCTTCGCCCATCATTGCCATCTTTTGACGGAAAAGCCGCTCGCCGATAGCCCGGAGAATGCCCGCGCCATCGTCGAGGCGGCGCGAAGCGCCGGACGCGTTCATGCCGTCGTGCAGAACCGTCGCTACGTCGCCAATGTCAGGCGCATCCGGCGCTTCCTCGAGTCCGGTGCCATCGGGCCGGCGACCAGTATCCATGCCGACTTCTTCATCGGGCCGCATTTCGGCGGCTTCCGCGAGGAGATGGACCATGTGCTGCTGCTCGACATGGCGATCCATACCTTCGATGCCGCCCGCTACATGGTCGCCGGCGAGCCGGCCGGTGTCTTTTGCCAGGAATGGGAGCCGGCCCAGTCCTGGTACCGGCAAGGGTCGTCGGCGAGCGCCGTCTTCGATCTCGGCGGCGGCAAGGTCTTCACCTATGCCGGCTCCTGGTGCGCAGCCGGCTTCCGCACCAGTTGGGAGGGCAGCTGGCGCATCGTTGGCGAGCGCGGCAGCCTGACCTGGGACGGCCATGACGGGCTGAAGGCGGAAGCGGTGGTATCGGGCCGTGACGGCCTGATGGACAAAACCGAGCCGGTCGAGGTGCCGGCGCTCGATCCTTCCGACCGCGTCGGCGGCCATCTCGGCATCATCCGGGATTTCATGCACGCCATCGAGACCGGCACGGAGCCGGAAACGCGCGGCGCCGACAACATCAAGAGCCTGGCCATGGTTTTTGGCGCGATCGAGAGCGCCGAGACCGGGCGGCGCGTGGCGATCACAAGGGAAGGACCATGATGCCAAACCCGTTGCTCGACATCCGCATAGGCACCATGGTGCGGGCCAATCTCGACGACCCGGCGGCCTATGTCAGGCAGATCCTGCCGCTCGGCTTCGAGAGCATCCAGCCCTTCTTCTGGCAGACGCTGGGCGGCAAGGATTTGCCGCGGCTGGCTGGCGAGATCCGCGAGGCGATCGGCGATGCCGACGTGACCGTGTCCTCGATCGGCGTGTTCGGCAATCCGCTGGAGAGCGGCGAGGTCGATCGCGGCGTGCTCGCGGCCTGGGAAACCGTCATCAACAATGCGCACCTGTTCGGCGCGTCGACGGTCAGCGGCTTCACCGGGCGCATCCGCGGCAAGCCGTTGCCCGACAGCCTGCCGCGCTTTCGCGAGGTGTGGGGGCCGCTGGCCAGGCGCGCCGCCGACAAGGGCGTGCGCATCGCCTTCGAGAACTGCGCCATGGACGGCAACTGGGCAGGCGGCGACTGGAACATCGCCCACAATCCGGACGCCTGGGAGATGATGTTCAACGAAGTGCCCGACGAAAATCTCGGCCTCGAATGGGAACCCTGCCATCAACTCGTCTACCTGATCGATCCGATGCCGCAGATCCGCAAATGGGCGCCGCGCATCTTTCATGTCCACGGCAAGGACGCCACGATCCGCTGGGACGTGATCCGCGAGCATGGCGTGTTCGGCCGCGTGCCTTTCGTGCAGATGCGCACGCCGGGCTTCGGCGACAGCGACTGGACGCGGGTGATCAGCGAGTTGCGGCTGGCCGGTTACAAGGGCGCCATCGATATCGAGGGCTGGCATGACCCGGTCTATCGCGGCGATCTCGAGATCACCGGGCAGGTGCGGGGGCTGGAGTATCTCAAGCAATGCCGGGGAGGCGCCAGCTACCTGCCAAATCCGGCGTGAGAAGCGCGGCGGCGGGAGGAGCCGACCGTCAAATGCCAATGCCAGCAAATCGTCAAGAGCCCCTCGGCGACGAGGAAAACAATGGGAGGACAAGTGCATGAGCATAGCAAACAGAACGACATTCGCGCGCACCGCCGTCGTGGCCGCCGCCACGGCGCTCTGCGCCGCCATCTCGACCATGCCGGCACGGGCGCTCGACCAGCAATGGTGCAAGGAGGTCCATATCCGCTTCTTCGTCGGCGGCGCGGAGGGCGATGCTTTCGGCACCATCGTCTATAATGGCGCCAGGCAGGCGGCAGCCGATCTCGGCCCGAAGGTCGACTACATCTTCTCGGGCTGGGATCCCGAAAAGATGGTGCAGCAATTGCGCGAGGCGGTCGCGGTCAAGCCCGGCGGCATCGCCATGATGGGTCATCCAGGCGAAGACGCGATCATGCCGCTGGCCGAGCAGGCGCATAAGGACGGCATCAAGATGATGTACCAGAACGTGCCGCTGCCGAAGGTGGTGGCGGCGTTCGGCGGCGGCTATGTCGGCGCCCAGCAGGAGCAGCAGGGCCGCGCGCTCGGCGCCGAGGCGTTCAAGCTGGCCGGACTGAAATCCGGGGACAAAGCGATCATGATCGGTCCCTTCGACAATGAGAGCCGGGGCGCGCGCGAGCGTGCGACGGTCGCCACATTGAAAGAGGCCGGCGTTGATGTCGTTCAAATCAACTCCGCGACCGAGTGGGCGGCCGACCCGAATCTCGCCATCCCCTTGATCACCGCGGCCTTGCTCAACAATCCCGGCGTCAAGGCGGTCGGCTATCCCGGCGGCCAGATGCTTGGCAATGTGCCGACATATATGCAGGCGGCGGGGCGGAAGCCTGGCGACATCTTCAACTTCGGCTTCGACACCAGCCCGCAGATCGTCGAGGGTTTCAAGGGCGGCTGGGTGCAGCTGACAGCCGACCAGCAGCCATTCCTGCAGGGTTATCTGCCGATCCTCAGCCTCTGCCAGCAAGTGGTGCTGGGCCTGGCGCCGCTGAATGTCGACACCGGTGCGGGCTTCGTCACGCCGCAGAATTACGAGATCGTCTCAGAGCTCGCCAAGCAGGCGCTGCGCTGACCTCCCAAGGCTGCCGGCCGGGTCAGGCCCCGGCCGGCAGGACCGCTGGAGAAATTGTCCGCCACGCAACAATGAAAAGCGAGGATCCGATGGCCGAACGCATCATCGAACTGCGCGATATCAAGAAGTCCTACGGTCAGGTCTATGCGCTGGGCGGCGTCAATCTCAGCGTCGACCGTGGTGAGGTGGTCGGCCTCATCGGCGACAATGGCGCCGGCAAGTCGACGCTGATCAAGATCCTGTCCGGCGTGGTCAGGCCGACCAGCGGCGAGATTCTCGTGCGCGGCGCGCCGGTGACCGGATGGAGCGCGGCGCGCTCGCGTGATGCCGGCATCGAGACAGTGTTCCAGGACCGGGCGCTCGCCGTCCAGCAGACCATCGTGCGCAACATCTTCATGGGCCGCGAGCTCACCGGCTTCATGGGCTGGCTGAAGGTCAACAAGGAGATCGAGGAGGCGAGCCGGCTGATGCGCGAGATCGGCTTCACTTCGAAAGTGTTCACGCCGCACTCGATCGTCGGCCAGCTTTCTGGCGGCGAGCGCCAGGGCGTGGCGATCGCGCGCGCCATCTACAAGCAGGCCGAGCTGATCATCCTCGACGAGCCGACCACGGCGTTGTCGCTGACCGAAACCGCCAAGGTCTTCCATTTCGTGCGTCAGGTGCGGGCGAGCGGCCGCTCGATCCTGTTCATCGGCCATAACATCCATCATGTCTTCGACATCGCCGACCGCTTCGTCGTGATCGATCGCGGCAAGGTGGCGCTGGCCGCCGACCGCAGCCAGGTCAAGTCGGCGGAAGACCTGATCAATTTCATGGAAGACGTCGCGCACCCCGGCGGATTGCCGGGCCTGCACGAGGCCGTCGGAGCGGAGCAGCGAGCGCGATGAGCAAGACCATGGAACCCGATCTGCAAAACCAGTTCAGCGGTCCAGGCGGCGATACCGCCGGCAAGGAATGGAGGCACCCGTCCGATCAATGGCTGCGCGGCTTCGTCCTCGACAACCGGGCATCGCTGGGCACGCTGGCCGTGTTCATCGTCATGATGGCGGTGTTCATGATCGCCAACCCGACCGTGTTCACCACCTGGTATCTCTACAGCTCCGTGCTGACGACGCTTCCCGTTGCGCTGTTCGTGGTGGTGCCGCTGGTCTTCGTCGTCACCTGCGGCGAGATCGACCTGTCGTTTCCGGCGACGATGGGTTTTGCGGCCTGGGTCTTCGCGCTGGTCGTGCAGGCGGGCTACGATCCGTTCCTCGGCATTGCCGCGGCGCTCGTCACCGGCGTGCTGCTCGGCTTCCTCGTCGGATCGCTGGTCGTCTATGGCGGCCTGTCGTCGCTGATCGCCACGCTCGGCATGAACTTCCTGCTGCGCGGGCTGATCCAGATCATCAACGAAGGCAAATCGATGGCGCTGACCACTCTTGCCGGCAGCACGGCCTACAAGATCTTTTCCAGCCAGGTCTTCGGCATTCCGGTGCAGATTTTCTGGGCCATCGCCTTCGTCGTGCTGTCGGCGATGCTTTACAACCGTCACCGCTTCGGCGCGCAGGTCAAGGTGGTCGGCGACAATCCAGACAGCGCCCAGCAGATGGGCATCGACGTCAAGCGCGTACGGGTGAAAGTGTTCGTCTTCGTCGGCATAGGTGCGGCGATCGCCGGAACGTTTTCGGTGATGATCAACTTCACCTGGTGGCCGACCGCCGGCGACGGCTATCTCTTGCCGGTGCTGGCCTCGGTGTTCGTCGGCGGCACCCCGACCTGGGGCGGCATCGGCACGGTTGCCGGCGGCGCGATCGGCGCCGTCACCGTGTCCTTCATCCAGACCGGGGTGGTCGCGGCGGGGTTGAGCGGCTTCTACGTGCAGTTCTTCAACGGGCTGATCATCATCCTGTCGCTGCTCGGGCACAAGTGGAACCAGGCAAGGTACAGGTGAGGACACGAGATTTCAGGCTGGCGGGACTTGATCCTCACACCGCGACGACAAACCCATCCAGCACGCGTTTCTGGCCGGCCTTGTCGAAGTCGATGGTCAGCTTGTTGCCTTCGATGGCCGAGATGTTGCCGTTGCCGAATTTCTGGTGGAAGACGCGGTCGCCGACGCTGAAGGGCGAGGGCGTGTCGGAGACGGATTTGGCGACCAGTTCACCGTCGATGGTGCGGCCCTTCACGCTGGTGCGGCCGGCGCCGTAGCCGGAATCGGTCTCGCCATAGCCGATGCGTTCGACCTGATGGCCCGAGCGCGTGCCCCAGTTGCGGTCGGTCGCCTCGGTGCGGTTGGCCTGTGCGCGCTGCCAGCCCGGTGTCGAATAGGTGTTGGAGAAGGCGCCGGACTTTTCCGTGTCGGCGCCGACATTGTCGAAACGCGAGGCGCCATACGGGTTCTGCCGGCCGCCACGGCCAGATGCGAATGATCCGCCGCCATAGTTGTTGCCGTAGCCGCCGTAGCTGTTGCCGGCTTCGGCGACCTCGACATGCGTCTCCGGCAGTTCCTCGAGGAAGCGCGACGGGATGGTCGATTGCCAGAGTCCGTGGATGAGGCGGTTGGAGACGAACCAGATATGCAGGTTCTTCTTGGCCCGCGTCAGGCCGACATAGGCGAGCCGCCGCTCTTCCTCCAGTCCGGAACGGCCGCCTTCGTCGAGCGCGCGCTGATGGGGAAAGAGGCCTTCCTCCCAGCCGGGCAGGAAAACGGTCTCGAATTCGAGGCCCTTGGCCGAATGCAGCGTCATGATGGAGACGGCGTCTTGCCCTGCATTCTGCTCGGCATCCATGACCAGCGCGACATGTTCGAGGAAGGAGCGCAGCGACTCGTACTGCTCCATGGAGCGGATCAGTTCCTTCAAATTCTCCAGCCGGCCGGGGGCCTCGACCGAACGGTCGTTCTTCCACATGTCGGTGTAGCCGCTCTCTTCGAGAATGGTCTCGGCGAGCTCGGTGTGCGGGGTGGTTTCCAGCGCTTTCTGCCAACGCTCGAAATTGGCCGCGACCTCGCGCAAAGCGGCGCGCGGCTTCGGCTTCAACTCGTCGCTTTCGGCGAGGTTGGCGGCGGCCTCCAGCATCGGGATGCGCAGCGCGCGGGCCGTGTCGTGGATCTGGCGGATGGTCGCTTCGCCCAGCCCGCGCTTGGGCACATTGACGATGCGCTCGAAGGCGAGGTCGTCGGCGCCTTGCGCGACGACGCGGAAGAAGGCCATCGCGTCTCGGATTTCCATGCGCTCGTAGAAACGCGGGCCGCCGATGACGCGGTAGTTGAGGCCGAGCGTGGTAAAGCGCTCCTCGAAGGCGCGCATCTGGAAGGACGCGCGGACCAGGATCGCCATGTCGTTGAGATTGTGCTTCTGGCGCTGGTAGGCCTCGATGGTCTCGCCGATGGCACGGGCTTCCTCCTCCGAATCCCAGGCGGCGTGGACATTGACCTTGCCGTCCTCGGGGTCGTTGCGGTCGGTGAACAACGTCTTGCCGAAGCGGCCCTCATTATGGGCGATGAGGTGGGAGGCGGCGCCCAGTATGTGCGCGGTCGAGCGGTAGTTGCGCTCGAGCCGGATGATGGTGGCGCCGGGAAAATCCTTGTCGAAGCGCAGGATATTGTCGACCTCCGCGCCGCGCCAGCCATAGATCGACTGATCGTCGTCGCCGACGCAGCAGATATTAACGGCGGACCTGTCGCGCGAGGCGCCCCCTTCTGTCCTGCCGGACATCTCCCCCACTTGCGGGGAGATTGGCTTGCCTTCGGGCCTTTGCGCCAGCAGGCGCAGCCACATGTATTGGGCGGTGTTGGTGTCCTGGTATTCGTCGACGAGGATGTATTTGAAGCGCCGGTGGTAGTCCTTCAGCACGTCGGGATTGGCGCGGAAGATGCGGATCGGGTGGCAGAGCAGGTCGCCGAAATCGCAGGCGTTGAGGGTCTGCAGCCGCTCCTGATAGGCTTTGTAGAGCTCGCGGCCCTTGCCGTTGGCGAAGCTGCGCGCATCGCCCTCGGCGATGTCGGCCGGGCCCTGGCCCTTGTTCTTCCAGCCGTCGATCATCTGGGCGAACTGTTTTGCCGGCCAGCGCTTGTCGTCCAGGCCCTCGGCCTGGATGAGCTGCTTGATCAGCCGCACGACGTCGTCGGTGTCCAAAATGGTGAAGTCGGAGCGCAGCCCGGCAAGCTCGGCATGCCTGCGCAGAAGCTTCACGCCGATGGAGTGGAAGGTGCCGAGCCAGGGCATGCCCTCGACATTGCCTTCGCCGATCAGGATGCCGATGCGCTGCTTCATCTCGCGCGCGGCCTTGTTGGTGAAGGTCACCGCCAGGATCTGCGAGGGGAAGGCCCTTCCGGTCGCCAGGATGTGGGCGATGCGGGTGGTCAGCACACGGGTCTTGCCGGTGCCGGCGCCGGCCAGCACCAGAACCGGACCTTCGGTGGTTTCCACCGCCAGCCGCTGCTCGGGGTTCAGCCCCTTCAAATAGTCGGGCGCGTTGGTCTGGCCACCGCGGGCAGCCATGGCGCGCGCGGCAATGCCCGACGGGGCCGTGGGCCGCGCATCGGGTTCGTCGAAAAAGGGCATGTCTTCGGAAAAGCCGGACATCTTCCCCCGAATGTAGTGATTCGGGAGGGAAAGACCAGAACTGTCTACGTTTTGTTCCGGTAAAGTGCCTGATACGGCCACTCGGGCCCTATGGCGGCCGGGGTCGTGAACCGACCTCGGGCGGAACGAGGTAGCCGCTGGAGGCCGATGACCCGGTGCTTGACAGGCGCGGCCGCCGGGAGAAAGCTGCGGACGGGCAGGAACGGTGCGCCGGGTTGCCCAGGGCCGCCACCATGCGCGCAACAGTCGAAGGAGTATCATCTTGGCTGTCACCATCACCTCCCTCATCCTCTTCCTCATCGGCCTGGTGCTCGGCGCCGGCGGCATCTGGTTGGCTTCGCTGGGGGGCAGTTGGTATTACATCATCGTCGGCCTTGCCTTCCTGGTCGCCGCCTGGCTGCTCTACCGCCGCCGTTCCACCGCGCTCTGGCTCTACGCGGCGATCGTGCTCGGCACGCTGGCCTGGGCGGTCTGGGAAACCGGTTTCGACTGGTGGGAACTCGGCCCGCGCGGCGGCATCATCGTGCTGGTGGCGCTGTGGCTGCTGACGCCGTGGGCGCGGCGCGGCCTTGCCGGTCCGGACGGTCGCGCGCCGCTGATCCTGGCCGTGCTGGCATCGCTGGCGGTGGCCGGCTATTCGATGACCACGGACCCGAAGGATATCGCCGGCGCGCTCGACACCGACAAGGTGATCCCAAACGCC
Source organism: Mesorhizobium sp. ES1-6 (assembly GCF_020164775.1). Lineage (NCBI taxonomy): Bacteria > Pseudomonadati > Pseudomonadota > Alphaproteobacteria > Hyphomicrobiales > Phyllobacteriaceae > Mesorhizobium > Mesorhizobium sp. ES1-6. The sequence goes on from NZ_JAIUGU010000007.1 coordinate 113,495, forward strand.
AATCTCGGCGGCGACGTGCCGGCGGGCGAATGGCACTTCTATGGCCGCACCCAGTTCGGCCAGCGCTATTCGCCGCTCGACCAGATCACGACCGACAATGTCGCCAACCTGCAGCCGGCCTGGACCTATCGCACCGGCGACGTGAAGGGACCGGACGATATCGGCGAGACCACCTACCAGGTGACGCCGCTCAAGATCGGCGACACGCTCTACATCTGCACGCCGCACAATTTCGCCATCGCGATCGATGCGGCGACCGGCAAGGAGAAGTGGCGCTACGACCCCAAGATCAAGCTCGACAAGGACCGCCAGCACCAGACCTGCCGCGGCGTGTCCTATTATGCCGATGCGTCCGGCGCCGCCGGCCAGCCCTGCGCGACGCGGGTCTACCTGCCGACCTCGGACGCGCGGCTGATCGCGCTCGACGCCGCCAACGGGCAGGTTTGCCCGGCCTTTGCCGAGGGCGGCACGCTCAATCTGCTGACCAACATGCCGTATCCGAAGTCGGGCTATTACTACTCGACCTCGGCGCCGCTGATCGCGGGCGGCAAGATCATCGTCGGCGGCGCGGTCAACGACAATTATTCGACGCAGGAGCCGTCCGGCGTCATCCGCGCCTATGATGCGAGCACCGGCAAGCTGCTGTGGAACTGGGACTCCGGCAATCCGGACCAGACGACGCCGCTGGCCGCCGGCCAGACCTACACCGCCAACTCACCCAACATGTGGTCGACGCCGAGCGCCGACGAGAAGCTCGGCCTGCTCTACGTGCCGCTCGGCAACCAGACGCCGGACCAGCTCGGCATGGGCCGCAGCGCCAATGTCGAGAAATTCTCCTCCTCGATCACCGCGCTCGACCTTAACACCGGGCAGTTGAAATGGGTGCGCCAGACCGTGCACCATGACCTCTGGGACATGGACGTGCCGGCGCAGCCCAGCCTGGTCGACATCACCAAGGCCGACGGCACCGTGGTGCCTGCCCTTGTTGGGCCGACCAAGCAGGGCGACCTCTATGTGCTCGACCGGCGCACCGGCGAGCCGGTCATCCCTGTGAAGGAAGTGCCGGCGCCGGGCGGCGCCATCGAAGGCGACCACACATCGCCGACGCAGCCGGTCTCCGATCTTACCTTCATGCCGAAGCCGCTGACCGGCGCCGACATGTGGGGCATCACCATGTTCGACCAGCTGGCCTGCCGTATCGAATTCCAGGGTTTGCGCTACGAGGGCCGCTACACGCCGCCTTCCGTACAGGGCTCGCTGATCTATCCCGGCAATTTCGGCACCTTCAACTGGGGCGGGGTGGCGGTCGATCCGGTGCGGCAGGTGATGTTCGGCATGCCGACCTACCTGGCATTCAAGTCCCAGCTCATTCCGCGCGATCAGGTGCCGCCGCCGGATGGGGGGCGCGGCAGCGAGCAGGGGTTGAACCGCAATGAAGGCGCGCCCTATGCGGTGGTGATGGGGCCGTTCCTGTCACCGCTCGGCATCCCCTGCCAGGCGCCGCCCTGGGGCTATGTCGCCGGCGCCGATCTCAGGACAGGACAGATCGCCTACAAGCACCGCAACGGCACCATCTACGACATGACGCCTTTGCCGCTGCCGCTGAAGGTCGGGGTGCCCGGCATCGGCGGTCCGATGATCACCGCCGGCGGCGTCGCTTTCCTCGGTGCCGCCGTTGACGATTATCTGCGCGCCTATGATTTGACGTCGGGCAAACAGCTCTGGCGGGCCAGGTTGCCGGCGGGAGGGCAATCGACGCCGATGACCTATACGGTCGCCGACGGGCGCCAGTTCGTGGTCATCGTTGCCGGCGGCCACGGCTCGGTCGGCACCAAGCCGGGCGATTATGTGATGGCCTACGCGCTGCCTAAGTAGGGAAGGGGGATCTGGGAGGGTGGTGGTCTGGCAGCTATGCAATTTTTCCGGCAACGTCGGCGCCGCCCCTCATCTGCCTGCCGGCATCTTCTCCCCGTATAGTGACGGGGAGAAGGAGCAGTGTCAGCCTTGGCGCCCTTCCTGCACATTGACACTGGCTAACCATTGAAGGCGGCGTCCTTCTCCCCGTCACTATACGGGGAGAAGTGCCCGGCAGGGCGATGAGGGGCGGCGCCGACCATGGCCAGTAAAACGTCGCATGCCGAGCGGCCCTGACACTTCGATCGGCTCTCCCGCCTCAGCCGAGCCCGAGATGGCTCTTCAGGCTCGGCACCGAGCCCAGCACCTGGTTGGTCAAATCGGGGCCGGCGGCCGCCTCGGCCTGCTGGACGAGCGTCTCGCCGGCCTTCTGGATCTGCGCCATGTCGAGGCCGGAGGCCTTGAGCGCGGCGAGGCCATTGATCAGCGCGCCCGCCTTCTCGCCGAGCACGCCGCCAAGCGCGCCCTGCAGCGAGGACAGGAAGCCGCCACCGCCGCCTGCCGGGGCGGCGGCCATGACGTCATATTTCTGCGCCAGCACGTCGGCGCCCGGAATCTTGGCGAAGAAGGAGGAGGCGCTGGTGCCTTCCGCCTCGTGCTCGAGCACCGAGAAAATGGTGCCGACGACTTTTTCGGTCGTTGCCTGATCGATACCGGCCCTCTGCGAGACGGTGTTCACGATGTCCTGTACGTCCATGACTTCACCTCACCCCTGGGTTTTCGTGGTTGCCGGATGGCGCTCGCGGCTGCGAACCCTGACCATGGATTTTTTCCCGGCGGCGGCGATGCTCGCGCGCAGGGACAGAATGGCAGCGACGGCCACCACGAAGGCGGTTGCCAGGATCGGTGAGGGCATCGTCATCGCTTTCGCTCCTTCAGGACCGTGGCCGCCGGATGGGGCGGCTGGTCGATCAGTTTCCCCCACTATTGTGGCAGCGCCATCAAGATTTGTCACCGATGACAGAAACGTGATGATCCACGGACCGTGGCGGATAGCGACTTAAGGCGTCACCGAGCCGTGACTGGACGGTGCGAGGCTCGCCCCTATCTTGCCAATGGCCCAGACACCGAACCGAAGCCGAGACAGCGAGATCGAGGAAGAAAACCCCATGCCTGACCCCACCACCAAGACCGTCATCACCCAGGCGATGATCGATGCCTATGACGAATACACGCATCTGACGCTGGATCGCCGCCGCTTCATGGAGCAACTGACCAGGCTTGCCGGATCGGGTGCGGCCGCCGCCGCGATCGCGCCGATGCTGGCGGCGAATTCGGCCCAGGCGGCGATCGTGGCCGAAACCGATGCCCGCGTGAAGGGCGAGGACATCACCTATCCCGGCAGCGACGGCGAGATGAAAGGCTATCTGGTCAAGCCGGCGAACCAGGCCGGCAAGCTCGGCACCGTCATCGTCATCCATGAAAACAGGGGGCTCAACCCGCATATCCGCGACGTCGCCCGGCGCGTGGCGTTGGAGGGGTTCGTGGCGTTGGCGCCCGATTTCCTGTCGCCGCTCGGCGGCACGCCCACCGACGAGGACAAGGCGCGCGATATGTTCACAAAGCTCGACCCGGCACGGACCGTGGCCAACGGCGTGGCGACGGTTGCCTTCCTGAAGGCCGACAAGGACGGCAACGGCAAGGTCGGTGCCGTCGGCTTCTGCTGGGGCGGCGGCACCGCCAACATGCTGGCCGTCAACGCGCCAGACCTTGCCGCCAGCGTCGCCTATTACGGAATGCAGCCCAAGGCCGCCGACGCGTCAAGGATCAAGGCCGCGCTGCTGTTGCACTATGCCGGCCTGGACGAGCGCACCAATGCCGGCATCGACGCCTTCAAGAAAGAGCTCGACGCCGCGCATGTCGAATACACGGTCTATGTCTATGAAGGCGCCAACCATGCCTTCAACAACGACACTTCGGCCGCCCGTTATGACAAGAAAGCGGCCGATCTCGCCTGGGGCAGGACAATCGCTTTCCTCAAGCAGAAGCTGGCTTGACCGCCGTCAGCGTCCCGGCGCCCAGACAGTCTCGAAGGCGGGCGACAAGGTGAAGCCCGCCGGACGTTCCGATGTCGGCGGCGGACGCCGCACGCCTTCCTGCAGATAACGCAAGGCGGAGGTCACCCCATTCGTCGTGTAGGGTTTGGCAATGACCCCGATCGCGCCGGCGAAATGATCGGGAATACGCTTCGGGTTGGCGGTCATGAACACGACCATCGAGTTCTTCCTGTCGCCGATATATTCGGCGACGTCGATGCCGGTCGGGCCGTCGGTGAGGTGGATGTCGACAAAGGCGATATCGGCCCGCGTGGAATCGATCATGGCCCTTGCTTCGGCGAGCGATGTCGCCCAGCCCACGACGCTGTGGCCGGCGTTCTCGACCAGGCTTTCCAGTTCCATGGCCAGCAGCGCCTCGTCCTCGACGATCAGGATCTTGAGTGAGTCGGTCATGACAGGTTCCCCTTATGCTGTGGTCCATTGGGCATCGAAATGACAACGCGGGTGCCGGGACCGGCATCGCGCCATTCGATGTCGGCACGCAATTGGCGGGCAAGCGACTTGATCAGCCGCATGCCGAAGGAGGCGTCGCCATTGGCGCCAGCCATCCCGACGCCGTCATCCGAGACCTCGATGTTCAAATGGCCGTCCGGCTGGCTCATCTTGATGCCGATGCTGCCCGATTTCGTGCCGTCGGGCCTTTCCTTGAAGGCATGCTTGAGCGCGTTGGTGACGAGTTCGTTGACCATCAGCGCCACCGGCGTCGCCTTCTCGGCCGGGACCACGATGGGCTCGAGTTCGAGTGTCGGATTGATTTCCGAACGTCCCGAAGCAGTTAGCAGGTCGGAGATGAGATCCCTGGCGAAATCCGAGACATCGAACTTGCTGACATCCTTGGACTGGTAGAGCCGGCGATGCACGGTGCTGAGCGCCTCGATGCGCTCCAGCATGGTGCCCAGCGAGCGCTTCAGATTTTCGTCGCTGACTGTCCGGCTCTGCATCAGGATGAGCGAGGAGATCATCTGCAGATTGTTCTTAACGCGATGATCGACTTCATGCAGAAGCGTGGTCTGCGCCTCGAGCGCCGCTTCGAGTTCGGCGGTGCGTTCCTTGACGGCCTTCTCGAAGCGTTCCTTGTCCGCGGTTATGCGGTGTTCGGAGCGCTTGCGGTCGGAAACGTCGAGCTGGGAGGCAAAAAAGAACTGCACTTCGCCTTTGTCGTTGGAGACCGGGCTGATGTAGAGCGCATTCCAGAAGCTCGAGCCGTCCTTGCGGTAGTTCAGGATATCGACGCTGAGATCGGTCTCGTCCGCGATCGCGGCGCGTATCTGTGCGACCGCGGCCTTTTCGGTTTTCGGTCCCTGCAGGAAGCGGCAGTTCCTGCCGAGAACTTCATGACGCTCATAGCCTGTCATGCGAAGGAAGGCGTCGTTGGCGAAGACAATCGGATTGTCCTGCCGGCGCGGGTCGGTGATGATCATCGACATGCGTGTGGCGCGGATGGCAGCGGCGAAGGGATCGCCCTTACCCTGTTCTGCATGAAGGTCGTCGGTCATGTGCCATGCGTCGGCCGGTTCCCTGGTCCTTTTCGTGTCCATCGCGTCGCTCCAAGCCATTTTTTCGTGGGGGGACAACGGCTCGAACGCGGATTTGGTTCAATCTCGGTCCGCCTGTCGCAGTTCGTCGCAGGCGGGGAACCAAGGGAGGCTTTTTGCAACCTGCTGGGACGAAAGGGATTTCTCGGCTAGCCGGCGGAGGCCGGCCTGTGAAGCGCGACGCCGGCCACGACCAGCGCGATGCCGAGGCAATCGGCTTGGCCGGGGATCTGGCGCAGCACGAGGATGCCGATCAGCGTCGCGGTGACCGGCAGTAGCGACAGCATCAGCGCGAAGCTCGCGCGCGGCAAACGCGCCATGGCAAGCTGGTCGCAGACATAGGGGATGACCGAAGAACAGATGCCGACGCCGATGGCGGCGACGAGCAGCGGCGGCGAGAAAAAGGCCGGCAACGCGTCGGTCAGGCCGATCGGCAGCACGACGACGAAGGCGACCGCCATGGCGGCACCCAGGCCGGCGATGCCGTCGCCGGCGCCCTTGCGGGCGATACGGTGGCCAAGCACGATGTAACCGACAAAGAGCGCGCCGTTGAGGAAAGCCCAGAACAGCCCGACGGGGTCGCTTGCCCATTTGGCGTCGATCAACAGCAAGGTGCCGGTGACGGCGATGGCAAGAGCGGCCAGATTGCGGGCGCTCCTGAGGCCGGCGAGCGCAATGCCGATGGTGCCGACGAATTCGATCGCCGCCACCAGTGAGATCGGCAAGCGGTCAAGCGCCAGGTAGAATGAGCAGTTCATCACCGCCAGGCAAGCGCCGAAGGCAATGAGCAAAAGCCGCGTCGGGAGATCGGCGCGGGCGAAGGTTCGCCAGGGGCGGGTCAGCGGCGCGAAGATCAGCGCCGCTGTGGCAATGCGCAGCCATGCCATGCCGAGCACGCCGACATGCGGGAATAGCAGCACGGCGAAGGCCGGACCGAGATAGTGGAAGACGGCACTGACGCCGAACCAGACATGCGGCGGCAATCTTGTCGCCAGCCCGGCGAGCATTGGGCCGGCGAGCACAGGACCGGCAAGGGCAGGGCCGGCAAGGGCAGGGCTCGAAGGCGGGGCTTGCGTCTGGTCATCCATGAGATCAGTATCGCAGCCGGTTTTGCCGATTTACATGGATGATGGTCGGCGCATCCGATCATTTATTTCCCGGAAGCAAGGAGTTCTGCCTGAAACGCCTTCGAAGCGAAAATATCGACCTCGACGCGGCCGACATGAAGATCCTGCGCCTGCTGGAAAAGGATGCGCGCGCCAGCACGGCGGAGCTTGCGCGCTCGGTCGGCCTGTCGGCGCCGAGCGTGGCAGAGCGCATCAAGCGGCTGCAGGAGAACGGCGTGATCGAGGCCTATTGCGTCAAGATCAACCCCGCAGCACTTGGCCTGAAACTGTCGGCCTGGCTGCGCATCCGGCCGGTGCCGGGGCAGTTGGCTGTCGTGGCCGAGATCATTCGTGACCTGCCGGAGATCGCGCGATGCGACCGGGTCACCGGCGAGGACTGTTTCATCGCGCTGGCGCATGTCGCCTCGGTGGCCGAACTCGAACGGGTGATCGACCGCATCATTCCCCATGCGATGACCAACACCGCGATCATCCAGTCGTCACCGGTGGTGGCGCGCTCGCCGCTGGGCGTTCTCAAGCGGCAGGTTTGATCTCGGCGAGATGTTTGCTGGAGATGTCGCGCTGCCAGCAACGTCGCCGCCATTTCCGCAACGCTGGCGATTGGCGAAATCCTGGGCGGAAGCGTCTTTCTCCCCGTCCCTACGGGGAGAAATGCCCGGCAGGCAATGAGGGGCAGCGCTGACTGTCGGGATGGGCAACTGGTCGAATCGCTTGCCTCACGCATGCCCGCGCTTCAGGCGGGCGCGCTTCAGTATGCTGCGCCAGCGGATCATGTCGAACGGGATCGGCTCGTTGTTGTTGGCGATGTGAAAAATCTCGTTGTCGACATTCTTGAGCGAACGCCAGAAATCATAGTCAGATATGCGCGGATCGGCGGCCAGCCTGTCCACCTCGACCTTGATGTCGGTTTTCATGCACGTCCCTCGAACCGGCTTCGCCCCGCCGCCCGTAAACAACCCTGGTGCGGACGTTTTCGACCGCTCCGCTGAGTCGTTCAACGGCTCAAATGGCTTGTTCCCGTTAAAACCTCGGTAAGGTTAACGCGGGTGTGGGGCCGCTTCAAGCACGCGTGTCGGCCGATGCGAAGGTCCGGCGATTTTGGATCGAGGGTGTGGCTTTGAGGCCAAAGCCCGGTTGTCGTTGGTCAGCCCTGCTTGCGCTTGATGCCGATCGAGCGGCCGGCGCGCTCGGGCATGCGCAGCACCGAATGCGCCGCGCGCATGGCTTCGATCCTGGCCAGCACATCGGCCGGGAAGGGCGCCACCTTCGGCCCCGACATGTCGACGTGCAGCGACAGGGTTTCGGAGGTGGCGGCGAGCCAGCCATCGACATGGCGGATTTCCTGATAGGCCCTCAGCCGCTTCTCGTCATGGTCGATGAGCTGGAAGGAAACCGTGACCTTGTGGTCCAGATGCAGCTCCCTGACGTAACAGACATGGACTTCGGCGGTGTAGATGGTGAGCCGCCGCTCTTTCACATAGTCCAGCCCCATGCCCATCGCCTCGAAGGCCTCGTCCGAGCAGCGATCGAACAGCACGTTGTAATAGGCCATGTTGAGATGGCCGTTATAGTCGATCCAGTCCTTCTCGATGTCCATGGGCCTGGAGACGAAGGGGGCGGGGATGGACATTGAAACTTCCTTGTTCTGGTGCTGGACAGAGCGTGGCTGCGGAGACTTTTCTGTTCTGACGCAATTCCGGACGTAAAACCGCTTCACACTTTTCCTGGAATTGCTTTAGGCATCCATAGCTGCATAACAAGCATGGGCGCTGGTCCATTCGCGGAGGAATTCATGGCTCTGAGCGACCTCAATCCGGTCGAGCGCAACGAGGAAGGCATCGCGGCGGTGCTCGGCATCCTCAAGCAGCGGCTCGGCGAGCGGTTCCAGACCGGCCAGGCGATCCGTTCGCAGCACGCGCATACGACCACCTATATCCCAACGCAGGCGCCGGACGGCGTCGCTTTCCCGGAGACCACGGCCGAGGTGCAGGAGATCGTGCGCGCCTGCGCGGCGCACCGCGTGCCCGTCATCGCGTTTGGCGTCGGTTCCTCGCTCGAAGGCCACACCAACGCGCCCGGGGGCGGCATCTCGGTCGACACGTCGCGCATGAACCGCATTCTTTCGGTCAATCCGCAGGATCTGGATTGCACCGTCGAACCCGGCGTGACGCGCGAGGACCTGAACCGGCATCTGCGCGACACCGGCCTGTTCTTCCCGATCGACCCGGGCGCCAACGCTTCGCTCGGCGGCATGGCGGCGACGCGGGCCTCCGGCACCAATGCGGTGCGCTACGGTACGATGCGCGAGAACGTGCTGTCGCTGACCGCCGTCATGGCCGATGGCGAGACGGTAACGACCGGCAAGCGGGCGAAGAAGAGCTCGGCCGGTTACGATCTGACGCGGCTGCTGGTCGGCTCGGAAGGCACGCTCGGCATCATCACCGCGCTGACCTTGAAGCTGCAAGGCATTCCGCAGGCGATCTCGGGCGGCGTCTGTCCGTTTCCGAGCGTCGAGGCGGCCTGCAACGCTGTCATCGCGACGATCCAGATGGGCATCCCGGTGGCGCGCATCGAACTGGTCAACGCGCTGCAGATGCGGGCGATGAAGACTTATTCCAAGCTCGATTATCCCGAGAGCCCATGCCTCTTCGTCGAATTCCACGGCAGCGATGCGGGCGTTGCCGAACAGGCCGAGACTTTCGGCATGATCGCGGACGAAAATGGCGGCGGGCCGTTCCTGTGGACCAGCGTCGCCGAGGAGCGGACCAAACTGTGGAAGGCCAGGCACGATGCCTACTGGGCATCGCTGACCTTGCGGCCGGGCGCCAAGGGCCTGTCGACCGATGTCTGCGTGCCGATCTCGCGCTTCGCCGAATGCGTCACCGAGACGGAGGCCGACATTGCCGAGATGGGGCTGATCGCGCCGATCGTCGGTCACGCCGGCGACGGCAATTTCCACGTGCTGGCGCTGATGGACGTCAACGATCCCAAGGAAATCGCGCTGTCGGAGAAATTCGTCGCGCGGCTCAACATGCGGGCGATCGCCATGGAGGGCACCTGCACCGGCGAGCATGGCATCGGCCAGGGCAAGATCGGCTTCCTGCGCCATGAACTCGGCCACGGCGTCGACATCATGCGCACGATCAAACAGGCGCTCGACCCGCAAAACATCATGAACCCGGGCAAGATATTGCCCGACATGGACTAAGGGCATCTCGAAGAGCGCGTCTTGACCGCGCCGCCATTCGGGTCGAGGCTCCTCAAGTGGCAAGCCCGGAAAGACAGGCGTGCCGGCTGAGGAGGACTGTCATGGCCATTTCACGCAAGGAAGAAGCGCGCGCTCTCAGCGCCGATGAAAAGGAACTGGTGGAGAAGTCGCACCATCCGGCGGTGCAGGAGCTGTCGGACGCCGACCTTTCCGGGCTGGTCAAGCTGTTGCGGGAACGGCGCGACAAGGCGCAGACCGAGGCGCATCGCCGGCGGCGCGAGATACGCGGCAAAGGCGCGGCAAAGGGCGCTACGCCCTCGAAGGCCGACGGCGGCTCGCAAGTGAAGCTCGCGGTGCTGGCCATGGCGATGCGGCGGCTTAACGGTGAGGCCGAGAGGCGCCGCCAACTGGCGGCCCGCATTTCGCTGGTCGACAATGCGCGCAAGGCGCTGGCCTTGAAGCAGAAAGCCCCGGACGGTCCCACGCACAATTCGCGCACGGCGCACAAGGGCATGCGGGCCGTGGCCAACCAGAAGGTTGCAAGCTTGGTTCGACCGGCTGAACTCGGCCGGCAGCGAAAGGCGGCCAAGGTGGCGCAGGCGAAGCGCGACGCACGCTGAGGGGCAATGAAAGAGATGGTCGAGGGCGAAACGCTTCTGCAAATCGAAGCACCACAATCGTCCTTGGGGGCGCCTTTGCCGCATCTCTTCGCCGATGAAGAAAGGCTTGTTGTTGCCTATCTGGTCGACACGCCGCATTCCGATTTTGACGGGACCAATCCCCGATCGGTGAGGCCCACCGACGAGGATAACCAGACAGCGGTCCTGATCGTCGAGCCCTGCAAGGCATTCCAATTCGGGCCACCCAACGACGAAGCGATTGCAGGGCATCGCCTCTATGCATTGGGCCTCGAACCTTACTCGGCGTTCGAGGTACGGAATTCGAAATGGATTGATAGCTTGGAGAAAGCGAACCGGGTTCATAGCCGGCACCGGCCGGAATGGTTTGCTTCATACCGCCATTTCATTTTCACTTTCCATGATTCGACGCTTGAATTTGTCGCGGAGGATTTTTCGACGACCCTACGTAGAGGATCGCCCCGGTCGCTGATCATTGAGGCGATCAACAGAGCCATCTCGACGTAAGCAGGTAAGTCCGGACGGCTGTGAGCTTCTCTTACTTCGCCTGGACAAGCGTCTGCAGCATCGGGCGCGTCGGCGCGAAGAAGGTGGTGCCGGTGTGCGGCGTGGAGACATCGAGCAGCCGGTCGTAGGCGCCCGGCGGGTCGCCGACATACATGCGCCGCAGCATTTTTTCGGTGACCCAGAGATATCTGCTGTAGCCGATGAAATAGGTGCCGAACTCGTTCTGCCCGGGCCTGCCGAACGGCATGTTGTCGCGCAAAATGTCGTACTCGGTGCCGTCGGCATCCTCGATGGTGGCGAGCGACTTGTGCGATTTGCGCGGTGCGTCGTCATCGTCGATTTCGATGTTGTCGATCTTGGTACGGCCGATGATCGCCTCCTGCTCGGGCGTCGGAATGCGCGCCCAGGCCTGCATGTCGTGCAGATATTTCTGCACCACGACATAGCTGCCGCCGGCAAAGTCGGCATCCTCGTCGCCGACCAGCGCAGAGGCGGGCAAATCGAGGCCGGTCGGGTTGGCGGTGCCATCGACGAAGCCGAGCAGGTCGCGGGCATCGAAATAGCGAAAGCCCGTCACTTCGTCGACGACGGTCACGCCGGGACCAAGCCTGTGGAGCAGGATGCGCTCGAATTCGAAGCACATGTCGGGCCGCTCGGCACGGATGTGGAAAAGCAGGTCGCCCGGCGTCGAGGGCGCCGAATGCACCGCGCCCTTGATCGGTGCGAACGATTTCAGCTCCAGCGGCCGCCGGCCTGGGCTCAGGCGGGCCCAGAGATCGCTTCCGATGCCGGCGATGCAGGAGAGGCGCCCGCCGAGGTCGCGGAAGCCGACGGTCTTGACCGGGTCGTCGAGCTCGCCGAGCACGGAACAAACCTTGGCCAGGGCGGGCTGATCGCCGGCGACGGTGGCGACAAGGAAAATCGCCGATTGCGAAAGCGGCGCGTCGACACTCTGCGCGTCGATCGGCACGCGGTCCCAGTTCTTGCCCGACATCCAAAAATCTCCGCTTTTTCGAGGATTTGTTTCAGATCGTCCGGGATGACGCAACAGCGGATGAATTGCCTCTTTATCGACACGCGGATGCGGGTAGAGTGCGGCGGAATTGCAATCAACCTGTTCGGAGCTGATGCTCGCACGCCTGTTCGTGATCTTCGGTGGCCTGTTCGTGCTGGTGCTGCTTGCGGCGCTGGTGGTGCCGTATTTTGTCGACTGGACCGGCTACCGCGCCGAGTTCGAGCGCGAGGCAAGCGCCATACTCGGCCGCAAGGTCACCGTGCAGGGCGACGCCACGGCAAGGCTGCTGCCGTTCCCCTCGGTGACTTTTTCCAACGTCGCTGTGGCTGGCGGTCCCGGCGGCCAGCCGGCCATGACCGTCGAGACGTTTTCGATGGACGCCGAACTCGCACCTTTCCTGCGCGGCGAGGTGCTGATCTTCGACATGCGGCTGGTGCGGCCGAGGGCGACCATAGACATCGCCGCCGACGGGACCGTCGACTGGGCGATGCGCCCGTCCTCGCCGTTCGACCCCGGCCAGGTCTCGATCGAGAAGCTGACGGTGACGGAAGGGCAGATCGAACTGCGCCATGCCGCCGGCGGCCGCAGCCATATCTTTTCCGAGATCAACTCGACCATTTCGGCCAAGTCGCTGGCCGGCCCATGGCGCATGGACGGCACGCTGCGCCTCGACGGATTGCGCACCAATGTCACGGCGTCGACCGGCAAGGCCGAGCCCTCCGGGCAGTTGCGGCTGCGGCTGAAGGCCGACCCCGATGCCTATCCGCTGGTCATCGAGACCGACGGCAATGCCGGCATCGTCAACGGCGCGGCCGTCTATTCCGGCCAGTTCAAGATTTCGGGTGCGGACAAGGATAGTACGGGCCAAAATTCAGCCGAGCTGCGCGGCACGGATGGCGAGACGGTGAAGGTCAGCGCCGGCAAGCCCGATCCGGGCTTCCGGCTGAACGGCAAGTTCTCGCTCGACCACCAGAAGCTTGGCGTCGATGAATTCCGTTTCGAGACCGGTCCGCTCGACAATCCCTACACCGCCGACGGCAAGGCCTCGGTCGATCTCGGCCAGAAGCCGAGTTTTGCCATCGAGGCCAATGGCGCGCAGGTGCAGTTCGACGAGGCGGTGGGCGCCCAGGCTGGTGCCGGCCTGACGCTCGACCAGCGCATCGCGGGGCTGGAACAGGCGCTGCTCGACCTGCCGAAGCCGACCATTCCCGGCACGGTCGAGGTCAAGCTGCCGGCGGTGGTGGCCGGCGACACCACGGTGCGTGATGTCCATCTTTCCGCCGAGCCGGTCGATGACGGCTGGTTGGTGAAATCGCTCGCCGCGACATTGCCCGGCCGCACCAAGCTGGAAGCCGACGGCAAGGTCATGCTCAACGTGCAGAGCCATTTCGGCTTCACCGGCTCGTTGCTGCTGGCGGTGGCGCAACCTTCAGGTTTCGCGGCGTGGCTGTCGAAGGATGTCGACGAGGCGATCCGCCGTCTGCCCGCCGCCGGCTTCAAGGCCAAGGTGGACCTTTCAGCCAACCATCAGTCCTTCAGCGATCTCGAATTGATCCTCGGCAAGGCGAAGTTTTCCGGCCGCATCGATTCCAGCCAGCCCGACGACGCTAGGCCCTCGGTGCTGATGCGGCTCGAGGGCGGCGATCTCGATGTCGACGGGCTGGCGGCCTTCGCCTCGATCTTCGTCAGCGACAAGGGCGCCAATCGCTTCGCCGACCGCGACCTCGATTTCCAGATCAAGGCCGGGCCGGTCAGCGCCGGCGGCTTGACCGCCGACACGGTCGATACCGCGCTCAGGCTGCGGGATGGGCTGCTCGAAATCGACCGGCTGTCGGTCGGGGGACTGGCTGGCGCCTCGATCAGCGCCACCGGCCGGATCAAGGATTTCCCGGCGAGCCCGACCGGCAAGCTCGACGCCTCGGTGGTCGCCGTCGACCTGAAACCGCTGATCGATGTCGCGGCACGGCATTATCCTGACAATGCCGTGCTGAAGGGGCTAGCAGGCCGCGCCGCCGCTTATCCCGACCTTTTCCAGGATGCGCGCATCGACCTCGTGGCCAGTGCCGCCGACAATGGCGACGGCACCACGGGCCTGGCGGCGAGCGGGCAAGGCAAGGCCGGCGGCTCGGCCTTTTCCGCCTCGTTGTCGGGGAAGGGCGTTGTGGACAAGCTAGCCGACGCCCCGGTTACACTGACTTTCAATGCCAAAAACCCGGACGCCACCGCCTTGCTGGCGCTCTACGGTCTGCCGGCGCTGCCACTCGGCATGCTGGGGGAGGCAAGCACCGACATCCAGGCCAAGGGCACGTTTGGCGGCGGCCTGACGACAAGCTTCAGCCTTGCCGGCAACGACTTCAAGGCCGGCTTCGAGGGAACGCTCGCCGACACGCCACAAGGTCCGATGGCCAAGGGCAAGGTCAACCTCGACGCCTCCGACATCGAGCCATGGCTGATGACGACGGGCATCGGCCTGCCCGGCATGGGGGCGGGCATGTCGACATCGCTGGCCGCGCAGGCCGATTACGGCAACGGCCTGCTGGTGCTCTCCGGGCTCAGTGGCGCCATCAACGAGGCGGCCGTGTCCGGCGACATCAATCTCGATGTGAAGCCGGGCGTGGACGGCAAGGACGGCGTGCCGCATCTGGCCGGCGCGCTGGCGCTCGACGAACTCGACCTCGATCCGATGGCGGTGGCGCTGTTTGGCGATTCCGCTTTTCTCCTGGACAAGAAAGGGGCCGACAAGAGCGACAATGCCGACAAGAGTGACAGGCCCGGCGTATGGCCGTCGGCGCCGTTCAGCCAGAAGTCCAGCCTGCCGTTCACCGCCGATCTCGACCTGACCACGGCGTCGCTGGCCGCCGGCCCGTTCGCCACCGCCTATGACGCGGCCTTCTCGCTCAAACTCGACCCGGAAGGCATTCGAGTGGCCGATCTCAAGGCCAAGTTCCTCGGCGGGGCGCTGACCGGCCTGTTCGAGTTGAAGAACAATGAGGGCACGGGGCTTTTCACGGGGCAGATGAAACTGGCGGGCGCCGATCTGGCGGACGTGTTGCCGGATGCGGGCATCGGCGGCACTGGCGATTTTTCGACGACGCTGTCGACCAGCGGCAAGTCGGTCGACGCAATGGTCGCCGCCCTGTCGGGATCCGGCACGGCGACGCTGAAGGGTTTGCAAATCGCCGGCGTCAATCCCGATGCCTTCAGCGCCTTCCTCGCCAAGGCGGATGCGATCGGCCGCGATATCGACGCCGCCAAGACCGCCGGCTTCGCGCCCGGCATCGCCGCCGACGGCAGCTTTAAGGCAAAGGACGCCGAGGTCGCCTTCACGATTGCCGGTGGCACGCTCAGGGCGCCGCCGATCAGCCTTGAAAATCCGGCGGCGACCTTGTCGGCCGACATCACGGCCGACCTCAACGCCAGCACGGTTTTGGCCAAGGGCGCGGTCACCTATCGGCCCGGCGACGAAGCGCTGGTCGGCTCCGAACCGGCCGTGAATTTCACCGCCGAGGGGCCGTTCGGCGCCGTCAAACGACAGTTCGACAGCGAGCCACTGGCGCAGTTCCTGACCCAGCGCGCGCTGGAAAAAGAACAGCAGCGCGTCGAGGCGATGCAGGCCGCGCTGCTCGAGAAACAACGGTTGCGGCGCGAGGTACGCTACTACGCGGCACTTCAGGATGCCCGCGACAAGGCCGCTGAGGAACTGCGCCAACGGGAGGAAGCGGCGCGCCTGCAAGCCGAGGCCGACGCCAAGGCGAAGGCGGAAGCCGACGCTCGGGCACAGGCCGAAGCGGAGGCTAAAGCAAAGGCCGAGGCGGAAGCAAAGGCCAAGGCGGACGCGGACGCGAAGGCTAAGGCCGATGCCGAGGCCAAGGCCGCGGCGGAACAGCAGGCAGCCGACGAGGCGGCCAAGGCGCAGGCCGAGCAGGAGCGCCAGAAGGCGGAGGAGGCGATGCGCATCGCCTCCCAGGAAAAGGCCAGGCTCGAAGCCGAGCGCAAGGCGGCGCAGCAGGCGCCCAAGGCCGAGCCTGCGCCGGCCAACGACAATCCGGCTCCGGCCAAGCCGAAAGCCAATCCCTTCACGGTCGACAATCTGTTGAAGTCGCTGCAGTAGCTGGCCCTACAAGGACAGCCTTTCCGGTTTCGGGCGCCCGCGCACGCAATCTTGGAACGCTGCCATGCCAAGCCGGCTAAGTACAGTCTCAGGAATGATTGGTCTGTGGCAAGTAAAAATACTCATATAGAAGAGTTCATGTCGATTTAAAACCGAGAGTATTGGGAGTACTCTATAGCTTGCTGGCCGCGCCGAAGTGCGCGGTGGGGAAGGCAGGGGGTGGGGTGGAAAATGAGAAATCATCAGACAAACAAAGGGCTTACGGTCAATGCAGTGGCTGGATCTCACGTCGTCATTCTCGGCCTGAACATTACCGATGCGATGCGTCAAGGTCTTCGCGGTTTTGGCATCAAGCGTGCCGACAAGTCGGAAGGCGAATCTTACTGGATGTCCGGCGCGAAGGTTTTTGAAAGCGTTGAGCCTCATCCGGCCGCGGGAGGACAATACTCCAGTTTGTTTCATCCGTTCCAGAGCTTCCAATGGGCGGACTACAGCGCCAAGCCCGCTCACAACTACGTCTACACGATCGTCGCGATGTATGGTGACCCGGGAGCACTTGAGCAGCGTGTTTCAGTCGATGTCGAAGTCACCACCGAGCCGATCGTCGGAGCCAAGCACACGATCAACTTCAATCGCGGTTCACCCGCAACGCAGGAATATGCCCGTCGTTTTCAAAATAAGATGCCAAAGGATGTCGGGCCGGCTGCCTATGACTGGCTTTCGCGCGGGCTTATCGAGAGTATCATCGCGTTCATTCAACGCGCCACGGGTAACGGCTTTGCCCTGAGAGGAGCCTTCTACGAATTCCAATGGCCGACAGTGCTCAACGAACTGCGAGCGGCAAAGGCCCGCGGTGTCGACGTCTCCGTGGTCTTCGATGATATCGACAACGCGACGGGACCACACACGAAAAACGAAACCGCGATTGGCGCCAGCAAGATAAAATCGATCACCGTGCCTCGCACCAAAGGCACTTTGATGCACAACAAGTTCCTGGTGCTGACGGAGAATGGGGTATCCCAGGCCGTGCTGTTCGGTTCGACAAATCTTACCGAAAACGGCCTGTTCGGACACGCGAACTGCACACATGTCACCGAGAACAAGGACATCGCGGACAAGTACCTCGCCTTCTACGAAAAGCTCAGAACCGACCCGGAGACCTCCAGCGGCAGCTCCTACAAAACCTGGACGATCGACCAGACGCCGGCTCCGGCGACGACCTTCGTGGAAGGGATGGCGCCGGTCTTTTCCCCTCGCGCAAATCTCGACGCGATGGATTGGTACGGAGAGCTCGCCGGGAGCGCCAAGGATGCGCTTTTCATGACGTTCGCATTCGGCATGAACGAGACCTTTCGCGATGTCTACGGAAAGGACGACGCCGTGCTACGCTTCGGCCTCATGGAAAAGGGGTGGAACGGCAAAAACAAGGAAGCCCAGATTGCGGCCATCCGCAAGCTTCAGGCGCGAACCAACGTTGTCGTGGCCATCGGCAATCGGATCACGCTCAACAATTTCGACCAGTGGCTGAAAGAGCTGGATCGCATCACCAATCCCGTCAACGTTCACTGGATTCACCTGAAATTCATGCTGGTCGACCCCTTGTCGGACGAACCTGTCGTGGTGACCGGCTCGGCCAATTTCAGCGAGGCGAGCACAAAAACCAACGACGAGAATATGCTCGTCATCAAGGGCGATACCCGGGTCGCCGACATCTATCTGGGAGAGTATATGCGGCTCTATTCCCACTACGCTTTCCGCGAGGCTGTCCAGATATTCCTGCAGAAAAATCCGGACGCCAAGCCCGAGGATATGAAGCAGGGCTTCCTGATCGAAAAGGAAGACTGGACCACTTCCTATTTCGATCCTCAGGACAGGAGCGCTCGCATGGCTAGGCGATTGTATTTCGCGGGCTGAGCATACGTTCGGCAGGCCTGCAGCGGGACGCCGAGGCGTCAGTCGTGGCCCTCGTCGAGCAGGCGCCGCAGCATGGGTTCGATGCGTGAGAGTTCGTCGAGATGCGCGACCGACAGTTCGGCCAGGCAATCGTCGGCGCGCCCGGTCAGCCGCAGCAGCACGCGGCGGTGATCGTCCTTGTCCTGATCGCGCACGACCAGTCCTGCCTCGCCGAGTCGGTTGACCAGTTCGACGGCGCTGTGGTGGCGGATGCGCAGGCGCTCCGCCAGGTCGCCAACCGTCACCGGCCCGCCACCTGGAAAACCCTTGATCGCCAGCAGCGCCTGGTGCTGGCGCGGGGTCAGGCCGGCGTCCTCGGCCTGCACCTGGCTGAATTCGAGGAAGCGGCGGATCAGGTAGCGGAATTCCGACAGCCGCTCGTAGTCGGATTGCCGGATGGCGGAGCGGGGGGTCCTGGGCTGTAGTGTCTTGGGCTGTAGTGTCTTGGGCGGCTGCGTCATGTCGCAGATGTCTTCGTTTTCCGGTGAAAGCTCAAACGAAATTTCGAACGAAACCGGCTTGAACATATATATCGTGTTACGATACATGGCCGACCGACAGCCGGCTGGTCACTTCGACCGTGCCGCAAAAACCAGACACGGCCGCCGCCAGGAAGCAAAGCCACCATGAAGACCCACAATTCCAATCCCGGTCATCTCAGGGATTTCACCACGGACGCCAGAGTGCTGCTCGTCGCCGCGATAGCGGTGGTGGTGGCGACCGCGGGGCTGTTTGCCGGCATCGCGCTTCTGAAGCTGATACGGCTGGCCACCAACATCGCCTATTTCGGCCAGTTCTCGCTTGCCGAGCTGAAGCTGCAGGATACGCCGCTCGGGCTCGCCGCCGTCGTCGTTCCGGTCATCGGCGCACTGATCATCGGCCTGATGGCTAGATATGGCAGCGAGAAGATCCGCGGCCACGGCATTCCCGAAGCCATCGAGGCGATCCTGCTCGGGCGCTCCAGGCTCGACGCCAAGGTGGCGATCCTGAAGCCGCTGTCGTCGGCGATCTCGATCGGCTCCGGCGGGCCGTTCGGCGCCGAGGGTCCGATCATCATGACCGGCGGCGCCATCGGCTCGCTGATCGCGCAGATGCTGCCGGTCAGCGACAACGAGCGCAAGACGCTGCTGGTGGCGGGTGCGGCGGCGGGCATGACCACCGTGTTCGGCACGCCGGTCGCCGCCATCATGCTGGCCGTCGAACTGCTTTTGTTCGAATGGACGCCGCGCAGCTTCATCCCTGTCGCGGTGGCGGCCATCGTGGCGGAGGTGGAGCGCACGATGCTGCACATGCCGGGGCCGATCTTTCCGTTCCAGGGCAGCATGGCGATTTCCTTCCTCGGTCTTGGCGGCTGGGTGCTGGTCGGCATTTGCGCGGGTCTTTTGTCCGGGCTGCTGACGCAGATGGTCTATGCCTGCGAGGACGGCTTCCAGAAGCTGCCGATCCACTGGATGTGGTGGCCGATGCTCGGCGGCCTTGCGGTCGGCATAGGCGGCCTGATCGACCCTCGGGCGCTCGGCGTCGGCTATGACAACATCGCCGACATGCTGGACGGCCGCACGATCGCCACCGCGGCGCTGCTGCTTTTGGTGGTCAAGGCTGTCATCTGGTCGGTGGCGCTCGGTTCGGGAACCTCGGGCGGCGTGCTCGCGCCACTTCTGATCATGGGCGGCGCAATGGGCGCGGTGCTTGCCGGGGTCATGCCGGCGGCGGACCCGGGCTTCTGGGCGCTGCTGGCCATGGCCGCCACCATGGGGGGCACGATGCGCGCGCCGCTGACGGCCACTTTCTTCGCCGTCGAGCTGACCGGCAACACGCATGTGCTGGTGCCGCTTATCGCGGCCTGTGCCGCGGCGCACGCGGTCACCGTGCTGTTGATGAAGCGTTCGATCCTGACCGAGAAGATCGCCAGGCGAGGGCACCACCTTGTGCGCGAATATCGCGTCGACCCCTTCGCGCTGACCAGGGTTCGAGAGGTGATGACGTCGCATGTCGAGAGCGTGCCGGCGACGATGACGCTGCATGGGGCGGCCGCCTTCCTGACCGCACCGGAAACCCGGCATCCGAGCTTTCCCGTGATCGACGAAAACAGGCAGGTGCTCGGCCTCATCGATCCGCCGGCGATCCTGCGCTGGCGCCGTGCCGGCAAGCACAGGACGACGACGCTCGGCGAACTGCTTAATGGCAGCAAGGTGACGCTCGCCTATCCAGACGAATATCTGGAAGGGCTGTCGGACAAATTGTTGACGGCCAATGTATCGCACCTGCCTGTCGTCACTCGCGCAGACCAGCAACTGATCGGCTATGTCGGGTGGAAGGATCTTATGCGGGTGCGCTCGCGCAAGCAGGCCGAGGAGCGCGAACGCTCGACCTTGCTTGGCTTCGGCAGCAGACGCCGGAAAGAGGAAGGCGAGGTTTCTTCTTAAACCTCGCCGGCGGCGCCGCGCTTTGCCCACTCCAGGACACGCAGCCTGAGCGCCGAGGACAGGTTGGTGTCGCGGGGCCGCGTTTCGTCGACTTCGGCGACCAGGGAGGCGAGCGTCAGCTTCCTTGCCGCCGCCATCGCGACGAGATCGTCATGGAAAGGCTTTTCGAGGGAATAGCTGGTGCGATGGCCGCGAATGGTCACCGAGCGTTTTTCGACGGCGCTCATTGACCGTCACTGGGCTCGCTCGTTTCGCCGGACTTTTCGCGGTGATGCCCCGCGACGAACCTTGCGCTCTTGTCGGCGATCAGGCGGTCGCGTTGCTTTTCGGCCTTGGTGCGGCCGTGCAAGGCGCGATTCTCACTGGCCGTCTGTTCCTTGTCGGCCCGCGCCTTCTGCTTGCGGGCCTGACGAAGGTTGACGATGTCGGCCATCCCAAGCCTATTTCTTGCGGAAGGCGTCGAGCGAAACCACTTCGGCGCCCTTGGTGCCGGCATCGGCGGCGGTGGGCTTCTTTTCCGGTTCTGCGGCGGCGGCCTTCTTGTCCGCCTTCGGCTTCTTCTCGGAGACGATGGTCAGCGGTTCGGGCGCCGGTGCGGCCGGTTCCTCTTCGGGCTGCGCATCGGTCTTGACGTCGAATTCGAGCTCGAAATTGACCGAAGGATCATAGAAACCGCGCACGGCCGAGAACGGGATCTCGAGTTTCTCCGGCACGTCGGAGAAGGAGAGGCCGACCTCGAAGCCGGTGTCGGTGACCTTCAGATCCCAATACTGGAACTGGATGACAATGGTCATCTGCTCGGGATAGCGCTCGCGCAGCCGCGACGAGACGCGCACGCCGGGCGCGCCGGTCAGGAAGGTGATGAAGAAATGATGGTTGCCGGGGAGGCCGGTGCGCGCGACCTCGGCCAGGACCTTGCGCATGACGCCGCGCAACGCCTCCTGGGCCAGAATGTCGTAGCGGATGTGGTCGTCGGCCATGAGGTGGTCGGGTTCCGTTGAATCGTCCGCATAGCTGTAATCAAGCTTGAGGGCGGCGTAAACCTGATATAGATCGCCGCCGCGCCGAAGCCAGGACTATTGCAAATGATTTGATCGGCAAGGCGGCTTCGCCGCAACCGCAAATGTTATGCGTTAGCCAGCGCAGTGTGTCTTTTGACGCTGGTCGGGGAAGGGCGCTTGCCGAAAGCGCGCAGGAAGGTGCGCACGCCTGATGTCGCCGACTGCACCACTTCATCCTCGCTCGGCGTGCCGCCGAGCATGAAGGTGGTCTGCAATTCGGCATTGACGAGGCCGAGGAACTGGCGCGCCGCCACGTCGGGATCGTCGATCGTGAGATGGCCGCCATAGGCGAGGCGGGCGAAACGGGCGGCTATTGCCGGCCATGTCCTGCCAGGCCCCTGTTCGCGCCACTCGGCAAACAGCTCCGGATAGCGCTCACCCTCGGTCTGGATCAGCTTGCGCAGGAATTTTCCGTCGCGGTTGCAGATGCAGTTCTGGTTCAGCCGAACCGCAAAAGCGATCAGGTCGGCCTCGAGATCCCCAGGCTGGTCGGGAAAGGTGGCGATGGTGGCGAAAATGCCGGCGTTGCAGCGCTCGGTCAGGTCGCGCACCACGGCGATGAACAGCTTTTCCTTGTCGCCATGGTGGTTATAGACGGTCTGGCGCGAAACGCCGGCCTCGGCCGCGATCAGGTCGATATTGGCGCCGGCGAAACCCTCGCGGCAGAACACGCCGGCGGCGGCGTCGACGATCGACATGCGCTTGGCCTCGTGGCCGCGTGGCGGAAAAGTGTCAGGAGAAACGCCCGGTCTCATGGAAATCTATATAGAGGTGATTGACGATTTGGACAAGAGTGTCTAAATTTGTGGACACGATATAAGGGGTTTCACTCCAAAGGGACGAATAAATTCGCTCCAGGAGTCGGAACTCCACGGGATGGAACGTCCTGGGGTCAGACGTCGCCTGGCGGCGGCAACCAGATTCGAAAGAAGCCAATATCATGAGTCCCAAATTCCTCCGCATCGCGGTCGTGCTCGGCCTGTTGTCCGCCATCGGCCCGTTCGCAATCGACATGTATCTGCCCGCGCTGCCGTCGATCGGCACCGATCTGCATGCCGGCACCGCCGCCGTGCAGATGAGCCTTTTGATCTTCTTCCTGTCGATGGGTTTCGGCCAGATCGTCGTCGGGCCGATCTCCGACATGGTCGGCCGCAAGCTGCCGCTCTATGGCGGCCTGGCGCTGTTCATGGTCGGCGGCATCGGCTCGGCAATGGCGCCGACCATCGAGTGGCTGATCGCCTTCCGCTTCCTGCAGGGGCTTGGCGCCAGTGCCGGCATGGCCATTCCGCGCGCCATCGTGCGCGACCTGCACACCGGCAACGAGGCCGCCAGGCTGATGTCGCTCTTGATGCTGGTGTTCTCGGTGTCGCCGATCCTGGCGCCGCTGACCGGCAGCCAGATCATCGAGAATTTCGGCTGGCGCGCCGTGTTCTGGACGGTGACGGGTGCCGCGGTGCTTGCCACCATCCTGCTCGCGACGGCGCTCAAGGAGACGCGGCCTGCGGAAGAGCGCGTCGGGTCCTCCTTCGGCACCGCGCTTGCCGGCTACCGCTTCCTGATGGGCGACCGCAACTTCCTTGGCCTGGTGTCGATCGCCGGCTTCGGCATTGCGAGCTTCTTTGTCTATCTGTCGAGTTCGTCCTTCATCCTGATCGACCATTACGGGCTGTCGCCTTCGGTCTACAGCGTGTTCTTCTCGATCAACGCGGTCGCCTTCATCGGCATGTCGCAGTTGACCGGCCTGCTTTCGGAACGCTTCGGGCTGAAGCGCGTGGTGTGGGTGGCGGTGACCGGCTATGCCACGACGATGGTGGCGCTGTTCGCGATCATGGCTTCCGGTGTCGACAGGCTCGATGTGATGGCGGCGCTGCTGTTCGTCGGCTACGGCTTCCTTGGCCTCGTTATCCCGACCACGTCGGTGCTGGCGATGGAAGAGCATGGCGAGATCGCCGGCACGGCGTCGGCGCTGATGGGCACGCTGCACTTTGCCATCGGCGCGCTCGCCATGGGCGTTGCGGGCGTGTTCTTCGACGGCACGCCGTTGCCGATGGTCGCCGGCATCACCCTGTGCGCGGTGATTTCGTTCGCGCTGGCGAAGGTCACCCTGGGCCGCTCGCGGGACGCGGTCGAAGCGCCGGCGGAATAGGCACAGCTCACTGAAGCGGGAAAGGCCGGGTCGATCCCGGCCTTTTTTGTGCAGGGCATCCGGCACAAACTGCTGTCCGGCTGACGCGCTCAGCGAAGTTCCTGGGCGAGGCCGATGAGAAGCCCGCCAGGCCCACGGATATAGCAGAGCCGATACACGTCCTGGTATTCGACCACTTCGCCCACGAGCTGCGCGCCGCGCGTGCGAAGCCTTTCAAGCGTAGCGTCGATGTCGTCCACGGTGAACATGACGCGCAGGTAGCCCAAGGCGTTGACAGGGGCATTCCGGTGATCCTCGACGACAGTCGGCTTGAGGAAGCGGGAGAGCTCCAGCCGGCTATGGCCGTCCGGCGTGCGCATCATGGCGATCTCGACATGCTGATCGCCCAGTCCGGTGACACGCCCGGCCCATTCTCCTTCGACCGTGG
Organism: Mesorhizobium sp. ES1-6; assembly: GCF_020164775.1. Lineage (NCBI taxonomy): Bacteria > Pseudomonadati > Pseudomonadota > Alphaproteobacteria > Hyphomicrobiales > Phyllobacteriaceae > Mesorhizobium > Mesorhizobium sp. ES1-6. The sequence goes on from NZ_JAIUGU010000007.1 coordinate 137,620, forward strand.
CCCGCCCTTCGAGTTCGAGGCCGAGTTCGCGAAAGAAATCAATCGTCGCCGCGAGGTCCTCGACGACGATTCCCACGTTGTCCATTCGCTTGAGCGCCATATTTCCGATCTCCAAGGGGTGTCGTTTCAGTCTACAAGGCATCGCCTGGTCCAACAACGCACAGGAAAGGGCCGGATTTCTCCGACCTCTTTATGTCCGCGACGTCGGCGGCAATCCAGCAGCGTCGAGGAGGAAGCGTATACGTTCCTCGACTGGGGCAAGCGGCAAGGTCACCAGTTCATAGCCCAGTTCCGTGTAGACGCCGACCAGCGCGTGATAGGTGCGCTCGGCCTCGTCGAGCGTTTGCTTGCGTTCTTGGTCCTGCGCGAAGATTTCCGGCCAGGGCGGGGCAATGAAGACGCGGCGCGCATAGCGGATTTTCTCCGCCGCGTTGACGGCATGATCGGGCACCGGCAGGCCGCAAAGCCTGAGGTAGCCGAGCGTGTCGGCCACGCCGCGATCGAAAAAGACAGGCCCTTCCTGTTCGCTCGCATTCCGATACGAGCGCATCTCCCAAGACAGCATCAGTTCGGCGAACAATGCGCGATCGCTCCAGGGCAGGGCGGTTCCACCGATGGCGGATTGGTCTCGGATGATGCCGCGTCTCGCCTCGACGGATGTCGCAAAGCCTGCTCGACGCAAGGCTTCGATCAAAGTCGTCTTGCCGGAACCCGGACCGCCGGTCAGCACGAAGAATCGATGGGAATCGTTTTGCATCTCTTGTCCATGGGGCAGAATGCGCGACGGTTTCGCGGCCAAGCGGCCATGCGAAGCCGGCCGGTGCGAGCCTGCCGTTGTGTGATGATATCGAGAGGGGAGAAGTGGAGGTTTCTGTTGCCAGGTACCTCCGAACCCCGCCTAGAAGTGCGAACCCCTAGGGCTTGATTTGAAGCTATCGCACTGCATTAAGCAGCGAGACGTGCTTCCGCATAGTTGTCGTTGGCAACTATAAGTTTAGCCCGATGACGGTGGTACAATGCCGGGCAAAAGTACGATCTTTACACCTTCGTCGATCCTATTTCGCCCCCATCAAAAACCGCTCTGTCCTCGACAGCGGCTTTTGGTGGAGGCGCCGGGTACCGCCCCCGGGTCCGAACGGCTTATTTCATCGCCCATTTATCGCCATAGTCGGTCAAGCCGACAAAACGAATATAGGGGGTGGCGGCGAGAATTGAAAGACCGCAATGAGGCTTTGTGCCTGTGTCAAATCGCGACGGCATGGGTTGACTTGGGCGCGGTCTCAACCGAAGCTTTGCGGCGGTGAGGAGTTACCGACCTAGCGCACAAATTGCGAAGCGCGCCACAGCCCTCATCTATCGGATCGGTGGCGCCGACGAGGGGAATTTTTGATGGCCGACTATCTTGCGGATGTGAAGAAGTATGACGGCGCGGCAAGCGCCGACGTGGTCGAAAAGATCGTCAAGCATCTGGGCATTGCGCTCAGGAACCGCGACTCCTCGCTGGTGTCCTGCACGGACCCGAAGGAGCTCGAGCGCGTCAAGGAGAGCTGGGTGGCCAAGAAGCTCGGCGTCAGCGACGGGGCGAAGGCCGATGCGGCGATCGAGAAGACCTGCAAGGCGATGGCCGCGGATCACAGCAAGGGCCGCGTGACCTTCTACTATCTGGTGGCCAAGGATCTGGGCAAGCTCGCTTCCCTGTGACGCTCGCGCATCAGTTTGCGAAGGCTGGTACGGCAGAATAGCCGCTCCAGCTTTTATTTTCGCTTTGTCGGGGTTTGCACCGCCCCTCACCTGGCTGCCGGCACTCGTCATTCGAAAAGCCAAGCAGTTGGCTTTTCGTCCGCTACGCGGACCATTCCTCAACTCCCCGTATAGTGACGGGAGAGGGGATCTGCCATCGATGATTTCGCCAATGACTAACGTTGCAAAAAGGGCGCCAGCGTAGCGGCCAGCTTCTTTCTCTCCGTCACTATACGGGGAGAAATGCCCGGCAGGGCAATGAGGGGCAGCGCAGACGCTGGAAAGAGTGGTGGGGCAAGCGTCGCTTTGTACCGTTTTGCTGTGTTCGGCCGCCGGTCTGGCGCTATAATGCCCAAACACTCGAATCGAGCCGGAACCGATGCGCCAGTACCTCGACCTCTTGCAGCATGTGTTGGAAAACGGCGCCGATCGCGGCGACCGCACCGGCACCGGCACGCGCTCCGTGTTCGGCTACCAGATGCGCTTCGACCTGGCGCGTGGCTTCCCCGTCACCACCACCAAGAAGCTGCATCTGAAGTCGATCATCCATGAGTTGCTGTGGTTCCTGGCCGGCGACACCAATATCAAATATCTGAGCGACAACGGCGTTACGATCTGGGACGAATGGGCCGACGAGAATGGCGACCTCGGCCCGGTCTATGGCAAGCAATGGCGCTCCTGGCCGGACGGTCACGGCGGATCGATCGATCAGATTGCCAATCTTCTCAAGGAGATACGCCGCAATCCTCAGTCGCGGCGGCTGATCGTCTCGGCCTGGAATCCCGCCGAGGTGGAAGCCATGGCGCTGCCGCCCTGCCACTGCCTGTTCCAGTTCTACGTCTCGGAGGGCCGGCTTTCCTGCCAGCTCTACCAGCGCTCCGCCGATATCTTCCTCGGCGTGCCGTTCAACATCGCGTCCTATGCGCTGCTGACGCTGATGGTGGCGCGGGTGACCGGGCTGAAGCCGGGTGATTTCGTCCACACGCTCGGCGACGCCCATCTCTACTCGAACCATTTCGAGCAGGCGCGCGAACAGTTGCAGCGCACGCCGAGGGCGCTGCCGACGATGTGGATCAATCCTGACGTGAAAGACCTGTTCGCTTTCCGCTTCGAGGATTTCCGCCTGGAAAACTACGTCGCCGACGCCTCGATCAAGGCGCCCATCGCGGTCTGAGCCGCGGCTTTCTCAGTCGATGCCGACCATCACGTCCGAGGCCTTGACCACAGCATAGGCCTGCTTGCCCTTTTCGAGCTCGAGATCGGCGACGGCCTCGTTGGTGATCGAGGCGGTGACGATGGTGCCGCCACCGATGTCGATCCGGACATGCGAGGTGGTGGCTCCCTTGACGATTTCGGTGATCGTCCCCTTGAGGACGTTGCGGGCGCTGATCTTCATTGGCGTTCCTTTCGCGGTCTGTTCCGCGGTCGTCTTATCAGAACAATCGCGCCGCGCCACCCACAAGACCAGATGGAGTTTCGGCGGGGCGGGCCTTCCCTTGTTATATCCATGCGGATATATCGGTCGACAGGCTTCGAGCCGATCGGATTTTTGAACCCAGGGAGAGTTTTCAATGACGCGCATAGGTTTCGGGTTGAGGGCGATCGCGATTGGCGGTTTTGCAGCGACATTCATGGCCACGGTGCCGGCAGCGCACGCGGAGGACAAGGTGGTGGTGTTTGCCGCAGCCAGCCTCAAGGATGCGCTCGACGCGGTCAACAAGGCTTGCGAGGCCGATGTCGGCGAGGCCGCGACCGTTTCCTATGCCGCGAGTTCGGCATTGGCCAAGCAGATCGAGGGCGGCGCACCGGCCGACGTCTTCATCTCGGCCGATCTCGACTGGATGAAATATCTCTCCGACAAGAAGCTGACCAAGCACGACACCGAAGTGAAGCTGCTCGGCAACGAGATCGTGCTGGTGGCGCCGAAGGACTCGACGGTCGAAACCAAGATCGAGAAGGGTTTTGACCTCGCCAAGCTGGTTGGTGACGGCAAGCTCGCCATGGGCGACTTCAAGGCGGTGCCGGCCGGCAAATACGGCAAGGCTGCACTCGAATCACTCGGCGTCTGGTCCTCGGTCGAGGCCAAGGTTGCGCAGGCCGAGAATGTGCGTGCGGCGCTGAAACTGGTGTCGACGGGCGAGGCCGCCCTCGGCATCGTCTATGCCACCGATGCGCATGCCGAAAAGGGCGTCAAGGTGGTCGGCACCTTTCCCGAGGATTCACATCCGCCGATCATCTATCCGGTTGCCCAGACCGCCGATTCGAAGGACAAGGAAACGCCGGCCTTCCTGAAATGCCTGCAGTCCGCCAAGGCCGGCACGCTCTTCAAGGAACAGGGTTTTACCGTGCTCACGCCGAGCAACTGAGTTCGAAAGGCCCTGATACCGCACGATGAACTGGCTGCTGGACCTCACTCCCGACGAATGGAATGCGGTCCGGCTGTCCATCAAGGTGGCGACGGTGGCGATGCTCGCCAGCCTGCCGCCGGGCATAGCGATCGCACTGCTGCTTGCCCGGGGGAAATTCTGGGGCAAGACACTGCTCAACGGGCTGGTGCACCTGCCTCTGATCCTGCCGCCCGTGGTGACCGGTTATCTCCTGCTTCTGGCTTTCGGTAAACGCGGTCCGGCCGGCGCCTTCCTGGCCGACCATTTCGGCATCGTCTTCTCGTTTCGCTGGACGGGCGCGGCGCTCGCCTGCGGCGTCATGGGCTTTCCCCTGATGGTGCGGGCGATCCGGCTGTCGATCGAGGCGGTCGACCGCAAGATGGAGGCGGCGGCGGGCACGCTCGGCGCCAACCCTTTGTGGGTGTTCGGCACCATCACGCTGCCGCTGATCCTGCCCGGGCTGATTGCCGGCGCCATCCTGTCGTTCGCCAAGGCGATGGGCGAGTTCGGCGCGACCATCACTTTTGTCTCCAACATCCCCGGCGAGACGCAGACTCTGCCGTCGGCGATCTACACCTTTACCCAGGTGCCGGGCGGCGATGACGGGGCGCTGCGGCTGACGCTGATTTCCATCGTCATCTCGATGGCGGCACTGGTCGCCTCGGAAGTGCTGGCGCGGCGCGTCGGGCGGCGGATGGACATCGAATGAGCGTGCTTGTCGACATCAGCCACCGGCTTGACGATTTCGCCATAGACGCTCGTTTCGAGAGCGCCGGCCGGCTGACGGCGCTGTTTGGACCCTCGGGCTCCGGCAAGACGACGCTGATCAATATGATCGCCGGGCTGATCCGGCCGGAAAAGGGCCGCATCGAGGTCGATGGCCGCGTGCTGGTCGACACCGGTGCCGGCATTTTCGTACCAAGGCACAAGCGCCGTATCGGCATGGTGTTCCAGGACGCACGCCTGTTTCCGCATATGAGCGTGATGAGCAATCTGCGCTACGGCCGCTGGTTCACGCCGGCGGCGGAACGCTACGCGGATGTGGACGCTGTCGTCGAACTGCTCGGCATCGGCCTGTTGCTCGGACGACGACCGGCGAAGCTGTCGGGCGGCGAGAAACAGCGGGTGGCGATCGGCCGGGCGCTGCTTGCGAGCCCAAGGCTGCTGCTCATGGACGAGCCGTTGGCCTCGCTCGACGAAGCGCGCAAGGCCGAGATCCTGCCCTATATCGAGCGGCTGCGCGACGAGACGAAGATCCCGATCGTCTATGTCAGCCATTCGGTTGCCGAGGTGGCCCGGCTGGCGAGCGACGTGGTGATGCTGGCGCGGGGCAAGGTCACGGCCAGCGGTCCGACCGAGGCTGTCATGCAAAGGCTTGACCTGCTGCCGGCCGAGGAGCGCGGCGAGGGTGGGTCGGTGCTGGACACCAAGGTGCTGCGTCACGACGAGGCTTTCGGCATGACCGTGCTCGGCTCGGCCGCCGGCGAGATCCGCGTGCCGCGCCTTGAAATGAGGCCCGGGGCTTCGGTGCGTATCCGCATTCGCGCCCGCGACGTGATGATCGCCACGGAGAAACCGACGGGCCTCAGCGCCCTCAACATCCTGCCCGGCACGATTGTCGCGATCAGCCCGGGCGAGGGGCCGACGGTCGAGGTCGGCATCGACTGCAATGGCGCAACCGTGCTCGCCCGCATCACCGAACAGTCGCGGCAGGCGCTGAAGCTGCGGCTCGGCGGCAAGGTTTTCGCGGTGGTCAAGACTGTGAGCTTCGACCGCGCCAACACCGGCGCCGGCTTGCCGCTCGGGGCCGACGGCTGACAGGGGCAGCGATCGGCGCTATATTGTTTTGGAATAACGGTTGCCGAGACTGAAGCGACCGTGGAGGACCATAAATGCCATCGCTGAGCCTGCGGATAAATCTCGATCCGGACGGACGGATAGGTCCTGGCAAGATCGAGCTCCTGGAGCACATCGCCACCTTCGGCTCGATCTCGGCCGCCGCGCGCGGCATGGAGATGTCCTACAAGCACGCCTGGGACCTGGTCGAGGACATGAACCGGGTGTTCGGCAAGCCGCTGGTGGCGGCGCAGACCGGCGGCCGCAAGGGCGGCGGCGCGCAACTGACGACGGTCGGCCTGGCCGTGGTCAGCCGTTTTCGCGCCATCGAACGCGCGGCGAGCGCGGCGGCGGCGACGCATATGGATGCACTGCAGGCCGAGATCGAGGCGGGGTAGAGTAGAGGGAGTGGTCAGTAGTCAGTAGGGAATTAGGCGGCCTCACTACTCACTACTCACTACTCTTGCTTTCGCAGCAAATACGTATCCATTATCCAGCCCTTCTCCTTGCGGGCTTCCTCGCGGCGCTTTTTGATCTCTTCACCGACATCGCCGAGGCGGCCGGAAATGATGATTTCATCCGGCGTGCCGAGATAGGCGCCCCATTGGATGAAAAGATCCTGGTCGGGAAGCGTGTTGAAGGCGCATTTGCCGTCGAGCATGACGATGGCGCTGCCGGCATTCTCCGGCATGCCTTCCTCGGCCAGGCGGCGGCCGGTGGTGACCAGCACGGAATCGCCGATGCGGTTCAGTGCCGTCTTGTGGCTGGCGGCCAGGGCCTGGATGGCTGTTATGCCGGGAATGACTTCGAGGTCGAAGGCGACATTGCCCCTCAGGCGAACCCGCTCCAGGATGCGCAGGGCGCTGTCGTAAAGCGAGGGATCGCCCCAGATCAGGAAAGCGCCGCAGCCATCCCCGGCAATTTCGTCGCCGATCAGGCCCTCGTAGATGGCCGCGATGGCTTCGTGCCAATCGTCGACGGTCGAGCGATAGGAAGACGTTGGCTCGGCGCGCACCGGCACGTCGAACTCGACGCGGCGTGAGGCCGGATTGGTGACGAAGCGGTCGCAGATCTCGCGGCGCAGGTCGGCAAGGTCATTCTTCCTGGCGCCTTTGTCCGGAATAAACAGGACGTCCGCCCTGTTTAGGCCTGTTATGGCCTGCACGGTCATGTGGTCGGGGTTGCCGGCGCCGATGCCGATGACGAGAAGCTTGCGCATGCGGCGCACTCCTGCCCGATCGCAACCTGTTAGTCCAGACCGCGTGCGTGTCAGACCGCGTGCGTGTCCAGACCGCGTGTCAGACCTGAGGACTGTCGTGGAAGGGCTTTGAAACGCCACATTGAAACAGCTAGGGTCATCCAGGCATTCCAGCCGAGGGGGGCTCCGATGTTGCGACATGGTTTGATTTTGGCGTTGGCGCTTTCGGCCGCGCCTGCCCTGGCCAACGACTCGATCGCAGAGCTAGGCACCGGCGGCCTGATCCTGTCGCGCAGCGATGCCGTGGCGATGCAAAGCGAGGACCTCTTCATCTCGCCTGAAAAAGTGACGGTCGACTACGTCTTCCACAACAACACCGACAAGGATGTCGAGGCGATCGTCGCCTTCCCGATGCCCGACATTTCGGGCGACCCCGAAGGGATGCTGGCGATCCCTGAAGACCAAAGCGATAATTTCCTGGGTTTCGAGGTGACCATCGACGGCGCGCCGGCAAAGCCGCAGCTCGAGCAGAAGGTGTTCGCGCTCGGCATCGACATCAGCGCCGACCTCAAGGCGCAGAGTGTGCCGCTCAACCCGTTCAGCGACGCGGCCAAGGCGGCGTTGGCGAAGCTGCCGCAAGCGGTGGCCGACGACTGGGTCGGCCGCGGCATCATCATCGAGGATCCGGGAGCCGATAGTGGCGGCCAGAAACAGGCTTATGCGCCGTTTTGGCAGTTGCGCTCGACCTATTGGTGGCGCTCGACCTTTCCGGCCAACAAGGACGTTCACGTCTCGCACCGCTACAAGCCCAGCGTCGGCGGCACCTCATCGGTCAGTTTTTTCAATGACGGCCAGTTCCAGGGCTCATACGCCGCCTACAAGACCCGCTATTGCATGGACGGCACCTTCGAGAACGCGGTGCGCAAGGCGGCGAAGGACAATCCGGACGGATATCCCAAATTCTACGAAAGCCGCATCGCCTATATCCTGACCACCGGCGGCAACTGGGCGACGGGCAGCATCGGCAAATTCAAGTTGACCGTCGACAAGGGCAATCCGAAGGCGCTGGTCTCGTTCTGCGGCGACAATGTCAGGAAGGTCGGGCCGACAAGTTTCGAGATGACGGCGGACGACTTTTATCCGGACAACGACATCGACATCCTGATCCTCAATCCTTCGGACAGCAACACAGGGGATGCCAATTGATGGATGTCGCGATCTATGTCGCCATCGCCGAGAACGGCGTGATCGGGCGCGATGGCGGGTTGCCGTGGCGGCTCTCCACCGATCTCAAGCGCTTCAAGGCCGACACGATGGGCAAGCCCATCATCATGGGCCGCAAGACCTATGAAGGCATTGGCCGGCCGCTGCCGGGCCGGTTGAACATTGTCGTCACCCGCGACAAGGCCTGGCGCGCCGAGGGCGTCGAGGTGGCGCACACGCTGGAAGCGGCGATCCAGCTGGCAACGGTGCGGGGACGCTGCATGAGCGGCATCGACGAAGTCTGCGTCATCGGCGGCGGCGAGATCTATGCGCAGGCGCTGCCGCTCGCCGACCGTCTGCACGTCACCCATGTCCTTGCCGCCGTGGACGGCGACGCGCATTTCCCGCCGATCGATCCTGATAAATGGCGCGTGGTTAGTTCGCAGGAGATTCCGTCCGGCGAAAAGGACAGCCATGCGACGCGCTACACGGTTTACGAGCGTCGTCGCGAGACGGTTTGAAGACAAAAAGGGCATTGAAGGACGACAAAGGGTCGCTACCGGCCCAAAACGGATGAAGTCTTCGGCGCATCGCGTTGAAAGCGCGCCGTGGCGTCCCTATAGAAGAACGACACTGGATTTGCGCCGTAACTCCGGCGCTTGAGGGAATTCCAAGCGAAAGGACATTCATGCCCTGGAACGACAAAGGTGGCGGAGGCGGCGGCCCATGGGGCGGCGGCGGTAACAATCAGGGACCCTGGGGGCAGGGGCCAAAGGGACCGAGCGGCCCGCAGGGGTCGCCTCCCGACCTCGAAGACATCATCCGCCGCGGCCAGGATCGGCTGAGGCGCGCGCTGCCCGGCGGCGGTGGCGCCAGTCCGGCCGTCTTCGGCCTGATCGCGGCGGCGCTGGTCGTGCTCTGGGCGTTCCAGGCGGTCTATACCGTGCAGCCTGACGAGGTCGCTGTCGAACTGCGCTTCGGCAAACCGAAGGCCGAACTTTCCCAACCAGGCCTGCATTTCCACTGGTGGCCGCTCGAGACCGTCGAGACCGCCAAGATCTCCGAGCAGCTCGTCGACATCGGCGGCGGCAACACCAGCGGTAACGGCCTGATGCTGTCGGGCGACCAGAACATCGTCAATGTGCAGTTTTCGGTGGCCTACCAGGTCTCCGACCCGCGCGCCTACCTGTTCGACGTCTCCGATCCGGACGGCATGCTGCGGCAGGTTGCCGAGAGCGCCATGCGCGAAGCCGTCGGCCGCCGGCCGGCGCAGGATATTTTCCGCGACGACCGCCAGGGCATCGCGGCCTCGGTGCGCGAGATCATCCAGAATACGCTCGACGGCTACAAGGCCGGCCTGCAGGTCAACGCGATCTCGATCGAGGACGCCGCGCCGCCACGCGAGGTGGCCGATGCGTTCGACGAGGTGCAGCGCGCCGAGCAGGACGAGGACAAGTTCGTCGAGCAGGCCAACCAGTATTCCAACCAGAAGCTCGGCCAGGCGCGCGGCGAGGCCGCACAGGTCCGCGAAGACGCGGCCGCCTACAAGAACAGGGTCGTGCAGGAAGCCGAGGGTGAGGCGCAGCGCTTCATCTCGGTCTATGACGAATACGCCAAGGCGCCCGACGTGACGCGCAAGCGGCTTTATCTGGAAACCATGGAGAAGGTTCTGAAGGACTCCGGCAAGGTCATCGTCGAGCAGGGCAACGGGCAAGGGGTCGTTCCCTATCTGCCGCTGCCGGCATTGCAGCAGAAGCCGCCGGCTCCGGCGGCACTTGGTGCGACCACGGGAGGTAACCAGTGATGGGTAACCGTCTTCCCGTATTCGTCGTCATCGCGGCGGTCATCCTGTTCCTCATCTATTCGTCGGTCTTCGTGGTCAACGCGCGCCAGCAGGCGCTGGTGCTGCGCTTCGGCGAGATCGTCGACGTCAAGACCGAGCCCGGCATCTACTTCAAGGCGCCGTTCTCGTTCTTCGACGCCGATACGGTGCAACTGATCGAGAACCGCGTGCTGCGCTTCGACCTCGACAACATCCGTGTCCAGGTCTCGGGCGGCAAGTTCTACGAGGTCGATGCCTTCATCGCCTACCGGATCTCGGATCCGCGTGTGTTCCGCGCCGCGGTGTCCGGCCAGATCGAACTGGCAGAGGCGCGGCTCAGGACCCGTCTCGACGCAGCGCTCCGCCGCGTCTACGGCCTGCGCGACTTCGAGGCCGCGCTCTCCGAAGAGCGCGCGGTGATGATGCGCGAAGTGCGCGATCAACTGCGCCCCGACGCAACCTCGCTCGGCCTGCAGATCGAGGATGTCCGCATCCGCCGCACCGATCTCACGGCCGAGGTCTCGCAGCAGACCTTCGACCGCATGAAGGCCGAACGTCTGGCCGAAGCCGAAAGGCTGAGGGCGCGCGGCAACGAGGCGGCGCAGCGCATCCGCGCCCGCGCCGACCGCGAAGTCGTCGAGATCATCGCCGAGGCGCAGAAGGAGTCCGAGATCCTGCGCGGTGAGGGCGAAGCCCAGCGAAGCGCCACCTTCGCCGACGCCTACAAGCGGGATCCCGCCTTCTTCGACTTCTACCGGTCGATGAATGCCTATGGCACCGCGCTGGACAATACCGGGACGACGATGGTGCTGTCGCCAAGTTCGGAGTTCTTCCGCTACTTCCGCGACCCCGATGGCAAGGATGGGCCGGCGAAAGCGCCGGCACCCGCCGCGCCGGCGGCACAACCAAGCACCGGCCAGTAACGGCCGGTGCAGGACTTCTTCGCGGCGATAGGCCTGGTCCTCGTCATAGAGGGCCTGGTCTATGGCGGCTTTCCTGGCTTTGCGAGGAAGCTCGCCGGCGAGGTGCTGTCGACGCCGGAGAATGCGTTGCGGATCGGCGGGCTGGTGGCGATCGCCATCGGCGTCGGTGTCGTCTGGCTGGTGCGGGGCGGGTAGAAGCGGAATAACGCTCGATTTACACTCTGCCGATAGTCAAAGCCGCAAACGTGCCGTATTTCTTGCCATCATGGCGCGACACGGCGTTTTCGTCGAAGCGCTTTTCTCTTTCAGAAATGCCGGGAGGCTTCTCGATGACATCCAACACCTTTTTGCGCGCCGCTCGACGGACGCTGGTCGCCGGCGCCGCGGCGCTTGTCCTGGGCACCGCGGCCGTTCCGTCCTTCGTGGCACCGGCATTCGCCGCGGATGGACCTGCCTCGGTCGCCGACCTGGCGGAACGCGTGCTCGGCGCCGTGGTCAACATCTCGACCTCGCAGACGGTGAAGGGCACGGAAGGGCCGGGCGCGGTGCCGATGCCGCAGCTTCCCGAAGGCTCGCCCTTCCAGGATTTCTTCGACGATTTCTTCAAGAATCGGGGCGGCGAGAAGGATGGCGGCTCGCAGAAGGTGCAGTCGCTGGGATCCGGCTTCGTCATCGACGCCGAGCAAGGCATCGTCGTCACCAACAACCACGTGATCGCCGACGCCGACGATATCGAGGTCAATTTCTCCGATGGCGTGACCTTGAAGGCGACGCTGGTCGGCACCGACACCAAGACCGACGTCGCGGTGCTGAAGGTCGATCCGAAAGGCCACAAGCTGACGGCGGTGAAATTCGGCGATTCCACCAAGATGCGCGTCGGCGACTGGGTGATGGCGGTCGGCAATCCTTTCGGCCTCGGCGGCACGGTCACGGTCGGCATCGTCTCGGCGCGCAACCGCGACATCAATTCGGGACCCTATGACGACTTCATCCAGACCGACGCGGCGATCAATCGCGGCAATTCGGGTGGACCGCTGTTCAACAGCGCCGGCGAGGTCATCGGCATGAACACGGCGATCATTTCGCCGTCCGGCGGCTCGATCGGCATTGGCTTTTCCATTCCCTCGCAGCTCGCCTCGGGCGTTGTCGACCAGTTGCGCCAGTATGGCGAGACGCGGCGCGGCTGGCTCGGCGTGCGTATCCAGCCGGTGACGGACGACATCGCCGAAAGCCTCGGCATGGCGACCGCCAAGGGCGCGCTGGTGGCCGGCGTCATCAAGGGCGGCCCTGTCGACAACGGCACCATCCAGGCCGGCGACGTCATCATCAAGTTCGACGGCAAGGATATCCATGAAATGCGCGACCTGCCGCGCGTCGTCGCCGAAAGCCCGGTCGGCAAGGCCGTCGACGTGCTGATCGTGCGCAAGGGCGTCGAGCAGACGGTGAAGGTGACGCTCGGCCGGCTTGAGGATGGCGAAAAGCTCGCCAGCGGCGAGAATGGCAACACCGACCAGGACAAAGGCGGCGACAAGGCTCCGGCCGTTTCGACCGCCGCGGTGCTCGGCATGACGGTCGGCGAGCTCAATGACGAGACGCGCAAGAAGTTCAGCATCGCCGCCGATGTCTCCGGCGTCGTCATCACCGACGTGGCCAAGGATTCGGCCGCTGCCGAACGCGGTATCCAGCCGGGCGAGGTGATCACCGAGATCGCGCAGGAATCTGTCGCGACGCCCAAGGACGTCATGGACCGGATCGGCGCGCTGAAGGAGCAGGGGCGCAAGAACGCGCTGCTGATGCTGGCGTCGAAGACCGGTGAGTTGAGGTTTGTGACGATCCGGATGGATTGAATCCGGTAAACCCTGCAACGCTATGATTTCAAGAAAAAGGGCGGCTAACGGGCCGCCCTCTTTCTTGCCTGCCAGTCTTGGCGAGACAGCCGGTAGAACACATGCCGCTTGAGCGCGGGATGGCTGTCGGGAATGCCGGGATGATCGAAATCGGCGGACGGATCGGCGCTCATGCCGAGGCGCCGCATGACCGCTGTCGAGTGGTCGTTGTTGGCGACCGCGAAGGAGACGATCTCGTCGAGCCCCAGCGTTTCGAAGCCGTGGGTGAGCCATGCCTCGGCGGCCTCGGTGGCGTAACCCTTGCCCCAGAATTCAGGCGCCAGCCGCCAGCCGATCTCGATCATGCTGGCCGGCAGGAAGGCGAGGTGGTCGGTTCCGGTTATGCCGACAAAGCCGATGCATTCGCCAGTGGCGGCGACCTCGACCGCGGTGAAGCCGATGCCGTCGCGATCGATGGCGGCGCGCAACTCGTCCATCTTGGCATCCGCCGTCGCCCGATCGCGGCGAAACGGGAAGAACTCCATCACGCGTTCGTCGGAATTGATGCGGTGGAACAATCCGCGGTCGCGATCCTCCCAATTGCGCAGGATGAGGCGTTCGGTACGGAGTGGTTTCATTGCACGAAGTCTTCCTGGCGGTAGCCCTGCAGATAGAGCAATGCGGTCAGGTCGCCATGGTCGATGCGAACCCTGGCCTGTGCCGCCACCGTCGGTTTGGCGTGCAGCGCGACACCGGTGCCGGCGAGGCGGATCATGTCGAGATCGTTGGCGCCGTCGCCGACGGCGATGGCATCGGCCGGCGTCAGGCCAAGACGCGCCGAGATTTCGAGCAATGCATCGGCCTTGGCGGCGCGGCCGAGGATCGGCTCGCCGACCAGTCCCGTGAAGCGTCCGTCCTGTTCGAGCAGGCGGTTGGCGCGGTTCTCCTGAAAGCCGAGCATGGCGGCGATGCGCGTGGTGAACACCTCGAAGCCGCCCGAGACGAGCGCCGTCCAGGCGCCGTCGGCGCGCATGGTCTGGACGAGCGCGCGGCCGCCCGAGGCCAATGTCAACCTGTTGGCGACGATACGGTCGACCACGGCCGCGTCGAGCCCTTTCAGCAATACCACGCGCTCGCGCAGCGCCGGCTCGAAGGCGATCTCGCCATTCATCGACCGCGCTGTGATCGAAGCGACGCGGTCCTTGACGCCGATCTCATCGGCCAGTTCGTCGATGCACTCCTGGTCGATCATGGTCGAATCCATGTCGGCGATGAGGATTTTCTTCCGCCTCGTTTCAGCCTGCTGGACGATGACGTCGACCGGCTCCGAGGCCAGTGCGGCGCGCAACGCGGCGGTCATGTCGGCAGCATCGGCCCCTTGCGGCAGGGCCAGATCGCAGGCAATGCCTTCGGCAAGCCAGACGACAGCGCTTGCGCCCACCGATCCTGAGGCCATATTCGCAAGCGACGGCGACAAAGCGCGGTCAATGGGACGGGACACAAGCGTGGCGATGAGCGGCATCGAGAATTCCGGCGCGGATGCGGACGAAGGCCGCGTGAAGAACGCGATCCTGATAGCCGGGCCGACCGCCAGCGGCAAGTCGGCGCTGGCGCTCGACCTGGCCGAACGCACAGGCGGCGTCATCGTCAACACCGATTCCATGCAGGGTTATTCGGTTCTCGACGTTCTGACCGCAAGGCCCGAGGCGGCCGACCTCGCACGAGCGCCGCATTTTCTCTACGGGCATGTCCATCCAGGCACCGCCTACTCGACCGGCGCCTGGCTGCGCGACGTCATGAAACTCATCGACGAGGGAACGCTCGCGCGGCGACCAATTTTCGTCGGCGGCACCGGCCTTTATTTTCGCGCTCTGGCCGAGGGCATTTCGGAAATGCCCGACATTCCGCAGCGGATTCGTGACCGCTGGCGCTATGAGTTGAAGGAGCACGGCGCGGTCAAGTTGCACGGCATCCTGCTGCGCGAGGATTCGAAAGTCGCCATGCAGCTGAAGCCGACCGACAGCCATCGCATCGTACGCGCGCTCGAAGTGCTTGACGCATCCGGCCGGTCGATCCTGGAATGGCAGGCCGAGCGCGGCCAGCCGCTCATCGACAGGCGGAGCGCGCATTTCCTGGTCATCGAGCCGGATCGGCCGGCGCTGGTCGGCCGTATCGAAAGGCGCTTCGACCAGATGCTGGACAAGGGCGCGCTGGAGGAAGTCGAGCAGCTTGCGGCCCTGCGTCTCGATCCGGACCTGCCGGCGATGAAGGCGATCGGGGTTCGTGAGCTGCAGGCCGCCATGGCGGGGCAATCGAGCTTTCCCGAAGCGATCGAACGCGCCAAGATCGCAACACGGCAATATGCCAAGCGGCAGGCGACGTGGTTTCGTCATCAGCTGGGGCCGGAATGGCGGAGATTGTGCCCCGGTGACGATTTCGAAACGACGATCCAAACACTTGTTGCTAATGCAACTTAAAAAGTTGACCCCGCAGTCAGGGTTCCCGCCGAAGTTGTCGGAATTAACGCTCCGTAAGTCCGTCCGTGCCATAAGGTCGTGGGGCACTTTTCCATCGGGGAGCAGATGCGTTTCCATAAGGCGGAATCCGCTTTTTTCGTCTTTATCTTCGTGATCCTGGCCGCGGGCCTGGTGACGCTGCACGCCTATGGACAACTACAATCCTTCTCCACGGAACTGCATACACCCTCGGGCCTGGACAAGGTCATCTACCTCAACAAGCTCCTGTTCGCGACCGGCGTACTGCTTGCCACCGCGCTGTTTTTCGGCATCTTCTTCATCTATCCGCTGATCCGCAGACAGGCGACGGAAGAAGGCAAGCTGCGCGCCATGACGGTTTCGCTCAGCGCCCGCTCCGAGACGTTCGAGCACGCCGCCCTGACCGACGGCCTGACCGGCATGCAGAACCGGCGTTATTTCGACGACGCGCTCAAGGAATATCTCGAGGAATTCCGGCGCATCGAGAAGCCGGTCGGGTTGATGATCCTCGACCTCGATCATTTCAAGCAGGTCAACGACACGCATGGCCACGATGTTGGCGACGAGGTGCTCAAGGCCGTCGCCAGCTGCCTCAAGGACATGACCCGCTATCATGACGTGGTGGCACGGCTGGGCGGTGAGGAGTTCGCCGTGGTCACGCCCAACATGGAGGCGGACCTTTTGGCCAAATTCGCCGAGCGCATCCGCAAGGCGATCGCCAACATGTCGATCCTCTCCGGCAACAATGTCCGGCTCAAGATCACCACCAGCGTCGGGCTTGCCGTCTGGGACCGCAAGGAAACGGCCGAGGAGTTCTACCGCCGGGCGGACCGCCAGCTCTATGAGGCGAAGAGGCAGGGCCGCAACCGCGTCTGCGCCTAAAATCCCGTCACTGAATTCGCGAGGCCGGCCGTCTGGCGCCGTTTTCTGCGCTTCCCCATTCTACTGCGTCGCAGTAGAACTGTGCTCACGGACTGAATGTCCGCTCCGCTCCGGTTCGAAACCGACGCCAGCCGACTCAGCCTGACGAATTCCCTGACGGGATTTATCCAAGCTTGCCGACGAACACGGGATGTGATCCGCTTGCGCGGATTCTTGGAAATGTTCGCAGAGATTTGTAGCGCCCAGGTCTCAATCGTTCTGCGGACGCAGGCCGAAGGTGGCGGGTTTGAGGCCGTAGCGCGTATCGAAATCCTCGTCCGACTGCACGCGTGCCGCCGATGGCGGCTTGCGGTAGTCGGGGTCGCCGGCCTGCCGGCCGGAATCGACCACCTCGGCGAAAGCCATCGCCTGCTGCGTCGGTTTAGGCACGTTGCGCAGCCGCTCGACGATCGCCACCAGATCGACGTCGCCGGTTTTCGAAGTGACTTCTTCCTCGCGCTTGGCCGTGCCGGGCAATAGGTGAGCGGGCAGCCTTTCGAATTTCAGGCGCATGGTCGTCGCCACGCCTTCGCCGAAGGCGATCGCTTCGCGCTGGCCCATGGAGGACAGGAATGCCAGCGTGGAAGCGGAAGAGTCGGCGATGGCCGAGCGGATGATCGCCTGGTCCTGCTCGTTGGCGAGCCGCATGGCGAAGAAGGTCGAGCATTGCGACAGGATGGTCGGGTCGAGTTCGCCCGGACGCTGGGTGACGACGCCGAGATAGCAGCCATATTTTCTGCCTTCCTTGGCGATGCGCGACAGAGCGTGCCGGGTCGGCGCGAAGCCGAGGCGCGGGTCGGCGGGCATATAGCGATGCGCTTCCTCGCATAGAAACAGGAGTTGCAGCTTGCCTTCGCTCCACAGAGCGAGGTCGAAGGCCAGACGCGCCAGCACCGAACAGACGGAATTGACCACCTCCGATGGCATGCCGGCCATCTCGAAGCAGGTCACCGGGCGGCCATGATGCGGGACACGGAAGATGTTGCCGATCGTCTCGTGGATGGTGTCCTCGATCAGGCGTGAATTGAACATGAAGCGATAGCGGGGATCGGCGGCCGCCGATTCGATGCGCGTCTTCAGCGATTTGAGCGTCGGGCGGTCGGTCTTGCTTTCGAGCATGCCCATGCGCTCGTCGATCTGCTTGAGCAGGTCGGCGATGCGGTAAGGCACCGGCGTATCGGCGGTCAGCGCATCGTTGCCGCGCCTGAGGTAGGCGCCTGAATTGGGGTTGCGATAGAGATTCTTGGCGAGCGGAATGAGGTCGCGAAGGGCGTCGATCTCTTCCGGCACCGTTTCGCGTCCGCGAAACAGCACTTCGGCGAATTCCTCCAGCGTGAACATCCAGAACGGCAGGTCGAGTGTCTTGGCATCGACCTTGACGCAATATTCGGGCAGCGAGGCCGCGAACTCGTTGTGCGGATCGAGGATCAGGATGCGCAGGTCGGGTCGCGCCGCGATCGACTTGCGCAGCAGCAGCGACACGGCGGTCGACTTGCCGACGCCGGTCGTGCCGACAATGGCGAAGTGGCGCGCCAGCGTATCGTCGATGGCGATGTTGGCGGCGATCGCCTCGTCCTGCGCCAGCGATCCGATGGTGATCGAATGGCGGCCGGCCAGATCGTAGACGGCCTGCAGGTCGCGGGTGCGGATGCGGTGCGCGACAGCGCCGATATGCGGATAGGTGGTGATGCCGCGATCGAAGATCGGCTTGGCGCCGGGTTCGGCGCCGTCGCGCACTTCGCCGATCAGCTCGATGCTGACCTCGATGGCGTTCTGGCCCTCGTTGCTCCAGGCGCGATCCGACTTGCCGATCGCATAGACCAGGCCAACGGTGCGCGTCGTGCCCAGATTGATCGAGATCATCTTGCCGACCGTCCACAGGCCGGTGATCGCGCCGTCGACATCGTCGGCATAGGCGCTGATGGTGGCGCGCGCGCCGTCGCATTGCACGACGTTGCCGAGGATGCGCCTGTCGTTTTGCTCTGCGTTGCGGCGCTCCTGCGATGTCGGTTCTCCGACGGAAGCTTCGCGTTCGACATACATGGACAGGCCAATCCCCATTTCCCTGGAGACGGAACCTACAGGAACGGGGTTAAGGTCGGATGAGGTCGGATGGTGTAGAGAGGATTAAGGCCCCGGTGCAAATTGTGGCGAAATGGCTCTTCACGAGTCTTGTTGTTTCGCTATAATGGACGAATGGATGATATAGCGAACGATATTTCCTCGACCATCGGCAAGCGGATTCACACCGAAAGGACCATGCGGGACTGGTCGCTGGCCGAACTCGCCGAAAGGTCCGGCGTTTCCAAGGCGATGCTGAGCACGATCGAGCGCGGCATGACCAGCCCGACCGCAGCACTTTTGGTGCGCATCGCGGCGGCCTTCGGCATAACGCTGTCAACCCTCATCGCGCGTGCGGAACTGCAAGGCGGCGGGCTGCTGCGCGCGGCCGACCAGCCGGTGTGGCGTGACCCCGATACGGGTTATGTCAGACGGCATCTGTCGCCGGCGAGCGAGATGCCGCTCGAACTGATCAAGGTCCACCTGCCGGCGGGCGCCAAGGTCAGCTTGCCGGCCGCCTCCTATGCCTTCATCAAGCAGCAGATCTGGCTGATCTCGGGAAGACTCGAATTCACCGAGGGTGATCAAGTGCACAGGTTGGAGCCCGGCGACTGCCTGGCGCTGGGCGCGCCTTCGGATTGCATCTTCCACGCGCTGGAGCCGGGCGCCGACTATCTCGTCGCGCTGGTCAGGGGCTGACATCATGGCGAACCGGCCAAAGCGCTCCCACAATGGGGGGCCGCCTCTTGATGACTACAAGGGGCCGCCATGGGGCAAGGGCGATCCTTACATCTTCCTGGCCTGGCAGGCAGCACACGCCAAGGCGTGGAAGGCGCCGAGCCGCGAGGTGATGCTGATGCGCATGGACAGGGCGGAACGGCTGGGCCTGACCTATGAGGAATACACGCTTGAAATCCTCGAGCGGGGTCGGCATCTCAGGGAAGAAGACACCGAGCGTATCAGCGCCATCAAGGCCGCGCGCAAGCGACGCCGGGTGCGCCATCTCGACTGACGCCGGCGCCACCAACCCCTCAATCATTCCAGAGGACCAGCTATGAATGCCATCGAGATCGGGCCGTTGACCGCCAGCACGGAAACACTGGCGATGCTGGCGGATCTGCTGGTCGAAACGGTTGCCGCCGGCGGATCGGTCAGCTTCATGCATCCGCTGGCGCTGGAGGCGGCAAGCGCGTTCTGGGAGAAGTCCCTGGCCTCGGCGGCAAAAGGCGAAAGAATGGTGCTCGGCGCCTGGGACGGCAAGGCCCTGATCGGTACTGTCACCTTGTTGCTCGATTGCCCGCCCAACCAGCCGCACCGGGCCGAGATCGCCAAGCTGATGACATCGGTCGAATACCGGGGCCGGAGTGTCGGGACGCGCCTGATGCGGGCCGCCGAGCGTCTGGCGGCGGAAAGGGGTCGCACGCTGCTGGTTCTGGACACGGCGACGGAGGAGGGGGCTTCAGGACTTTACGAGACGCTTGGCTTCACCCTGGCCGGCGAGATACCGGATTATGCGCTGAAGCCGCATGGCGGGCTGACGGGCACGCTGATCTACTGGAAGCGTATCGGCACAGCCTTGCGCTAGCACCAGTCAGGCCCAGGCCTTTCCGGCAAGACGCCTGAGCAGCCAGTGGCGGAAATCCTGCTCGGCGCTGGTCAGCCGCGCGGATGACGGCCTGGTCAGAAAATGCCCTGACGTGCTGGAGAGTTCAAAATCGGAAAGCCGGACCAGCGCCCTGCTGTCAAGCGCCGCGTCGACCAGGGGGCGCGATCCCAGAAGCACACCGGCGCCGGCGCTCGCCGCCCCCATCGCGGCGACGAAACTGTCGAAGCGATGCGACCGCTGCGCATGGCCGGCCAATCCGGCCGCCGCGAACCATTCCGCCCACATCTCGCGCGCGCCGGCCACGAGCAGCAGCGGCAGCGAGGTCCAGTCGGCGGCGTCGGCCAAAACCGGGCTTGCCACCGGCACGAGCCGTTCGGTGGTCAGCCTCTCGGCCTCGCGTCCGGGAAAGGATCCGTTTCCGAACCGGATGTCGAGCGCCGAGCCCGGCAGATCGTAGTCCGCGGGGCGATGGATCGTCACCAGATCGAGTTGGATGCGCGGCAACGCCTCGGCGAGATCGGGCAGCGCCGGCACCAGCGCCAGCAGGGCAAACGAGATCGGCACCCGGATCGAGACGGTCTGGACGGCGCGCGGTTCGAACAGTTCCGCGGTGCTGCTGCCAATGGTGGCGAAGGCCGACTGGATGTGGGGCAGGTAGGCCGCACCCTCTGGCGACAGCGCGACGCCGCGCGCCAGCCGCGAGAACAGCCGCGTCTTCAGCCGCTCCTCGAGCAGCCGGATGTGCTGGCTGACCGCTGCCTGGGTCAGGCCGAGTTCGGCCGCCGCCGCCGTGAAATTCGACAACCGCGCCGCTGCTTCGAAACTGCGCAGCCAGTCGAGCGGGGGCAAGGTGGGTATGGTTCGTCGAGTCATTAGCAAATCGATGTCATTGGCCAAAAAATGATAATTTGAATTATGCCTTTCGGGCGGTCAACATGCAATCGAAACCACGGCACGAACCGTGGGCAACAAGGCGACAGGACGGATTTCATGCTCACCCACGCGCTGGTTGGCGACGAAGGCAGAACGATCGAACTTGGCTGGCAGGACGGGAGGCGCACCCGCTTTCACGCGATATGGCTGCGCGACAATGCGCTCGACGACAAAACGCGCAGTGCCGGTAACGGCCAGCGGCTGATCACCATCCTCGACGTTCCGGCGGATACCAGGATCGACGCGGCCTCGATCAAGGGCGATGCCCTTGAGGTCCGCTTCATTCCGGAAGGCAAGACGGTCAGCTTTCCCGCGCAATGGCTGAGCGCCAATGCCTATGATCGTGACATGGCCCGCCAAGCCGGCTGGACCGGTGACGAGATTGCGCGCTGGACCAAGGCGACGATGCAGAATTCGGTGCCGCGTGCCGGCTATGCAGCCGCCAGCCACGACCGCAACGTCCTGCGCCAATGGCTGTCTTCGGTTCGAGCCTATGGCTTTGCGGTGATGGACGGCTTGCCGGCCGAATCCGGCGCGCTGTGCAAAGTGTCCGACCTGTTCGGTTACATCAGGGAGACCAATTACGGCCGCTGGTTCGAAGTACGCGCCGAGGTCAATCCCAGCAATCTCGCCTACACCAATCTCGGCCTGCAGGCGCATACCGACAATCCCTATCGCGATCCGGTGCCGACACTGCAGATCCTGTCTTGCATCGAGAACACGGTGGAGGGCGGTGAATCCAGCGTCGTCGACGGTTTTGCCGTCGCCGCCGCCTTGCAGGCCGAAAACCCCGAAGGTTTCCGGCTGTTGAGTTCCTGTCCGGCACGCTTCGAATATGCCGGTTCATCCGGCGTTCGGCTGCACGCGAAGCGGCCGATGATCGAACTCGGGCCGGATGGCGAACTCATCTGCATCCGCTTCAACAACCGTTCGCTGGCGCCTGTCGTCGATGTGCCGTTCGCCGATATGGGCGCCTACTATGCCGCCTATCGTCGGTTCGCCGAACTGATCGAGGCCCCGTCCTTCGAAGTGACCTTCAAGCTGGAAGCAGGGCAGGCCTTCATCGTCGACAACACCCGTGTCATGCATGCCCGCAAGGCGTTTTCCGGCACCGGCAAGCGCTGGCTGCAGGGATGCTACGCCGACAAGGACGGCCTCCTGTCGACGCTCGCGGCGATCGAACACGGCTTCAAGGAGGCAGCGGAATGAGCGGGCAGGATTTGAATGCGGACAATATCGTCGAGTTCATCGCCGACATCTTCGAGCGCCGTGGCGCCGAATCTTATCTCGGCGAGCCGGTGACCATGTCAGAACACATGCTGCAAGGGGCGTGGCTGGCGGAGCAGGATGGCGCGCCAGAAGTGCTGGTGGCCGCCGCTCTGCTGCACGATATCGGCCATTACACCAGCGAGTTCGGCACCTATTCGCCTGACGATGTCGAGGACAAGCATCACGACGAGGCCGGTGGCGAGGTGCTGGCGCCGTTCTTCCCGCCGGTCATCGTCGAATGCGTCCGGCTGCATGTCGCCGCCAAGCGCTATCTCTGCGCCACCGACCCGACCTATTTCTCCAGGCTGTCGCCGGCTTCGGTTCATACCTTGTCCCTGCAGGGCGGACCCATGAGTGCCGACGAGGTGGCCAAGTTCCGCGAGAACCCGTTCCACGAGGAAGCGGTGCGGGTTCGCATCTGGGACGAGGGCGGCAAGGTCGCCAATATGGAGACGCGGGCGTTTCGCGACTACGTGCCGCTGCTGCAGCGAGTCGTGCACGACTTCGCAAATCGGCCTTGACGCAACCAACCACCGGGGGGACAGCTCATGTGTTTCTGCTTCGACGGCGAAGAAGCGGTGGCCGCATACCGGCCGGAGGCTTGCCGTGAGAGATTGGCCGGCGCGGACATTTTCGCGCCATCGCCGGTCACCCCAGGCGGGGAGCCGCGTGAGCTTGCCGCTGCCGCTTTTCTCGATGTGAAAGCCGACCTGGCCCGCCATCTTGTCGATGCCTCTATTTCCAGATATTAGCCGCGCCCAACCTGCGGCCAGAGCTGCCGCGGATATCGACCACACGTATGATGGAGGCGAAGATGAGATCTTGTTCCCGCATTTCGCGCCTGCACGGCGGTCGAACCGGCTGATCCGCGCCTTACCGGATTTTTAATTTTCCGACGATCCGGCAACCGTTTGGCCGCGACGCGCGCAGCTATTTCCATGCGCGACATCGGCGTCACCCATGTCACTGAAGCGGTGGGAGCAGAGAAGCTCCCAGCCGACGCTGGCGGCTGCCGGCAAGCTCGAGATGCGTCTTTGCAACACCTAGCCATACCTTTGTAAACATTGAAAGAATAGCCTTGACCTCGACCTCGGCGGGAGCCTAGGGAGCGCGCCCAGTCCAACCAATCATCCCCAGAGGAGACCCGTCAAATGTCACGCCAACCCAGATCGACACAGTCCGTGCCGGCGCTGGAAGAGCGTGCGGTTGACAGGGTTCCAATTGGGAAGAACGGCCATGGCCAGGTCCATGATCCAGCGCAGGCACGAGGCCGAGCGCGAACGTACTGAAGCATATGATGCAACGCTGCGGCGGGTTTGCGCCATGCCGCGTCCCGCTCCGGATTTCGAGCGGGCGCTTGACGAGGTGCGCCGGGGCTTTGCCGGCGTGGCGATCCGCGATGGCGCGCTGTGGCGTCCGAAGCTGAAGACGCGCGACCCCGCGCGCCTGCGACTGGCCGCTGCTCGTCATCTCTATGCGCGCTACCCTGTCTCGGCCGCGCTCGAGGCCATCTGGCATGATGGCTCGGGGCTCAATGCCGACGAGATCGCGCTGCGCAAGGCCTGGTATGTCGCGGTCGCGCGCGGCGACTCGCTCTACAAGGCGGGCGCCAATGCGTGGCTCTCGCGCAAGGAGGTGCATTGCTTCCTGAACCTGTCGGGCGACTTCACCTTCGAGGAGGCGTTCTGGGTGGCGATCATTCGGTCCTGCACGGATGATCTCGGCCTGGCGGCACGGCTTGCCCGCACGAAGATCGCGCGCACGCCGCGCGCCGATCTGGCCTTCTGGCGTGAGGTGGCGCGTTTCTTCTGCGCACAGCCCACGTCGAGGGAGGAGGTCGACGATCTCTGCGACTATGTCGGCGCCATGCACCGGCGCGATGCGGCCTACAGCCTGAAGGGCCGCACGCTCGGCTCGCTGCGCCGGCAGATGTCGGAATGGCACCGCGACATTGCCGCGATCGAGCGTATCGAGGCCATGCGCCGCCGCGCCGCCGGCCGGGCTTCGCCGACAAAGGATGGTGCCTGGGATGGCTCGCGGCTCGAGGATTGGGAGTGGCAGCCTTCGGCCAAGGAAGCGAAAGCCCATGGCGAGCGCTTCTTCGTTCGCCAGTTGCGGACGGCCGAGGACCTGGTCGCGGAGTCGAGGGCGATGCATCACTGCGTGTCGACCTATGCGGCCAAATGCATCGCCGGCAACGCCTCGATCTGGGTGCTGCGGCGTACGGCACTCGGCAAGATCGAGCGGTTGCTGACGATCGAACTCGATGCGCAGAACCGTGCCGTGCAGGTGCGCGGTTTCTCCAACCGCGTCGCCTTGCCCGATGAGCGCAAGGTCATCGAGCGCTGGGCCAAGGCGAGGGGCGTGATGCTGAGGAACTGACACCAAGGCCCCGCGCGGCGGATATGCCGCGCGGGGCCTTGGTGATAAGGAAGCAGGGGTGCTCCCAGGGATGCCGGCTAAGCCTTGTGATGGACCTGCTGCAGCCCGTAGACCGGGGTCGGCAATCCGACCTGCCGGGCCTTCAGCTGCAGCGCCAGATACTGCGAATAGTGGCGCGACTGGTGGAGGTTGCCGCCGTGGAACCACAGCGCCTCTTGCTGGGTCGGCTTCCACATGTTGCGCTGCTCGCCTTCCCAGGGGCCGGGGTCCTTGGCGGTGTCGGAGCCGAGACCCCAGACCTTGCCGACCTTGTCCGCCACCTCCTGCGAGATGAGGTCCGCCGCCCAGCCGTTCATTGAGCCGTAGCCGGTGGCGTAGATCACCAGATCTGCCGGCAACTCGCTTCCATCGACGAATTTGACGCCGGTTTGCGTCAGCTCCTCCACCGCCGCACCCGGTCCGCTCTTGAGCTTGATCGAGCCGTCGATGACGAGGTCGCAGGCGCCGACATCGATGTAGTAGCCCGAACCACGGCGCAGGTATTTCATGAACAGGCCCGAGCCGTCATCGCCCCAGTCGAGCAGGAAGCCGGCCTTTTCCAGGTCCGCGTAGAACTTGGCGTCGCGTTCCTTCATCTGCTGGTAAAGCGGGATCTGGAATTCGTGGAGGATGCGGTAGGGCAGGGAGGCGAAGATGAGGTCGGCCTTGCGTGTCGTCATGCCGTTCTCGACCGCCTGCTCGGAATAGAGCGAGCCCAGCCCGATATCCATCAGCGTGTCGGACTTGACGATGTGCGTGGAGGAACGCTGCACCATGGTGACGTCCGCGCCTGCCTCCCACAGAGCCGCGCAGATGTCGTGGGCGGAGTTGTTGGAACCGATGACCACGACCTTCTTGCCGCGGTATTTGTCCGGGCCGGGATGGGTCGAGGAATGCTGCTGCTCGCCCTTGAAGATGTCCTGGCCCTTGTATTTCGGCCAGTTCGCCTTGCCGGACATGCCGGTGGCCAGCACCAACTGCCTGGGCTTGAGCACGATCTCTTCGCCGTCGCGTTCGACCACGACAGTCCATTCCCCGGCCTTCTCGTCATATTTCGCGGATTTCGCCGAGGTGGAGGACCAGTAGTTCAGCTCCATCACCTTCGTATACATCTCGAGCCAGTCGCCGATCTTGTCCTTCGGCGCGAAGACCGGCCAGTTCTTGGGGAAGTCGATATAGGGCAGATGGTCGTACCAGACCGGATCGTGCAGGCACAGCGACTTGTAGCGCTTGCGCCAGGAATCGCCGGGGCGCTCGTTCTTCTCGACGATGATGGCCGACACGCCAAGCTGGCGCAGGCGCGCGCCGAGCGCAATGCCGCCCTGGCCGCCGCCGATGATCACGACATAAGGCTGCTTGCCGCGGCCAAGCTCGGCGAGTTCGTCGTCACGCTCCTCGCGCCAGGATTTCCTGTCCTTGCCATGGCCATGCTTGGCGCCGAGCGGACGGGTGAAGCCGGCTTTCTCCTCATGGCCCTTGAGTTCGGCCATGGTGGTGAGCAAGGTCCAGATCAGGTCGCCCTTGAACCGCACTAGGCCGAAGCCGCGCGCCACCTTGGTCTCGAACGTGATCCAGGCGGTGGTGACGCCATCCGCCTCGGTCGCTTCCTCGCCCTGCGCCACCTTCCAGTCGCTCGGCCCGGTCTCGGCCAGCGTCGCCTTCAGCATGTCGCGGACCTGGTCCTGGCCCTCCATCGTCCTCAGGTTCCAGGTGAAGGTGACGAGGTCGCGCCAGTAGCAATCCGCCTGGAAACAATTGGCCGCCGCGTCGATGTCGCCGGTCTCCAGCGCCTTGCCGAACTTGTCGAGCAGCGCCTGCGCCTTCGTGGTGGGTGTTCTTTCGAGCATGGTTTCTCCTCCGGTTGTCGGGTTCATGGCTCCTCCTCCAGGCGCCAGATCGTGCCTAGAACCTAGGCAAAGGGCATGCCAACCACGCCGCACGGCGGAAATCGTCGTGAAATCAGTACGGCCTCGCGACTTCCGGTGTTGCGGGCCGTTGCGGCGGTGTTGCATGCGCCATGGTACGCCACGGTCGATGCAACACCAGAGTAGATCACGCCCCGTCACAGGGCGCTACTTTAGCGGCAGGAACAATTCCACGACCACGTCATGCACCGGCACGTTCGGGAAGAACGAAAAGTGTCGTCGGCAATAGATCGGGAAGTCACGCGCTTCCTCGCCGCTGGCGGGAAGCCAATCGCGATAAAGGTAAAGCGCGGCGGGCTCCAGATTGTGGGTATTGTGGACGACACGCAGCACCGCGCAGCGTCCGCCGGGGATCACGCCGGCCTTCATCTGTCCGTCATCGGCATCAATCGGCAGGTCGGTCCCGACGCACAGGTCCATGCTGTAGTCGGCGGGGACCGCGGTAATCCGCTCGGACCTGAAGACGTTGAAGGTTGGGCTCGTCTCGGGTGACAGGCCGGCGGCCTTGCGCCAGGCGATGAACCGCTGGATCGTGTCGCCGAGCGTCGCCCGGTCCCCTCGATGCTCCATGATCGCCACCGGGGTTGGGGGCATATCGCGGATCGTCACGTCGTCGTGGTCATAGGTAATCTGCATGAGCTTGCTCCTAGCGTTGTCCAGAGGCCCGAAGGCCGCAAGCCACGGTGCCCAGTCGGGCGATTTCCGGAACGACGAAGGCGATTGCCCGAACCGTCGCCGAAAGGCGCGGGCGAACGCATCAGGTGCATCGTAGCCGGCATCCATCGCTATGTCCGTGACGCTATGGGCCTCGCTCGAGGCCAGCCGGTGCGAAGCACGCTTCATACGGGCAAGCTGGACATAGCGATGCACGGACAGCCCGAAGGTTGCCGTGAACTGCCGGTGGAAATGGTATTTGGAAAATGCAGCGACGCCGCTCAACGCGTCCAGGTCGAGATTGCCGTCCAAATGCTGGTCGATGTGATCCAGCACCCGCTGCATCCGGACATGGTAGTTTTGAAGCGCCGCCTTCATCGTTCCGTTCTCCGTGGCAGCACCAATTAAGGGCACGCGGACATGAAACGCTCGACCGATCTTGCGGTTTTGTCACAGGTATCGGGACGTCGCCAAGGACCGTTTATGAGCGGACCTGCAGCCTAGTTGGGAGCATCGAGCCGCAGCCGCTTCATACGGCGATGCACCGTCGTGCGGTCGACGCCGAGAAGGCGCGCGGCTTCCGAGATGTTCCAGCCCGCGGTCGCGAGAGCATCCAGCAGCGCCGCGCGCTCCTCCTCGGGTGACGGCGCGCGCAGCGCAACCAGGCGGGCGGGCGGGGCGGGCGGCGGCGGAAGCGGCGACGCGAAGTCCGGCAGGTCGGCGGGCTCGATCATGTCGCCATCGCACAACGTCATTGCCAGATCCATGGCATTGACGAGTTCGCGGATGTTGCCCGGCCAGCCGTGACGGATCAGGGCCAGGCGCGCCGCCGGCGACAGCCTTGCCGTCCGCCCGGCAAGGCCCGCGCGCTGATCCAGCAGCCGGTCCAGCAGCCACTCGAAATCGGTGCGTTCGCGCAGCGCCGGCAAGGTCAGCGCGGCGGCGTTCAGCCGGTAGAACAGATCCTCGCGGAAACGGCCGTCGGCGACCAGCTTGCGCAGGTCATGGTGCGAGGCGGAAATGATCTTGATGTCGACGTGTCGCGGCTCGATGCCGCCGACCGGGATCAGTTCGCGTTCCGCGATCACGCGCAGAAGCCGCGATTGAAGGGGGTAGGGCATGTCGCCGATCTCGTCGAGGAACAGCGTGCCGCCGTCGGCGCTCTCGATCAATCCCTTGCGGCCCCTGGCCGCGGCCCCGGTGAAGGCGCCTGGCGTGTGGCCGAACAGTTCGCTCTCGATCAGATGCTCGGGGATGGCTGCGCAGTTGATGGCGACGAACGGGCCGGCGCGATGCGAGCAGTCGTGGATCGCGCGAGCCAGATGCTCCTTGCCGGAGCCGGTCTCGCCGTGGATCACGATCGGAATGGTCGTGCGTGCCAGCTTCGCGGCTCGAAGCTGCATCGCCGCCATGGCCGGATCGCCGCCCGAGAGGTCGCTGATCGGCTTCGGCACCGTCTCCACCGGGGCGCGGCGTCCGGTTGGCGGCTGGGGCTCGATGGCGTGGGCGAAGAGCGCGCTGCCGCTGCGCCCGAACACCAGCCGCTCCTCCGTAGGGCGGCCACGCGTCAACTGCGGCAGGTCGTCAACGCTGATATCGAGATAGCGCGAGATCGGCTGGCCGACCGGGGAGGGCGATTGCCGCCAGTCGATCCCTCCCGCCTGGGCGAGCAGCAATGCGCCGCCGCGCGTCGTGCCGAGGATGCGGCCGGAGGCGTCGAGGGCGATGGCGGCCTCTGGGTCGACGTCGAGGAATTCCGGCGAGCGGGAAAAGCGCAGCACCCATTCCGAGTGCATCTGCGCCATCAGGTTCGCGAGCTCGATGCGTCGCGCCGACGCCGTCACCAGATGCAGCGCGAGGTTCTGGCTGACCTTGGGCTGCGGCGAGCGCAGCAGGGAGATATCCAGCACCGCGGTCAATTCGCCCCTGGTGTCGAAGATCGGTGCGGCCGTGCAGGACAATGGCGTGTGGGTGGTGTCGAAATGATCGGTCTGGTGGATCGTCATTGCTTCGCCGGTAACGAGGCAGGAGCCGACGCCGCAGGTTCCAGTGCGGCTCTCCGACCATTCGGAACCGAGATAAAGCCCCGCCGTGCGCAACTGATCCATGAACAGCGGGTCGCCAAGGAAGTCGACCGTAACGCCCTTGGCATCGGCCAGCAGAAGCACGTAGTTCTGGCCTGCCACCTGCTTGAAAAGCGTCTCCAGGCCGCTGCGGGCGATGGCGATCAGCCGCTCGGACTGTTCGCGGTGTTCGCGCAACTGGGTATCGGGGACGATATAGGCCTCGGTCGGCCTGGCCGGGTCGAGGCGATGGGTGCCGACACAGCGCAGCCACGACTTCACCACGACCTCGTCGCGCGCCGATCGCCCGCCGGACAGGACCTGCTCGATCTCGCGGATATGCTCCCGTTCGCCTGCCAAACCCGTCCTCCCAGACATGTCGTCAGCCCGGCTAACGACATCAGCAGGCCGGCAACTGGCCTGGCATAGTGGTGCGTCGACGAGACGGGCTCAACTGTACTATGGTAGCGCGCGGCGGAGCCGATCTCACGGCTGAGTGAATTCGTGCCGTACCCCATTGACGACCCCGCGCGTTCGCCTTTATGGTCCGCCACCATGAAAACGGCACTCATTCTCGTAGTAAGGCGCGTGGGCAAGGCGGTGTAACCGCCGGGCGAAAACCTCCCATGCGCAACACACAGGCTCCCTCGGGGGCCTTTTTTATTGCCTGAAACACGACTAAACGACCAGCAAACGCCAGATGGCGGACAGTACGGGACCAGACCGATGAGCAATGGACAGAGCGAGCGGCGCGAGATGGCAAGCAGGGAAATGACGGGCGCCGAAATGGTGGTGCAGGCGCTGAAGGACAATGGCGTCAAGCACGTCTTCGGTTATCCCGGCGGCGCCGTCCTTCCCATCTACGATGAAATCTTCCAGCAGGAAGAGGTCGAGCACGTTCTGGTGCGGCACGAGCAGGGCGCGGGCCATGCGGCGGAGGGCTATGCGCGCTCGACCGGCAAGGCCGGCGTCATGCTGGTGACTTCGGGTCCGGGCGCCACCAACGCCGTCACGCCGTTGCAGGACGCGCTGATGGATTCCATCCCGCTGGTGTGTCTCACCGGCCAGGTGCCGACCTCGCTGATCGGCTCCGACGCGTTCCAGGAATGCGACACGGTCGGCATCACGCGGCCCTGCACCAAGCACAACTGGCTGGTGAAGGACGTCAACGAGCTCGCCGCGACCATCCATGAGGCCTTCCATGTCGCCACGACCGGCCGTCCCGGTCCGGTGGTTGTCGACATTCCGAAGGACGTGCAGTTCGCTAGGGGGATCTACGTCCCGCCGCAGATCGCGCCGCGTACCAGCTACCAGCCCAAGGTCCAGGGTGACCTGGAGAAGATCAAGGCCGCGGTCGAACTGATGGCTGGCGCCAAGAAGCCGATCATCTATTCGGGCGGCGGCGTCATCAATTCCGGTCCGGAAGCGAGCCATCTCCTGCGCGAACTGGTCGATCTCACCGGCTTCCCGATCACCTCGACGCTGATGGGTCTCGGCGCCTATCCTGCGTCAGGCAAGAACTGGCTGGGAATGCTCGGCATGCACGGCACCTACGAAGCCAACATGGCCATGCATGACTGCGACGTGATGGTCTGCATCGGCGCGCGTTTCGACGATCGCATCACCGGACGGTTGACCGCTTTTTCGCCGAACTCGCGCAAGATCCATATCGACATCGATCCGTCCTCGCTCAACAAGAACGTCCACACCGAAGTGCCGATCATCGGCGACGTCGGCCGGGTGCTGGAAGACATGGTGCGGCTGTGGCGGGCGACCGCCAAGACCGACAAGAAGGCGCTCTATCCCTGGTGGGAGCAGATCGCCAAATGGCGCGCGCGCGATTCACTCGCCTTCAAGATGAACAACGACGTGATCATGCCGCAATACGCCATCCAGCGGCTCTATGAACTGACCAAGGACATGGACACCTACATCACCACCGAGGTCGGCCAGCACCAGATGTGGGCGGCGCAGCATTATCATTTCGACAAGCCGAACCGCTGGATGACATCGGGCGGCCTGGGCACGATGGGTTACGGCCTGCCGGCCGCGCTCGGCGTGCAGATCGCGCATCCCGACGCATTGGTCGTCGACATCGCCGGCGACGCCTCGGTGCAGATGACGATGCAGGAGATGAGTGCGGCCGTGCAGCACGACGCGCCGATCAAGATCTTCATCCTCAACAACCAGTATATGGGCATGGTGCGCCAGTGGCAGCAATTGCTGCACGGCAATCGGTTGTCGCATTCCTACACCGAGGCGATGCCTGATTTCGTCAAGCTGGCCGAGGCCTATGGCGGCCACGGCATTCGCTGCGAGAAGCCCGACGAGCTGGACGATGCGATCAAGGAGATGATCTCGGTCAGGAAGCCGGTGCTGTTCGACTGCCGCGTGGCGACACTGGCCAACTGCTTCCCGATGATCCCTTCGGGCAAGGCGCACAATGAGATGCTGTTGCCCGACGAGGCCACCGACGAGGCCGTGGCCAATGCCATCGACGCCAAGGGCAGGGAACTGGTGTAGACCGGGATAGGGACCTAGGCTTTGCTTGCGGCCGAGAACATGGCGCGTCCGGACCTTGCCACGATCTGTTCGCCGCGCCGGCGAATAGTGCGTCTCGCGCTGGCGGGCGCGCTTACCTTTGCATCGGCCACGGCCGCCTTGGCCGAACAGGCCTCGCCGGCGACCGGCGCGCGGACCTCCACGAACACGGAGGCCGCGCCCTGGCCGCCGGAGATCCAGGCGATCGAGACGGCGATCCGCAAATCGGATTTTGCCGGCGCCCGCAAGAAGGCGTTGGCCCTGATGGACGGAAGTTTCGCCAGGCGCGATCCGAAAGCGGCCGCCTATGCCGGCTACATGCTGGCGCGGGCCGACATGTTCGCCGGCGAATGGCAGGACCTCCACGACACGCTGATCGGGCGCGCGGACGGCATCATCCGCGACCTGGACCAGACGCGCGCGGACGAGTTCGCGCTGCTTCTGGCCGACGCCGCCGGCCGCATAGGCCGGGCGGACGAACAGGACAGGCTGCTCGACCTACGTGTCGAGGCGATCGCGCAGCGGTCTGGTCCGGATTCGGAAGACTCGCTCAATGCGCGTGTCGACGCCGCCTATTCGCAGCTCACCGCCAAGCGCGCCGACGTCGCCGAAAAACGGCTGCTGTCGGCGCTCAATGCGATGGAACTCGGCGGCCATGGCGATCTGTTCTTCAAGACGGTCGGGCAGGCCGGCGACAGCTTCAACCGTTTTGCCGACGCCGATGCGGCGCAGCGCATCTTCCAGCGCGGCCTCGATTCCAACCTGATGGAGACCGATACCGGGCCGGGCCCGGGGTTCCTCCAGTTCAACCTCGCCGCCTTTCTGCGCGACCAGAAGGAGTATGACCAGGCCAACCGGTTCGGTTTGCGCGCCCTGAACATCCTGGCCGATCATTTCGGCATGGGAAGCACCGAGGCCCTGTCGGCCTATGACGGGCTGGCGCAGACGCTGCATGCCTGGGGTCAGCTCGCGTCGGCGGAGGCCGCCTACCAGTTCATCTACGAGACCGGCCTCAAGTCTCTGGGCGAGGACAATGCCGATCTCTGGCGCATGATGAACAACCGCGCCGCGGTGCTGCGCTCGCTGAAATTGCCGGCCGCGGCACTAGAATTCGACAAATACGCCTACGACAAGCGCTTCAAGGCGCTTGGCGGCGGCGCCGGCGACACGGTGATTTCGGCCATGAACATGGCGCATGACCTGCTCGAGGCCGAGCGCTGGAAGGATGCCCGGTCGGTGCTGGCGGTGATCTCCGGGATCGTTGCCCAGCCGGGGTTCAACGAGGGCTACCGCAGGCAGATCGAGCGCTGGCAGGCCTATGCGCAACTGCGTCTTGGCGAGCGTCAATTGAGCCGCAAGCAGATCCAGGCGCGCGACACGACCGATTTCACCGACGGCGCCGATATCGAGCAGTCGCTGGCCTTCTTCGACCTCTTCGCCGACAAGGCGGAGGCGATGGGGCTGACCGAGGATGCCGAAGCCTATCGCGAACATGCGGTGGCGATCGCCAAGGAGAGCCTCGGCGACGCGCAGCCGATGACTTTCGAGGCCGAACTCGCGCAGGCCAGGCTGCAGGAGAAGATGGACCCCAAGGCCGCGGTGGACAGCTACCGCACGCTCGACGCCGTCATGTTCGACTGGGGGCAGTCCAGCGTGTCGGCCTCGGGGAGCCTGCGCGCCGGGCAGGCCGAGCGCGTCCTTGCCGACGACATGCTGGGGTCGCTCGCCGATTTCGCGACCCGCAATGCCGACGCGGCGGATCTTTTCGCCGCCATGCTCGACAATTGGAAGACGCTGACGCGCGGCGCCGAGCGGCAGTTGCGTGCCGAGGCTGAGACCACCGACGACAAGGCGCTTCGCGACCTCATCAAGACCTATTTCAGCAATTTCGGCCGCTTCCGCGAGATCGTCACGGCAACGCTCTATACGGACGCGCTGGCACCGCAGCGGCAGGCGATGGAGGACTCCCGCAAGGCGTTGAACGCGGCGCTGGAAAAGCGCGGCGAGCGACCGGTCGCATCGTGGATCTACAGCGCGCCGCAAGAGGCCAAGCCGCTTGCAAGGCCGGCCGAGGGCGACGTCATCGTCGATTTGGCGATCATAGGCGAATGGCCAGCGGACAGGGGCGGTACTCCCGATCGATACCGCGTCTTCGCCACGATCTCGCGCGCGTCCGGGCCGGCACAGGTGATCGAAGTCGATGCGGTCGACGCGCGAAAGGGCAAGGCCGGTTCGGGACAAAGCTTCATCGCCAAGCTCGCCACGGTCCTCGGTGACGCCGCGAAGGACGCCAAGGCGCTCTACGTCATTCCCGCCGATTTTCTTTATCAGGTCGATTTCGCCGAATTGCGGCCGGGCGGCGGCAAGCGGCTGGGCGAACTGGTCGACATGCACACGGCCACCAGCCGGCAGGCCTACGAATTCCGGGCCAGGCAAGACCGGCCGTCGGCCAGCGACGCGATGCTTCTGGCGGGCGGTCTTTTCTACGGGAATGGTGCCGGCGACGGCTATCTGCCGGGGTCGCGCACGGAGGTCGAGAAGATCGCGAATCTCGCCCGGGACAAGGGCATGGCGGTGCAACTCGCCGAGGGCAATGACGGCGGCGAGGCGGCGATGCGCGCTGCAGCCGACGGCAAGGCGATCGTGCATTTTTCGACGCATGGCTTCTTCGAGCGCGGCGAAGGGCTGTCCGAACGGCTGATGAATGCCGGCTTCGTGCTATCCGATGCCAAGCCGGCGGACGAGCCGAAGGAGTGGGACGGCGACAACATCGTCTATGCGCGCGAATTGTTGAGCTGGAACCTGCGTTCCTCGCAACTCGTCGTGGTCTCTGCCTGCGACACCGCGCTCGGCGATATCGGCGTCACCTCCACCGTGCGCGGCCTGCCGCTCGCGCTGTCGGTCGCCGGCGCGCGGCGCACGCTGCTGACCGTCGAGGAGGTCGGCGACGCGGCGACGATGCAATTCATGGCGCGCTTCTACGAGAACCTGTTCGATGGCGGCATCAGCTATGCCGATGCCTTCATCAAGACGAAACGCGAGGCCTGGGCCGGCAAGATCGACGGCTTCGCGCCCGAATTGACCAGCGCCTACATTCTCTTTGAACATTGACAGAACCGGCCACAGACCGGCCAGACACAGGACAAGACCATGGCACAGCACCTTCAACCCACCGGTTCGGCCTACTTCATCGCCAAGGAGACGGAGCGGCCCGAGATCCATACGCTTTCCGTCCTGGTCGACAACGAGCCCGGCGTGCTTGCCCGGGTGATCGGCCTGTTTTCAGGGCGCGGCTACAACATCGAGAGCCTGACCGTCTCGGAGACCGAACATGAGAAGCACCTGTCGCGCATCACTATCGTGACGCGCGGCACGCCGCATGTGATGGAGCAGATCAAGAACCAGCTCGAACGCATCGTGCCGGTGCACCGCGTGGTCGATCTGACCGTCCGCTCGCACGAGCTTGGCCAGGAGCGGCCGCTGGAGCGCGAGCTGGCGTTGGTCAAGGTCGCCGGCACCGGCGATTCCCGGGTCGAGGCGCTCAGGCTCGCCGACGCCTTCCGCGCCAGCGTCATCGACGCCAACACCGAGCATTTCATCTTCGAGATCACCGGCAAGGGCTCCAAGCTCGACCAGTTCATCGCCATCATGAAGCCGCTCGGCCTGGTCGAGATCTGCCGCACCGGCGTGGCGGCGATGAACCGCGGCCCGCAGGGGATGTAGGCCTGACTGCGCAAGGAGGCCGTCGCCGGCAACGCTTGGCTCGACCGCCGGCCGGGCGGTGGTCTTTGCGCGGTCCCTGAAAAGCGACAATGATACTGACGTATCTGGGAGGATATCATGTCACTCGACGCATTCCTCGCCTTGCTCGTCTATGCCTTCGTGACCTCGATCACGCCGGGGCCGAACAACCTTATGTTGCTGGCCTCCGGCGTCAATTTCGGCATCGCCAGGACGATACCGCACATGCTGGGCATCAGCATTGGTTTTCTCGTCCTGTTGCTCGCTGTCGGCTTCGGGCTTGGCGCGGTGCTGACCGCATTCCCGGCATTGCACACCGGGCTGAAGATCGCCGGTGCCGTCTATCTGCTCTACTTGGCCTGGAAGATCGCCATGTCGCGCTCGCTCAGCGGCAAGGGCGAGACGAATGCGCGGCCGATGCGCTTCGTCGATGCGGCGGCCTTCCAATGGGTCAATCCCAAGGCCTGGGTGATGGCGATCACCGCGATGGCCGTCTACACCAATCCGGAGCGGCCATTCCTGTCCGTCATTCTGATCGGCGTGGCTTTCACCGTGGTCAATCTTCCCAGCGTTTCGGTGTGGGCAGGGTTCGGTACGGCGCTTCGCGGTTTCCTGTCGGACCCGGTGCGGCTGAAATGGTTCAACATCGCCATGGGTGCGCTGCTGGCGGCGACGCTTTGGCCGATGCTTCGGTAAGTGAAAGGGCTTCCAAGCGCGGTACGTGCAAGGCGGGACATTCTGTAAATTCTAGTTCACATCTCTTTTGACTATTTGTGAACTGTGGATTACAAACGATCCATGACCGAAGTCCGGAAAACAGCTGAATTCGTCGGCTGTTCAAGTCCCTCAAGGATGTCCGCGCGAAGGCTCGCATTCAAATTCGGATCGATCGCGTCGAGCTTGGCAATCTTGGCGATGCCAAGTTTTTCGATGGCATCGGCGAATTGCGGGTCGACCATGGGCCGGGCTATCGCATCTATTTCGTCAAGGCGGGCAATACGATCGTCATCCTGCTCTGCGGCGGCGACAAGCCATCACAAAAGGCCGACATCAAGAGAGCCATCGGCATGGCGAAGGAGGTCAAATGACCATCGAAACCACCAAATGGGATGCTTCGGAATTCCTCGACAGCGAGGAGGCGGTCTTTGCCTATATCGAAGCGGCGTTCGAAGACGGCGATCCCGCCCTCATCACCCATGCGCTCGGCAACGTGGCCAGGGCTCGGGGCATGACATCCATTGCCAAGGACGCCGGCGTGACGCGCGAGGCGCTGTACAAGGCTCTAAGCGACAAGGGCGATCCCAAGCTTTCAACACTGCTCGGCGTCATGAAGGCGCTCGGGCTAAGATTAACGGCCGAGCCCGTACCAACGGACAATCATGCCGAGGCACGCCTCGCAGGCTGACTCGCCACGGAAGCGACGCGGCCAACATTGCGTCTGCTGGCTTCGACGAGATGGCTTGCTCCCGTACCTCAGGGCGCGAAATGCTCCCAAAGCCGGCTTGGTTCAGACCGGACGATAGGGCGTGATTTCGCCGAATGTGTCCTTTGGACCCGGCTGCCCACCTATTGTGCAGTGCACATTAAATCTTCGTAATGCCGTGTTTTGGCCCTTTTCCGACAAACGCCCGTCCTATCTATTCGGCGAAATCGCGGCAGTGAGCCGTGAATTGCGCTAGAATACGACCACCTGGCTATGGCGTGTCGGACGGAGAGGTCTTTTGTCGATGCGTGGAAAAGTCATTCTTTCATTGCTGGCGGTCGCCTGTGTCGGCGCGGCCTGGCTCTATCTGTCGCCTGACGCGCTCAACAAGGCCCAGCAGCTCCTCGGCGCAAAGCAGGTCGCCGCGACAGACAAGGCGGCGACCGACAAGCCAGCGGCGGGGGACAAGGCGGCCGGCAATGGTGCGCGTTCGGCCTCGATCGTTTCGGCGACGGCAACGACCGCGGATTTCCCGATCCGCCGCTATGCCATCGGCTTCGTCTCCTCTCCGGCCGTGGTCAACATCAACGCGCGGGTTTCCAGCCAGATCGTGTCCATCGACGTCAAGGACGGGCAGATGGTGAAGGCGGGCGACCTCCTGTTCTCGCTCGACGACCGGGCGCTGAAGGCGCAACTCGCCAAAGACCAGGCAGCGCTCGCCAAGGACCAGGCGCTGCTTGCCAGCTCGAATTCCGATCTCCAGCGCGCCAAGGACCTTGTCGCCAAGCAGGCCGGCACGCAGCAGACTTACGACCAGGCCGTTGCCGCGCAGAAGGCGGCGGCGGCGACCGTCGATGCCGACAAGGCGACGATCGACGCGGACAATGTCCAGCTTGGCTTTGCCACCATCACCGCGCCGATCGCTGGCAGGCTGGGTGCCGTGAATGTCGCCGTCGGCGACCTCGTGACCGTCAGCAATGGCAACAGCAGCACGGCGACGCCGCTGGTGACCATCACCCAGATGGACCCGCTGCAGGTCAACTTCAACCTGCCGGAAAGCAACCTGGCGCTGCTGCACAAGGCGCTTGCAAATCCGCGGCAGAACGCGGTGACGCTGACCAAGGATGGCGACCCGACGCCGATCGGCAAGGGCACGCTCGATTTCGTCGATTCCAGCGTCGACACCGCCTCGGGCACGATCGCCACGCGGGCAAGCATTCCCAATGCCGATCTTTCGCTGTGGCCGGGCCAGTATGTGAACGTCATTCTCGATGCCGGCATCATGCCGAAGATGACATCGGTCCCGACCGTCGCCGTCCAGCCCAGCCAAAAGGGGCCGTTCGTCTATGTGGTCAAGCCTGACAACACGGTCGAGATGCGGCCGGTGCAGGTGGCGCTGACCGAAGGCGAGAACAGCGCCATCAGCCAGGGGCTGAAAAGCGGCGAGAAGGTCGTCACGGAAGGCCAGACACGGCTGAAGGACGGCGCGGCCGTGCATGAAGGCAAGGCGACGGCCAGTGCCGAGGCGCCCAAGGTTGCCGAGGCAGCCCAATGATCTCCGAATTCTGTATCCGCCGGCCAGTCGCCACCCTGCTGATGTCGTTCGCCCTCGTGCTGGGCGGACTGTTCGCTTACAAATTCCTGCCCGTGGCGGCACTGCCCAGCGCTGAATTCCCTGTCGTCAACGTCTCGGCCTCGCTGCCTGGCGCCTCGCCGGAGACCATGGCGACATCGGTGGCGACGCCACTGATCAAGCAGTTCGCGACCATCGCCGGCATCGATTCCATTTCGACCACCAACTCGCTCGGCCAGACCTCGATCGCCATCCAGTTCGTCCTTAACCGGGATATCGACGCCGCAGCCGCGGACGTCCAGGCGGCGATCGCGCGCACGCAGAAATCGCTGCCGCCGCAGATGACGGCGCCGCCGAGCTATCGCAAGGTCAATCCGGCCGACGCGCCGATCCTGCTGATGTCCCTCGTCAGCGACACGGTGCCGCTGACCGACCTCGATGCCTTCGCCGAAAACGTCATCTCGCCGTCGCTGTCGACCATCGACGGCGTCGCGCAGGTGTCGATCTTCGGCCAGCAGAAATACGCGGTGCGCATCCAGATCGATCCGACCGCGCTTGCCGCGCGCGGCATCTCGATCGACCAGCTGCAGGCGGCTGTCGCGTCCGCCAACAGCAACACGCCGCTTGGCGTGCTGCAGAACAACAAGCAGCAGCTGACCATCACCGCCAACACGCAGCTGACCGACGCCGCCGGCTTTTCCAACCTGATCATCGCCACCAAGAACGGTCATCCCGTGCGGCTGGGCGAGGTGACCCGTGTCGTCGATTCCGTGCAGACGACGACGACGGCGAGCTGGTACGACGGCACCCGCGCGATCATCATGGCGGTGCAGCGCCAGCCCGACGCCAACACGGTCGACGTCGTCGACAAGGTCAAGGCGATGCTGCCGTCCTTCCAGGACCAGATGCCGGCCGCCGCCCAGATCAAGCTGCTCAACGACCGTTCGAGTTCGATCCGCCAGGCCGTCGACGACGTGCAGTTCACGCTGCTGTTGACCATCGCGCTGGTGGTGATGGTGATCTTCGTGTTCCTGCGCCGGGTGACGGCGACGATCATTCCGGCCGTGGCGGTGCCGATCTCGCTGATCGCCACGCTGGGCGCGATGTTCCTGTTCGGGTTTTCCATCGACAACATTTCGCTGATGGGCCTGACGCTCGCCGTCGGCCTCGTCGTCGACGACGCCATCGTGATGCTGGAAAACATCTTCCGGCACATGGAGGAGGATGGGCTGTCGGCCTTCGACGCGTCGCTGAAGGGCGCGCGCGAGATCGGCTTCACCATCATCTCGATCTCCATCTCGCTGGTGGCCGTGTTCATCCCGGTGCTTTTGATGGGCGGCGTGATCGGGCGCATCTTCAACGAGTTCGCCGTCGTGGTGACCGTCGCCATCCTGGCCTCCATGTTCGTGTCGCTGACACTGACGCCGATGCTGTGCTCGCGGCTGCTGTCGGTGACCAAGGCCGACCGCGAGGCGCACGGTGCAGGCCATAAGCACGACCTCGTCACACGCGGCTACGACCGGATCCTGACCTTCTGCCTACGGCACACCTTCCTGGTGTTCCTGGTGTTCATCGGCACCGCTGCGGCATCGGTATGGCTGATCGAGGTCTCGCCGAAGGGCTTCTTCCCGCAGGAGGATATCGGCCAGATCTCGGTGACCACCATCGCGCGCCAGGACATCTCGTTCGACGCCATGGCCAAGCTGCAAGGGCAGGTGGCGGCCGTGTTCTCGAAGTCGCCCTATGTCGACCATGTCGCGTGGTCGGCGGGCAGCGGCAACAATGCGCTCAACCAGGGCCAGCTCTTCGTCCAGCTCAAGGGCAAGGACCAGCGTCCCAATATCGAGAAGGTGCTTTCGGATCTGCGCAAGCAACTGGCCGGCGTGGCGGGCATCGAGACCTACATGCAGCCGGTGCAGAATCTGCGGCTCGGCTCACGTTCGTCGGCCAGCGCCTATCAGCTGGTGGTTCAGGGCCTCGATACCGGACTGACCGATACCTGGGCGCAGAAACTGAATGACGCGATGGCGGCCGACCATACGACTTTCACCGACGTCACCAGCGATCTGCAGAACAATGCGCTGCAGGCGTCGCTGGTGGTCGATCGCGACAAGGCCGCCCAGCTGGGCATCGATACCGACACGCTGCGCTCGGCACTTTATGGCGGGTTCGGCACCGACCAGGTCTCGACGATCTTCGGCTCGGCCGACAGCTACGAGGTCATCACCGAGCTCGATCCCAAGATCGAATGGTCGCCCGAACGCATGCTCGCCATCCAGATGAGGACGGCGAGCGGCAGCCTGGTGCCGCTCGGCGCCTTCGCCCGGGTCGACCGCACGGCCGGAGCGCTGACCGTCAATCAGCTCGGCCAGCTGCCGGCCGTGACCATCTCCTACAATCTGCCGCAAGGCGTGGCGCTGGGCGACAGTGTGAAACGCATCGACGCGCTGAAAGAGCAGATCGGCATGCCGACGGCGATCTCGACTTCCTTTGCCGGCACGGCCAAGACCTTCCAGGATTCGCTGGCCAACCAGGGTCTTCTGGTCGGCGGCGCGATCCTGACCATCTATATCGTGCTTGGCATCCTCTATGAGAGTTTCATCCACCCGCTCACCATCTTGACCGGCCTGCCATCGGCTGTGCTCGGGGCGGTTGTCGCCTTGCGCTTCGCCGGCATGGATCTGTCCGTCATTGCGGTGATCGGCATCCTGATGCTGATCGGCATCGTCAAGAAGAACGGCATCATGATGGTCGACGTCGCGCTTGAGTTGCGACGAGAAGGCATGTCGGCCAGGGACTCCATCCACAAGGCCTGCCTGATGCGGTTCAGGCCGATCATGATGACGACGCTGGCAGCACTGATGGGCACGTTCCCGATCGCGCTCGGCACCGGCGCCAGCGCCGAACTGCGCCAGCCGCTGGGCGTCGCCGTCGTCGGCGGCCTGCTGGCTTCGCAGGCGCTGACCCTGTTCGTGACGCCGGTGATCTATGTCTACATGGAGAATTTCTCCGGCTGGCTGGTCGGGCTCATGCCCAAGCGCAAGCCCGAGCTGCATGTGGTCGAAGAGGGTGATCAGCCTTCGCTGTTCGGCACCAACGACGACATCCCGGGCGAGCCGCAGAAGACGGCCGCCGAGTAACGAGCAACCGATATGGTAGAAGCTTGGCCCAAGCCGTGGTGCTTGCAGCCGGCGGATTGGAACCGTAATTTGCGGCCATGTCCCATGATCATGACCACGACAACGAACTCGATCCGTTTGCCGCTCGCGTGCGGGCTCTGGAAACCATCCTGACCCGCAAGGGGCTGATCGATCCGGCGGCGATCGACGTCATCGTCGATACCTATGAGACCAAGATCGGCCCCCGCAACGGCGCCAGGGTCGTCGCGAAAGCCTGGAACGATCCCGCCTATGCCGACTGGCTGAAGCGCGATGCGACGGCGGCGATCGAATCGCTGAGCTATACCGGCCGGCAAGGCGAGCATATGCAGGCGGTGTTCAATACCGGGGATACCCACAACCTCGTCGTCTGCACATTGTGCTCCTGTTATCCGTGGTCCGTGCTCGGCCTTCCGCCGGTGTGGTACAAGGCGCCGCCCTACAGGTCGCGCGCGGTGATCGATCCGCGCGGCGTGCTCGAGGAGTTCGGGCTGGTGCTACCGGCCGGGACGAAGATACGCGTCTGGGATTCGACAGCGGAACTGCGCTATCTCGTCGTGCCGATGCGACCGGAGGGCACCGAAGGCTGGAGCGAGGAGCGGCTGTCCGAGCTGGTGAGCCGCGATGCCATGATCGGCACGGCTCTGGCAAGTCACCCCGCATGAACGGGCCGCAGGATCTCGGCGGACAGATGGGTTTCGGGCCGGTCGCGCCCGAACGGGATGAGCCGTATTTCCATGCCGAATGGGAGAGGCGGGCGCTCGGCGTGACGCTCTGCGCCGGCGGCATGGGCGCCTGGAACATCGACGAGAGCCGGCACGCGCGGGAATCGCTGCATCCGGCCGATTATTATGGCTCCAGCTACTATCAGATCTGGATCAAGGCGCTTGAGATCTTGCTCGAGCGGCATGGTTTCGTCAGCGCGCGCGATCTCGCGGCGGGCGAGGCGATCGATCCGGCGGCAACGCCCAAAAGGGTGCTCAAGGCGGAAAACGTTCCCGCTGTGCTGGCCAAGGGCGGTCCGTGCGACCGGCCGGTCGGCACAGCGCCGCGCTTCAAGGCCGGTGATCCAGTGCGGACCAAAAACTTCAACCCGACCGGCCATACCAGGTTGCCGCGCTATGCGCGCGACAAGCAGGGCACGATCGAGGCGGTCCGCGACGGCTTCGTCTTTCCCGACAGCAACGCGCATGGGCAGGGCGAAAATCCGCAATGGGTCTACACCGTGGTCTTCGACGGGAGCGAAATCTGGGGCGAGGGCGCCGACCCGACATTGACCGTCTCGATCGACGCCTGGGAGAGTTATCTTGAGCCGGCCTGAGGCGAACGGGCCCGCCGCCGGTTTGCCCGCCGGCTTCGACGCACCGGTGTTCGCCGAGCCATGGCAGGCCGAAGCCTTTGCCATGACTGTGGCGCTGCACGACAAGGGCCTGTTTTCGTGGATCGAGTGGGCGGACGCCTTGTCAGCCGAGGTGAAGAGGCCGGGTGCGGCCGCCGACGGCCATGATTATTACGAGCATTGGCTGGCGGCGCTGGAAGGGCTGCTCGCCTCCAAGGGGCTGGCCGCCAAACCCGATGTCGACGCGATGGCGCAGTCCTGGGAGCGCGCCGCGCACGCCACGCCGCATGGCAAGCCGATCCTGCTGGAGAACGATCCCGGGCCGACCGTAGGTGGTGGCCACACCGAGTAAGGTCGCCGTGGCCCGCGACCCGAATGGACCTACGTGCGCGTACCAAAAACACGGATAATAAGGAGAAGACTGCCGAAGGAGGCGAGACTACCGGCTATTGCAGAGAACATGAGTCGGCGCAGGTATTTAAATTCACTTTGGACCAAGATGCTGCTCACTCGACTGTTCTTGCGTGCAGCCCGCTCCCAATATGGCAGAGCTCTTTCATCGACCTTGGTTACAAGCGCTTCCGTCCTGGTCAGGGCGAGATAGATACCGCAAAGCACTCCCAAAAAGCTGACGAGAAACACGGCAACACACGCCCACACCGCAAGGTGGACGAGTAGTGGTTGTCCTTCCATGACCAACTTCATGTGCTCTCAATCCTTGGTAGTGCTGCCTTGCTAACTTAGGCGCCTTAACATCTAGTTCCCACTGTCGCTTCAAATCGAGACATGGATTTTTGTTCCCTTTACGTTCTTGTCTTCGCTTGATAATCTGTGGCAGGGCGTTCGGCGCCGGTAGCGTCGATGCATGGCGGCTATCTTGTCTTTCTCTCGCGAATCCGGTCACACGATCTGATGGAATTTTCACCCCAACAGGATGAGGCGCTGCAGGCGGTCGCCCGCTGGCTGAAGGAAGGCCGGCCGCAAATCTTCCGGCTGTTCGGCTATGCCGGCACCGGCAAGACGACGCTGGCGCGCCATTTCGCCGAACATGTCGACGGGCAGGTGCAGTTCGCCGCCTTCACCGGCAAGGCGGCGCAGGTGCTGCGCTCCAAGGGCGCCACCAATGCCCGCACCATCCATTCGCTGATCTACCGGCCCAAGGGCGAGGAATCGGTCGAAGACGAGGTGACCGGCAAAACCTCGATGTCGCCGACCTTCTCGCTCAACCGGCAAAGCCCGATCTCGCGCGCCAAGCTTGTGGTCATCGACGAATGCTCGATGGTCGACGAGCAGCTTGGCCGCGACCTCCAGAGTTTCGGTACGCCCATCCTGGTGCTGGGCGATCCGGCGCAGTTGCCGCCAATTTCGGGCGGTGGCTATTTCACCGAGCACGAGCCGGATGTGCTGCTGACCGAAATTCACCGGCAGGCGCGCGACAATCCGATCATCCGGCTAGCACTCGATGTGCGCGAGGGCCGCGAATTCATGCGCGGCGACTATGGCACGGCGCAGGTGATCGGCAAGGAAGACGTCAACCAGGAGCTAGTGCTCAAGGCGGACCAGGTGCTGGTCGGCACCAACCGCACGCGGCGGCGCTACAACAAGCGCCTGCGCGAACTGAAGGGGTTCAATGCCGATTACCCACAGGCGGGCGACAAGCTGGTCTGCCTGCGCAACGATCCGGCCAAGGGCCTGCTCAACGGGTCGCTGTGGAAGGTGATGACCTCGTCGCGCGAGACGATAAAGCCCGGCATCAACCTTCTGGTTTCGCCAGAAGAGGACGATCCGGATCGCGGTGTCGCCAAGATCAAGCTGCTCAAGGCGGCGTTCGAGGATCCCGACGCCGAAATCCCCTGGCAGCAGA
This sequence comes from Mesorhizobium sp. ES1-6, assembly GCF_020164775.1. NCBI lineage: Bacteria > Pseudomonadati > Pseudomonadota > Alphaproteobacteria > Hyphomicrobiales > Phyllobacteriaceae > Mesorhizobium > Mesorhizobium sp. ES1-6. The sequence continues at coordinate 182,542 of NZ_JAIUGU010000007.1, forward strand.
AGAAGCGTTTCGACGATTTCGACTATGGCTATGCGCTGACCGTGCACAAGGCGCAGGGTTCGCAGTGGAACGAGATCGTGCTGTTCGACGAAAGCTGGGCCTTCAAGGAAACGCGCCAGCGCTGGCTTTATACAGCCATCACCCGGGCCGCCGAACGCCTGACCATCGTCAGGTAGAAGGCTCGGCGGGAGCGGCCTTGGCTTCCTCACTCGTCGGCCGCGCGCCGAGCCATTCCCAGGCAGCGGCTTCGTCCTCGATCTTGAAATGCCTGAATTCGACGGGCGAGGAAGCGGGCAAGGCGGATCGTGCGTTCGGCGTCCAGTCAGGGGCGCCGATCGCCGCGCAACGGCCAACATGTTCCAATGCATGGATGGCGCCCTTCTTGATGGTCTCATCGGAGATATCGACCCAGTCGACGCCGTCGTGATCGACTATGCGCACGGCCACGTCGATTCTCGGATGGAGCAAATAGGCCGCCTCCAGCAGGCCGAACAGATTCTCGGCATCGGCGGCCGAGACATGGCCGACCACATCGATGGCGAAAAGGTCGTCGCGGCTGGTGTCGATGCGGCGGATCGCCGGCACGGATTGGAGGAAATTCAAGGCGGTGCCTCCTTTCGCTGAATATCCTGGTCTTCTGGAACACCGGAAAGGCCCTATCTGTTCCCGTCAAAGACGCTATAGATGCGCCGTCTCGAATGCGCCGTGCCGGAACGAATGAGCGTGGCGCGCCTCGATCGCCTGTTTCACGGACGCCAAACCATGCCCGCCAAGCTTTCCGTCAACCTCAACGCCATCGCCATGCTGCGCAACCGGCGCGACCTGCCATGGCCCGATGTGATCGGTGTCGGCCGCCTTGCCCTTGCCGCCGGAGCGCATGGGCTGACGGTGCATCCACGCCCCGACGAACGTCATACAAGGCATTCCGACCTGCCTCTGATCAGGGCGCTGATCGACGATGAATTCCCACGGGCGGAATTCAATATCGAGGGCTATCCAAGCGAGGATTTCCTGGCGCTCGTGGAGAAGAATCAGCCCGAACAGGTGACGCTGGTGCCCGACGATCCGGCACAGGCGACCTCCGACCATGGCTGGGACTTCGCGGCGCAAGCGGCGTTCCTGACGCCTGTCGTCAGGCGTCTGAAGAAGGGCGGGTTCAGGGTCTCACTGTTTTCCGACGCGGATCCCGCCGGGATAGCGGCCGCGCGCGATACGGGCGCCGATCGCATCGAACTCTATACCGGTCCTTACGGCAGTTACCATTCCGATTCCGGCAAGGCGGCCAAGGAGTTGGAAAGACTGGGGAAAACGGCCGACGCGGCCTTTGCCGCCGGTCTCCAGGTCAATGCCGGCCACGATCTGACGGTGGCCAATCTACCCGCGCTGGCAAGGCGCGTTCCGGCATTGGCCGAAGTGTCGATCGGACATGGGTTGACAGCCGACGCATTGGAGTATGGCATGGCCGGCACGGTGGGTCGGTTTCTCAAGGCTTGCGGCTGGTAGGGGTAGAGCTTCGCTTTGCAATATGGCAGCCATTGCGTGCACCTTGATGTCGTATCGCAGCATGCATAGAGCACCGCGCGCTTGTCGGGGAGTGGTCGATGGCCCTTGCCAATAGCGGGAGCGAGGCTGAAACCGTCGAGCAATCGAGCCATGCCGGGGTCGAGCAGCACAGCACAAAGGTTCTGATGCTGGGCGCGCTCGGCGTCGTCTATGGCGATATAGGCACGAGCCCGATCTACGCCTTCCGCGAGGCGCTTCACGCTTCGCCCGGCATGGATACGCGCGTTCACGTGCTAGGCGTGCTGTCGCTGATCGTCTGGGCGCTGACGATCATCGTCACCATCAAATATGTCGCCTTCGTGCTTCGCGCCGACAACAAGGGCGAAGGCGGCACGCTGTCGCTGATGTCTCTGGCGCGCAGCGCCTATCCCAAGGGCGCCCGGCTGATCCTCGTGATCGGCCTTTGCGGCGCGGCGCTGTTTTTCGGCGATTCGATCATAACCCCGGCCATCTCGGTGCTGTCGGCGGTCGAAGGCCTGACGGTGGTGACCCCGACGCTGGACGCCTATGTCGTGCCGATCACGCTGGTCATCCTTGCCATCCTGTTCTCCGTGCAGCGCTTCGGCACGGGAAAGGTCGCGGCGGTGTTCGGGCCGGTGACGGCGCTGTGGTTCCTGGCCATCGGCGTCGCGGGGCTCTATCACTTGCTGGACGACCCATCGATCCTGCTGGCCATCAATCCCTATTACGCGGTCGCCTATCTGGCCAGCACACCCACCGCCGCCTTCGTCACTGTCGGCGCCGTGTTCCTGGCGGTGACCGGGGCCGAGGCGCTTTATGTCGATCTCGGCCATTTCGGACGCAAGCCGATCGTGCTGGCCTGGTTCTCCGTGGTTTTCCCCTGCCTGCTGCTCAACTATTTCGGGCAGGGCGCCTTTGTGCTCGCCAATGGCGGAAGACCGACCAATCCCTTCTTCCAGATGCTGCCTGACTGGGCACTGATGCCGATGGTGGGACTGGCAACGGCCGCGACCGTCATTGCCAGCCAGGCGGTCATTTCAGGGGCTTTTTCGCTGACCCGCCAGGCGGTGCAGCTCAATCTTCTGCCCCGCATCGAGGTACAGCATACGTCCGAAATGCAGTCCGGGCAGATCTACATGCCGCGCGTCAACCTGCTGATCGCGATGGGGGTGATGCTGCTGGTCGTTGGCTTCGGCAGTTCGAGTTCGCTGGCTTCCGCCTACGGCATCTCGGTGACCGGCGAAATGCTGATGACCACGATCCTGCTGTTCGTGGTGATGCGCAAGATGTGGAAATGGAAGCTGGCGCTGGCTTTGGCGCTGACCTTGCTGTTCGGCGTCATCGACAGCGGCTTCTTCCTGGCCAATGTCGTGAAGATCGTCGAAGGTGGCTGGGTATCGATCACCGTGGCCTGCCTAATGGGCCTGATCATGTGGACGTGGATACGCGGCACCCGCTACCTCTTCGACAAGACCCGCCGCAACGAGATCCCGCTCGATTTCCTGGCCGCCAATCTGTTGAAGAAGAAGCCACATCTGGTGTCGGGCACCGCGGTGTTCCTGACCAGCGATCCCTTGAGCGCGCCGACCGCGCTGATGCACAGCCTCAAGCACTACAAGGTGCTGCACGAGCAGAACGTCATCCTTTCGGTGGTGACCGCTCCTCAGCCCGTCGTGCCCGACAGCGAGCGGGTCAAAATGGAGACGGTCAACGAGCTGTTCATGCGGGTGACGTTGACCTTCGGCTATATGGAGCAGCCCAACATTCCGCGCGCGCTGGCGATCTGCCGCAAGCAAGGCTGGAAGTTCGACATCATGACGACGTCCTTCTTCCTGTCGCGGCGCTCCCTGAAAGCCTCGCCCAATTCCGGCATGCCGGTGTGGCAGGACCGGCTGTTCATCGGCCTGGCGCGCTCGGCGGCGGATGCGACGGAGTATTTCCAAATCCCGACCGGCCGCGTCGTTGAAATCGGCACGCAGGTCGCCATTTAACAGACCTGCTCGCAGGCCCATGAGTTCGCGATGGCTCCGGACGTGAGCCTTGCGAACGTCGCTTGGACAGACATTCGCGAGAAGTCGCCAGCAGGAAGCCGCGCGCTGCGAATATGAGTGCCTAACGCTACGGCACTTGATATTGCATTGCAGCAAGCGTAGAGCACCGCGCGTTTATCGGAGTGTCGTACATGGCCCTTGCCAATGCTGGTAGTGAGGCAGAACCCGTCGACCAATCGAGCCATCCTGAAATCGAACAGCACAGCACCAAGGTGTTGATGCTGGGCGCGCTCGGCGTGGTCTATGGCGATATCGGCACCAGCCCGATCTATGCGTTCCGCGAGGCGCTGGTCGCGTCGTCGGGCGGGCAAGTTGCCGACCGTGGCGACATTCTCGGTGTCTTGTCGCTGATCATCTGGTCGCTGACGATCATCGTCACCATCAAATACATCATGTTCGTGCTGCGCGCCGACAATCGCGGCGAGGGCGGCGTGCTGTCGCTGATGGCGCTGGCGCGCGGCAGCTTTCCGAAGCGCTCGGCGCTGATGCTCGGCATTGGCATCGTCGGCGCCTCGCTGTTTTTCGGCGACGCCGTCATCACGCCGGCGATTTCGGTGCTGTCGGCGGTCGAGGGCATGAATGTCGTCACCCCAACCTTCCAGCCCTATGTCGTGCCGCTGACGCTGGTCATCCTGGCCATGGTGTTCGCGGTTCAGCGTTTCGGCACCGGCGGCGTGGGCCTGGTCTTCGGCCCGGTGACCGCGATCTGGTTCCTGGCCATCGGCCTGTCCGGCCTCAAGCACATCATCGCCGATCCGGAGATCCTGTGGGCCATCAGCCCGCACTATATCGTCGCCTTCCTGATCCATTCGCCCGATGTCGCCTTCGTCACCATCGGCGCCATCTTCCTTGCGGTCACCGGCGCCGAAGCGCTCTATGCCGATCTCGGCCATTTCGGCCGCAAGCCGATCGTGCTGGCCTGGCTGTCGATCGTGTTTCCTTGCCTGTTGTTGAATTATGCCGGGCAGGGCGCCTTCGTGCTGGCGAAGAACGGCGTGGTCGGCCACCCATTCTTCGAAATGAACGAAGGCTGGGCGTTGATCCCGATGGTGGTGCTGGCGACAGCGGCGACCGTCATTGCCAGCCAGGCGGTCATTTCGGGGGCTTTCTCGCTGACCCGCCAGGCGGTGCAGCTCAACATGCTGCCGCGGCTCGAAATCCTGCACACGTCGGAAAAGCAGTCCGGCCAGATCTACATGCCGCGCGTCAACCTGCTGCTGGCCCTGGTGGTGATGATGCTGGTGGTCGGCTTCGGCGAATCCAGCAAGCTGGCGTCCGCCTACGGCATCTCGGTGACCGGCAACATGCTGGTGACGACGGTGCTGCTCTATGTCGTCATGACCCGTATCTGGAAGTGGAAGCTGTCGGTGGCGATCCCGCTGACGGTGCTGTTCGCCTTCATCGACATCGGCTTCTTCGCCTCCAACATCGTCAAGGTGTTCGAAGGCGGCTGGGCGTCGCTGGTCGTGGCCTTCACCATTGTGCTCGGCATGTGGACCTGGGTGCGCGGCAGCCGCTATCTCTTCGACAAGACCCGCCGCAACGAGATCCCGCTCGATTTCCTGGCCGGCAATCTGTTGAAGAAGAAGCCGCAGCTGGTCTCGGGCACCGCCGTGTTCCTGACCAGCGATCCCTTGAGCGCGCCGACCGCGCTGATGCACAGCCTCAAGCACTACAAGGTGCTGCACGAGCAGAACGTCATCCTTTCTGTGGTGACCGCGCCGCAGCCCGTCGTGCCCGACAGCGACCGGGTCAAGATGGAGACGGTCAACGAGCTGTTCATGCGGGTGACGTTGACCTTCGGCTATATGGAGCAGCCCAACATTCCACGCGCGCTGGCGATCTGCCGCAAGCAGGGCTGGAAGTTCGACATCATGACGACGTCCTTCTTCCTGTCGCGGCGCTCGCTGAAAGCCTCGCCCAATTCCGGCATGCCGGTATGGCAGGACAGGCTGTTCATCGGCCTGGCGCGCACGGCGGCCGATGCCACCGAATATTTCCAGATTCCGACCGGCCGTGTGGTAGAAATCGGCACGCAGGTGGCTATCTGACGAGGTCGATCGCCTCGGCTCGAGGGAGGCGGTCATGAGTGGTGAATTGGTGCTTGTCACCGGCGGATCGGGATTCCTCGGCGCGCACTGCATCCTGGCCTTGCTCGACGCCGGCTACCGCGTGCGCACGACAGTGCGGTCCAGCAAGCGCGAAGCCGACGTTATCGCCATGCTGAAGGGCGCCGGGACCGAGCCGGGCGACAGGCTCACCTTTGCCATCGCCGATCTCACGGCCGACGTAGGCTGGCCAGACGCCGTCGCCGGCTGCGACTATGTCCTGCATGTTGCATCGCCATTTCCGCCCGGCGTGCCGAAACATGAAGATGAGCTCATCGTTCCGGCTCGCGAAGGCGCCTTGCGGGTGCTCAGGGCGGCGCGAGACGCCGGCGTCAAACGCGTCGTGCTGACGTCATCCTTCGCCGCTATCGGCTATGGCAAGATGCCGCCCGGCGGCCAGCCGTTCACCGAGGAGAGCTGGACCGATCCGACGGCCAAGGTCAGCGCCTATGTGAAGTCGAAGACGCTTGCCGAGCGCGCGGCTTGGGATTTCATCGCCGCCGAGGGTGGCGGCCTGGAACTGGCGGTCGTCAATCCGGTCGGCATTTTCGGACCGGTGCTGGGTTCCGACCATTCGACCTCCACCGAATTCGTCCAGCGCATGATGAACGGTGCAATGCCTGGCTTGCCGCGCCTGTCCTTCGGCGTGGTCGACGCGCGCGACGTGGCAGACCTGCATGTGCGCGCCATGACCAATCCCGCCGCCAGGGGCGAGCGTTTCCTGGCCGTCGCCGGCGATTTCATGACCGTGCGGGAGATCGCGCGGACAGTGAAGACGCGGCTCGGCGCGGCCGCATCGCGGGTCTCGACGCGGGAGCTTCCCGATTGGCTGGTGCGGGTGGTGGGGCTGTTCAACGCGGAAGCCGCGCAACTCGTGAAGGAACTCGGCAAGGTCAAGAACGCCACCAATGCCAAGGCGGTGCGCATGCTCGGCTGGGCGCCGTGCTCACGCGAGGACGCGCTTGCCGCGACCGGCGAAAGCCTGATCCGGCTTGGGCTGCTCAAGGCATCGAAGTAGCGCGGCGGGAGGAAGACTTCCCGCCGCGCCGATCTCAACCAGCCAGGGCGGCTTTGTTGGCTTCCAGGAACTGCTTCAGCGGTGTCGACTTCCGACCGGACAGTGTCGCGACCGAGTCCGTCACCATGCCGAGGTCGCCAGCGCGTGTGGCGGCGTCGAAGGACACCAGAAGCCTGGCGATCGGCTCGGGAAGCCCGGCTGCCTTCATGCCTTCGGTCAGTGCTTCATCGGAAAGCTGGACGACCTGGATCGGCTTGCCGGTGACCTCGGTGACGAGTGCCGCGACCTCGGCCGATGTATAGGCCTTGGGCCCAGTCAGCGTATAAGTCTTGCTCTCGCTGGCGTCCGAGGCGAGCCCAGCAGCTATGGCCGCGGCGTAATCGTCACGCGCGCCGTAGGAAATGGCACCATCGCCCGCCGATGTGTACCAATGACCCGAGGCGAGAATTTGCGGCATGGCCATGAACAGATTCTCGTCGTACCAGCCGTTGCGGAAGATCGTGTAGGGGATGCCGCTGGCCTTGATCGCTTGCTCTGTGTCGTAGTGGTCGGGAGCAAAAAGCACGGCGGAGCCGGGCTCGGTGTTGGGCAGCGAGGTGTAAAGCAGGTGGCCGACGCCAGCCTCCCTGGCCGCCGCGACGGCGGCAAGCTGCTGCTCGCGCCGCTTTCCCTGGATCGCCAGTTCGTTGGTCGAAATGATGAGTGCCCGGTCGGCCTCGGCGAAGGCTTTGGCAAGCGAGGCCCGATCGTCGAAGTCGGCCTGGCGAACAGTGACGCCGCGCGCCGACAGGTCGGCAAGATTGGCGGGCGTGCGCGTCGTGGCGATGATCCGGGCCGCCGGTATCTCGAATGTGTCCAGCAGATGGTTGATGACGCTGCGGCCGAGCTGGCCGGACGCGCCGGTGACAAGAAGAGTTGCGGTCATGGGAATCCTGACATTGCGCCGGAAGGGCGGTTCGGGTGGTAGTCTCAAAAAGAGACCAGCACTAAAATAGGAATTGACCCACTGCCGTAAAGAAGGCAGTTTTTCGGGAGGTAGGCACACGCAGGGAACCAGCCATGGACAGCTCGCTCGTAAAACTGAGGTCCAAACTCGAAGTCTACAAAGCGATGACCGACGGAGGAAACATTGCCGATTGCCCGGTCCGCGACGTCATCCAGGGACTCAATGGCAAATGGAGTTCGCTGCTGACGGCGGCCCTGGCCGAGCAGCCCTATCGCTTCGGCGAGCTGCGGCGGCTGGTTCCCGATATCTCGCAGCGCATGCTGACCCAGACGCTCTATGATCTGCAGCGCGACGGCTATGTGCACCGCGAAGTGTTCCCGACCAAGCCGCCCAGCGTCGAATACAGCCTGACCGAGCTTGGACGCTCGATGTTCGACGCTTTGCAGCATCTGTTGCAGTGGGCTGAAAACAACCACGACGCTGTGCGCGAGGCGCGGGCTGGTTTCGACGCCGCAGGCTTGAACCCAGGCGGCTAACGCTCCGTCGCGACTTGATTTCGTCAGGCGGCTGAAGGATTGTCCGGCCAATTCGGCTTGGGGGAACGGCATTTCCTACGATATCGCCATTGCAGGCGCCGGCCCGGCGGGATTGGCCATGGCGCTCTATCTCAAGCGGGCCGGTCACCGCGTCACCATTTTCGAGCGTTTTGCCGAACCGAAGCCGGTCGGATCGGGGCTGATCCTGCAGCCGACCGGCCTGACGGTGCTCGCCGATCTCGGCCTGCTCGACGACATCATGGCGCTGGGCAGCAGGATCGACCGGCTGCATGGCGCCGATGCTTCGAGCGGCCGCACCGTGCTCGATGTCCGCTACGACGCCCAGCGCGGCGGCCGGTTCGGTCTGGCTGTGCATCGGGCGGCCCTGTTCGGTGTGCTTTTTCGTGAGGCGCAGAGGGAGGCGATCGCCATCGAGACCGGAGTCGAGATCGAGACGCTGGAGGCTGGTGAACGGGCAACGCTGATCCGTGGCGATGGGCGCAGGGCAGGGCCGTTCGATCTGGTGGTCGACGCCAGCGGCGCGCGCTCGAAATTGCGGCGGGGCGTCGGCAATCCCGGCGAGCCAAGGCCGCTCCCCTATGGCGCGTTCTGGGCATCGCTCAAGTGGCGCGGCGAGGGTTTTGACGAGCACGCGCTTTTGCAGCGCTATGACAAGGCCAGCGTGATGATCGGCGTGCTGCCGATCGGCCGGCCGGAACCGGGTGCGCGGAAGATGGCGGCCTTCTTCTGGAGCCTGAAGCCTGATGATGTCGACGCGGTGCGTGGCCAGGGCCTCGACGCCTGGAAGGCAAGGGTGGTGCGGCTGTGGCCGCGGGCCGAGGCGTTTACCAGCCAGATCGACAGTTTCGACCAGCTCTCGCTGGCCCGCTATGGCCACCACACGATGAAGCTTCCGGTCGGCCGGCGGTTGGCCGTGATCGGCGATGCCGCGCACTCGACCAGTCCGCAGCTCGGCCAGGGCGCCAACATGGCGCTGCTCGACGCCGCCGCGCTCGGCCATGCGCTGGCGCGAACGGACGGCGTGGAAGCCGCGTTGGAAGCCTATGCCAAGGCGCGGCGCTGGCATGTGCGGACCTTCCAGGCGCTGTCGCTGGCGTTCACGCCCTTCTACCAGTCGGATTCCGTGGCGCTGCCTTTCATTCGCGACAGGCTGGTGGCGACCATCGCAAAAATCCCGCCGGCGCCGCAATTCCTTGCCTCGATGGTGGCGGGCACCGCCATCGATCCTTTCAGGCGGGCAGGGCTTGCCGAGGCGCAGTGGCCGGATCAGCTTGCCGGATGAGGCTCGATAGAAAAGAGCCCTTGGCGCGCAGGAACGCATGCAGGCGCTGCGGATAGTCCGGCGCCACGGCTTGCCGGATCGAGGGACGGTCGCCTAACGCTTTGCGCCAGGCCTGGACGCGCGGCTTGCCGTCCAGGATGCCGAAATCGCCGATCCGGTCGAAGGCGTCGAGATATTTGAAAACGGGTCCGAAGACCGCATCAACGAACGAAAAGCGGTCGCCGGCGAACCACGGCCCACTGCGCGGCGCATCGTCGGCGAGTTCAGCCTCGAGGCGGTCGAACATCGCCGACAGCGCGCTGGCCTCGGCGAGGAAGCCGGCCTCGCTCGGCGCTGAATAGAACCGGCCGATGGCGTTGAGGATGGCCGAGCCATACTCGATCCAGGCACGGTGCCGGGCCCTGGCATAGGCATCGGCGGGGTGGAGGGGGTTGGCCTGTGTCTCCTCGAGCAATTCGAGGATGACCGCGGATTCGAAGATCACCGTCTCGTCGCCATTTCGCCGGACGCGCAGCAGCGGCACCTTGCCCAGCGGCGAGATCGCCTTGAACCAGTTCGGTTTGTCGGCGAGGTCGATGTCGACGCGCTCGAACGGCACGCCTTTCTCGGTCAGCGAAATTGCCGCACGCTGGACGAAGGGGCAGAGAGGGTGGCTGACGAGAATGAGGGTGTCGGTATGGTTCATCGGATTGCTCCTCGATAAATTGATGCAGTTGCATCTATGTAGATGCAGGCGCATCGATCGTCAAGCTTGATGCATTTGCATCTATCTCTTATGGTGCGGTGATGACAGAGAGAGCCATGCCTGCGCCTGATGCCATCAAGGCCTGGGCCCGCCTGATGCGGGTGTCGCGCCAACTGATGGAACGTGCCGAGGAGGCGCTGAAAGAGGGCGGTCTGCCGCCGCTCGCCTGGTACGACGTGCTGCACGAACTCGCCGAGGCCGGCGAGGGCGGTTTGCGGCCGTTTCAGTTGATCGAGCGCACCTTGTTTGCGCAATACAACATCTCGCGGCTGTTGGCCCGGCTCGAAGCCGACGGGCTGGTCGAGAAACTCCCGGTGGCTGATGACGGCCGCGGCCAGACCATCCGCATCACCGCCAAGGGACGTGAGACGCGCCGCCGGATGTGGGCGGTCTACGGACGGTCAATCGCCGAACTGATTGGCGCCAAGCTCTCGCCCGACGAACTGAGCATGGTGTCGGCCCTGCTTGGCCGGCTGCGTCATCCGCCTGCCGGGGACTGAGCATTCGCATTGCGCGGCTGCGCGGGACGCCAGCAGATATTTTTCTTCTCCGCCCTTGCGTCGATCATTGGATTGCGCAATAAGCCGAACCGTAACGTACGGTACGGCAGGCGACTTAGCCGACCTGCTTTTGTCTGCCGAGGGAAGAGCGTGTTGCACGGCGTGGCCGACATCGACAACAGCGAGGCGTTGACGGAGCGGCAGCAGGCCGTTCTGGATGCGGCGCTGCGGCTGCTGGTCGAGGAGGGCGACAATCTGACCATGACCGCCGTGGCGCGGCGGGCGAGCTGTTCCAAGGAAACGCTCTACAAATGGTTCGGCGGCCGGGACGGGCTGTTGACGGCAACGGTGCAGTGGCAGGCGTCGAAGGTGCGGGTGGCTTCGGTCGACGGCAGGGGGCTCGACCTTGTTTCGCTGACGGCAAGCCTGGAGCGGTTTGCCTCCGACTGGCTCAAGGTGATCTCCAGCGACACCTCGATCGCGCTCAACCGGGTGGCGGTAAGCCATGCGGGTTCAGGCAAGGACAATCTCGGCGCCGTCGTGCTGGAGAATGGGCGCTTTGCACTGGCCAAGCGGCTGAAGCCGGTGCTTGAAGCCGGCCGGCAGGCCGGGCTGCTTGAATTCGGGGATGCCGAGACGGCGTTCCGTACCTTTTTCGGGCTGGTTGGCCGCGATGTGCAGATCCGTCTGCTGCTCGGCGACAGGCTGGAATTGACTGAGGCGGCGATCGGCGGCGATGCCATCCGCGCGACGCAGCAGTTTCTCGCTCTTTTCGGAGCAAAAACCGGGCCGCAAGGCCTCTGATCTAAAAAACGGGAAGGAAGTAAAATGCGCGTCTATTACGATCGTGATGCCGATCTCAATCTGATCAAGGGCAAGAAGGTCGCCATCATCGGGTATGGCAGCCAGGGCAGGGCGCATGCGCTCAACCTCAAGGATTCCGGCGCCAAGGAGATTGCCATCGGCCTCAAGGCCGGCTCGGCGACCGCCAAGAAGGTCGAGGCCGACGGGCTCAAGGTGATGAGCGTCGCCGACGCCGCCAAATGGGCCGACCTGATGATGATGGCGACGCCGGACGAATTGCAGGCCGACATCTACAAGAATGAAATCGCGCCGAACATCCGTGACGGCGCCGCGATTGCCTTCGCGCATGGTCTCAACGTTCATTTCGGCCTGATCGAGCCGAAGTCGACCGTCGACGTCGTCATGATCGCGCCGAAGGGCCCGGGCCACACGGTTCGCGGCGAATACCAGAAGGGCGGCGGCGTGCCGTGCCTGGTCGCCGTCAACCAGGACGCCTCGGGCAATGCGCTCGACCTCGCTCTCTCCTACGCCTGCGGCGTCGGCGGCGGTCGTTCGGGCATCATCGAGACCAATTTCCGCGAGGAATGCGAGACCGACCTGTTCGGCGAGCAGGTCGTGCTGTGCGGCGGCCTGGTCGAACTGATCCGCGCCGGCTTCGAGACGCTGGTGGAAGCAGGCTACGCGCCGGAAATGGCGTATTTCGAGTGCCTGCATGAAGTGAAGCTGATCGTTGATCTGATCTATGAAGGCGGCATCGCCAACATGAACTACTCGATCTCGAACACCGCCGAGTGGGGCGAGTATGTCTCGGGTCCGCGCATCATCACCGCCGAGACCAAGGCCGAGATGAAGCGGGTGCTGAAGGACATCCAGACGGGAAAATTCACCTCGGAGTGGATGCAGGAATACCGCGCCGGCATGTCGCGCTTCAAGGGCATCCGTCGCAACAATGACAGCCACCAGATCGAGGAAGTCGGCGCCAAGCTGCGCGCCATGATGCCGTGGATCTCCAAGAACAAGCTGGTCGACAAGGCCAAGAACTGAGCCGATCCACGTTTCTTGCTTTGCGCGTCCTCGGGCTTCGCCCTGTGGGCGCGCGGGGGATCTCCAAGAACAAGCTGGTTGACAAGGCCAAGAACTGAGCCGATCCACGTTTCTTACTTTGCGCGTCCTCGGGCTTCGCCCTGTGGGCGCGCGGGGGATCTCCAAGAACAAACTGGTTGACAAGGCCAAGAACTGAGCCGATCCACGTTTCTTGTTTTGCGCGTCCTCGGGCTTCGCCCTGTTTTTGCGCGTCCTCGGGCTTCGCCCTGTGGGCGCGCGGGGGATCTCCAAAAACAAGCTGGTCGATAAGGCCAAGAACTGAGCCGATCCACGTTTCGCGATCAATAGAAAACGGCGCCACGTGGCGCCGTTTTCATTTCCGGCATCAGCCGCGGGCAGCTCAGCTATAGGGCGAATAGCATTGCTGGCGCGGGCCGTTATAGGGCTGGAACGTGTTGTCGTAGGCGCGGTACGACCGGTAGCGGTTGTAGCACCATTGCACGTGCGCGTTCGACAGCCGACCGGCGCGGTAGTGGCGGCGCGGCGCCGGCGCATAGTAGCCGTCGTTATAGTAGCCGTTGTTGTAGATGCTGCCGAGGCCGAGCCCCAGGCCAAGGCCGAGCACCGCGGCGGCGCCGTCATCGTAGTAGCGTCCGCCACGATAGTGATGGCGGCCATGGCGCCAGCGCCAGTCATCGCCACGGCTCCAGTTGCCGCCACCGTTCCAGTGGCGACGGCCGTTCCAGTTGTCCCCGCCATTCCAGTGGCGGCCGTTCCAGTTGCCGGACCGGCGCCATCTCCAATCGCCGCCATTGTTGTTGCCGCCGGCCCAGCTGTCGCGGACCGGGGTTATGGTCGGCGCGGCGGTACTGGCCGGGATCGACACATCCGGCTGCAGGATCGGACCAGCGGCGGATGGCGCCGTGATGCCGGACACGATACCGAGGGCTACAAGCCCGGATTTGATAGTGGAAGAAAAGAGCGAATTCATTGCACTCTCCAAGAGCTACAGGCCCCACGCCTACCCTGGAATGGGCATACTGTGGACCTTTGCGTCTGAACGGCGGATGAACGGAAAGGTTCCGTCAACCATGGCGCGAACCCCGCCAGGACCAATCGATCCCTGCCTGGGGTCCTGCGACCTTGTCTTCTGCCGCTCTTGCAGGCAAAGGTCAGCGCATGTCGCTGCGCCTTGCCACCTTCAATGTCGAGAACCTGATGAACAGGTTCGATTTTTCCGGCTATCGCAACCAGCTCAACGAGGACCGGACGCTGGCGCTGTTCGATATCCAGAGCGAGGCCGAATACAGGATGCTGGAACAGGCGCGCGCCATCGCGCAGTCCGACGACACGCGTCAACTGACGGCGCTGGCCATCGCCGCCACCCGCGCCGACATCATCTGCATGCAGGAGGTCGACAATATCGAGGCCCTGAAGGCGTTCGAGTACGGCTACCTGTTCAAGATGGTGGGGCAGGGCTACCGGCAGAAATACACCACGTCGGGCAATGATTCGCGCGGCATCGATGTCGCCGTGATGATGCGCAACGAAACCGCGCAGGGACAGCCGATCGAATTCGTGCGCATGACCAGCCATGCCTATGTCACCTACGAGCAGTTCGGCTTGCATACGCCGGAGCTGGCGACCCTCGGCAACCAGGCCAATGAACGCATCTTCCGGCGCGACTGTCTGGAGGTCGACATCAAGGTGGGCGGCGCGCCGATGACGCTTTATCTCGTGCACTTCAAGTCGATGGGTTCGCCCCGCAACGGGCTCGACGGACGCGAAGCGACAATGCCGGTGCGCGTCGCCGAGGCGCAGGCCGTGCGGCGCATCATCGAGGAGCGTTTCGGTGCGGAGCACGCGGCCGACAAGCGCTGGGCGATCTGCGGCGACATGAACGATTACCGCCAGCGCGTGAAGATCGCCGGCGACGAGGTCGACGGTTACCGTTTCGAGGTGGTCGACGAGAACCTGTCCTGCATCAATGTGCTGACGGCGGGCGGTTTTTGCGAAAACGTCGTCGAGCGGCGGCCGGAGATGAACCGCTGGACCTTCTATCACACACGCGGACCGGAAGAGCGGCATCTGTGCCAGCTCGACTACATCCTGCTCTCGAAGGGACTGGCGGCGAAGAACACCACGGCGGTTCCCGACATCATCCGCAACGGCCAGCCCTGGCGCACGATCTTTCCCGCCGGCCAGGAAGTCGAGCGCTTCCCGCGCGCCGGCTGGGACCGGCCCAAGGCCTCGGATCATTGCCCGGTGGCGATCACGCTGGACATGGCCTGATGGGCATTATGGGGCCTGATGGGCGGAGCCGACATGAGCTTTGATCTTCCGCGCAATGTCATCCTGCCCGTCGACGCCATCGACGTCCGTCTCGACCCCGGCCCGCACCCGTTCGCACTGGAGAATGCCGAGGCGATTGCCGCGAACTGGCAGAGCGAGATCGCCGCCAAACCGGCGCTGTTCGACGGGGTCGTGGTGCTGCTTTCGGAACTTGCCTATCGCGACCGCCGCCTCATCGGCCGCTGCCATGCCGTCAACTACTCGACCTTCATGCTGTGGCGCAAGCGGCGCGAGAATTCCGGCGCCGAGCATGCCTATGGCCATGCCATGCTGGTGGCCGGAGACAATGCGCTGGTGGCGATCCGCATGGGACGACACACGGTGGGGGCCGGCAGCGTCTATTTCGCAGCCGGCTCGTTCGAGCCGGTCGATTTCCGCGACGGTCTCGTCGATGTCGATTTCAACATGATCCGCGAGGTGCGCGAGGAAACCGGCCTCGACCTGTCGGATGCCAGGCGCGGTGTGCGCTGGCACGCCCTGTCGACGGCAAGCGGCACCGTCATCTTCCGCCGCTATCATGTCGACGAGCCGGCCGACGAGATCGCGCGCCGGATCTCGGCCTTCGTCGCCACCGAAGCCGATCCGGAGATCGAGGGGCCGGTGATCATCCGCCATGCCGGCGACCTGCCGGAGGGGCTGGCGCCACACATGAAGCCGCTGGTCGAGTGGCATTTCGCGAACGGGTCTAAATTGTAGTCCCCTTGCACGCGCCTACGGAGAAGCGCCGAGAGATTGCGGTTTGATATCAAAATTGATAAAATGCTATCAACGATGTCATTTTAAGTGGATTGCTATCAATGAGCGCCGTCACTATCCGCAATTTGCCGGAGGAAACCCTCCGCGCCTTGAAGGTGCGGGCAGCGCGGCACGGCCGCAGCACTGAAGCCGAGATGCGTGAGATCCTGGAGACGGCCGTGCGGCCAGCCAATCGGGTCGAACTCGGCTCGCTGCTTGCAGCCATCGGCCGCGAGGCCGGATTGACGCAAGAAGATGTCGATGACTTGCAGCAGCTCCGCGACAAAACACCGGGCGAGCCGGTGCGGTTCGAATGATCCTCATCGATACCAATGTCATTTCCGAACCGTGGAAACCTGCGCCAGATCCCCGCGTCATCGCGTGGCTCGACGCCCAGGCGCTCGAAACCCTGTATCTCTCGGCCGTCACCTTGGCCGAACTGCGTTTCGGTATCGCGGCGATGCCCGTCGGCAGGCGGCGCACGATCCTGCATGACCGTCTGGAGCGGGACGCGCTGCCGCTGTTTGCGGACCGCATCCTGCCTTTCGACTTCGACGCTTCGCAGGCTTACGCCAAGCTCATGGTGCGGGCGAGGGCAGCGGGCAAGGCGATCGGCAACGCGGACGGCTACATCGCCGCCACGGCCGCGGCACACGGTTTCACGGTCGCCACCCGCGATACAAGTCCGTTCGCGGCCGCCGGGTTGAGTACCGTCAATCCGTGGGACGCCGCGCTTTAGCTGCCATGCCCCTATGAGATCTTGCCCTTGCGGTCATTGCGCGCGGCGGCAAGGAACAGGATGAGGCCAATGCCCAGCAGGCCGCCCATGGCCATTCCCATGGTCTGGCCGACGACCGCCTGGAAATCCGCTGTGACACGATCGGGATTGGCCATGCCGTAGCGGGCGAGCCATAGCCAGATGCCGGCGAGCGCGGCCTCGACGATCACCATCACCAGGATCACTCGCGCCTTCTTGCTCATGCATTGTTCCTCGCCCGGAGATGTCTTGCCTTAGCATCGCCGGTCGCAGGGCGACAGTGTTGCCGATGCGGGCAGGCGTTCAAGGTTGGGGAAAGCCGCTGCGCGCAGCTCTCTATTCGTGCCGCAACGCGTCGATCGGGTCGAGCCTGGCGCCGCGTAGCGCCGGGAAGAAGCCGAACACCATACCGATCAGCGCGGAAAAGCCGACCGCGAGCAGGATCACGGCCGGGCTCGGCGCGAACGGTATGGTCAGCGTCGCCGAGGCGAGGCCGGCCAGCCCCAGGCCGAGCAGGATGCCGATGATGCCGCCGAGCAGCGACAGCACGGTCGCCTCGACCAGGAACTGGATGAGGATGTGCTTTTCATGCGCGCCGATGGCGAGCCTGATTCCGATCTCGCGCGTGCGCTCGGTGACCGACACCAGCATGATGTTCATGATGCCGATGCCGCCGACCAGCAGGCTGACGCCGGCGACCGCGCCCAGCATGCCGGTCATGGTGGTGGTGGCGCTGGCCATGGCGTCGGCGATCTGGGTCATGTCGCGGATGCCGAAATCGCTCTCGCGATCGGGGGTGATGCGCCTGGCATCGCGCAGGATGTCTTCGACACGCGGCTGCAATTCGGTGGTCGGCGTGCGGTCGTCGGCGGCGATGTAGATGTTGTCGATGTCGCGGTTGCCGGCAATGCGGCGCTGATAGGCGGCGAGCGGCATCAGCACGACATTGTCCTGATCCTGGCCGAAACCGGTATAGCCCTTCGGTTCGAGCAGGCCGATGATCCTGCAGGAGGTGCGGTTGACGCGGATGATTTCGCCCTCGGGATCGCCGGCGCCGAAGAACTGCTGGCGCACCGTCTCGCCGATCAGGCACACGCCGGTGCCCGAGCGGGTTTCGGAATCGCTGAACGGGCGGCCGGACACCAGCTTCCAGTCGCGCGCGTCGAGATAGGCGCTGTCGGTGCCGGTGACGCCCGAGGTCAGGCTCTCGGTGCCGAAGATGACGCGGACCTGCTTCTGCGCGGCCGGCGAGATGGCGCGCGCGCCGGTGAGATGCACGACCAGCGCCGCCAAGTCCTTTTCGGCGAGCGGCCGCACCGCCTGGTCGAGCCCGCCAGGACCACCGGGACCGGCGGGCCGCCCGGCGCGCACCACCAGCAGATTGCTGCCGAGCTTGGAGATGTCGGCCTTAACCTTCTGCGTGGTGCCGGAGCCGATGGTCAGCATGGCAATGACGGCGGCGACGCCGATGACGATGCCGAGCAGCGTCAGGAACGAGCGCAGCACGTTGCGGCGGATCGAGCGCAGCGAGAGGCGGACGGTTTCCCAGATCATAGTCTATGCCACTTCCACGTTCATGGAATCGGAGGCGACATGGCCGTCGAGGAAGCGGATGGTGCGCTCGGCGTATTCGGCGACATCGGCCTCGTGCGTGACCATGGTGATGGTCAGGCCAAGCTCCCTGTTCAGTCGGGTCAGCAGCTCCATGATCTCGTGCGTGCGGGCGGTGTCGAGATTGCCGGTCGGCTCATCGGCGACGAGCAGGGTCGGCCTGGTGACGATGGCGCGTGCGATCGCCACGCGCTGCTGCTGGCCGCCCGACAGTTCGGCCGGCGTGTGGTGCTCGCGGCCGACGAGGCCGACCTCGGCCAGCGCCTGCATGGCAAGGTCGCGCCGCTCGCGGGCGGCAACGCCGCGATAGATCAACGGCAGTTCGACATTCTCGGCCGCCGTGGTGCGGGCCAGGAGATTGTAGCCCTGGAAGACGAAGCCGACATAGAGGTTGCGCAGCATGGCGCGGCGGTTGCGGTCGAGCCGGCCGGCATCGACGCCCATAAAGGAATAGGTTCCGGCGGTCGGCGTGTCGAGGCAACCGATGATGTTCATGGCCGTCGACTTGCCGGAGCCCGACGGGCCCATGATGGCGACGAATTCGCCGCGCCGGATGGCAAGGTCGACGCCGGCCAGCGCATGCACCTTGGCTTCGCCCTGGCCGTAGCTCTTCCAGACCTTGTCGAACGTGATGAGGGCTGCACCGGCGGCCATGGCGTCAGCTCCGCGACTGCGAGGCCGTGATCACCTCAGCGCCTTCCTCCAGGCCGGAGGTGATCTCGGTCAGCTCGCCGTCGGTGGAGCCGATCTTGACGTTGACGGGACGCGGCCGCCCGTTCTCCAGCACATAGAGCGTGCGGGAACCATCGGTCGGCGCCTTCGCGGGCTGGCGCTGGCGGTTGCCGCGCCCCATGCGGCCGGTGAACAGGTCGCTCAGGCTCCAGCCGCGCGCCGCCTGCTGCGCCGGGCGATAGCGGAACGCGGAAGAGGGCACGGTGAGCACGCCCTTGGCCTCCCGCGTGACCACCGAAACGGTGGCAGTCATGCCGGGCCGCAGCAGAAGCTCGTTGTTGTCGACCTCGAGCCGCGCATTGTAGGTGACGACGCCATCCGTCGTGACCGAGGCATAGGAAATGTCGCGGATCTCGGCATCGAAGGGCCGGTCAGGGAAAGCGTCGACGGTGAAGCGGGCATGCTGGCCCGACTTGACCGCGCCGATATCGGCTTCGTCGACCGCCGCCACCAGCTCCATGTTCCTGAGATCGGCGGCAATGACGAACAGAACCGGCGCCTGCAGCGAGGAGGCGACCGTCTGGCCGGGGTCGACGGAGCGCGTCAGCACGATGCCATCGATCGGCGCGTAGATCGTGCTCTTGGCAAGGTCGGTCCGCTGCGCCTTGAGGTCGGCCTGGGCGATGGCGAGATTGGCTTTCGCACTGTCGAGCGCCGCCTTGGAGCGGTCGCGCGTGGCGGTTGCCGCCTCGAGCGATTGGTCGGTGGCCATGCCGCGTTTTGTCAAGGCCGCCGCGCGTAGCAGCGCGCTCTCGTTCTCGGCCAGCGTCACCGTGGCATCTTCGACATTGGCAGCGGCGCCCTTGGCGGATGCCTCGGCGCGTTCGATCTGGACCTCGAGTTTCACCGTATCGAGTGTGGCCAGCACGTCGCCCTTCTTGACCTGCTGGTTCTCCTCGGCGGAGACCGAGCGGATGATACCGGACAGTTCGCTCGATATGTCGACCTGGGTCAGGGGCTGCAGCGTGCCCGTCGCCGACACCTGGACGGTGAGGTCGGCCCTGGCGGCCGGTACCGTCGTGTAGTCAATCCTGGCCGGCGTGCCCGCATACCACTGATAGAGGCCAAGGCCGGATGCAAGCACGATGAGGGTCAGCAACGCATAGAGCCAGCCGCGCCGGCGCGTCTTGCGCCGGCCGGTCTGGTCGAGACCGAGCGCCGTCTCGATGGCGGAATCCGATTCCGTCTTTGGCGGATTGACAATCTGGTCCACGCCAGACCCCTATGATGCGCAATGTCCCTATCTGTGCACAGATCAGGCTTGATGGTTCGAATATCAAATTAAATTTCGCCCATGTTGGGATTGAGGCAGGAATGCAAACCCGGAATTACTTGCTTTACGATGTGTTTACGACCGAGCGACTGGCCGGCAATCCGCTGGCCGTGGTGTTGGATTGCAAAGGTCTGGACACCGCCGCGATGCAATCCATCGCACGCGAGTTCAACCTGTCCGAATCGGTCTTCGTGCTGCCGCCGGACAATCCCAAGCATAAAAACCGCATCCGCATCTTCACGCCGGATTATGAAATGCCGTTCGCCGGGCATCCGACCGTCGGCTCGGCGATCGCGCTGGCGGAACTGGCCGGCGAGGGTGGCGCCGGTATCTTCGTGCTGGAAGAAAACATCGGTCCGGTGCGCTGCGCCGTGAGCCAGCACGATGGCGCCACCTTCGCTGAATTCGACCTGGCGAAATTGCCGGAACCGCTTGAGCTCCAAGCCGATCCGGTGTCGATCGGCGCGGCACTCGGCCTGGCGCCGCACGAGATCGGCTTCGAGAATCACCGTGTCGCGTTCTGGTCGGCCGGCGTGCCCTATGTGACCATTCCGGTCGCCAATCTGGAGGCGGCGGCCCGGATCCGGCTGGACAACCAGGCGTGGTCGGAACTGGCGGCGCGCAAGAGCGAATGGGCGTTCGCCAGCCCTTACATCTATTGCCGCGAGACGGTGAACCACGAAAGCGCGTTCCATGTCCGCATGATCGTGCCCGGCACGCCGTCCTATGAAGATCCGGCGACCGGTTCGGCGGCGGCGGCCTTCGCCGGCGCCATCATGCATTTCGACGCGCCGACGGACGGGATTTCGCAATTGTGGATCGAGCAGGGGCTGGAGATGGGCCGGCCGTCGCGCATCCGCCTCGAACTGACCGTACAGGGCGGAAAACTGGCCTCCGCGCGCATTGGCGGCAATGCGATCAAGGTGGCGGAAGGCAAGCTTTTCGTCTGATCGCAGCTGCATTTTTTCCCGGCACGACAAGGCTTGATGCGATTTGTCGGGAAATGATTCCAGCAGGGCTGGACAGGACCGGCATCGGCGGCTATATGCCCGCCAACGCCGGTTTTTGCCGGCCGAGTGGGTGCGTAGCTCAGTTGGTAGAGCAGCTGACTCTTAATCAGCGGGTCCACAGTTCAATCCTGTGCGCACCCACCAAATTTTCAAGAAAATTGGTGGAAGACCTTGGTACCAGAGACGCGTTGACGCGTCTTTGGTATGCGTCGATGGTGGCACGAGCCTGGATTGGCCGCCGACTGCTACAAGCTAATCGGAACCGGTTCGCGACCGTGTCAGCGCTGCCGTTGGGCATGGGGGCGCAAGCCGGACCAAGAAGAACAATTTTCTCAATTTGTGGCAGACGGGTTATATGGTTTGTTGGAAAACCAAGCTAAGCCTGACTCATCGCTTTGCTCCCGGGGATCAGGATGCGCGCACTCAAACTTGCCCTTCTTGCCTCGTTGGTGATTGCCACCCCCGCTTTGGCGGCGGACCTCTCCCCCCAACCGACCGAGCCTGTGGCTTATGACTGGACCGGCGTCTATGTAGGTGCGGAGGCGGGGTACGTTTGGGGAAGTTCAACTTACGACAGCGCGGGGTCTCCGGCTGGCCCCCCCTACACTAGCGCCTCACTCAATCCTAAAGGCGCCTTTGGGGGCGCATACGTTGGCTATAACTACCAGTTCGATGGTAACTATGTCATAGGCGTTGAAGCGGATGCCAATTTCGCCAGCGCCAAGGCGGACAATACGTTTTCTGGGTTTCCTCCCCCTGCCTTCGCAAGCAGTGATTTGAAATGGTTCGGATCGGCACGCCTGCGTGCAGGCTACGCATTCGATCGTTTCTTGCCATTTGTAACCGGCGGTCTGGCGATCGGTAAATATTCCGCCGGAACCAGTCTTTCCCCTTTTCTAGGTTCTCCTCCAAGCGAGATCAGCGATACCATGGTTGGTTGGACGGCAGGTGCCGGACTTGAATATGCCGTGACCGACAATTTGATTGCGCGCGTCGAATACCGCTACTCCGACTATGGCCGTCAATCGCAATCTACGCCGTTCATCTTCACGACGCAGGCTGCCAGAGTTGATCTTACTACCAACGATGTCCGTGTTGGACTTAGCTACAAATTCTGATTTCGGACCGTATCTCTTGCAAGGCCTCGCTTCGGCGAGGCTTTTTTGTTGTGTGAATGGCCCGGGGCTCACCACGCCCCTGCGAGCGCTTATTTCTCCGAAACGCCTGCCTCGGCAAAGCTCGCCATCTTCGCATGGCATTCCAGCGCCGAGCGCACGATGTTGACGGCGAGGCAAGCGCCGGAGCCTTCGCCGAGCCGCATGCCGAGATCGAGCAGCGGCGGCAGGGCGAGCGCTTCGAGCAGGCCGCGATGGCCCGATTCGGCCGAGACGTGCGCGGCGATGGTGTGGGCAAGGCCGGTCGGGTGCAGTTTCGCCAGGGGGGCGGCGGCTGCGGTGCAGACGAAGCCGTCGAGCAGCACGGGTATGCCGAGATGCCGTGCGGCGAGCGTGGCGCCAAAGATGGCGGCGAGTTCGCGTCCGCCGAGGCTGGCGGCGACCGCCAGCGGATCGGCAAGGACGGCGGCATGGCGCTTGAGGCCGGCCTCGATGGCGACCACCTTGCGTTTCAGGCCGGCATCATCGACGCCGGTGCCGCGCCCGGTCCATTTTTCGGCGCCACCGCCGAACAAGGCAGCCGAAATGGCGGCGGCCGGCGTGGTGTTGCCGATGCCCATTTCGCCGAAACAAACGAGGTCGAGATCATCAGTCACGGCGTCATAGCCGGCCGAGACGGCGGCGAGAAAGACTTTCTCGTCCATCGCCGATGTCTGCGTGAAGTCACCCGTGGGTTGGTCGAGGTCGAGCGGGATGACGTCGAGTTCGGCGCCGGCGATGCGAGCGAGTTGGTTGATGGCGGCACCGCCGCCAGCAAAATTCGCCACCATCTGCACGGTGACTTCCGAAGGGTAGGCCGACACGCCTTGCGCGGTGACGCCGTGATTGCCGGCGAAGACGAAGACTTTCACCCGGTCGAGCCTGGGCATGTCGCGGCCCTGCCAGCGCGCCAGCCACGCGGCGATCGATTCGAGTTTGCCGAGGCTGCCTTGCGGCTTGGTCAGCGTGTTCTGGCGGCGGGCGACCGCATTGGCAGCCGTATCGCTGCCTGCGGGCAGGTCGAGGCAGGCGGCGCGCAGTTCATCGAGGGAATTGAAGGGCATGGGGGCAAGGTCTCCGGAAAGGAATCAAGGCGAACGGATCAGGAAAGCGCAACGGAAGCGACGAGAAGCACGGCGATTTCGCTCACCTGCTGCAAGGCGCCAACCGTGTCGCCGGTCTGGCCGTCGATCTGGTTGAGGCAAAGCGCATGGAAGGCGGCAAACAGCAGGCCGAGCAGAATCAGCGCGGCTATGGCGCCGCCGGGGCCAAGCAACAGAAGCGGGATCGCGCCGAGCACGGCGCCGGCCATGGCCGTGTCGAGCGATACCGTGCCGGCGCCGGCCGACAGACCGTCGGATCGCGCCGGGGGCAGAAGATGCATGAAGGCGCCGAGCACGCCGCGCGAGGCCGCATGCGCGGCCACGAGAGCAAACAGAGCCTGCGTGGGTTCGACGACTTGCGACAGCGCGCTCCAGCGAAGCAGCAGCGACAGGACCAGCGCCATGGCGCCATAGGCGCCGATGCGGCTGTCGCGCATGATCTCGAGCTTGCGTCCGCGCGACTTGCCGCCGCCGAAGCCATCGGCGACGTCAGACAGTCCATCCTCGTGCAGGCAGCCCGTGGCGAGCGCGGTTGCCACAAGGGCAAGGGCGGCCGCTGGTCCCATGGCAAGGCCAAACCGCTCCGCCGTGGCAAAGACGATCGCGCCGATCAGGCCGACGACGAGGCCGGCAATGGGTGCGGCCCAGATCGCGGCGGCGAGGTTGCGGCCGCGAAAATCGAAGACGGGCAGCGGCAGGCGGGTGAAGAAGACCAGGCTAAGGGCGATGTCATCGAGGATTTGCCGAGGCGACAGCGCGATTCTTGGGAGCTTCATGGTCTAGGCCCGTGCAATCGCGTGGAAGAAGGTGCCGCTGACATGGCCGCGCCGGTAACCGGAAGCGCCGAGCGGATTGCCCTGGCCATCGGCGAGGTCGGCCAGCGGCTCGTCATTGCCGGTCGCCGTCATCTGCGCATAGTGGAACTCGTGGCCCCGGATCAGCGCGCCCTGAGCGCCCAGCGGGCAATCGACGCGCAGCCGCGCCTCACGGTAGCCGAGATTCATCTTGCGTTTGGCGAAGCTGGTGGAATGACCGAGCAGGCCGAGCATCTTGTGCGTCGCGCCTTCGGCGTCCTCCAGCGCTTCACCCAGCACCATGAAGCCGCCGCACTCGCCATGGACGGGTTTTGTCGCGGCGAACCGCGTCATGCCGGCATGGAAATTCGTGGCGGCGGCAAGTTTGCCGGCGTGAAGCTCGGGATAGCCGCCCGGCAGCCAGCAGACATTGCAATCCTCGTCGGGCGCTTCGTCGGCGAGCGGCGAGAACGGCACGATTTCCGCGCCGGCCTTGCGCCAGGACGCAGCAACATGCGGATAGAGGAAGGTGAAGGCTGCATCCTCGGCCAGCGCGATGCGCTGGCCGGGCGGCCGCAGCGCGTCGTCGAAGTCGCCGGCCGCCGGGGCGAGCGGTGTTGCCAGCGCCATGACCGCGTCGAGGTCGAGCGACTTCTCCGCCATGTCGGCCAGCCGGTCGAGATGCGCCATCAGATCATCATATTCGCCGGCCTGGACGAGGCCGAGATGGCGCTCGGGCAAATTGAGCGTCGGGTCGCGCAGAATCGCGCCGACGACGGGCAGGCCGATTGCCTCGATGGCGTCGCCGGAGAGCCGCCGGTGGCGCTCGCTGCCCAGCCGGTTGAGCACGACACCGGCCATGCGCACATCCGGGTCGTAAGTGGCAAAGCCCTTGGCGACGGCCGCCGCCGTGGTCGATTGGCCGGACACGTCGAGCACCAGCAGCACCGGCAGGCCGTAAAGCCGCGCCAGATCGGCCGCCGACCCGGTTCGCCCCGGCGCGGCCGGGATGCCGTCGAACAGGCCCATGGCGCTTTCGAGGATGACGAAATCGGTGTCGTCGGCGGCTTGCGCCGCCAGCGCGTTGAGCAGCGAGGGCGACATCGCCCAGCTGTCGAGATTGACGCCGGACAGGCCGGTGGCGGCAGTGTGGAAGCCGGGGTCGATATAGTCGGGACCGGACTTGGCGCCGCGCACCTTCAGGCCGCGCCGGGTCAGCGCGCGCAGAATGCCGATGGTGACGCTGGTCTTGCCCGAACCGGAGCGTGGCGCGCCGATGATGATCGCGCGCGCCGTCATGCTCCGCCCGCCAGTGCCGCGCGCATTGCGACGATGCCACCGACGACGATCAATGCCGGCGAGGCGAGCCCGGCCGCCGCCGCTGCCTCGGCAATGGTGCCGAGCGTGGCGACGACGGTCCGTTCCCGCGGCGTCGTCGCGGCGACGATCACCGCCGCCGGCGTCGATGGCGCGAGGCCGCCATTGAGCAGGGCGGCAGCTATCACAGGCAGGTTGGCCATGCCCATATAGACGACGACCGGCTGGCCGGTGCGGGCGATCGCCGCCCAATCGATGTCGTCATCGGTGCCGGCGGCGTGGCCGGTCGCCAGAATGACAGCCTTGTTGATGCCGCGCATGGTGGCCGGGATGCCGGTGGCGGCCAGCGCGCTGAGGCCCGAGGTCAGGCCGGGCAGCACACGAAACGGGATGTTTTCGCGCGCCAGTGCCAGCGCCTCTTCGCCGCCACGGCCGAAAATATAGGGATCGCCGCCTTTCAGCCTGACGACGCGGCGGCCTTCACGCGCCAGCCGCACCAGCAGAGCGGTGATGTCGTCCTGCTTCATCGAGGGCTGGCCGCCGCGTTTTCCCGCGAAGAAAAGCTCGGCGTTTCCGGCAACCGCGACCACGTCAAGCGAAACCAGCGCGTCGTAGACCAGTGCGTCCGCTTCGGTCAGTGCCGCCAGCACTTCCAGCGTCAGGCAGCCGGGATCGCCGGGGCCGGCACCGGCCAGCCAGACATGGCCCGGCTCAAGCGGACGCGGCTTGAAGTTCAGCCGCGCGAGCGCCTGTTCGAGCGTGGCGTTTTCCCCGTTATTTCCAGTGCTGCCGCTCACAATCCGTCCCGTCCGCGAAAACGCCGCTGATAATGGGCGTCGTACAATGAACTCTCGCCAAAGCCTTCCGCCGCCAGCGAACGGCCGACAAAAATGAGCGCCGTGCGTTCCATCGGATCGGCGGCGAGCTTTGCCTCGATGGTCTCCAACGTCCCGGTCATCACGCGCTCGTCCGGCCAGGAGGCGCGAAAGACGATGGCGACCGGGCAATCGCCGCCGTAGTGCGGCGTCAGTTCGGCGACGACGCGGTCGATGGCATGGATGGCAAGATGAATGGCCAGCGTGGCGCCGGTGCGGCCGAAGCCGGCCAAGGTCTCGCCAGGCGGCATTTTCGAGGCGCGGCCTGAAACGCGGGTCAGCACCAGGCTCTGCGCGACTTCGGGAATGGTCAGTTCCCGGCGAAGCGCGGCGGCCGCTGCGGCGAAGGAAGGCACGCCCGGCGTCAGCGTGTAGGGGATGCCGTGCTTGTCCAGCCGGCGGATCTGCTCGGCGACAGCACTCCACACCGACAGGTCGCCGGAGTGCAGACGGGCTACATCATGGCCGGCGTTGTGGGCATCGAGATAGGCAGCCTCGATCTCGTCGAGCGACATTGGCGCCGTGTCGATGAGTTTGGTGCCGGGTGCGCAGTGTTGCAGCAATTCGGGCGCGACGATGGAGCCGGCATGGAGGCAGACCGGGCAGCTTGCCAAAAGCCTGGCACCGCGCAGCGTGATGAGGTCGGCGGCACCTGGACCGGCGCCGATGAAATGGACGGTCATGATGCGTCTCCGCTGATGGCGATCGCGCAGGTGACCGCGCCAAGCACCGTGCGGGGGCCGACCAGTTTTGCGCCGGCGCCGGCGACCGCGAGGGCCGAAGCTTCGGACACCGATGGCGTGCCGGCGAGACGCTGCGAGAGGTTGAGCGAGGCCGCCCCCTCATCCGGCCCTTCGGGCCACCTTCTCCCCGTGGGGGAGAAGAGACGGGCGGCGGCGTTTGCAATCTCCTCTCCCCTCGGGGAGAGGTCAGCCGAGCGAAGCGGAGGCTGGGTGAGGGGGAGCGGCGGTTCGGAGCCAGCGACATCCACCACTATCACGGGGAGGTTCAGTTCACGGCCGGCGGCGAAGATGGCCTCTTCGTTGCGTTTGAACTCGGTCGTCGCCAAGGCTGACAGCGCCGTCATTGCCAGCCCATGCGCTTCGAGCGCGGTTTCGATCGCCGCGAGCACATCCTCGACGCTCACGCCCTTTCGGCTGCCGATCCCCGCGACCATCATGGTTTCACCCAGCTCCATTGCGTGACAGGCATGGCCGGCCGCCACGCCTGCATCGAGCCGACCGGCGAAGCGCGGGAGATGTTTATCCTGATAAGATCGCCGCCGCGCCTGGTGTGCTGGGCGA
Source organism: Mesorhizobium sp. ES1-6 (assembly GCF_020164775.1). Classification (NCBI taxonomy): domain Bacteria; kingdom Pseudomonadati; phylum Pseudomonadota; class Alphaproteobacteria; order Hyphomicrobiales; family Phyllobacteriaceae; genus Mesorhizobium; species Mesorhizobium sp. ES1-6. The sequence continues at coordinate 210,138 of NZ_JAIUGU010000007.1, forward strand.
GAAGCAGGGCTTCCATTTCCAGCGTCACCGCATTGGCCACGAGCCGGCCGCCGCTGCGCAACGCCTTGATGGCGGCGTTCAAGACGCCGGCGTCGCTGCCGCCGCCGCCAATGAAGATCGCATCCGGCGTCTCCAGCCCGGCCAATGCCTTGGGGGCGGTGCCTTCGATAACGACCAGTCCAGGAACACCGCAGGCAAGGGCGTTGTGGCCGATGCGGGTGGCGCGGGCCGTGTCGGCCTCGATGGCGATGGTGCGCAGCGAAGGGTGGGCGAGCATCCATTCGATGCCGATGGAGCCCGAGCCGGCGCCGATATCCCACAGCAATTCGCCGCGCCTCGGCGCCAGCGCCGACAGAGTGACGGCGCGGATTTCGCGTTTGGTGATCTGACCGTCATGTTCGAACAGATGGTCGGCGCGCCCCGACGTCAGAGGCAGGATGCGCGCCTGCGGATTTGAATCAAGCTCGATCGCCAGCACATTGAGTGGATTGATGTTTTCGAGATCGAAGGCATCGGCACGCGCTGCGCGCAATGTTTCCTTCGGCCCGCCCAAGGCCTCCAGCACCGTCAGCCGCGAAGCCCCGAAGTCGAGCTCGGCGAGCAGCCGGGCAATTGCCGCCGGAGCAAAGCCATCGGAGGTCAGCGCCAGGATGCGTGCGTTGGGCTGCAGCAGCGGGCGGATCAGGTCGATCGGGTGGCCATGCAGCGAGATGGTCTCGATATCCTGCAGCGCCCAGCCGAGCCGCGCGGCGGCCAGCGAAATGGCCGACGACGCCGGAATGACATGCATTTCCCGTGGCTGGACCTTGCGGGCGAGGGTGGCGCCGACACCATGGAAGAACGGATCCCCGGAAGCGAGCACGCAGACGTTCCTGCCGGCCAGCGCCAGGACATCGGCCATCCCGGCATCGAACGGAATCGGCCAGGGGCAGGGCTTGCCCCTGGCGAAGGAAGCAACCAGCGCCAGATGCCGCTTGCCGCCGAAGATGAACTCGGCGTTGGCGATCCGCCGCTTGGCCTCGTCGCCGAGACCCGCTAAACCGTCCTCGCCGATGCCGACGATCGTGAGCCATCTCGGGTCGGGCTTGGCGGCGCGCGGACCCTCAGCAGGCATGATGACCCACCGCATTCTGATCCTCGGCGGCACCACCGAAGCCCGGCAGCTGGCTGGAAAACTGGCGGTGCGCTCCGATTGCTCGGTCACGCTGTCGCTGGCCGGCCGCACCGAAAGCCCGGTCGCGCAAGGCGTGCCCGTGCGAACCGGAGGCTTTGGCGGCGCCGACGGTCTGGCGGCATACCTCCGCGAGGCGGGTATCGATCTGCTGATCGACGCCACGCATCCCTACGCGGCGCGAATCTCCGCCAATGCGGCAATGGCCGCGCGCAAAACGGGGGTGCCGGTCCTTGCCTTGCGACGTCCGGCGTGGCAGGCCGTTGAAGGCGACCGCTGGCTTGAGATCGATAGCGTAGCCGGCGCCACGCAGGCGCTTGGCGAGGTGCCGCGCCGCGTGTTTCTGGCGCTTGGCCGGCAGGAGGTCGCCGCCTTTGAGGCCGCACCCCAGCACCACTATCTCATCCGTAGCGTCGATCCGGTCGAGCCGAAGCTGGCCGTCCCGGATGCCAGCTATCTGTTGGCGCGGGGGCCATTCCACGAGCCGGCCGAACGGACCCTGCTCGAAAAGCATCGCATAGATGTCGTGGTGTCGAAGAACAGCGGCGGCGCGGCGACATACGGCAAGATTGCCGCGGCGCGAACGCTCGGCATCGAGGTGGTCATGGTGCGCAGGCCTGATTTGCCGGAGGTGCCTTCGGCTGAAACCGTCGAAGCGCTGGCCGCGATGATCGATCATTTCGTCGAACCCGACGCCGAGCGCGGCGTGTAGACAAGCGCCGGCTTGTCGCCGCGCTTGATGATCCGGGTTTCCGGTGAGCCGATGATGATGCAGGTCGCCATGTCGGCCTTTTGTGCGTCGACGTCGGCCAGCAGGAACACCTCGATGCGCTCGTCCGGGCGGCCGGCGGCGCGGCCAAAGATCACCGGCGTCGTGCCGGGCAGGATGGCGGACAGGCATTCGAAGGCGCGGCCAAGCTGCCAGGGACGCGCCTTGCTGATCGGGTTGTAGAGCGCGATAACGAAGCTGGCGCCGGCCGCCGCCAGCAGACGCAGCTCGATCAGATCCCAGGGCTTCAGATTGTCGGACAGCGAAATGGCGCAGAAGTCGTGGCCGAGCGGCGCGCCGATGCGGGCGGCGACCGCCAGCATGGCGGTGACTCCCGGCACGACGGCGACATCGACCGCACGCCATTCGGCCGGACCGGCCTCGATCGCCTCGCAGACGGCGGCGGCCATGGCGAAGACGCCGGGATCGCCGCCGGACACCACGGCGACATCGTGGCCCTCGGCGGCCTTGACCAAGGCGTCCTTGGAGCGGGCGAGCTCCTCGCGATTGTCGGAGGCGACGCGGGTCTGGTCGGGGCGCAGGTCAAGCCGGTCGAGATAAGGCTTGTAGCCGTAGAAGAATTTCGCCTCGGCGACAGCGCGGCTGGCTTGCGGCGTGACCTGGTCGGCATTGCCGGGGCCGAGGCCGATGACGGTAAGACGGCCGCTCATGCCTGCGCTCCCGGTTTGCCGGACCAGCCGGCGACCAGCACGATGGCGAAATAGGGCGCCTTGTCATCCGGCTTGTCGGCGAGCCGCATCGAAACGCTGCCGGCCATGGTGCCGCGCTCGACATAGACGGCGCGCGTCAGCTTGCCGGTCGCCTCCAGCGCGCGCCTGATCTTGGGCAGGTTGCGGCCGACCTTCATGATGACGGCGGCATCGGTGTCGGCGAGGCGCCGGGTCAACTCGAACTCGCTCATCGTGCCCGGCAGCACGGTCAGCACGTCGTCGCCCTGGACGATCGGCACCCCGGTCTGCGACCAGCAGCCGGACATGGCGGTGATGCCGGGGATGACCTCGGTCGGAAAGCGATGGGAGAGGCGCACGTGCAGATGCATATAGGAGCCGTAGAACAGCGGGTCGCCCTCGGACAGGACGGCCACCATTTTGCCGGCATCGAGGTGCTCGGCGACTCTCTTGGCCGACTCCTCGTAGAAACCCGCGATCTGCGAGCGGTAGTCGTCGTGATCCTTGTCGATCTCGGTAGTCACGGGATAGAGCAGCGGCAGTTCCAGCATGTCGGGCCGGAAGCGCGCCTCGACAATGGCGCGCGCGTTGCTGTTGTTGCCGCGCTTGGCGAAATAGGCCACTACATCGGCCTCGGCTAGGACGCGCGCGGCCTTCAGCGTCAACAATTCTGGATCGCCGGGACCGGTGCCGACGCCGACGAGACGGCCTTTGGGAAGCGCGTTCACAGGCCGGGCCTCGCCAGCGAATTGAGCGCGGCGGCGGTCATGGCGCTGCCGCCGAGCCTGCCCCGCACGATGGCGTAGGGCACGCCGTAGGAATTTTCGGCCAGCGCGTCCTTGGATTCGGCCGCGCCCACGAACCCGACCGGCATGCCGATGATGGCAGCGGGCTTCGGCGCGCCGTCGCGCAGCTTCTCCAGCAGGTAGAAGAGCGCGGTTGGCGCATTGCCGATCGCGACCACCGAACCGGCCATGCGCTCGCCCCACAGGTCGATCGCGGCGGCGGAACGGGTGTTGCCGATCTCCCTGGCGATGTCGTGCGTGCGCTGGTCGCGCAAGGTGCAGATCACCTCATTGCCGGCCGGCAGGCGGGCGCGGGTGACGCCATGCGAAACCATCTCCGCGTCGCAGAAGATCGGCGCGCCGTCGGCAAGCGCTTTGCGCGCGGCGGCGACGAAATCGGGGGAGAAGACAAAATTCCTGGCGGCTTCGACCTGGCCGCAGGCATGGATCATGCGGATGGCGACATCGGCCTCGGCCTCCGAGAAGTGCGAGAGATCGGCCTCGGCGCGGATGATGGCGAAGGAGCGCTCGTAGATCGCGTTGCCGTCATGGATGTAGTCGTAGGCGGCCATGCTCATTCCTGTTGATAGGTCTCGGCGATGCCGGCCGTGCCCAGCCTTGTCAGGCAAGCGGCGGCGGTTTCGCCTTGATGTCGTGCGCTGCGGATCATTGCCGCGACGCGACCGAAGCCGCGCGCGGCGTCATAGCCCGGCCTGTAGCCGGCAGGAAGGGCCTTCGCCGTCGCGTTCACGACAAGTCCGGCTCCGTTTTCGCCGCCGACCAAGGTCAGCGCCGCCGGACCGGGATGCGCGCAGCCCTTGGCGCAGCCGGAAACGTGCAGGGTGAAGTGAAGGATATCAGTGTTTTCAGCGGCGATCGTCTCGGCGATGTCGCGGGTGGCGATGCGGCCGGAGGCGCAGGCCGGCGTGCCGGGACAGGCCGCGATGCGGGTGCGCGGATCGGCGGGGGAGGTGACGAAGCCGAGGGTGGCGGCTGTGTCTTGCAGGGGTTGGTTGGCGGCTGATGGCTGGCCAAGGAAGAGCATGGCGCGGCCCGGGGCGAGGCGGATTTCGGTGGTGCCTACGGCGAGGGCGCTTTTTGCGACGGCGATGAGCTTTTCGGCGGGTATGCTGCCGTAGGGGAGAGCAATGCCGAGATTGGAGACGTCGCCGGCTAAGGGGAAAAGGCCGATAGGTTTGCGCGAGGCGCCCCCCTCTGTCCTGCCGGACATCTCCCCCTCAAGGGGGGAGATTACGTGGTCGCCGACGGTTTCGCCAATTTCCGGTGTCGCTAAAGAAAATCCGGCGTCGAAGCTGCCGATCTCCCCCCTAGAGGGGGAGATGTCCGGCAGGACAGAGGGGGGCGCCTCGCGCCAAATTGTCGAGCATAGCCAATCCGCCAGAGACACCAACTGCCTCTCCGACAGATCTCGCGCATGAGACTCGCGCCCCTTCTCGGCGACCATCCTCAGCGTAGCCACAGCGATATCGCGTGCCACATCTGCTTCCGCGGTGGCAAGCGGCCTCGCGGTTTGCCCATCACCCGCGACGGACACATGCCATTGAATTCCCGCATCAGTGCGCACCGCCTTCAACCTGACATCCGCCGTCACCGCGTCCAGCGTCAGTTGTCCGCCGCCGTCGACGATCACCGAAACCTTCGGCCCCAGCCGCTGTGTCAACCCGGCTTCCTCGATGGCCACCCTGATTCGCTCAGCCAGCGGTCGCGGGTCGGCGATCTCCTGAGGGTCAATGCCTGCCAGCGGGCCGGTCTCGACCGGCACGCCGGTGCGCACCGCGATTCCCAATGCATCGATCTCCGCCGCCAGCAAGGCAGCGCTTTCCGTCGTCAGCCCGCGTATCTGCAGGCTGCCGCGCGCCGTCACTTCCATGATGCCGTTGCCGTGCCGCAAGGCGGATTCGGCGATCCCGATCAACAGCTTCGGCGACAACCCTCCAGAAGATGGGCCACCATCCACCGGATTGAGCCGCACCAGCAGGCCGTCGCCTGTCTGCATCGGCGCCGACAGAGCAGGGCAGGCGCCACGGCGCGAGAAGGTGTTCATGCCGCCACCCCGAGCGCGTTGGCTTCGGCAATCAGCGCGGCGAGATCGTCGTCGATGGAATTGCGCAAGGGATGCCAGAGGCCACGCCGGCGCGCCGAGAGAAAACGCTCGGCGATGACTTTGGCGGCGGCGGGATTTTCGCGCAAGATGAAGGCGCGGACCTCGGGATCGCCGAGATAGGCATCGTGCACGGCCTCGATCAGCGCGCCCGGAATGGCATTTGTGGTTTCGGCGAATCCGACCAGCCGGTCGACCGTCTCGGCGAATTCGGAGGCGCCGCGCGGGCCGTGGCGCATCTGGCCCGAGATGAAGCGGGCGTTGACGGCGCGGGCGCGCACCACCCGCGAGACAGCCTCGCCAACCGAGCGCGGCTTCGGTTTTTGCGGATCGGTGGTGTCGAGCACGATGACGTCGGCGTTCCTGCCGAGTGCGGCCAGGGCGGCCGAAAAGCCGCCGATGAAGGCGACGTCGGCCGAGCCCTCGAGAATGTCGCGGCCGGGATCGTCGCCGGTGTGGACGAGAAGGTCGGCTTCGGCGATGCGGCCTTCAAACGCTCCGGGCGCCGAGACGCCTTCGCCGCCAGCGCCGCCATAGGCATGCGAGGTGGCGTCGAGATAGGCGCGGCCGATCTCTTCGCGCGCACCCCAGTCGCCGCTGGACATGAGATCCTCGACGCCGGCGCCGTACGTGCCGGGCGAGGTGCCGAAGATGCGCGGGCTGACCTTGCCGTCGGCACGGGTTTTTGCCGCGAGCGGGTTTTCCGAATCGTCCTCGTCGCGGGCGGCGACGGCGTTGGCGGCGGCGTCGATCAGGGCGATCTGGGTCGGGAACATGTCGCGGAACAGGCCTGAGATGCGCCAGGTGACATCGACGCGCGGACGGCCGAGCGTGGCCGGCGGCAACACCTCGATGCCAGTGATGCGGCCGGTGGCAGTGTCCCATTGCGGCCGGCAGCCCATCAGCGCCAGGCCTTGCGCGATCTCCTCGCCGCCGGTGCGCAACGAGGCCGAGCCCCAGAGATCGATGACCAGCGAACGCGGCCAGTCGCCATGCGATTGTAGGTAGCCGCGCACCACTTCTTCGGCCGCTGCCTTGCCCAGATCGTAGGCGGTGGGCGTCGGCATGGTGCGCGGGTCCGAGGTGAACAGATTGCGGCCGGTTGGAAGCACGTCGGAGCGGCCGCGCGCCGGCGCGCCGGCTGGGCCGGCCTTGACGTGGCGGCCATCGAGCGCGGCGAGCAGTGCCGACTTCTCGGCGTCGGCGCTTTGGCGGCGTATGGCGTCGGGTTCGTCCCCGGGCGCGCGGCCGTAGATATGCAATCCATCCTTGATGGCGAAATCCTTGAGATCGCAGAGCCAGGCATCGATGCGGCGCAGCGCTTCGTCGGGTGCGTCGGTTTTCGCGACGCCGGCTTCGGAAGCGAGGCCCGTCTTTTGCGCGGTGTCGACGATCAGCCTGGCGAGACGGTCGCGGCGGCGGCGGTCGAGGCCGTCGGCCTGGGCGTACTCATCGACCAGGCGTTCGAGCTTGTGCTGGTCCTCGTCGAGACCTGCACCGGTGAGCGGCGGCGGCAGATGGCCAAGCGTGACAGCGGCGATGCGTCGCTTGGCCTGCGCCGCTTCGCCGGGGTTGGAGACGATGAAGGGATAGATGACGGGCAGGGACCCGGTGACGATTTCGGGGAAGCAGTTTTGCGAAAGCGCGACGGTCTTGCCCGGCAGCCATTCCAGCGTGCCGTGGGCGCCGACATGGATCAGGGCATGGACGCCGAGCGATCTGCGCAGCCAGAGGCCGAAGGCGATCAGCGCGTGGCGCGGGGGGAGCGTCGGGTCGTGATAGTCGGCGCGGCGATCGGCGGAACGGCCACGGTCGGGGGCGAGGGCGACGGTGATGTTGCCGAAGGTGGCGGCGCGGAAGGGGAAGTGTTTTTTGCTTGATAGCGAAGGTCTGCGCGAGGCGCCCCCCTCTGTCCTGCCGGACATCTCCCCCTCAAGGGGGGAGATTGAGCTGTCATCGCCGATTTCGCCAATCCCAAACGTTGAAAATGGAGCGCCGCCAGCGAAGCTGCTGATCTCCCCCCTTGAGGGAGAGATGTCCGGCAGGACAGAGGGGGGCGCCTCGCGCAATCCTGTCTCGTCTTCGGCCTTTCCCCAAGCGGCTTCTACTGGAGCAATTGCCGCTATCGGCAACTCCGTAGAGAAGGCCAAATAATCTTCCAGCCCCAGCCCGTCCTGGCCCCGCTTCAGCGCATCCAGCAATTCACGCGGCGTTTGCGGAATCTCTCCAACCACATAGCCCTGTTCGCTCAAGTCGTGCAGCATCGCCAGCACGCTGGATGGCACGTCCAACCCGACCGCATAGCCGGTGCGGCCGGGAGCGCTCGGGTAATCGGGGATCAGAATGGCGAGCTTGCGTTCCGCGCGCGGCGTTTCCCGAAGCCTGATGAAGGCCGCGACCCGGTCCGCCACCTGTCCGATGCGATTCGGCTCCGGCCGGTTGGCCAGCGCGCGATGGCCGAGTGCCGGATCAACCTCGCTCTCGTCCTTGAAGGAAATGGCACCCGCGAGGATGCGGCCGTCGAGTTCGGGCAGCACGACATGCATGGCAAGGTCGGCCGGCGCCAGGCCGCGCTGGTTGTTTTCCCAGACATCGCGGCGCGTGGTGGCGACGATGACCTGGAAGACGGGCACGCCGGCGCGGTCGAACAGGGTTTCGACGCCGGGCTCGGCACCGGACGCGAACGCTGTGGCGGTGACGATCGCGGCGGGTTTCAGCGAGGCGAGGGCATTTTCGACGAAGGCCAGGGACACCGGGTCTTTGAGGCTGGAGATGAAGATGGGAATCGGGAGCATGCCGCGTTGCTCCAAAGCTTCAAAAAGGGCGTCTATGGGTGCGACATCGGCTGCAAGCAGCATCGATCGGTAGAAGAGAATAGGGATGATCGGAGCGCCGACCATTGAAAGGTCCGGCTTCTCCACGACCCCCAATCCAGACTGATAGTAACCAGCCTTCGGCACACAGACCGGACTGGCGACCGGCGCATCCCGTCCAGCCAGGCCTGCCAGCCTGTGCACCAGCGCGCTCATATTGGCCGGGCCGCCTTCGCGGAAATAGCCGAGAAGGCTGTCGAGGTCGGCGCGCGGCAGTGTCGAGGCTTCGATCAGCCTGGCATCCTCGTCGTGGCTTTCGCCGGGAAGCAGCGCCAGTTTGATGCCGCGTTCGCGGGCAATCGCCGCGAGCTGGTCGCAACCATAGCGCCACCAGTCATAGCCGCCGAGGATGCGCACCAGAATGATCCTGGCGTGGCGGGCGACGCTGTCGATCCACAGGTCGACGGACATGGGATGGCGCAGGTCGCGCAGTGCCGCGAGCCGCATCGAGGGCAGGCGATCGGCTTCCGCCTTCCATGCCGCCGCCAGTCCGGCGAGGTCGCTGTCGGTGAAGGACAGGGCCACGATATCCGCCGGCGTCTGCCGGAGATCGACAGGCTCGGCGAGGTCGTCGAGCGAGGCGGAGGTCGTGGTGAGGATGTGCATCGCGGTCCGTGTCTGAAATCAGCCGGCGAGGATACGTTCGATCGCCGGGCGGTTCAGCCCCTTCAGACCGATGACGACGAGGCGCGAGCGGCGGTTGTCATCAGCCGTCCAAGCACGGTCATAGTAATGATTGACGCGCGGGCCGACGGCCTGCAACAGGAGCCGCATCGGCTTGCCGCCGACCTCGACGAAGCCTTTTACACGCAGCACGTTTTCCTGTTCGGCGGCCTCTGTGACGCGCTTGGCCAGTTCGTCAGGATTGGCGATCGAGGGTATGTCGACGATGAACGTGTCGAAGTCGTCATGCTCATGGTCGAACGCGCCGTCATGATGCGACTTGCGGTTCTCGATGTCGTCCTCGACGGCAAGGCCAAGCCCGAGCAGCACCGAAGGATCGACCTTGCCATGCGACGTCGGCACGATCTTCACGGCGCGGGCGGAATGTTCGTTGACGATGGCATTGGCGCGGGCTGAGCCGGCGGCATCCATCAGGTCGCTCTTCGACAGGATGATCAGGTCGGCGCAGGCGATCTGGTCCTCGAACACTTCCTCGACCGGATCGTCATGGTCGAGGCTGTCATCCCCGGCGCGCTGCGCCTGCAGGGCGTCCATGTCGTTGGCGACGCGGCCCTCGGCAAGTGCGGGACCGTCGACCACGGCGATGACGCCGTCGACGGTCACCCGGCTCTTCACCGTAGGCCACTGGAAAGCCTGAACCAGAGGCTTGGGGAGAGCGAGACCGGAGGTTTCGATCAGGATGTGGTCGACCTTCGGCGTCAGCGACAGGATCTTGTCGAGCGCCGGCACGAAATCGTCGGCGACGGTGCAGCAGATGCAGCCATTGGCCAATTCAACGATGTTCTCCTCGGGGCAGCTGTCGATGCCGCAGCCCTTGAGGATCTCGCCGTCGATGCCGATGTCGCCGAATTCGTTGACGATGATGGCGATGCGCTTGCCGCCGGCATTTTCCAGGAGATGTCGAACCAGTGTCGTCTTGCCGGCGCCGAGGAAGCCGGTAACGACGGTGCAGGGAACGCGGGAGAGATTGCCGGCCGAATTTGGAGCGGTCATGTCAAGTCCTTCAGCATGTCGAGAGGAGGGATGCGGGCAACGAGGCCACGCTTGAGGCTATCGGGCCGGCCCCGCCAGGGAATGAGGCCGTCGGTCGAGGTGGCGAAGAGCTTGGCGCCGGTGACGAGATCGGCGCCGCTGGTTGTGGTCAGGTCGCCGAACACATAGCTCCAGCAGCCGTCGCGCAGGATCGCGGCGCTCAGCCGGCGCTTGCAATTGCCGAGGCATTCGACCGTGCGGATGCGGATGTTCTCGCCCGAGGCGGCCTGGCGCGTGTCTTCCGCCAAAATTTCGCCGGCCCGGGGATGGGCGTCGGAGCCGGTCTCGTCGCGGCACGAGGCGCAGACGATGACGGTCACGCCGGCCAGGGAATCACCCTCGCCGGACAAAACGTCTGTTGTTTCAGCCGAAAAACTGCTGTCGCGATCCAAATCAGGCTCCTTGCCCGGAAAACCCGCCGGGCGATCGGATTCTTGCATTCCAGACGGCAGGTCTCCTGGCTCGCGGGTCATCGCCTTGGGTAGCCGCCTTCCCGGGACAATCCCAGTGGCTTTCGGCCTTGGCTCTTCGCTTACAGTTGCGGGGACAGCCGCGGATTTGGGTTTTCAGCCCGCACCGCATTCCCTCTTGGCTCCTCCCTTTGCTGAGAGGAGACCGTCTGGATCGGATTTAGGCTCTTGCGGGCAGCGGTGTCAACGCGAGCTTACGACACCGTGATGTCGGCCAGCGCCGGGCCCAGATCGCCGGCAGGCGTCACTTCCATGCGTTCGAGGCCTAGCCAGCCCTGCATCTGCTTCAGTTCCTCGAAGAGCTGAGCCGCCGTCTCTGGCGGTGCGCCGGGCTCGGCATAAGCCGCGTGGACGCGCAGGACACTGGCCGGCCGGTCGGCCTTGAGGTCGACGCGCGCCACGATCCTGTCACCAAGCAGGAAGGGCAGGACATAGTAGCCATATTGGCGCTTGTCGGCCGGCGTGTAGATCTCGATGCGGTAGTGGAAATCGAACAGCCGCTCCGAGCGCGAGCGCTCGAAGACGACCGGATCGAACGGCGCCAGCAGGGCGCGGGCCTCGATCTTGCGCGGCATACGGGCGTCCTTGTGAAGGTAAGCCGGCTTGTCCCAGCCCTCGACACGGACCGGCAGCAAGTCGCCGAGTTCGACCAGTTCCTCCAGCCGGCCTTTCATATCGGCCGGTGACAGGCGGAAATAGTCGCGCAAATCGCCCGATGTCGCCACGCCATGGGCGCGGGCGGAGATGCGCAGCAATTCGCGGTGCGCGTCCTCGGCCGCCGGCACCGGCAGGTCGAGGATCGCCTGCGGCAGCACGCGTTCCGGCAGGTCATAGAAGCGCTCGAAACCGCGACGGTGTGCCGTGGTGATGCGGCCGGCCCAGAACAGCCATTCGAAGGCGTGCTTGGCGTGGCTCCAGCCCCACCAGCCGCCGGAGCCTTTCTGGCCTTCGAGCGCCGAAGCGGCGATCGGCCCGCGCTCGACGACCTCGCGGTAGATCTCTTCTATATAGGCGGCGTGCTCGCGGCCCCATTTGGCCAGCCCCAGATACATTTCGTCGCCTTGCTCGGCGCGCCGCATGCGCCAGCGCATCAGTGGGTAGGTCTCGACCGGCAGGAAGGAGGCCTCGTGCGCCCAGTATTCGAACACGGTGCGCTTGCGCGTCACGGCGGCGTTGTCGAGCAAGGCGAGGGGATAGGGGCCAAGACGCGAATAGAGCGGCATGTAATGGGCGCGCACCACCGCACTGACGGAATCGATCTGCAGCAGGCCGGTGCGGGACAGAACGCGGGCGAAATGGCGGCGGTCGGGCGTGCCGGCGGGGCGGGGGTCGAGAAACCCCTGCGCGGCGAGCGCGATGCGCCGGGCGGTGGCAAGCGAAATCTTTTCCTTCATGCAGGCGTCACTCTGAGGGTGCTTTGACAAAGATGTGATGGGGTGATTCCAGCCCATGCTAGCAGGGTTTTGGTGGCAATCCTGTCAGGAGAGAAAAGTGGATTAAAAAGCGAAGGAAATCAAACAGGAGCGTATGAGACCAGTTTCTCCCGGAATGCCGTCCAGCTCGTTGTTTTGAACAAGGTTTGACTTGCTTCGCTGGAAGTGCTGCGCTAACCCTCGCCGCGTTGCAGCATAGGCTTCTTAAAACGGTTCAGCGGTTAAACTGTCACGCTTCCGCATTAAGGTCCGGTGCTGTAATCAACGTGGATTGGCGCCAACGGAAAGCCGCTGCATGAACGCACTCCTCAGCTCGTACCTGCCCATCGTCCTGTTTATCGGCGTGGCGCTGGTGGTCGGTCTGGCGCTGCTGGTCGCGCCGTTCCTGGTGGCCTACCGCAACCCGGATCCCGAAAAGCTTTCCGCCTACGAGTGCGGTTTCAACTCGTTCGACGACGCCCGCATGAAATTCGACATCCGCTTCTACCTGGTGTCGATCCTGTTCATTATATTCGACCTGGAAGTAGCCTTCCTCTTCCCCTGGGCAGTGTCCTTCTCGAAGATCGGCATGCTCGGTTTCTGGTCAATGATGGTTTTTTTGGCAGTGCTGACCATCGGCTTTGCCTATGAATGGAAAAAAGGAGCGCTGGAATGGGATTGAACGACAGTTCAGGCACCCTCGTCGCGCCGAAGCCCAAAGGTGTTATCGATCCCAACACTGGCAGGCCGGTGGGGGAGGACGATCCCTTCTTCCTCGAAATCAACAATGAGCTTGCCGACAAGGGTTTTCTGGTCACCTCGACCGAGGCGCTGATCACCTGGGCGCGCAGCGGCTCGCTCATGTTCATGACCTTCGGTCTGGCGTGCTGCGCGGTCGAGATGATCCACACCTCGATGCCGCGTTACGATTCGGAGCGGTTCGGTGTCGCGCCGCGCGCGTCGCCGCGGCAGTCCGACATCATGATCGTCGCCGGCACGCTGACCAACAAGATGGCGCCGGCGCTGCGCAAGGTCTACGACCAGATGCCGGAGCCGCGCTACGTTATCTCGATGGGCTCCTGCGCCAATGGCGGCGGCTACTACCACTATTCCTATTCGGTGGTGCGCGGCTGCGACCGCGTGGTGCCGGTCGACATCTATGTGCCCGGCTGCCCGCCGAGCGCCGAAGCCCTGCTCTACGGGATTCTTCTCCTGCAGAAGAAAATCCGCCGCACCGGCACGATCGAACGGTAAATCCATGGCCGCATCCCTTAGCGAACTGTCGACCTATCTCGGCGAGAAGCTGCCTGGCCGCTTCAGTGACGCTGTGCTCGCTTATGGCGAGCTTACCGTTCACGTCGAGCCGGAAAACCTGATCGAGGTGATGGCCTTCCTGCGCGACGATGCGCGCTGCCAGTTCATCTCGATCATCGATGTCTGCGGTGCCGACTATCCGTCGCGGGCCAAGCGTTTCGACGTCGTCTATCACCTGCTTTCGCCGAAGCAGAATGTGCGCATCCGGGTCAAGGTGCAGGCCGACGAGGAGACGATGGTGCCGTCGGTCACCGGCGTCTATCCCGGTGCCGACTGGTTCGAACGCGAGACCTACGATCTCTATGGCGTGCTGTTTTCGGGCCATCCGGACCTGCGCCGCCTGCTGACCGACTACGGTTTCGAAGGCCATCCGCTGCGCAAGGATTTCCCGCTGACCGGTTTCGTCGAAGTGCGTTACGACGACGAAGCCAAGCGCGTCATCTACGAGCCTGTGGAACTGAAGCAGGAATTCCGCAATTTCGATTTTCTGTCCCCATGGGAAGGCACGGATTACGTGCTGCCAGGGGATGAGAAGGCAAAGCAGTAATGGCTGAAACCTCCGTCCGCAACTTTAACATCAACTTCGGACCTCAGCACCCTGCCGCGCATGGTGTTCTGAGGCTGGTTCTGGAGTTGGACGGCGAAGTGGTCGATCGGGTCGATCCGCATATCGGGCTCTTGCATCGCGGTACGGAAAAGCTGATCGAGGCAAAAACCTATCTGCAGGCGGTGCCTTACCTCGACCGGCTCGACTATTGCGCGCCGATGAACCAGGAGCACGCCTTTGCCTTGGCGGCCGAGCGCCTGCTCGGCATCGAGGTGCCGAGGCGCGGCCAGCTGATCCGCGTGCTCTATTGCGAGATCGGCCGCATCATGTCGCACATTCTCAATGTGACGACGCAGGCAATGGACGTCGGCGCGCTGACGCCGCCGCTGTGGGGCTTCGTCGAGCGCGAAAAGCTGATGGTGTTCTATGAGCGCGCCTCCGGCTCGCGCATGCACGCCGCCTACTTTCGGCCCGGCGGCGTCCACCAGGATCTGCCGCGCCAGCTGGTCGAGGATATCGGCAAGTGGATCGATCCCTTCCTGAAGTCGATCGACGATCTCGACAAGCTGCTCACCGGCAACCGCATCTTCAAGCAGCGCAATGTCGATATCGGCATCGTTTCGCTGGAAGATGCCTGGGCCTGGGGCTTTTCGGGCGTCATGGTGCGCGGCTCGGGTTCGCCATGGGACCTGCGCAAGTCGCAGCCCTATGAATGCTATTCGGAGATGGATTTCGACATCCCGATCGGCAAGAACGGCGACTGCTACGACCGTTACCTCGTTCGCATGGAAGAAATGCGCCAGTCGGCCAGGATCATGCGCCAGTGCGTCGATCTCCTGCTCGGCAAGGAAAGCACCGGCCCGGTGTCGAACCTCGACGGCAAGGTGGTGCCGCCCAAACGCCAGGCGATGAAGCGCTCGATGGAAGCGCTGATCCACCATTTCAAGCTCTACACCGAGGGCTATCGCGTGCCGGCCGGCGAGGTCTATGCGGCGGTCGAGGCGCCGAAGGGCGAGTTCGGCGTCTATCTCGTCTCCGACGGCACCAACAAGCCGTACCGCTGCAAGCTGCGCGCGCCGGGTTTCGCGCATCTGCAAGCCATGGATTTCCTGTGCCGCGGCCACATGCTGGCCGACGTCACCGCCGTTCTTGGCTCCCTCGACATCGTGTTTGGTGAGGTCGATCGCTAAATGTCAGTCCGCCGTCTCGCAGAAGCCAGCGTCCAGCCAGCGTCCTTCGCCTTCAACAAGGCGAATGCGGCGGCGGCCAAGCAGTGGATCAAGAAATATCCGAAGGGGCGCGAGCAGTCGGCGATCATTCCGCTGCTGATGATAGCGCAGGAGCAGGAAGGCTGGGTCACCAAGGCGGCGATCGAGACGATTTCGGACATGCTCGGCATGCCGCGTATTCGCGGTCTCGAGGTCGCGACCTTCTACACGCAGTATCAGCTCAATCCCGTCGGCACCCGCGCGCATATCCAGGTCTGCGGCACCACGCCCTGCATGCTGCGCGGTTCGGAAGCGCTGATGGATGTGTGCCGCTCGAAAATCCATCACGACCAGTTCCACACCAACGACAAGGGCACCTTGTCGTGGGAGGAGGTCGAGTGCCTCGGCGCCTGCGTCAACGCGCCGATGGTCATGGTGTTCAAGGATACGTTCGAGGATCTGACGCCGGAACGGCTGGCCGAAATCATCGATCTCTACGATGCCGGCAAGGGCGCTTCGGTGGCGCCGGGGCCGCAGAACGGCCGCACCGGCTCGGAGCCGGCCTCCGGCCTCACCACGCTGAAGAGTGAAAAGGCGATCCTCAAATCGACCCGCGATCGGGAAGCCCGGGAAGCGGCCAGGGCCGCCAAGGCGGCGCCAGACGCGATCATCGCCGCGCCAGTGCCGGCACCGGCGGCCCCCGCCGCGCCAGCCGCGCCCGGTCCGGTCGCTCCGTCAAAATCCAGCAGGCCAAAGACCGCCGCGCCGGAGACCAACCCGACGTTGAAGACGCCGTCGCCGGCCAAGGTCGCGCCGGTCACCGAGAGCGCTGCCAGCGTTGCGGCACCACTCCACTCGGCCGCCAACGCCAACAAGGCCGCTCCTGAGGTCGAGGCGACTCCAAAGCAACGCAGTGGACCGAAGAACCGGGCCGAACCGGGCGGCGCCTTCAAGGCGCCGGAGACCAAGCAGCCTGCCGCCAAGCCGACCAAGAAGCCGGTCTGAGGGACGAAAAATGCTTCAGGACAAAGACCGCATCTTCACCAACATCTACGGCCTCTTCGACAAGTCGCTGGCCGGCGCCATGGCGCGGGGCGCCTGGGACAATACGCCGGGCCTCGTTGCCAAGGGCCGTGACTGGATCGTCAACGAGATGAAGGCGTCCGGCTTGCGCGGACGCGGCGGCGCCGGCTTCCCGACCGGCCTCAAATGGTCGTTCATGCCCAAGCAGAGCGACGGCCGGCCGAGCTATCTCGTCATCAACGCCGACGAATCCGAGCCCGGCACCTGCAAGGACCGCGATATCCTGCGCAACGATCCGCACACGCTGGTCGAAGGCGCGTTTCTGGCCGGCTTCGCCATGGGCGCGATTGCCGCCTACATCTATGTGCGCGGTGAGTTCATCCGCGAGCGCGAGGCGCTACAGCGGGCGATCGAGGAGGCTTACGAGGCCAAGCTGATCGGCAAGAACAACACATCGGGCTACGATTTCGAAATCTACATGCATCACGGCGCCGGCGCCTATATCTGCGGCGAGGAAACGGCGCTGCTGGAAAGCCTCGAAGGCAAGAAGGGCCAGCCCCGGCTTAAGCCGCCATTCCCGGCCAATGTCGGCCTCTATGGCTGCCCGACCACGGTCAACAATGTCGAATCGATCGCCGTGGCGCCGACCATTCTGCGCCGGGGGGCTGCCTGGTTCTCGTCCTTCGGCCGGCCCAACAATGTCGGCACCAAGCTGTTCTGCATCTCCGGCCACGTCAACAATCCGTGCACCGTCGAAGAGGCGATGTCGATCCCGTTCCGTGAACTGATCGAGACGCATTGCGGCGGCATTCGCGGCGGCTGGGACAACCTTCTGGCGGTCATTCCGGGCGGCGCCTCGGTGCCGCTGGTGCCGGCCGAGCAGATCATCGACACGCCGATGGACTTCGACGCGCTGCGCGACCTCAAGTCCGGCCTCGGCACGGCGGCGGTCATCGTCATGGACAAGTCGACCGACGTCGTGAAGGCGATCGCGCGGTTGTCCTACTTCTACAAGCACGAGAGCTGCGGCCAGTGCACGCCGTGCCGCGAGGGCACAGGCTGGATGTGGCGGGTGATGGAGCGGTTGGTGCGCGGCGAGGCGCAGAAGCGCGAGATCGACATGCTGCTCGACGTCACCAAGCAGGTCGAGGGCCATACGATCTGCGCGCTGGGCGACGCGGCGGCCTGGCCGATCCAGGGCCTGATGCGGCATTTCCGCGGCGAGGTGGAGCGGCGCATCGACGAGTTTTCGCGCAACGCGCACCGGGCCGAACCGGTGATGGTGGCGGCGGAATAAGAAGAAACTTTGAAGGCGGGAAGAAAACGGGGCGGGGCGAACGAAGAAACGACCAGGAGAACCCTATGGCGCCGTATTCGACACCCTACCCATTGATGCCCAATTTGGACCAGATCGAGAAGATGAACCAGGACCTGACCAGGATGATGCCGAAGGAGATGGCCAGCGCCGTCAACCTTTTCGTGCATCCTGTCGCGGGTGCGGCAGCGATGTCGGCGCTTGGCATCGGGCTCGCCAATCATGCGTTCGGCGTATGGATGGGCGCGCTTTCGGGCGCCGCCGAGGCGTCGCAGCGCCTCATGCAGCCGCTGATCGAGGATTTCGAGGCCAGGATCGAGCAATTCGAGGATGCGAACTCTTCGTCCACCCGGGCGCGGGCGAGGGCCAAGACCCTGATCGCCGAGGCGCAGTCCTTTGCCCAGGAAGTCACCGACATTGCCGCCAGGGAAGCCGCCACCACGGCGCCAGCGGCCGCCGCGCGTCCGGCAACGGGCGATGTGCCCGACGTGCTGATGCCCGAGGATTTCCGGCAGCCCAAGGCCATGGACAGGCCGGCGAAGCCTTCGGACCTGAAGGCGATATCGGGCATCGGCCCGAAGCTGGAGAAGGTGCTGAACGACCTGGGTGTCTGGACTTACGCCCAGATCGCCGCATGGTCGCCGCAAGAGATCGCCTGGGTCGACGATTATCTGTCGTTCAACGGCCGCATCGGCCGCGACGACTGGACAGGCCAAGCCACGGCGCTGGCCGCGAAGAAGTGAATGAAATGTCGGGCGCTGCGTCTGCCGCGCCCGGAAAATGAGATTGCGGGAAATCCGCAGGGGTTTGAGACGAATGGCAAAGCTCAAGGTCGACGGGAAAGAAATCACTGTACCCGACCACTACACGCTGCTGCAGGCTGCGGAGGACGCGGGCGCGGAAGTGCCGCGTTTCTGCTTCCATGAGCGGCTGTCGATCGCCGGCAACTGCCGCATGTGCCTGATCGAGGTGAAGGGCGGGCCGCCCAAGCCTCAGGCCTCCTGCGCCATGGGCGTGCGCGACCTGCGCCCCGGCCCCAATGGCGAGCCGCCGGAAATCTTCACCAACACGCCGATGGTCAAGAAGGCCCGGGAAGGCGTGATGGAATTCCTGCTGATCAACCATCCGCTGGATTGCCCGATATGCGACCAGGGCGGCGAGTGCGACCTGCAGGACCAGGCGATGGCCTTCGGCGTCGATTCCTCGCGCTATCACGAGAACAAGCGCGCGGTCGAAGACAAGTATATCGGGCCGCTGGTCAAGACGGTGATGAACCGCTGCATCCACTGCACGCGCTGCGTCCGTTTCACCACCGAGGTTGCCGGCATTTCCGAACTTGGTCTGATCGGCCGTGGCGAGGATGCGGAGATCACCACCTATCTCGAACAGGCGATGACCTCGGAGCTGCAGGGCAATGTCATCGATCTCTGCCCGGTCGGCGCGCTGACCTCCAAGCCTTTCGCCTTCCAGGCGCGGCCGTGGGAACTGACCAAGACCGAATCCATCGACGTCATGGACGCCGTCGGCTCGGCGATCCGCGTCGACAGCCGTGGCCGCGAAGTGATGCGCATCCTGCCGCGCGTCAACGAGCAGGTGAACGAGGAATGGATTTCCGACAAGACCCGCTTCATCTGGGACGGCCTGCGCACGCAGCGCCTCGACCGCCCCTATGTACGCAAGGACGGCAAGCTGGTTCCGGCAAGCTGGGCCGAGGCCTTCGCGGCGATCAAGGGCGCGGTTTCGGCGGCAGCTCCCGACAAGATTGGCGCGATATCAGGCGATCTGGCGGCGGTGGAGGAGATCTACGCTCTGAAGCTCCTGATGGCCTCGCTTGGCTCGAAGAACACCGATTGCCGCCAGGATGGCGCGGCACTCGATCCGGCGCTCGGACGCGCCAGCTATATCTTCAACCCGACCATTGAAGGCATCGAGCAGGCCGACGCGGTGCTGATCATCGGCGCCAATCCGCGCTACGAGGCTTCGGTGCTCAATGCCCGCATCCGCAAGCGCTGGCGTCTCGGCAATCTCCCGGTCGGCGTCATCGGCGATATCGGCGACACACGCTATGACTATGAACAGCTGGGCGCCGGACCGGATTCGCTGAAGGATCTGGCGGACGGCAACGGCAAGTTCTTCCAGACGCTGAAGAAGGCGACGCATCCCCTGATCATCGTCGGCCAGGGCGCGCTGGCGCGCGCCGATGGCGCGGCCGTGCTCGGCCAGGCGGCCAGGCTCGCTGCGGCGGTGAATGCTGCTCGCGCGGACTGGAACGGCTTTGCCGTGCTGCACAATGCGGCGGCGCGCGTCGGCGGCCTCGACCTCGGCTTCGTGCCGGGCGAGGGCGGCAAGGACGTTGCCGGCATGCTGGGCGAGACGGATGTGCTGTTCCTGCTCGGCGCCGACGAGATCGATATGTCGAAGACCGGCGGCGCCTTCGTCGTCTATGTCGGCACGCATGGCGACGCCGGCGCGCACCGCGCCAATGTCATCCTGCCGGCGGCGGCCTATACCGAGAAGTCCGGCACCTATGTCAACACCGAGGGGCGTGTGCAGCAGACCAACCGCGCCGGCTTCGCGCCGGGCGATGCGCGCGAGGATTGGGCGATCTTGAGAGCCCTATCGGATGTGCTGGGCAAGAAGCTGCCGTTCGACTCGCTGCCGCAGCTGCGTGCCAAGCTTTATGGCGAATACCCGCATCTGGCCCGCATCGATCAGGTCGCGGCCGGCAATGCCGAGGACATCGCCAATGTGGCGAAGCTCGGCGGGCGGCTGAACAAGGGCACGTTCACCTCGCCGGTCACGGATTTCTACCTGACCAATCCGATCGCGCGCGCGTCGGCCGTGATGGCTGAATGCTCGGCATTGGCCAAGAGCGGCTTCAAGCAGGCGGCGGAATAAGCATGGACACCTTCTTCTCCTTCTACGTGCTGCCGGCGCTGATCATTCTACTGAAATCGGTCGTGCTGATCGTTATCCTTTTGGTCTTCGTCGCCTACATTCTCTACGCCGACCGCAAGATCTGGGCGGCCGTGCAATTGCGCCGCGGCCCGAATGTCGTCGGCCCCTGGGGTACGCTGCAGGCCTTTGCCGACCTGCTGAAATTCGTCTTTAAGGAACCGGTCATCCCGTCCGGCGCCAACAAGGGGGTGTTCCTCCTGGCGCCGCTGGTCTCGGCGGTGCTGGCGATCTCGGCCTGGGCGGTCATTCCGGTCAATGAGGGCTGGGCGATCGCCAACGTCAATGTCGGCATCCTCTATGTCTTCGCCATCTCCTCGCTGGAGGTTTATGGCGTTATCATGGGCGGCTGGGCGTCCAACTCGAAATATCCATTCCTCGGCGCGCTGCGTTCGGCGGCGCAGATGGTGTCCTACGAGGTCTCGATCGGCTTCGTCATCGTCACCGTTCTGCTGACCGCCGGCTCGCTCAACCTCAGCGATATCGTGCTGTCGCAGCATGACGGAATTGGCACGCGGCTTGGCCTGCCCAACACCTTCCTCGACTGGAACTGGCTGGCGCTGTTCCCGATGTTCATCATCTTCTTCATCTCGGCGCTGGCCGAGACGAACCGGCCGCCCTTCGATCTGGTCGAAGCCGAATCGGAGCTGGTCGCCGGCCACATGGTCGAATATTCCTCGACGCCGTTCCTGCTGTTCTTCCTGGGCGAGTATGTCGCCATCGTCCTGATGTGCGCGCTGGCCACCATCCTGTTCCTCGGCGGCTGGCTGCCGCCCTTCGACTTCGCGCCCTTCACCTGGGTGCCGGGCGTCATCTGGTTCGTGCTGAAGGTCTGCTTCGTGTTCTTCGGCATCTCGATGGTGAAGGCCTTCGTGCCGCGCTACCGCTACGACCAGCTGATGCGGCTGGGCTGGAAAGTGTTCCTGCCGATCTCGCTGTTCATGGTCGTCGCCACCGCTGCTTTCCTCAAGATCACGGGGTTTGCGTGATGAGTGATATATCTGCGGGTTTTTTGGGAGTTGTTGCCGGCCTGCTTGTTGCCATGTTCGGCAATGTTGTTGTGTTGCCTTATGTGCTACGACAGCAGGGGCAGAAGCTCTCCGCAAACTACCGCGCTCCTATATTTAGTTGGGATAGGCAGCAAGTGGCGTCGCTCACGAGAGCCGCGTATCGCTTCCTGATGCCGATCCTGTTCGGGTTTGTTGGCGCCGTCACCGCAATTCAAGTATTTGGGGGTGCTGAATGAGTGCTCTGTCCCAGGCCGCCAAATCGCTGCTGCTGCAGGATTTCGTCAGCGCCTTCTTCCTGTCGATGCGCCAGTTCTTCGCGCCGAAGGAGACGATCAACTATCCGCATGAGAAGGGGCCGACCAGCCCGCGCTTCCGGGGCGAGCATGCGCTGCGCCGCTATCCCAATGGCGAGGAACGCTGCATTGCCTGCAAATTGTGCGAGGCGATCTGCCCGGCGCAGGCCATCACCATCGAGGCCGGGCCGCGCCGCAATGACGGCACGCGCCGCACCGTGCGCTACGACATCGATATGGTGAAGTGCATCTATTGCGGCTTCTGCCAGGAAGCCTGCCC
This sequence comes from Mesorhizobium sp. ES1-6, assembly GCF_020164775.1. NCBI lineage: Bacteria > Pseudomonadati > Pseudomonadota > Alphaproteobacteria > Hyphomicrobiales > Phyllobacteriaceae > Mesorhizobium > Mesorhizobium sp. ES1-6. The sequence goes on from NZ_JAIUGU010000007.1 coordinate 232,090, forward strand.
GGTCGACGCCATTGTCGAGGGGCCGAATTTCGAGTTCGCGACGGAGACGCGCGAGGAACTCTACTACGACAAGGACAAGCTGTTGGCGAATGGCGACCGGTGGGAGCGCGAACTGGCGCGCAACATCTCGCTGGACTCGCCTTATCGGTGATTAGCGTGCTTCTCCCCATTCACGGGGAGAAGATGCCGGCAGGCAGATGAGGGCGGCGCCAAGGCTGCAAATCTCCGCGCTGCCCCTCATCCGGCCCTTCGGGCCACCTTCTCCCCGTGAACGGGGAGAAGGAACAAGAAAGTGGACGGCGCGACGTCGCACGTCTAAGGACAACGCGGCTTCGCTACCGGAGGCGGGACGAAGCCAAAGACAACAAACAGGACGAGCGTCCTGTTTGGACAGGAACCCGGGGGATCCCCAATGCTGAGTGGACTAGAGGCGGCCTTTTTCTACCTCTTCGCCTTTGTCGCGGTGGCATCGGCGTTCATGGTCATTTCGTCGCGCAACCCCGTGCATTCGGTGCTGTTCCTGATCCTGACCTTCTTCAACGCCGCCGGTCTGTTCATGCTGACCGGCGCCGAGTTCCTGGCGATGATCCTGCTCGTCGTCTATGTCGGCGCGGTGATGGTGCTGTTCCTGTTCGTCGTCATGATGCTCGACGTCGATTTCGCCGAGCTGAAGAGCGGCGCCCTGCAATACGCGCCGATCGGCGCGCTGGTCGGGCTGATCCTGGCGGCGGAGCTGATCATCGTGCTCGGCGGCTACACCTTCGCGCCAAAACTCGCCTCGACGGTCGCAAAGCCAATTCCGGACCTCGCCGCGCGTTCTAACACGGCCGCGCTCGGCGACATCCTCTATACCGACTACCTCTACTACTTCCAGATTTCGGGCCTCATCCTGCTGGTCGCCATGATCGGCGCCATCGTCTTGACGCTGCGCCACAAGGAAGGGGTCAAGCGGCAGTCGATCGCAGCCCAGGTCGGCCGCACGCCGGCGACCGGCATGGAAATCCGCAAGGTCAAGTCGGGCGAAGGAGTCTGAGATGGTCGTCGGCATCGCACATTATCTGACCGTATCGGCGATCCTGTTCACGCTCGGCGTGTTCGGCATCTTCCTGAACCGCAAGAACGTCATCGTCATCCTGATGTCGGTCGAGCTGATTCTGCTGGCGGTCAACATCAATTTCGTCGCCTTCTCGGCGGCGCTCGGCGATCTGGTCGGCCAGGTGTTCGCGCTGTTCGTGCTGACGGTCGCGGCGGCTGAAGCCGCGATCGGACTTGCCATTCTCGTCGTCTTCTTCCGCAACCGCGGCTCGATCGCGGTCGAAGACGTGAACATGATGAAGGGTTGACGGGGCGACTATGTATCAAGCGATCGTCTTCCTTCCGCTGCTCGGCTTCCTGATCGTGGGCCTGTTCGGCAACGCGCTCGGCGCCAAGGCATCCGAATACATCACCTCGGGCTTCCTGGTGATCTCGGCGGTGCTGTCTTGGGTTGCCTTCTTCAGCGTCGGCTTCGGCCATGGCGAAGTGTTCACCGTGCCGGTGCTGCACTGGATCCAGTCCGGCGGGCTGGACGTCTCCTGGGCGCTCAGGATCGACACGCTGACGGTGGTGATGCTGGTGGTGGTCAACACCGTGTCGGCGCTGGTTCATATCTATTCGATCGGCTACATGCACCACGATCCGAACCGGCCGCGTTTCTTCGCCTATCTGTCGCTGTTCACCTTCGCCATGCTGATGCTGGTGACGGCAGACAACCTGGTGCAGATGTTCTTCGGCTGGGAAGGAGTGGGCCTCGCGTCCTACCTGCTGATCGGTTTCTGGTACAAGAAGCCCTCCGCCAATGCCGCGGCCATCAAGGCCTTCGTCGTCAACCGCGTCGGCGATTTCGGCTTCGCGCTCGGCATTTTCGGCGTGTTCGTGCTGTTCGGCTCGGTCAATCTCGGCACCATCTTCGCCAATGCGGCGACGTTCATTCCCGCTGAAGGCGCGCCGCAGGGTGCGGCCGTGCTCACTTTCCTTGGCCATGCGCTCGACAAGCAGGCTGCGATGACGGTCGTGTGCCTGCTGCTGTTCATGGGCGCCATGGGCAAGTCGGCGCAGGTGCCGTTGCACACCTGGCTGCCGGACGCCATGGAAGGCCCGACACCGGTGTCGGCGCTCATCCATGCCGCCACCATGGTGACGGCCGGCGTGTTCATGCTGGCGCGGCTGTCGCCGCTGTTCGAACTGTCGCATTCGGCGCTGACGGTGGTGACCTTCATCGGCGCCTTCACCGCTTTCTTCGCGGCGACCGTCGGTCTCGTCCAGAACGACATCAAGCGCGTCATCGCCTATTCGACCTGCTCGCAGCTCGGCTACATGTTCGTGGCGCTCGGCGTCGGCGCCTATGGCGCGGCGATCTTCCATTTGTTCACGCACGCCTTCTTCAAGGCGCTGCTGTTCCTCGGCTCGGGCTCGGTCATCCATGCCGTTTCCGACGAGCAGGACATGCGCAAGATGGGCGGTCTGAGGAAGCTGATCCCGACCACCTACTGGATGATGGTGATCGGCACGCTGGCGCTGACCGGCGTCGGCATTCCGGTGACCGTCATCGGTACCGCCGGCTTCTTCTCCAAGGATGCCATCATCGAGACGGCCTTTGCCGGGCACAATTCCGTCGCGGGCATGGCTTTCGTGCTGCTGGTGATCGCCGCCGGCTTCACCTCCTTCTATTCCTGGCGGCTGATCTTCATGACCTTCCATGGCAAGCCGCGGGCGAGCCACGAGGTGATGCATCACGTCCATGAATCGCCGCCGGTGATGCTGGTGCCGCTGTTCATCCTGGCGGCCGGCGCGCTGTTTGCCGGCATCATCTTCCACAATTCCTTCATCGGCGAAGGCTATGCCGAGTTCTGGAAGGCGTCGCTGTTCACGCTGCCGGACAACCATATCCTGCATGAAATCCATGAACTGCCGCTGTGGGTGGAGTTGTCGCCCTTCATCGCCATGCTGATCGGCCTGGCGCTGGCGTGGAAGTTCTATATCCGCTCGCCGGAAATGCCGGCCAATCTCGCCGCGCAGCATCGCGGGCTCTACGCCTTCCTGCTCAACAAGTGGTATTTCGACGAGCTCTACGACTTCTTGTTCGTGCGCCCGGCGAAGGCACTCGGCCACTTCCTGTGGAAGACCGGCGACGGGACCATTATCGACGGGCTCGGACCTGACGGCATTTCGGCACGCGTCGTCGATGTCACCAACCGCGTCGTCAAGCTGCAGACCGGCTATCTCTACCACTACGCCTTCGCCATGCTGATCGGCGTTGCCGCACTCGTCACCTGGATGATGCTCTGATGACCGCCTGGCCAATCCTCTCGCTGGTCACCTTCCTGCCGCTGGTTGGTGCGCTGTTGATCCTGTTCATCAGGGATGACAGCGAAAACGCGCGCCGCAACATCCGCGCGATCGCGTTCATAACCACGGCTTTCACCTTCGTGGTATCGCTGTTCATCTGGACCGGCTTCGATAATTCGCAGGCCGGCTTCCAGTTCGTCGAGAAGACCGCCTGGCTCGACTCCGGCATTTCCTACCATATGGGCGTCGACGGCATTTCCATGCTGTTCGTCATCCTGACGACCTTCCTGATGCCGCTTTGCATCCTGGCCTCGTGGGAAGCGATCGAGAAGCGCGTCAAGGCCTATATGATCGCCTTCTTGCTCTTGGAAACGCTGATGATCGGCGTGTTCTGCGCGCTCGACATCGTGCTGTTCTACGTCTTCTTCGAAGCCGGCCTGATCCCGATGTTCATCATCATCGGCGTGTGGGGCGGCAAACGGCGCGTCTACGCCTCGTTCAAGTTCTTCCTCTATACGCTCGCCGGTTCGGTGCTGATGCTGCTCGCCATCATGGCGATGTTCTTCCAGGCCGGCACGACCGACATCCCGACGCTTCTGACGCACAATTTCCCGGCCAACATGCAGACCTGGCTATGGCTTGCCTTCTTCGCTTCCTTCGCGGTGAAGATGCCGATGTGGCCGGTGCACACCTGGCTGCCCGACGCGCACGTCGAGGCGCCGACGGCCGGTTCCGTCATCTTGGCCGGCATCCTCCTGAAAATGGGCGGGTACGGTTTCCTGCGCTTCTCCTTGCCGATGTTCCCGCTGGCCTCCGAAATGTTCGCGCCGCTGGTGTTCACGCTCTCGGTCGTCGCCATCATCTACACCTCGCTGGTGGCGCTGATGCAGGAGGACATGAAGAAGCTGATCGCCTATTCGTCGGTCGCCCATATGGGCTTCGTCACCATGGGCATCTTCGCCATGAACCAGGAAGGCGTGCAGGGCGCGATCTTTCAGATGCTCAGCCACGGCCTGGTCTCGGGCGCGCTGTTCCTGTGCGTCGGCGTCATCTACGACCGCATGCACACGCGTGAGATCGCGGCCTATGGCGGCCTGGTCAACAACATGCCGAAATACGCCACCGTGTTCCTGATCTTCACCATGGCCAATGTCGGCCTGCCGGGCACGTCGGGCTTCGTCGGCGAATTCCTGACCATGCTGGGCGTCTTCCGGGTCAACACCTGGGTGGCGTTCTTCGCCGCCACCGGCGTCATCCTGTCGGCCGCCTACGCGCTCTGGCTCTACCGCCGGGTGATCTTCGGCGCGCTGACCAAGGACAGCCTGAAGGGCCTGCTCGACCTCTCGACCCGCGAGAAGGCGATCATCTATCCGCTGGTCATCCTGGTCATCTTCTTCGGCGTCTATCCCGCCCCCGTCTTCGACGCGACGGCCCAGTCGGTCAAGTCGCTCGTCACCAATGTCACCGCATCCATCGGCGCCGCGCAGACCGCGGCGGCGAACTGACCCAGGGGTTTTGCGAATCATGACGCCGGACCTTCTCTCCAGCCTGTCGCTCTCGACGCCCGAGCTGATCCTTGCCATCGGCGCGCTCGCGCTGCTGATGGTCGGGGCCTATTCGCGTTCCAACACCGCCAATACGGTGACCGGCCTTGCCGTCGCCGTGCTGGTGATCGCGGGCGCCTGGCTGATCTTTTCGACGGGGCAGGGCAGCGCCTATGGCAACGCCTTCGTCCAGGATTCCTTCGCCCGCTTCATGAAGGTGCTGGCGCTGGTCGGCTCGGCGGTGACGCTGGTGATGTCGATGCGCTTTGCCAAGGCGGAGCGTTTCGACAAGTTCGAATATCCGGTGCTGATCCTGCTCTGCACGCTGGGCATGATGCTGATGATCTCGGCCAACGGCATGATCGGGCTCTATCTCGGCCTCGAACTGCAGTCGCTGGCGATCTATGTGCTGGCCGCGATCAACCGCGACAATCTGCGTTCGACCGAAGCCGGCCTGAAATATTTCGTCCTCGGCGCGCTGTCGTCGGGCATGCTGCTCTACGGCATCAGCCTGGTCTACGGTTACACCGGCAACACCGGCTTCCAGGAGATCGCCACGGCGCTCGGCAGCGGCGAACGCCAGCTTGGCCTCGTCTTCGGCCTCGTCTTCGTGCTGGCCGGGCTTGCCTTCAAGATCTCGGCGGTGCCGTTCCACATGTGGACGCCGGACGTCTATGAGGGCGCGCCAACCCCGGTGACGGCTTTCCTGGCCGCGGCACCGAAGATGGCGGCGATGGCGCTGATCGTGCGCGTCACCATGGGCGCGTTCAAGCCGATCGCTTCCGACTGGCAGCAGATCATCGTCTTCATCTCGATCGCCTCGATGGCGCTCGGCGCCTTCGCCGCCATCGGCCAGACCAACATCAAGCGGCTGATGGCCTATTCCTCGATCGGCCATATGGGCTATGCGCTGGTCGGCCTTGCCGCCAACAGCCAGGCCGGCGTGCGCGGTGTTGCCATCTACATGCTGATCTACCTGGTGATGACGCTCGGCACTTTCGCCTTCATCCTCGCCATGCGGCGCAAGGAGGGCAATGTCGAGCAGATCAGCGATCTCGCCGGCCTGTCGTCGACCAACCCGGTCATGGCGACGATCCTGACCATCCTGATGTTCTCGCTGGCCGGCATTCCGCCGCTCGCCGGCTTCTGGGGGAAGTGGTACGTCTTCCTCGCCGCCATCAACGCCCATCTCTACGCGCTGGCGATCATCGGCGTGCTGGCCTCGGTGGTGGGCGCCTACTATTATCTGCGTATCATCAAGATCATGTGGTTCGATGAGCCGGTCGGCGGTTTCGTGCCGATGGCCAGCGAATTGCGGCTCGTGCTCGGCGTCAGCGGCGCCTTCGTGCTGTTCTACGTGCTGATCGGCGGGCCGATCGGCACCTATGCCGAAGCCGCCGCCAAGACATTTTTCTGACGGGATGGCATTTCGGCTGGCTCCAACCTCGGCGTCGGAAGGGTTCCGGCTCGAGGCGCATGACAGTGTTGGCTCCACCAACGCGCTGGCGCTGGACCATGCCCGCGCCGGCGATCCCGGCAAGCTCTGGGTCGTTTCCAAGAAGCAGGAAAGCGGGCGAGGCCGGCGCGGCCGGGCCTGGGCAACGCCGCAAGGCAATCTGGCGGCGACGCTGCTCGTGCTCACCGGCGGCGAGCTGCGCCTCGCCGCGACGCTCGGTTTCGTCGCTGGACTGGCGCTGGCCGACGCGCTCGACGCGGTGGTGCCGAAGGGCCGCATCGCGATTGGGCTGGACGGCGCGAGCCAGGGACAGAACCGCTTCGAGCTGAAATGGCCGAACGATGTGCTGGCGTCAGGGGCGAAACTCGCCGGCATCCTGCTGGAGTCGGCTATGCTCGACGGCGGCCGCTTCGCGGTGGCGGTCGGCATCGGCGTCAATGTCGTGGCGCACCCGCAAGATCTGCCCTATCCCGCGACATCGCTCCACGCGCTGGGCGCGGCTTGCGATGCCGAGACGCTGTTTCTGGCGCTATCCGACGCCTGGAGCGAGAATGCCCGCCTTTGGGACGAAGGGCGTGGCCTTGCCGCCATCAGGAAGCACTGGTTGGCCCGCGCCGCGGGCCTCGGCGGCGAGGTTGCTGTCAGAATTGACGGTAATGTGGTGCGTGGCGTGTTCGAGACCATTGACGAGGACTGCCGTTTCGTGATCCGCGACGATGAGGGTTCTGTCCTGACGGTCGCCGCCGGCGATGTGCATTTCGGCGCGGTTGCGTCCGCGCGGATATAGTTTTGTTTTTGAGCAATTCCGGCCTGAAAACCGTTAGATACGTTTGCTGGAATTGCTTTAACGGCTTGGCCCGAGGGCCAGGAAGGGAAAAATAATGGCGAAAGCGGACAACGCCGAACTCGTCTTCGTGCCGCTCGGCGGCGTCGGCGAGATCGGCATGAACTTCGCCCTCTACGGCTACGGCCCACCGAGCGCGCGCGAGTGGATCGTCATCGATGTCGGCGTCACCTTTCCCGACGCGGCGCATCCGGGCGTCGACCTGATCCTGCCCGACACGCGCTTCATCGAGGAGAACCTCGCCAATTTGCGCGGCATCATCATCACCCACGCGCATGAGGACCATTACGGCGCACTGCTCGACATCTGGCCGAAGCTGAAGGCGCCAGTCTGGATGACGCCGTTCAGCGCCGGCCTGCTGGACGCCAAGCGGCAAGGCGAGCAGGGCGCGCCGAAAATCCCGGTGACGATCTACCGGGCCGGCGAAAAGTTCACCGTCGGTCCCTTCGAGATCGAAGCCATTCCGGTGGCGCACTCGATTCCAGAACCGATGTCGCTGGCAATCACGTCGCCGGCGGGCACCGTCATCCACACCGGCGACTGGAAGATCGACCCGGAACCGACGATCGGTCCCAAGACCGACGAGGCGCGCTTCCGTGCCTATGGCGACAAGGGCGTGCTGGCGCTGATCTGCGATTCGACCAATGCGCTGCGCGAAGGCGAGTCGCCTTCGGAAGTGGCCGTCGGCGAAGGCCTGAAAGGCGTCATCCAGGCCGCCAAGGGCCGCGTCGCCGTCACCACATTCTCCTCCAATGTCGGGCGCATCGTTTCGATCGCCCGGGCGGCGCGCGATGCCGGCCGCCAGTGTCTCGTGCTCGGCCGCTCGCTGAAGCGCGTCATCGATGTGGCCGACGAGCTTGGCTACATGGACGGGCTGCCGGAGTTCATCGCCGAGGAGGACTTCGGCTTCATCCCGCGCGAAAACCTGGTCATCATCTGCACCGGCAGCCAGGGGGAGCCGCTGGCGGCCCTTGCCAAGCTGTCGCGCGACGAGATGAAATCGGTGTCGCTGACGGCGGGCGACACGGTGGTGTTTTCCTCGCGCACCATTCCCGGCAACGAGAAGGCGATCCTCGAAATCAAGAACCGCCTCATCGATCTCGGCATAAAGATCATCGAGGACGGCGATGCGCTGGTGCACGTCTCCGGCCACCCCCGGCGCAGCGAATTGCGCAAAATGTACGAATGGGTGCGCCCGCAAATCGGCGTTCCCGTGCATGGCGAGGCAGCGCACCTGGTGGCGCAGGGCTCGCTGATGTCGACCTCCGGCATCGGCCAGGTGGCGCAGGTGCGCGACGGCGACATGCTGCGGCTCGCGCCAGGTCCCGCCACGATCATCGACCAGGTGCCGTTCGGCCGCGTCTACAAGGACGGCAACCTGATCGGCAGCGATCAGGCGATGGGCATTCGCGACCGCCGCAAACTGTCCTTTGCCGGCCATGTCGCGGTCAATGTCGTGCTCGATGACAAGTATGAGCTGGCCGGCGATCCCGATCTGGTCGCCATCGGCGTCGCCGAGGCGGATGCCAGCGGCGAGGCGCTCGAGGATTTGATGATCGACGCGGCCGTCGGCGCGGTCGATTCGATCCCGCGGCAGCGCCGCAAGGACCTCGACCTGGTGCAGGAGGCGGTACGGCGCGCGGTGCGTGGCGCGGCCAACGAAGCCTGGGGCAAGAAGCCGCTGGTGACGGTGTTTGTGACCAGGTAGTGAGTAGTGAATAATGAATAGTCATGTCCGCTGTTTGGTACCACTCACTACTCACTACCCCCCGGAGTGAACCAATGCTCGGACGGCTGAACCATGTCGCGCTTGCGGTGCCGGATCTGGCTGCAGCCATTGCCGCTTACCGCGACACGCTCGGCGCCGAAGTGACCGAGCCGCAGGCGTTGCCGGAGCATGGCGTCACCGTGGTGTTCGTCAATGTCGGCAACACCAAGATCGAATTGCTGGAGCCGCTGGGCGAGAACTCGCCGATCGCGGCGTTCCTGGCGAAGAACCCGTCCGGCGGCATGCATCATCTCTGCTACGAGGTCGACGACATCCTGGCAGCGCGCGACCAGCTCAAGGCCGCCGGTGCCCGCGTGCTGGGCGACGGCAATCCGAAGCCAGGGGCGCATGGCAAGCCGGTACTGTTCCTGCATCCGAAGGATTTCTTCGGCACGCTGATCGAACTGGAGCAATCATGAGCTGGGTCTCGTTCACGGCGCTGTTTTTCGCGACCTGGTGGGTGGTGCTGTTTGCCGTCCTGCCGTTCAGCGTCAGGACGCAGGACGACGATCGCGAGGTGACGCTGGGCACGGTTCCGAGCGCGCCGCGCGGGCCACATATGTTGCGCGCCGTGATCCGCACCACCATCGCGACGGCTGTTCTGATGGGCATTTTCTATGGCCTGACGCATGGGCTGGGATACAGCCTCAATGACATCCCGCACATCGTGCCGGATTTCGGCCAGACCCCGGCCAAGTAGGTAGCCCCGGCAAAGGTGCTTCGACGAGATCGAAGCCGCGGATGGGCATCGGGACGCCGCCCGGTCTGGCGGCCATGAGCTGCTGACGCAAGGTCATGTAGCCCGGCAAATCATGGTGCTAACCAGATGATTGCACAAAAAAAATGCAAGGCACGAGGCCTTGCAATTAAACGCGTCCGATCTGTTTCCGGTTTCCGGCGGCAGCGAGTAACCGCGCCTAGATCGCATCCTCCCAAGACTTTGACCGCGTAGGAAGGCAGATTTTTTTCTGCCCTCTCGGTTATCGGGGCACATTAGCCCAACCGAAATGAAAATGTCACGAAGAATTTTGCCTTGAAACGGGCATTCTCGTGCTGCACTGCACAATAGTGCGGCAGGCTTTGCTTTTGAAACGAACAGCAAGCCTTCGCGCCATGTTCACGATTGACGCGCGGAAAGAATTGGCGCGTCAACCCTAAGAGGTTCGGTGGGTTCCATTGTCGGCGCCGGCATATCCGGAAGCGAGGGATTCCGGGCCGGAAGCGGCCGATGTGCCGGCATGTCCGGGTTTCCATTCCGTCATGAAATCGCTATGAAGCCGGGGCAAGCAAGCCTGCGCCGCGTCGATTCTGGCGTGGCCATTCTCATTCACGGACCAGTCCATGCGTTTGTCGCGCTATTTCCTGCCTATCCTCAAAGAAAATCCGCGCGAGGCCGAAATCGTCTCGCATCGGCTGATGCTGCGCGCCGGCATGATTCGCCAGCAGGGGCAGGGCAGTTTTTCCTGGCTGCCATTGGGCAAGCGGGTGCTGGACAAGGTCTGCAAGATCATCCGCGAGGAGCAGAACCGCGCTGGCGCGCTGGAGATCCTGATGCCGACCATCCAGTCGGCCGATCTTTGGCGCGAGAGCGGTCGTTACAACGACTACGGCAAGGAGATGCTGCGCATCAAGGACCGGCAGGACCGCGACATGCTCTACGGTCCGACCAACGAGGAAATGGTCACCGAGATTTTTCGCGCCTACGTCAAGTCCTACAAGGACCTGCCGCTCAACCTCTACCATATCCAGTGGAAGTTCCGTGACGAGGTGCGGCCGCGCTTCGGCGTCATGCGTTCGCGCGAATTCCTGATGAAGGACGCCTATTCCTTCGATCTCGACTTCGAGGGAGCGCGGGCCGCCTATAACAGGATGTTCGTCTCCTACCTCAGGACCTTCACGCGCATGGGGCTGCAGGCCATCCCGATGCGGGCCGACACCGGGCCGATCGGCGGCGATCTCAGCCACGAATTCATCATCCTGGCCGACACCGGCGAAAGCCAGGTCTTCTGCCATCGCGATTACCTGTCGCTCGCCGTGCCCGGCGCCAACACCGATTTCGCCGATGACGGGGAGATCGCCGATATCGTCAAGATTTGGACGACGCCTTACGCCGCCACCGACGAGATGCATGACGAAGCGGCCTGGGAGAAGGTTCCGTCAGCCGACCAGGTGTCGGCGCGCGGCATCGAGGTCGGACACATCTTCCACTTCGGCGAAAAATATTCCAAGCCCATGGGCGCCAAGGTGACCGGGCCCGACGGCAAGGATCATTTCGCCTCGGGCGGCTCCTACGGTATCGGCCCGTCGCGGCTGGTGGCGGCGATCATCGAGGCCAGTCACGACGAGAACGGCATCATCTGGCCCGATGCCGTGGCGCCGTTCGATATCGGCCTGATCAACATGAAGGCGGGCGACGCCGACTGCGACCGCGTCTGCGAAGAGCTCAACGCCGCCTTCACCGCCGCCGGCAAGGACGTGCTCTACGACGACACCGACCAGCGGCCGGGCGGCAAGTTCGCCACGGCCGACCTGATCGGCCTGCCCTGGCAGGTGATCGTCGGCCCGCGCGGCGTGGCCGCCGGCGAAGTCGAGATCAAGAACCGCAAGACCGGTGAGCGCGTGACGCTGCCGATCGCCGACGCGGCGAAACGCTTCGGTGCCGCCGCATGAGCGAGGCGGCGGCAGCGAGATCGGCGGGCGCCGGGCCGTTTTCCATCTTCGAACGCACGGTCGCGTGGCGCTATTTGCGTTCGCGGCGCAAGGAGACGGTGATCTCGGTGATCGCCTCGATCTCCTTCCTCGGCATCATGCTGGGGGTGGCGACGCTGATCGTTGTCATGGCCGTGATGAACGGGTTTCGCGCCGAGCTCTTGACGCGCATCCTTGGCGTCAACGGCCATCTGATCGTGCAGCCGCTCGATTCTCCGCTTGAGGACTACGCCCAGGTCGCGGCCCGCATCAACGGTGTACCGGGCGTCAAATACGCCATTCCACTGATCGATGGCCAGGTGCTGGCGCAAGGCAATGTCGGTGGCGGCACCGGCGCGCTGGTGCGCGGTATCAGGGGCGAAGATCTCGGCAAGATCGCCATCGTGGCCAGCAACATCAAGCAAGGCACGCTCGCCGATTTCGATACCGGCGAGGGCGTGGCCATCGGCAAGCGCATGGCCGAGAATCTCGGCCTGACGCTGGGCGATACCATCACGCTCATCTCGCCGGATGGCGACGTGACGCCGATCGGCACGACGCCGCGCATGAAGGGCTACAAGATATCGGCGATCTTCGAAGTCGGCATGTCGGAATATGACACCTCCATCGTCTATATGCCGTTCTCCGAAGCGCAGCTCTATTTCAACATGGACGGCCGGGCGCAGACGATCGAGATCTATGTCGACAATCCCGACGATGTCGACGCGCTGAAGCCGAAGGTGGAGGCGGCGGCGCAGCGGCCGATCGACATGGTCGACTGGCGCCAGCGCAACGAAACCTTCTTTTCCGCGCTGCAGGTCGAGCGCAACGTCATGTTCATGATCCTGACGCTGATCGTGCTGGTGGCGGCGCTCAACATCATTTCCGGGCTGATCATGCTGGTGAAGGACAAGGGGCACGACATCGCCATCCTGCGCACCATGGGCGCCTCACGCGGCGCCATCCTGCGCATCTTCCTGATGACGGGAGCCGCGATCGGCGTCACCGGCACGCTCGCCGGCGTGCTGCTCGGCGTCGTCATCTGCACCAACATCGAATCGATCCGCCAGTTCTTCTCCTGGATGACCGGCAAGGTGCTGTTCAATCCGGAGCTCTATTTCCTCAGCCAGTTGCCGGCCAAGATGGATCCGCGCGAGACGACCTATGTCATCATCATGGCGCTGGCGCTGTCCTTCCTGGCAACCGTGTTTCCCGCATGGCGGGCCGCCCGCCTCGATCCGGTCGAAGCCTTGAGGTACGAGTAGTGGCCGAGGTCATTATCGAGCTGAAGAGCGTCGAGCGGCACTATGTCCAGGGGCCGCGCAAGCTCACCATCCTGAACGGCGCCGATTTCTCGCTGCGGCGCGGCGAGATGGTGGCGCTGGTGGCGCCGTCCGGCACCGGCAAGTCGACGCTGCTGCACACCGCTGGCCTGCTGGAACGCCCCGACGCCGGCGACGTGATCCTGTCCGGCCGGGCCTGCGGCCGGCTGTCCGACGACGAGCGCACCTCGATCCGCCGCAACGACGTCGGCTTCGTCTATCAGTTCCACCATTTGCTGCCGGAGTTTTCGGCGCTTGAAAACATCATGATGCCGCAGCTCATCAAGGGGCTGTCGCGTAAGGAAGCGGCCGAACGCGCGGCGCAGCTGCTCGACTACATGCAGATCGGCAAGCGAGCGTCGCACCGGCCATCCGAGCTGTCCGGCGGCGAACAGCAGCGCGTCGCCATCGCGCGCGCGGTCGCCAACGCGCCGCTGGTGCTGCTTGCCGACGAGCCGACCGGCAATCTCGACCCGGTCACCGCTTCCTACGTCTTCGAGGCGCTGGAGGCGCTGGTCCGGCAATCGGGGCTCGCCGCGCTGATCGCCACCCACAATCACGAACTGGCCTCGCGCATGGACCGGCGCGTGACGCTCGCCGACGGCAAGGTGGTGCCGCTTTAAGGCACGCCGATATTCGGATGAGGCCGGCCTGCGGATGGCAGGTTCCTGCGCTTCCGTTACTCACGTACGTTAAGTACGCTCCGTTCCGGTTCTCGGAACCTACCATCCTCGGTTCGGCCTGGTCCGAATCTCGACGCGCCTCGAATCGCGCCGAGAAATCTCCATCAACCTTTTCTTAACCCTGCGAAACCGACTCCCCACGAATTCGCATCCGGGGGCTTTGAGGTGCGTTGACATTGAAACAAAATTAGAACAAATTGCGAACATAACAACAACAGGAGAGAGTTATGACCGATCTGGTTCAGGATGTCGTCTCGCTGGTTTGCATGAGTGCCTTCCTTGTTTCCATGGCGATCTGGATCGGAGCCATGTGATTTGGCGGCGCCCGCCGTCGCTGTTCCTCGATGGCGAAGGGCGCTCCGCCGTTAAGCTTTTCTTGCCGCGGCAAAGTTAGGATGCGCTTCCAAGGCAGGGAGCAATGTCCAGGTGTCGCCCATCGTCACGGCCATTCTGGTGGCCAGCAATCTCGGGCTGATCTTTCTCTTGATGACGGTGCCGCTTGGTTTGCGCACGGTCCGGTCGAGCCGCATCGTGGCAATGGACCGGCAGCGCCTGTGGCAGGCGCTGTGGCCGCTTGGCAGCGATGCCGGCTGGTCCGGCGAGATCCTGTCGGCGCAGCCGCTGGACGAAGAGGGCGTGGGCCGCATCATGCTGTCGTGGGAAGGCCGCGACGGCAAGCCGATCCAGCGCAGGGCGCGGTTCGAAGATGTCGTCGAGGGCAGCCGCTTCTCGATGCGGGTGATCGAGGACACCGCGCTCGATGCCTCGTTCTGGAAGGATTACAGCGAGACCGCCGAACTGGTTTCGGAGGGCAGCGCCACGCGCGTGACACTCGGCCGGACCGACCGCTACCGTGGCGTTGCCCTTCTGGTGTTTCGCTACTTCGCCATGCGTCGGGAGCTCTCCAAGCTGCAGCGTTGGGCGGTAACCGGGCAGTACCGCAAGGGTGGCTGGTTCGAGCATCCGTTGAGCCAGGTCGGCTTTGCCGTGCTGTCGGCGTTGATCCTGTGGCCGTTCTTCGGCCTCCATCTCGGCGGGCTGGCGTTGGCCGCGATCCTGACATCGGTGGTGGCGCTGCATGAACTCGGCCACATGGCGGCGTTCCGGCTGACCGGCCATCGCAGGGTGCGGATGATCTTCATCCCGCTGCTCGGCGGCATCGCCATTGGCGGCCGGCCCTACAACAGCCGTTTCGAAGTGGCCTTCGTGGCGTTGATGGGGGCGGGGTTCTCCGCCTTCCTGGTGCCGATCGTCATTGCCGCCAGCGTGTTTGCCGGCGAGGAGGGCCACAAGGTGGCGGCCGCGCTGCTGGCGGCGCTGGCAGGCTGCGCGGCCCTGTTCAACATCGCCAATCTGGTGCCGGTGTGGAAATTCGACGGCGGTCAGGTGCTGCGCCAGATCTGCCCGGGGCCGATCGTGCTCGCGCTGGCGTCGTTCTTCCTGCTGTCTGCCTTTCTGGCGCTTGGCTGGCAGGCTGGCTTTTCCCTGGGTTTCCTGCTGGCGGCCGGTGCGGTGTTTTCGGTCCTCAGCCTGCTCACCGTCGGCAGCGGGGTGAAGCCACGTCACGAACTGGAGCCGATCGGCACCTTCGATCGTATTGCCCTCGCGGGCGCCTTGCTGGCGGCGTTCGCCATCCATGGCTGCGGCGTGCTGTGGGCTTCCGCCCAGCTGATCTAAGGTGTGTCGATATTCAGGTGATGCCGACCTGCAAACGGTGGGCTCGGCCTGACCTGAATCTCAACACACCTTAGGCAGTTCTCAGACCGAGAGGGTCAGCCGGTCTTGCGGGCCGCTTCGGCGGGCAAGGCCGCGGCGGCACCGAACACATCCTCGAAAGCGGATTTCAGTGCCAGGTCGAGATCGGCCATGGTCAGGGGCAGGCCAAGGTCGACGAGGCTGGTGACGCCGTGATCCTGCACACCGCATGGCACGATGCCGCCGAAATGGGCGAGGTCCGGCTCGACATTGATGGCGATGCCGTGAAAGCTCACCCAGCGCCGCAGCCGGATGCCGATCGCCGCGATCTTGTCCTCGGCCGGTGAACCGTCGGGCAAAGCAGGGCGGTCCGGCCGCACCACCCAGACGCCGACCCGGTCCTCGCGGCGTTCCCCGCGCACGTTGAAGGCGGCGAGCGTGCCGATGATCCATTGTTCGAGCGCGGCGACGAAGGCGCGCACGTCCTCGCGCCGGCGCTTCAGGTCGAGCATGACATAGGCAACCCGCTGGCCGGGTCCATGATAGGTGTATTCGCCGCCCCGTCCTGCCGAAAAGACCGGGAAGCGGTCGGGTTCGATCAGGTCCTCGATGCGGGCGCTGGTGCCGGCGGTGTAGAGGGGCGGATGCTCGACCAGCCAGACCATCTCTCCGGCGGCCCCGCTACGGATCGCCTCGGCGCGCGCCTCCATGAAGGCAAGCGCGTCGGGATAGGCGGTGAGGCCGGGCTGGACCAGCCATTCGACCGGCGCCGAACCGGGCAGGGGCAGGAACGACGTGGCGATCTGGCTGCGTTCTGTCATGACGTGTCTCGTGTTGCCTCCATATGGCGATATCGGGCGCAAACGTCCAGTTCGGGGCGCTCATTCCAATCCTGTGGACCGTTATGCCAATCGCCTGGGATTATTGCGCATTGCGCACTTGTTTCGCTGGAAACGATTTGCTACACGCCGCGAGCCGGTCGGTTCCGGCTCCTACCACGTGCGGTCGTGGCGGAATTGGTAGACGCGCAGCGTTGAGGTCGCTGTGGGGCAACCCGTGGAAGTTCGAGTCTTCTCGACCGCACCATTTTCTCCCTGGCAAATCTCTGTTCTCTAGCGGCAGCTCCCGATCGTGCCAGGGACCCGCCTCTCGTCCAAATCCTTCGGTCGCGCTGTGCCGGCGTGAACGCCTTGATGCAGCCACCGGCTCTTTAAACGAAGCGGCGGCGCGTCGTGCCATGACCGCCGTTCTGTGTCTTCGAACTGCCTGAATTCGCCCGATCCTGACTCACGCCGCCTTCTTCATCCGCGCCAGCGTGTCGGCCACCACCTCGCCAAACGACGACGGCGTCGGCACGATAATCACCCCGGCTTCTTTCAGGATCTCGACCTTCTCCTGCGCGGACTCGCCGAAGGCCGAGATGATGGCGCCGGCATGGCCCATGCGGCGGCCTTTTGGGGCGGACAAACCAGCTATGTAGGCGATCAGCGGCTTTCGCATGTTGTCGCGCGCCCAGATCGCGGCTTCGGCTTCCTGCGGTCCGCCGATCTCGCCGATCATCACCACGGCGTCGGTCTCGTCGTCCTGCTCGAACAGCTTCAGAATGTCCTTGAAGGAGGAGCCGTTGATCGGATCGCCGCCGATGCCGACGCTGGTCGAGACGCCGATGCCGAGCGCCTTCATCTGCGAGGCGGCCTCGTAGCCCAGCGTTCCCGAGCGGCCGACGATGCCGATGCGGCCGGGCAGGTAGATCGAGCCGGGCATGATGCCCATCAGCGCCTGTCCGGGCGTGATCATGCCGGCGCAGTTCGGCCCGACCAGCCGCATGCGGTCCTCGAAGCGGTAGCGGCGCATGTAGCGCTTGACCTGCATCATGTCCTGCGAGGGGATGCCGTCGGTGATGCAGACGCAGAGCTTTATCCCCGCATCCGCCGCCTCCATGATCGAATCGGCGGCGAAGGGCGGCGGCACGAAGACGATGCTGGCCTCGGCGCGGGTCTCGCGCACCGCGCCCTTTACGGTGTTGAAGACGGGCAGGCCGAGATGCGTCTGGCCGCCCTTGCCGGGGGTGACGCCGCCGACGAGCTTGGTGCCGTAGCGCTTCATGTCCTCGGCATGGAAGCTGCCGATCTTGCCGGTGAAACCTTGCACGATGACGCGCGTGCCGCGGTTGAGCAGGATTGCCATTTTTCTGTCCTCCCTCAGGCTGCTTTTTTCTTGGCCGCGCGCCAGGCGGCGACGGCTTTTTCGGCGGCTTCGGCGAGCGTGTCGGCGACGATCACCGCCTCGCCGGAATCGGCCAGGATCCTGCGCCCTTCCTCGGCCCTGGTGCCGGAGAGCCGCACCACCAGCGGCACGTTGACGCCGACCTCGCGGATCGCCTTGATGACGCCTTCGGCAACCCAGTCGCAGCGGTTGATGCCGGCGAAGATGTTGACCAGGATGGTCTCGACATTCTTGTCGCCGAGCACGGCGCGGAAGGATTTCGCCACACGCTCGGGCGAAGCGCCGCCGCCGATGTCAAGGAAGTTGGCCGGTTCGCCGCCGGCGATCTTGATCATGTCCATCGTCGCCATGGCGAGCCCGGCGCCGTTGATGATGCAGCCGATATTGCCGTCGAGGCCGACATAGGAGAGGCCGCGGTCGCTGGCGAAAGTTTCGCGCGGGTCTTCCTGGCTCTTGTCGCGCAATTCGGAGATTTCCGGCCGCCGAAACAGCGCGTTCTCGTCGAACGACATTTTCGCATCGAGCGCGACCAGGCTGCCGTCGCGGGTCACCACCAGCGGGTTGATCTCCAGCATCGAGGCGTCGTAATCGCGGAACACCTGGTAGCAGCTGAAGATGGTCTCGGTCGCCTTGCCGATCAGGCTGTCCTCCAGCCCGAGCCCGAAGGCGATCTCGCGCGCCTGGAAGCGCTGCATGCCGACGCCTGGGTCGACGGTGGCGCGGATGATCGAATCGGGCGCCTTCTCGGCGATCTCCTCGATCTCCATGCCGCCGGCGGCCGAGGCCACGATCATGACGCGCTCTTCCTTGCGGTCGAGCACGAAGCCGAGATAAAGCTCCTGCGCGATGTCGACGGCTTCCTCGAGATAGAGGCGCGAGATCAGCTTGCCGCGCGGGCCGGTCTGGTGGGTCACCAGCTTACGCCCGAGCATGGCCTCGGCGGCGCTGGAAATCTCCTCGTCATTGGAACAAAGCTTGATGCCGCCGGCCTTGCCGCGCGCGCCGGAATGAACCTGCGCCTTCAGCACCCATTTGCCGCCGCCAATCTCGCGCGCCCGGTAAGTCGCCTGTTCGGGGCTATAGGCCAGCCCTCCGCGCGGCACGTGGATGCCATGCCGGGCGAGCAGTTCCTTGGCCTGATATTCGTGGATGTCCATTCTTTTCTCCTCCCCAATCCTCAAAGTGCGGCGGCGTATGTCTGGCCGGCGCGTTCGATGGCGTCGTTGACCACCAGAACGTTCCTGGCCATGCGTTCCGACGCGGCGTCGATCATCTTGCCATCGAGTGCTGCTGCTCCCTTGCCCTGCGCCTCCGCCTCCTTCAGCACCTCCAGGATGCGGCGGGCGCGGGTGACTTCCTTCTCCGGCGGCGAGAACACGTCGTTGGCCAAGGCAATCTGCGAGGGATGGATCGCCCATTTGCCTTCGATACCGAGGGCTGCGGCGCGCCGGGCGGCCGCCTTGTAGCCTTCAGGATCGGAGAAATCGCCGAACGGCCCGTCAATGGCGCGCAGACCATAGGCGCGGCAGGCGACGGTCATGCGTGACAGGGCGAAATGCCACTGGTCGCCGGGATAGTCGGGGTTGAGGCCGCCAATGTTGACGGTACGCGCCTTGTTTGAGGCGGCATAATCGGCAACGCCGAAATGCATGGCTTCCAGCCGGCCTGGCGTCGCGGCGATGGCCTCGACATTGGCCATGCCGAGCGCGGTCTCGATCAGCGCCTCCAGGCCGACGCGGGTCTTGAAGCCCTTGGCCATCTCGATCTGGTTGACCATGGCCTCGACCATATAGAGATCGGCCGGCACGCCGACCTTCGGCACCAGGATCGTGTCCAGCCGGTCGCCGGCCTGTTCCATCACATCGACGACGTCGCGGTACATATAGTGGGTGTCGAGCCCGTTGATGCGCACCGAAACGGTCTTGCCCTTGGCGCGCCAGTCGATGTCGTTCAGCGCCTGGATGATGTTCTTGCGGGCGCGTTCCTTGTCGGGCGGCGCGACCGCGTCCTCGATGTCGAGGAAGACGAAGTCGGCGGCGCTGTTGGCCGCCTTGTCGATCATCTCCGGGCTGGAGCCGGGAACCGCCAGCTCGCTGCGTTGGAGCCTCAGTTTCCTGAGATGGTTGATGGTGTGGCTCATCGTCTCTCCCCCTCAGGCGGCTTCCGCGACCGGCAGCGCGGCCGAGGCGCGGAAATGCTGGATGGCGGCGCCGACACCGGAGCCCGGCGCCAGCCGCACGCCGCAATCGAGCAGCGCCATTTCGACCGCCGACAGCGATGCCAGCACCATCACCTCGTTCAGCCAGCCGAGATGGCCGATGCGGAACACCTTGCCGAACACTTTGTTGAGGCCGCCGCCGAGCGATGTCTGGTAGGCGCTGTAGGCGCGCTTGACGACGTCGCCGCTGTCGATGCCATCCGGCACCAGGATAGCGCTGACCGTGTCGGAATGCCATTTCGGCGCCTTGGCGCAGAGTTTCAGCCCCCAGGCATCGACCGCCTTGCGCACGCCTTCGGCGAGGCGATGGTGACGGGCGAAGATGGTCTCCAGCCCTTCCTCGGCGATCAGGTCGAGCGAGGCGCGCAGGCCGCGCAGCAATTGCGTCGCCGGCGTGTAGGGGAAATAGCCGGCGTCGTTGGCGCGGATCATGTCCTCGAAGGAGAAGAAGCAGCGCCGGTGGGTCGCGGTCCTGGCGGCGATCAGCGCCTTCCTGCTGACCGACAGGAAGCCGAGGCCGGCCGGCAGCATGAAGCCTTTTTGCGAGCCGCTGACGGCGCAATCGACGCCCCATTCTTCCTGGCGGAAGTCGATCGAGCCGATCGACGAGACGCCGTCGACGAAGAGTAGAGCGGGGTGGTTCGCATCGTCGAGCGCCGCGCGGCAGCCGGCGACGTCGCTGGTGACGCCGGTCGCGGTCTCGTTCTGGGTGCAGAAGACGGCCTTGATGCGATGCGTCTTGTCGGCCTTCAGCCGCTCCGCATAGAGGTCCAGTGGAACGCCGGTTCCCCATTCGCAGTCGATCACGTCGACCTCGAAGCCGAGCCGCTCGGCCATGTCGACCCACAGATGCGAGAACTGGCCGAAGCGTGACATCAGCACCCGGTCGCCGGGGCTGAGCACATTGGTCATCGCCGCCTCCCAGGCACCGGTGCCGGAGGACGGGTAGATGAAGACGCGGCCGGTCTCGTTCTTGAAGACGCGTTTGATGTCCTCGAACAGCGGCAAGGTGAGGTCGGGGAAGGAGCCCGCGCGCATGTCCTCCATCGGAAGGTTCATCGCCTGCCGCACCTGCTCGGGGATGTTGGTCGGCCCGGGAATGAAAAGATGGGTGAAACCGGCCATGGTGCGAACTCCTCCTGATCCAGCAAAGCGGTGATGGGGAGTTTCGTTTCGACGGCTAATGCCGACAACACCTTGGCGGGTAAGAATTTGCCGCGTGCGGGTGGGGCAAGACTACCCGATTGGCCTACCCGGTCGCCCTACCCGAAAGGCTGCTTATGGGTGCGCTTTTCGCTCGAATAGAGCGCGACCGCCATGGCGCGGTTGCGGACATCCAGCTTGTCGTAGAGATTCTTGAGGTGGTATTTCACCGTGTTCTCCGAGATGCCGGTCCGGGTCGCGATCTGCAAATTGGTCCAGCCGTCGGACAGCACCGCCAGCAGTTCGCGCTCGCGCACCGTAAGCCGGGACAAAGGCGTGTCGTTGACCTTGTTGATGTCGATATAGGGAATGCAGATGCGGCCGTGCGCGACGGCCAGGATCGTGTCGAAGATGATGGCGGGATCGTCGAACTGGAAGCAGTAGCCCTGGGCCCCCAGGCGCACGCACTGTTTCAGGATGCCGATGTCGTGGTCGTTCGAAAAGACCGCGATGCGGACGTTGAGCTTGCGGCTCTGGACCTCGGCCAACACGTCGGCGCCATCCATATCGGCGAGCTTCCAGCCGATGACGGCAACGTCGAACCCGCCTTCGGCCGCCAGGTCCAGGAACTGCTTGCCACTCTGCGCCGTGCCCAGCAATTCGAAACGACCGTCGCATTCGAGCATTTCGCGCAGCGCCGATATGACGAGCGGATTGCGTTCGGCGACGACAATGCGCATGCGCCGGTCGCCGATTGCCTTGCTCGTTTTCCCGGGCTTGCTGTTCAAGGGCTGTTTTATCCCTGGCCGATTGCAAACATTGCTCATGCCCCAGCGCGAAGCCCTGGACCTGCATCATGACAATTCTGCCCTTACCGCGAAGACACGCTCTTTCCCCAGCGACATGCTCTGTCGCGCCCGCTGAACCGGGTTTCCGGGGTTTTTGACGGGGCGGACATTGCCAGGCCGGGCATAAGCGATACCTTTGTAAGGGCAGCGTTGAACGCGCGTTTCGTTTGATATTCCGCGCCTTAGGGGGATAAGTTCTCAAATCGAATCGTGTCTGTGCGCCCGCTGCATCGGATTTTTCGCGAAACCGGTTTCCGCTTTAAGGTCCGATGCACTAGAGCTGAGACGCAATTTTTCCGGAGTGGCGGGAGGCGCTGGTGGAGGACAAGCAGACGACCCCCGCCAAGGCGGCTGAAGACGCCCACGCCGATATCTATGGCGAGGACGGTGCCGTCCTTTCCTCCTTTCTTGCCCGGATCGGTGCCGCGATCGCCGACCGCGATACGCTGACCCTGAAGCGCGAAGTCGACGACCTGCATCAGTCGGAACTTGGCGATCTCATCGAGGCACTGCAGCCCGAACAGCGGCTTGCCCTGGTCGAGTTGCTGGGCGCCGACTTCGACTTCTCCGCCTTGACCGAGGTCGACGAGGCGATCCGCATGGATATCGTCGACAACCTGCCCAATGCGCAGATCGCGCAGGCGGTGCAGGAGCTCGATTCCGACGACGCGGTCTACATTCTCGAAGACCTCGAGCCGGAGGACCAGGACGAGATCCTGTCGCAGCTGCCGTTCACAGAGCGGATCAGGCTGCGCCGCTCGCTCGACTACCCGGAAGAGACCGCCGGACGGCGCATGCAGACCGAGTTCGTCGCGGTGCCGCCCTTCTGGACCATCGGCCAGACCATCGACTACATGCGCGAGGACAAGAACCTTCCCGAGCGCTTCAGCCAGATCTTCGTCATCGATCCGACCTTCAAGCTGCTGGGGGCAATCGATCTCGACCAGATCCTGCGCACCAAGCGCGCGGTCAAGGTCGAGGAGGTCATGCATGAGACGCGGCACGCCATCCCGGCCACCATGGACCAGGAAGAGGCGGCGCGGGACTTCGAACAATACGATCTCTTGTCGGCCGCCGTGGTCGACGAGAACGAGCGGCTGGTCGGCGTGCTGACCATCGACGATGTCGTCGACGTCATCCAGCAGGAAGCGGAGGAAGACCTGCTGCGCATGGGCGGCGTCGGCGACGAGGAGCTCTCCGACAGCATTCTGGCGACCTCGCGCTCGCGCGTTCCCTGGCTGCTCGTCAATCTGCTGACGGCGTTTCTGGCGGCATCGGTGATCGGCCTGTTCGACCATACGATCGAGCGGATCGTGGCGCTCGCCGTGCTGATGCCGATCGTGGCCGGCATGGGCGGCAATGCCGGTTCGCAGACCATGACCGTCACCGTGCGGGCGCTGGCGACCAAGGAAATCGACATCTACAATGCCGGCCGCATCATCCGCCGCGAAATGGGCGTCGGCTTCATCAACGGCATCGTTTTCGCCATTCTGATCGGCATCGTCGCGGCTGTCTGGTTCCACGATCCCAATCTGGGCGGCATCATCGCGGCGGCCATGATCATCAACATGTTCGTGGCCGCACTCGCCGGCATCCTGATCCCGCTGCTGCTCGATCGCTTCAAGGTCGATCCGGCGGTCGCTTCGGCTGTCTTCGTCACCACGGTCACCGATGTCGTCGGCTTTTTTGCCTTCCTCGGTCTCGCCACCTGGTGGTTCGGCGCCGGGTGAGTGGCTCAATTGACTTTTACGTAAATGCCGTGCGAGGCTTGTGCGGGGTGCCACGTCGATTCCGGCATGGCAAAGGGTTTGTTCGGGACGGAAGGGGACGCATGGCGATCACCCGGAATTCCGGCGTGGAGTGACAATGCGGGAATATTATTCGATCACTGAACTGACCCGCGAATTCGACGTGTCGACGCGGACGCTGCGTTTCTACGAGGACGAGGGGCTGGTGCAGCCGGTGCGGCGCGGCCGCACGCGTCTGTTTCGACCGTCCGATCGCCATCTCATCCGGCAGATCATGCGGGGAAAACGGCTCGGCTTCTCTATCAACGAGATCCGCGAGATTATTCAGATGTACAAGGAGCCGCCGGGCGAGGTCGGGCAGCTCAAGCTGATGATCAAGCGCATCGAGGAAAAGCGCGAGGATCTCCGGCAAAAGCGCCGCGACCTCGAGGAGACGCTGGCCGAACTCGACCAGGCCGAAGAGTCCTGCGTCGAGCGGCTGGTCGAGCTGGGTGTCAACACCTGAGCCTTCGGGCGTGCCGGCTGATCGCGGAAGTCTGCTGTCCTGCCGGCGACCACGCGCCGCCTCAAATCCAGCGCCGCACTCTTTTGGCGTAATCCCGGTATTTCTTGCCGAATTTCGCCGCCAGGATTTTTTCCTCGCCCTCGATCGCGACCTTCTGTGTCAGGAAGGCGGCGACGAAGGCAAGCAGGAAGAACCAGGCGATGCCCGAGACAAAGGCGACGCCGATCAGCATCAGCGTGTTGGCCAGGTACATCGGGTTGCGGGTGACGCCGAAGGGGCCTGAGGTGACGAGATGATCGGGCACGGCGTTGGGATTGAGCGTTGTCCTGGCCCGTATCATGGTGCGGATCGCGGTGAACCAGAGTACGGCGACGGCGAACAACGCCACCCAGCCGGCGGCAAACAGGATGTCGCCCAGGAGATCGCCGATCCAGGGCAGGGGGACGTAGAGGCCAAGCGCGACACTGATGAGGATGGCGGCGACGTAGATCACCGGCGGCCACGGTATCAGCCCAGGCTTCGGTTCGGTCCCAGGCTTCGGCTCGATCATTGTGTCCCTCCCTCCGTCATCTTGTCGTCGGTCTTGGCAGTGCATGTTGCTGCAAGATCGGACAGATGCGCCCTGAAGTCCGCAGTCTGGTCGTTGTTGAAGAGCCGATCAAGAGACGCTTCACCTTCGAGCGTCTCGAGCATGCAGCCGCAATAGCTCGAACAGAAGGTTGCGTTGCGCATCTGCTCGCACGAGCGCTGGCAGGTTTTGAGGAAATTGACCTGCGGGGTTTCGACCTGCGCCGGCATCACCTGCGAGAACAGCCAGACGCAGCCGATCAACAGCGGCTGGTGGATCAGGTAGAAGGCCAGGCTGTGGCGGCCGATGAAGACCAGCGGGTTCGACCAGCGTCCGGGCATCAGCTTCGCCAAACGCGCCCTTATGCCTGATGTGGACGCGAATTTCGCCACCGCAATGCCCGTAAGCACCGCGCCAAACCAGGGAAACAGCGGCACGTAATCGTTGGAGCGCGGATTGATCGCAGACAGGCCGATCCACCACAGCCAGGGATGATCGAGGGCCTCGAAGCGCAGGTAGACGGGTGCCGCGATGACGAGTGCCGCGACGACAAGCGTCAGCAGCGCCGGCAGGCGCAGGAAGACGAGCCCAAGCAGGCTGGCGAGCGCGATCTCGTGCAGGATGCCGAAAAAGATGAAACCGTCGGGCGTGGCGATGCGGGTAACGACGGAGATGGCGACCGCCGCGCCCGCAACCATGGCGAACCGCTTCCAGAAACCGTTCCAGCGGATTTGCCGGCCATGGGCGAGATAGAGACTGACGCCGACCAGGAACAGGAAGGTCGAGGCGATGCAGCGAGCGTAGAACTTCCACCAGCCGAAGGCGGTGAGGCCAGGATCGGTGTAGCCGAAGAATTCGAGATCCCAGGTGAAATGGTAGCTCGCCATCGCGATTAGCGCGATGCCGCGCAAGATATCGATGGCGACGATGCGCTTCGATGGCTCAGGGGCGGGTGCGGTCGGCGTGTGGATGCTCATGGTCTCGCGATCTGATTCAGCCTCTCCAAGACGACTATCACGGTTGCCCTGGATAGAAGAAGGCCGGTCGCCCTGGCCTGGGCGGCGCGACGGCGCCCGTGCCAGCCGCCGGGTTGGGCCAGCGCGGGAAAGCCTTTGACCGGCTTCGCTTTTGCCGGGCGGGCGTCGGTTTCGTCTTAATGGGCCTGAAATGCCCACGGCAGATTTGGTGCCACGATTCTGCTTTGGGGAAGCAATGTCCACCCATGTGCGTCATCCGATCTGGCTTCCGGCCCTCAAGGCCGCGGATGCGCGCACCTTCGCCTCGCTCTACGCGGTCGAATCCTTCGCCCGCGCCATGGTGTCGAGCGTCATCCCGATCCAGGCCTACGAAATCCTGCACAATGAGCAGATCGTCTCGATCCTCTACACGGTCGTGTCGCTGATCGGCCTGTCGGTGACCTTGTTCATGCCGATGCTGATCCGCCGCTTTGCCCGGCGCTGGGTCTACACGGCAGGCGCCTGCCTGCTCGCCATCGGTTCGCTGTTCTTCGTTACCCATACGCTCGCCGGGCAACTGGCCGGCATGTTGTGCCGCGTCATGGGCGCCAGCGCGCTGTCGATCACCCTCAACCTCTACATCATGGACCACATCCGCAAGACCGATTTCATGCAGGCCGAATCGCTGCGCATGGCGTGGTCGATGGTTGCCTGGACCTGCGGGCCGACGCTCGGCATCTTTCTTTACGCGCATTTCGGCATCTACGCCGCGCATGGCGCGGTGGCCGTGTTCGCGATCGCCTTGCTGGCCCTGTTCTGGTTCTATCGGCTGAGCGACAACCCGTCGATCCGTCCGGGCAAGACGCGGCCGGCCAATCCGCTCGCCAATATCGGCCGTTTCGTCGCGCAGCCGAGACTGAGGTTGGCGTGGCTGATCGCCTTTGGCCGTTCCTGCTTCTGGACGACGTTCTTCGTCTACGGGCCGCTGTTCATGGTCATCACCGGGCAGGGCGAATTGGCTGGCGGCCTGCTGGTCTCGGCCGGCAACGCGCTCTTGTTCATGGCGATCTTCTGGGGCAAGGCGGGCAAGCGCTTCGGCGGCCGGCGGACGATGACATTTGCCTATTTCGCCATGTCGGCGGCGCTGCTGGCCGCCGGCACGATCGGAGCGGCAGCGCCGTTGCTGACCGGCGCCTTCCTGTTGTGCGGCGCCTTCTTCACCATCGCGCTCGACGCGCTGGGCTCGACCGCCTTCATGCGCTCGGTGCGCTCCTATGAGCGGGCGCAGATGGCGGCGGTCTACCGCACCTATCTCGACTTTTCCGAACTGACGCCGCCGCTGGTCTATTCGGTGGTGCTGGCCTTCTTCGGGTTAGGCTCGGTGTTCGTCACGCTCAGCCTGCTGGCGGCGTTTTGCGGCTTCATGACTTGGCGCTACCTGCCGAAATCCCTGTAGGCATGTCGATATTCAGCTGATGCCGGCCTGATCTGAAACCCAACCTACCCTCATGTCACCGCAACATGGCGCTCGCGCACCCAATTGTGGAAGCGGTGCAACTCATATTCCTCGGGCATCAGCACGCCGGCCGTATGACGCATCGAGCGCAAGCCCCTCTGGTTCACCTCGCAGATGGCGGCGTCCTCTTCCAGCACCTGTGTGCCGAAGGCGACGATGTTGTCGATGTCGGTCGCGGCCAACGCCTCGGGCGCGAACAGCCACTCCGCGACAAGCTCGGTCTGTTCGGGACCGAGCGGCACCAGGCGCACGGTCCTGACATAGTCGACATGGCCGACGATGAACATCGAAGGCAGGCTGGTGGCATAGGTCTGGCCGGCGCTGCGTTCAGCCGGCGTCAAGTCCGGGAAGACCGGCCCATGCGCCTGGCCATCGCGCGACCATGTCTGCGCGCCAGCACGCAAGCCGCCGGAAAATTCCGGCGCGTCATTGTCGGCGTGGCGCACCCATTCGGGGTCGTCATGCCGGCTCATCAGACCGCGGCCATAGATCGGCACCAGCCGCGACAGATCCCTGTGAACACCCGGGCAATGCAGGCACTCGTTGAAGTTCTCCCAAAAGATCTTCCAGTTGCAGTGCATCACCTTGCGCAGCACATGGCCTGAGACCAGCGATTCGAGCGGCCAGTTGCCCAGGTTGCCGGAAGCGGGATCGAAGGAGGATTGCGCCGAGCCGTCCGCGTCTTCCCGCAGATTGACGAAGACGAAACCCCGCCACACCGAGAGCGCGACGCGGTAGAGCGGGTGATCGGCCTTGTCGAAGCCGTCGGGCAGCGATTTCGACGGCACGCGCACAAGATCGCCGCGCAGCGAGTAGGACCAGGCGTGATAGGGGCAGGTGATCAGCCGTGCCTTCAGCCGGCCTTCGCTCTCCTGGCAAAGCTGCGAGCCGCGATGGCGGCAGGTGTTGTGGAAGGCGCGCAGCTCGCCAGTGTCGTCGCGCAGCACGAGGATGTCCTGCGTGCCGATGCGGAATCGGCGAAAGGCCAGCGGCTGGGCCAGATCGGCCTCGCGGCAGACCAGCAGCCAGCTTCTGTACCAGATCGCATCGAGATCAAGCTGATAGTTCTGCTGGTCCCAATATGCCGATGAGGGCAGCGTCGGCTCGGTTCGAGTCAGGCCGTTATAGGGATCGCGCTCGCTGGCATTGGGCTGCATGGCTGGCTTCCTGTGAGGGTTGCCAGCCGACACCCGGCCATGAAGTTTGTCAATCAGGGCGGGATGGGAACGGTTTTGCCGATACGACGCTCCTGCGCTGTCGGCTGTCGGAATTTGGTTTGCCGCGCGCGGCGAATTTCCCTATAGTCACCAACGTCGTCGGTTCCTTTTTTTGGAACCAAGAGGGAATGCGGTGCGGGCGAGGTTTCGCCCAATGCCGTGGCTGCCCCCGCAACTGTGTGCGGTAGTCCTCTCCATATGCCACTGAAGGTTTTTCTTCGGGAAGGTGGGGAAGGGCGCTGATCCGCGAGCCAGGAGACCTGCCGGCGGCGAAAAGACTGACTTCTATGCCCTCGGGTGGAGGGCGAAAGGACAAGACATGACCACTGCTACCGTCTCCCTCGGCGCCTCCGTCTCCTCGCAGTCGCGCTTCATGCAGCTCGCGCTCGCCGCGCTGCTCGGCATCTTCGTCGTCGGCTTCGTCGGCTTCTCGCATATCGACGCGGTCCACAACGCCGCCCACGACTACCGCCATTCGATGGCCTTTCCCTGCCACTGATAGGGATCTGACATCATGAACCTTTTTCGCAACGTCGTGTTCGTCGCGGCGATCGCGGGGCTCGTGGCCGGCGTCGTTCTCGCCTGCATGCAGGCCTATGCGACCGTTCCGCTGATCCTGAAAGCGGAAGTCTACGAACAGGCCGGCGGCGGCCATCACCATGACCATGGCGCGGCACCCGCCGCGACCGATACCAACGCCATGAGTACAATCGCCCCGGCAGGCAATGCCATGAGTTCGGCCGCGCCGGCGGCGGAAGCAGCCGCTCCGGCGGCGGAGGATGAAGGCTGGGCGCCGGCCGACGGCTTCGAGCGGTTCGCCTTCAGCGTGCTTGCCAACATCGTCACCGGCATCGGCTTCGCGCTGGTCCTGGTCGCGGTTTCGGAATTCGCCGGCGGCATCGGCACCTGGCGCCAAGGCGTGTTCTGGGGCCTGGCCGGCTTTGCCGTGTTCACGCTGGCGCCCGGCCTCGGCCTGCCGCCGGAACTGCCGGCAATGCCCGCGGCCGAACTGCTTCCGCGGCAGATCTGGTGGACCGCGACAGTCGTGGCGACCGCGATCGGCCTCGGCCTGATCGCCTTCCGCAAATCGCTGCCGCTGGCCATCCTTGCCGTCCTGCTGATCGTCGCGCCGCATATTGTCGGCGCGCCGCAGCCAGACAGTTTCGAGACACCGATCCCGGAGGGCCTGCATCATCAGTTCGTGGTGGCGGTGACGGTGACCAACCTGGTGTTCTGGCTTGTGCTCGGCGCGGTCGTCGGCGTGGTGCGTGGGCGCTTCACAGGCACGGCGACCGGTCTGCGCGACAGCTTTGCCTGATCTGGGCAAGCTGACCTTCATCATAGGTGGTGCGCGCTCAGGCAAGAGCG
This sequence comes from Mesorhizobium sp. ES1-6, assembly GCF_020164775.1. Classification (NCBI taxonomy): domain Bacteria; kingdom Pseudomonadati; phylum Pseudomonadota; class Alphaproteobacteria; order Hyphomicrobiales; family Phyllobacteriaceae; genus Mesorhizobium; species Mesorhizobium sp. ES1-6. The sequence continues at coordinate 261,730 of NZ_JAIUGU010000007.1, forward strand.
CGCACGCCGAAACCCTGGTGGCGGCATTGCCCTCGCCATGGGCCTATATCGCCACCGCGCAAGCTTACGATGACGAGATGCATGAGCGCATCGCGCTGCACCGCTCGCGGCGCGGCGAGGGCTGGCAGACCATCGACGCGCCGCTCGATCTTGCCGAAGCGCTTGAGGCGTTGCCGGACGGTCAGCCGGTGCTTGTCGACTGCCTGACGCTGTGGCTGACCAATCACATGCTGGCCGATCACGACGTCGACGCGGTTTGCCGACGGTTGGCGGACGTGCTGTCACGGCCGCGCGGGCCGTGGTTCGTGGTGTCGAACGAGGTCGGCCAAGGCATCGTGCCCGACAATGTACTGGCGCGGCGGTTTCGCGACGACGCCGGCCGGCTCAACCAGCGGGTCGCCGCGGTCGCCGATACGGTGCTGCTGATGGTGGCGGGACTACCGCTCAAGGTGAAGTGAAATGACTGACATCGACGACAAGGACGCCAAAGATCGGGATGAAGAACGCCATCGCGCCAAGATGGCCAAGCGCAAGGCCGTGCAGGACGCCGAGGTGGCGGGTAAGACGATCGAGAAAGGTCTGCTCATCGTCAACACCGGCCCCGGCAAGGGCAAGACCACGGCTGCCTTCGGTCTCGCGCTGCGCATGCTCGGCTACGGCAAGCGGGTCGGCGTCGTCCAGTTCATCAAGGGCAAATGGCACACCGGCGAGAAGGACGCTTTCGCCGCCTTCGGCGACCGCGTCGTCTGGCACGCGATGGGCGAGGGCTTCACCTGGGAAACGCAGGATCTGAAGCGCGACATCGCGGCCGCCGAGGCCGCCTGGGCCAAGGCGCTGGAATTGATCGACGATCCCTCGATCAGCCTCGTCGTGCTCGATGAACTCAACATCGCGCTGCGCTACGACTATCTCGATCTCGACAAGGTGGTGGGTGCGCTCAAGGTCCGCCGCGAGGGCCTGCATGTCGTCGTCACCGGCCGCAACGCCAAGCCGGCCTTGGTCGAGGCCGCTGATCTTGTCACCGAGATGGGACTGACGAAGCACCATTTTTCCGCTGGCGTAAAAGCGCAGCAGGGCATCGAGTTCTAGAACGCCATGACCGCGATCACCGCGACCAGGCCAAACAGGCCAATCAGCAAATAGTCGGCGACACGATAGAGTTGCAGCGCCCGCCTGATGTCGCCGCTGTCGACGTCGCGGCGGCCGCCTTCGCCCATGAAGATATCGTCGACCACGACGCCGCCATAGCTGCGCGGTCCGGCGAGCGCGAGGCCAAGCGCACCGGCCATGGCCGCTTCGGGCCAGCCGGCATTGGGCGAGCGGTGTTTTTTCGCGTCGCGCCATACCGCCTGCCAGGCATTGCCGGGGTCGGCATCCTTGACCAGGAAAGCCGCCAGCACGATCAGCAGCGCCGTCAGCCGTGATGCCGGCAGGTTGATCCAATCGTCGAAGCGCGCCGCCGCCCAGCCGAACGCCTCATGGCGCGGAGTGCGGTGGCCGATCATCGAATCGGCGGTGTTGGCGGCTTTGTAGGCAGCACCGCCAGCAAGGCCACCGACACCGGTCCAGAAGGCAGGGGCGACGATGCCGTCGGAGAAATTCTCCGCCAGGCTCTCGATCGCCGCGCGGCAGACGCCGGCGCGGTCCAGCGTTTCGGGATCGCGGCCAACGATCCGCGACACGGCGGCCCGGCCCATATCGAGTCCGCCACTGTCGAGCGCGTCGGCGACGGCTTCGACATGTTCATAGAGGCTCTTCTGCGACAGAAGCGATGTCGCCAGAAAGACGGCAATGATCAATCCCAAGGGGACGAACCAGAGCAGGACAAGCTGTAGGCAAAGACCAATCACCGCCGGCACCAGCACGATGACCAGAAGCGCCTGGACACCACGTTGGCGACGCAGCGCGTCGGGATCAGTGGCGCGGTTGAGCCTGACATCGAGAAAGGATATCAGCCTGCCGAACCATGTTACGGGATGGCCGATGGCGCGAAACAGCCAGTCTGGATAACCCAGGACGAGTTCGACGGCCAATGACAGGAAAGCGATCAGAACTGACATGAAGCTTCTTGAAGGAGCGGTGGACCATGGGGGAAGTCTTGGCCGGGCAAGGGCGCTTTTCCCCAATGCCGTGCTGCCTTTCGTCGACCTCTCGACCGGTATCAATCCGCACTCCTACCCGCTTTTCGACCTGCCCGCCACCTCCCTGTGGCGATTGCCGGAGGCCGCGCGCAGCGTTGAGCTAATAGAGATCGCGGCCAGCACCTATGGCGCGCCTTCCCCAGACAACGTCGTGGCGGCGCCTGGCACGCAGATTCTGCTGCCGCGCGTGGCATCGCTGGTGCGGCCCGGAAAGGCATTGGTGCTGGGGCCGACCTATGCCGAACATGCGCGAGCCGCGGCGATTGCCGGGCACGAGGTGGCCGAGGTCGGCGATCTCGCGACGCTTGTCGACGCCGATCTCGCCATCATCGTCAATCCGAACAATCCGGATGGGCGCGTCATCGAACGTGACCGGCTGCTGACGCTGGCCGCCAAACTGCGCGCCAAGGGCGGGCTGCTGGTCGTCGACGAGGCGTTCATGGATGTCGGCCCGCGCGAACACAGTCTCGCCGGCGACGTCCCCGAGGGCGGCATCGTCGTGTTGCGTTCATTCGGAAAGTTCTTTGGCCTGGCCGGGTTGCGGCTTGGGTTCGCGCTTGCCGATGCGCCGACTGTCGAGCGGCTGGAGACACAATTCGGGCCGTGGGCCGTCGCCGGGCCGGCGTTGGAATACGGCATCCGCGCGCTTGCCGATATCGACTGGCAGGATGCGATGCGGGCGTCGCTGGCGGATGCGGCGGCGCGGCTCGACGCGTTGTTCGGCCGCTTTGGCGCGCCTGTTGTGGGTGGCACCACATTGTTCCGCTATCTCAGCCTGCCCGATGCCGACGGCCTGTTTTCCGCGCTTGGCGAGAGCGGCATCCTGCTTCGGCATTTTGCCGATCGGCCTGATGTCTTGCGCGCTGGTCTGCCGGGGAGTCAGGGGGAATGGCAGCGGCTCGAATCCGCCCTTGCCGAATGGGCGTTGTAGCGCGAGAATCGATCGAAGGGTTCAAAACGATGATCCATGTCTGCTCGCTGGCGAAGATCGATGAAACCGTGGCAAGGACCGGTGCCGGCCACATGCTGTCGCTGCTCTCTGTCGGGACCGATGTGACGCGTCCGGCCTCGATCCCGAGGGAAAACCATCTCCATCTGGTCATGCATGACATCGCGGTCGCGCAGGACGGCATGACCATGCCTGGCGAGGAGCATGTTCGCAATTTGCTCGACTTCGCGCGCCGCTGGGACCGGGCCAGGCCGATGGTCGTGCATTGCTACGCCGGCATCAGCCGCTCAACGGCGTCGGCCTACATCATTGCCGCCGCACTGGCGCCGAAACGCGACGAGGCCGAACTGGCCCGAACGCTGCGGGCGCTGTCCCCCTCGGCGACACCCAATCCACGGCTGATCGCGGTGGCGGACACGTTGCTCGAGCGCAATGGCCGCATGGTCGAGGCGATCCAGTCTATCGGGCGCGGGGCGGATGCGTTTGAAGGCACGCCGTTTGGGCTGAAGATCGACGTGTAGCCCTTCGACCTCGTGATTTTCGCCGACTCCAGTTTGTTGGTCAGGCGCCATCTGTCGTTCGTTCTGTCGGACTGATGCGCCATTCCAGGGTGGGGCGAAGCCTCGTCTTTCGTCATCCTATGGCGGAGCAAGGAGCGAAGCGACGCGGCGCAGACCATAGGATCCATGCCGGGACTCGGAAGCGCTGCGACGGTGCAGAATTCTGCGCCGCTGCACTCTGCGGCTGAGGTCGCGGCATGGATCCTCGGGTCTCCGCGACGGAGCTTCGCTCCTGCTTCGCCCGTGGATGACGAAGTTGGGGAGGCTTCTGCCCACCCTGGAAGGGCGAGACGTGGCATCGAACGATGGCTACTTCAACCACTCCGCGAGCTTGGCCTTGCGCACGTCCCGCAGCAGGCTGATGAACCCGTCGGCCTGATGCTCCGCGGTCAGCCGACCTTTCTCGGCTGTCGCGATGCTGGCGTCGCCGACCACGCCGTTTGGGTTGAGATCCCCAGCGATCCAGGCGAAGGCATGCGTGCCGGTATGACGCAGCAGCGTGAAGTCCTTCTCGGCCTTGGCGACGTTGGAAATGAAATTGTCGGCTTTGCCCATGTCGACAAGGTCAGGCCGGAAATGCAGCATCAAGGAGGTCTCGACATCGCCGCCATGGATGCCGTGGCGGTCCTCAAGCTCGGTGTACATACCGGCCGGGCGGCCGAAGCGCTGCCAGCTCGTCTTCACCGCCAGCATATTCTCGCGCACGCGCAATTCGCGCGTGACGATGCCCATGATCTCCTCATTGCCGCCATGCGAGTTGACGACGATGAGCTTGCGCACGCCGGCGCGCGCGATCGAAAGGCCAAGCTCCGTCCACGCCTCGACCAGCGTCGTTGCCGGCAAGGTCAATGTACCGGGCGCGTGCAGGTGTTCGTTCGACTTGCCCACCGCCTGGACCGGCAGGATGCGGATGTCGAGATCGTCGGGCAGGCGGGCGATCACCGTGTCGAGCATGCCGTTCATGATCGAGGTGTCGGTCGACACAGGCAGATGCGGCCCGTGCTGCTCGATCGCCGCCAGCGGCAGCACCGCTATCGTCGCCTCGGGATCGATCGAGGCGTATTCCGATGTCCGGTAATCGCCCCACCACGCGCGTCTTTTTGTCTCGTTCATTTTGTGCCTCGACGGAACTGATTTGGCGTCGGCGCTGCCCCTCACCCTTACCCTCTCCCCGTGAAGAACGGGGAGGGATCGCCAGCGTTGGAGCCAGACCCTTCTCCCCGTCACTATACGGGGAGAAGGTGCCGGCAGGCGGATGAGGGGCGGCGCCAACCCCGATAGTTTGACCTTAGACCATCGGCCCGTCGAATCGTAGCGCTAAGCCGGCGCTTCTCACCCGGCCGCTATGGCTTCGACCTCGACCTTGAATTCGGGCCGGGCGAAGCCGGAAACGATCATCAGCGTCGAGGCGGGCGCCGGGCTGGAAAACAGCCGGTCGCGGACATCCATATAGGGCCGCAGATGCGCGCGGTCGGTGACATAGGCGTTGATGCGCACGATATCGCCGAGCCCCAGCCCGGCCTCACCGAGGATGGCGGCGATGTTCTGGAAGCAGAGTTCGGCCTGCGCGCCGGCGTCTTCAGGGATCTGGTCGTCCGCCGTGATGGCGACCTGACCCGAGCACAGCACCAGCCGCTTGCCGGCAGGCACCTCGACACCGTGGCTGTAGCGGGCAAAGGGCGGCTTGATCGACTTCGGGGTGAGAAACTTGAACATGGCAATCTCCTGATACCGTCACTTAAGACCGGATCCGCCACACCCTCAAGATGGCGGTGCATGTTGCCGGAGCGATTGTGGACAGGCGTTCAAAAAATAGGCACGATGCCTCCGGTGCAGCACGACCTTTCCGGCTTTTGCAGATGGCTGTGGTGCAGGCGGGCGGGTCCCGGCGCGCGACGCCGGTGGCATGTGTCTTGCTTCTTGAATCTTTGGTGTCCAGCACGGCGCACGACGCGCCGGAGCGAAAAAGGGTGGTGTCAATGTACTTGAAACAGAAGATTTCGGTGGCGGTGGTGGCCCTGCTTGCGGCCAGCACGCTGGGCGCTGCGGCGAATGAGAAAGTCACCTTCGGCACCAACTGGCTCGCCGAGCCGGAACATGGCGGCTATTACCAGGCCGTGGCGGACGGCACCTATGCCGCCTGCGGCCTCGACGTCACCATCATGCCAGGCGGCCCGCAGGTCAGCGGCCGGCCGATGCTGCTCGCCGGCAAGATCGATTTCTACATGGGCGGCAATCTGCTGTCGGCCTTCGATGCCGTCCAGCAAGGCATTCCGATGCGCGTGGTGGCCGCCGACTTCCAGAAGGATCCGCAGGTCATCATGTCTCACCCGGGCGAGGGGCTCGACAAATGGGAAGACCTGAAGAACGCCGAGCAGTACATATTGGGTGACGAAGGCGCGCAGACCTTCTTCCAATGGATGGTCATCGAGCTCGGTTTCGACGCTTCAAAGCGCGTGCCCTACACCTACAACACCGCTCCTTTCCTCGCCAACAAGAAGTCGATCCAGCAGGGCTACGTCACCTCGGAGCCGTTCGCGGTCAAGAAGGAAGGTGGCTTCGTGCCGAACCAGTTCCTGCTCGCCGACTACGGTTGGGATACCTATTCGACGACGATCGAGGTGATGCAGGACACGATCGACAAGAAGCCCGAGATGGTCCAGTGCTTCGTCGATGGCTCGGCCAAGGGCTGGTACAAATATCTCTACGGCGACAACAAGGCCGCCAACGACATGATCAAGAAAGACAATCCTGACATGAGCGACGAGCAGATCGCCTTCTCGATCGAGCAGATGAAGAAGTTCGGCCTTGCCGATTCCGGCGACACCGAGAAGCTCGGCATCGGCGCCATGAAGGAAGAACGTATCAAGAGCTTCTACGACAAGATGGTCAAGGCCAAGGTCACGCCCGCAGGCATCGACATCACGAAGGCCTACACGCTGGCCTTCATCAACAAGGGTGTCGGGCTCGACCTGAAGAAATAGGCCGGCCCCGGCATGACCAGGGAAAAGATGGCGCAAGCGCCAGCCTCGGATGTTGCTCCGACCTTGCTGGCGTTGCGTGGCGTCGGCAAGGTGTTTTCCAACGGCGTGACGGCGCTGAGCGACGTCGACCTGACGATCCGGGAAGGCGATTTCCTCAGCCTGCTCGGACCGTCCGGTTGCGGCAAGTCGACGGCGCTGCGGCTGATCGCCGGCCTGTCGACGCCGACGTCAGGCGTGCTCGACTGGCGCGGCGGCGGCTCGCTCGACCGCGCCAATATCGGCTTCGTCTTCCAGGAGCCGACGCTGCTGCCGTGGGCCAGTGTCTTCGACAATGTCTGGCTGCCCCTCAGGCTGAAGGGCATTTCTCGCGCCAAGGCCGCACCAGCGGTGAAGGAAATGCTGGAAAGGGTGCACCTCACTGGCTTCGAGGATGCCGTGCCGCGCGAACTGTCGGGCGGCATGAAGATGCGCGTCTCGATCGCGCGGGCCATGGTGACCAAGCCGCGCGTGCTGTTGATGGACGAGCCATTTGCAGCGCTCGACGAGATCACTCGCTTCAAGCTCAACAACGACCTGCTTGAACTGTGGCAGGACGAGCGCTTCACCGTCGTCTTCGTCACCCACAGCGTGTTCGAAAGCGTGTTTCTCTCGAACCGGGTCGTCGTCATGGCGGCACGGCCGGGCAGGGTGTTCGACGAACTTGCCATCGAGGCGGCCTATCCGCGCGACGAGGCGTTTCGCACGTCGCCGGATTATGCGGCGCTCTGCCGGCAGGCCTCCGACGTTCTGGTCAATGCCATCAATTCAACCGCGGGCGCGCATCATGACGGTCATTGACGAAGGGGTGCTCAAACTTGACCCCGAGGAAGCACGGCGGGTGCGTCAGGAGCGGTTCGAGCGCATCGGCCGCTGGGTGCTGCCGCTGGCGATCATGATCCTGGCGATCTGGCTGTGGGACCGCATCTGCGTCTGGAACGGGATTCCACAATACATACTGCCGCGCCCCGGTGTGGTGCTGTCGACGCTCTACAACGATGCCGGCCTGCTGTTCTCGGCGCTGCTGGTCACCTTGCGCATCACCTTCCTCAGCCTGCTCCTCGCGGTCGTCGGCGGCGTCGGCCTGGCGGTGTTGTTCGCGCAGTCGAAATGGGTAGAGATGTCGTTCTTCCCGTTCGCCATCGTGTTGCAGGTGACGCCGATCGTGGCGATCTTTCCGCTGATCAACATCTATGTCGACAACCAGACGACCAAGCTCCTGCTGTGTGCCTGGATCGTCGCTTTCTTTCCGATCCTGTCCAACACCACGCTTGGCCTCAACTCCGTCGACCGCAATCTGCGCGACCTGTTCAAGCTCAATGGCGCGACGCGCTGGCAGCAACTGCGCTATCTCAGGCTGCCGGCGGCGATGCCGTATTTTCTCGGCGGGCTGAAGATTGCCGGCGGCCTTTCGCTGATCGGCGCCGTGGTGGCGGAGTTCGTCGCCGGCGCCACCGGCCAGTCGTCGGGGCTCGCCTCGCGCATCATCGAGGCAGGCTACCGGCTGAACGCGCCCAGGCTTTTCGCGGCGCTGTTCTTGATCTCGCTCACCGGCATCCTGATCTTCCTCGTGCTGTCGCTGATATCGCATCTCATTCTGCGGCGCTGGCACGAAAGCGCGCTGAAGCAGGAGCGCTAGTGCCTTGATACCAACCTCCGGTCCCTACCACCTGACCAATGCCCGGCTTCATGCGTCGCTGACGCCGAGCCTCGCCGCGCCGTTCGACCTCGACGGTTTCGCGCCGGCCGACATCATTGTCGTCGATGGCAAGATTTCCAGCATCGGCGCGCATGCCGCATCGAAGGTACCAGCCGGCGCCATCGACCTGGGCGGCCGTATCGTGCTGCCGTGTTTTGTCGATTGCCACACGCATATCGACAAGGGCCATATCTGGCCGCGAAAGCCCAATCCCGATGGCACTTTCATGGGCGCTTTGAACGCCACCGGCGCCGACCGCGTGGCCCGCTGGAGCGCCGAGGATCTTGCCAAGCGCATGGATTTCTCGCTGCGCTCGGCCTACGCGCATGGCACCAGGGCGCTCAGAACGCATATCGACAGCGTCGCCCCGCAGGAGGAGATCTCCTGGCCGGTGTTCGAGGCGATGCGCGAGGCATGGCGCGGCCGCATCGAATTGCAGGGCGCCTGCCTGCTCGGCATTGAGGGCGTGCGCGACAGGAAATGGTTCGACAGGCTGGCCAAACGGGTGGCCGCCGCCAAGGGCGTGCTGGGCGTGGTCACCTATATGGTGCCGGACCTGGAGGAGTTGCTCGACCACGTCTTCGCGCAAGCGATCAAGCATGGGCTCGACCTCGATTTCCACGCCGACGAGACCGACGATGTCGCCGCGATCTCGCTGAAGAAGATCGCCGAGGCAGCCCTATGGAACGGCTTCGAGGGCAAGATCCTCGTCGGCCATTGCTGCTCGCTGGCGCGGCAGCCAGATCTCGAAGTGCTGGACACGCTGGACAAGGCGGCGAAGGCCGGGTTGGCAATCGTGTCGCTGCCGATGTGCAATCTCTATCTGCAGGATCGACGGAGCGACGGCACCACGCCGCGCTGGCGCGGCGTGACGCTGCTTCACGAGATGAAGGCGAGAGACATTCCGGTGGCCGTTGCTTCCGACAACACGCGCGACCCGTTTCATGCCTATGGCGATCTCGACATGCTGGAGGTCTACCGCATGGCGACGCGCATCCTGCATTTCGACCATCCGGTCGCCGACTGGCCGCAAGCGGTCGCCGCGACGCCGGCCAAGATAATGCGGCTCGATGGCTTCGGCACGCTTGCCGCCGGCGGTGACGCGGATTTCGTCCTGTTCAAAGGTCGAAGCTGGACGGAATTGCTGTCGCGGCCCGAATCGGATCGCATCGTCGTGCGCGCCGGACGCGCGATCGACCGGCAATTGCCCGACTATGCCGAACTCGACGAGCTGATGGTGGCGAGCTGATGGTGGAATGATGGATGTTTCGGCACTCAAACGTGATCTCGACGGGATAAAACTCGACGATAATCCGGCGATCGTCCAGCAGAAGAGCCGCGACTTCTACTGGTATAGCCCGGTGCTGAAACGGCAGCTCGACCATGTCACCGGCGACCTCATCGTGACGCCGAAGAGCGAGGCCGAACTGATCCGCGTGCTGGCCGCCTGTCACCGCCATGGCGTGCCGGTGACGCCGCGCGGCAGCGGCACCGGCAATTACGGCCAGGCAATGCCGCTGTCGGGTGGGGTCGTGCTCAACCTCGCCGAGATGAACGAGATCAAGTCGATCGCGCCGGGCCGCGTGGTGACCGGGCCGGGCGCGATCCTGGCCGACATCGACAAGGCGACGCGGGCGCATTCCGGCCAGGAGCTCAGGCTGTCGCCCTCGACCTACAACACCGCCTCGATCGGCGGCTTCATCGCCGGGGGTTCGGGCGGCGTCGGCTCAATCAACTTCGGCGGGTTGCGCGATTTCGGCAATGTGCTGCGGCTGAGCGTGGTGACGATGGAGGCCGAGCCGAAAGTGCTCGAACTCACCGGCGAGGACCTGCACAAGGTGACCCATGCCTATGGCACCAACGGCATCATATCCGAGGTCGAGATGCCGCTGACAGCGGCCTATGACTGGATCGACGTCATCGTCGGCTTCAACCAATTCATGGATGCGGCGCGCTATGGCAATGCGCTGGCCTGCCAGGACGGCATTCTGACCAAGCTGATCACGCCGATCGCGGCACCCGTGCCGCAACTCTATTTCAAGCGGCACCAGAAGTTTTTCAGGGAAGGGCAAAGCATCTGCGTCGTCATGGTTGCGCGGCATGGGCTGGACGCTTTTCTGGCCTTTACGCGCCGGGCTGGTGGCGAGGTTATCTACGACGCCGCCCTTGCCGCGCCGGAGGATAAAAAGGGCCTGCCGCCGGCCTATGAGCTGGCCTGGAACCACACGACGCTGAGGGCGCTGCGGGTCGATCCGTCGATCACCTATCTGCAATCGCTCTATCCTTTCCCGAACCAGCTGGCGCTGGTCGAGAAGATGGATGCGATGTTCCCTGGCGAGGTGTTCTCGCATCTCGAATTCGTGCGGCTGGATGGCAACATCACCTGCTTTGGCCTGCCGCTGGTCAAGTTCACCACCGAGGCGCGGCTCGACGAGATCATCCGCCTGCACGAGGACAATGGCTGTCCGATCTTCAACCCGCACCGCTACACGCTGGAAGAGGGCGGCATGAAGCAGACCGACGCCGTGCAGCTCGCCTTCAAGCGCGAGACCGATCCGCAAGGCCTGCTCAACCCCGGCAAGATGATCGCCTGGGAAAACCCGGACTACGACTACCGATCCGGCCGGACTTTTTTGTTCAAGGGGCTGCAAAAGGCGAGCTGATGACCAGCGTATGGCGCTGCACCCCCCTCTGGCCTGCCGGCCATCTCCCCCTCAAGGGGGGAGATTATTTGCTTCGCCGCTTTCGCCAATCTCCAACTCTGGAAAGACAGGTGCGGCCCAGAAGCTGCCAATCTCCCCACTTGAGGGGGAGATGCCCGGCAGGGCAGAGGGGGGCGTCTCGCGCTGACCTTCGGAATGTTCTCCCGTGAACATCCTCGTCCTCTACGCCCATCCGGTCGAGACCAGCTTCAATGCCGGTCTGCACCGGTTGATCGTCGAGCGGCTGACGGCGGCGGGGCATACGATCGATGATTGCGATCTCTACGCCGAGGATTTCGATCCGCGGCTGACGCGCGGGGAGAGGCTGGACTATCACAACCAGCGTGGCCCCGAGGATCCGGCGGCGCCTTATGTCGAGCGCCTGCTGCGCGCTGATGCGCTGGTGCTTGCCTATCCGGTCTGGAACTACGGCTTTCCGGCGATCCTGAAAGGGTTTTTCGACCGCGTTTTCCTGCCCGGCGTTTCGTTCAAGCTGGTCGAAGGCAAGGTGCAGCCGTCGCTGCACAACATCAGGAAGGTCGCGGCGATCACCACCTATGGCGGCAGCCGGTTCCGCGCCGTGCTGATGGGTGACCCGCCGCGCAAACTGATCAAGCGCATGCTGCGCGCAACCGTAAAACCCGGCGCGTCGGTGACTTACCTCGCCCACTACGCGATGAACCTGTCGACCGACGAAACGCGCAAGGCTTTCATGACGAAGGTCGCGGCCAGCATGGATGCGTTCTGATGCGTGTGCTTGTCGTCTATTGCCATCCGGTGCCAGAGAGCTTTTGCGCAGGGATTCGCGACACCGCCGTGGATGTGCTGACGCGGCGAGGCTGGGAGGTGCGGCTGCTGGACCTCTATGCGGAAAAGTTCGATCCGGTGATGGGCTGCGAGGAGCGGCGCAGCTACAACAACCAGGCGCCACAGGATCCGGCACTGAAACCGCATTTCGAGCTGCTCGCCTGGGCCGAGGCGATCCTGTTTGTCTACCCGACCTGGTGGTACGGCCTGCCAGCCATGCTCAAGGGCTGGCTCGACCGGGTGTGGGCGACCGACATCGCCTTCAAGCTGCCGGCGGGCAAGGGCGGGATCAAGTCGCTGATGACGCATGTCACCAAGGTTGGCGTCATCACCACCTGCGGTGCGCCGACCTGGTGGAGCGTCGTCGTCGGCCAGCCCGGCCGCAAGACCCTGCTGCGCGGCATGCGGGCGCTGTGCGCCAGACGCTGCAAGACGTTCTTCCTGGCACATTATCTGATGGACGCCTCGACGCCGGCGACGAGGGCGGCGTTTCTGGTGAAGGTGCGGGCGAGATTGGAGCGGTTTTAAGGGGATAGCGTCCTTCTCCCCGTTTACGCAGGGCTGTCCGGGGAAAGTATCTGGTGAATCGAAATGCCGCATGCGCATGCCCCGTGAGACGGTTGTTTTCCGTC